>JBBIGR010000026.1:0-66598 GCA_037447435.1 Fibrobacteria bacterium
CACAATACACACAATTAAAAACAAAAAACTGTAAACATTTTTTAGGACTTGACCCCCTTGTGGTAAGAGGGGCCAGGGGTGAGGGTTATTAGAATTAGCAATAACAATGGAGAAACATATGAAAATTAAAACATGCTTCTGCTTTGGCTCCCTGGTTATACTATTGACATGCGTAATAACTAATGCGCAAGACCTGGGCGTCACCTGCGGTTACCCAAGCTCTGCTCGAAGCAGTACTGGCGGCACCTATAACCATTCCTTATTTAAATCCCACGGGGTCGAAGCTGATTGGTGGGACGAAATCGTCGAAGAAGTATCGTATAGCGGTCTCGATTACATCGGTCCCGATGCCCGGGGCTACAGTCCCAATTTTCCCAATACGGACGCAGGCGATCCGCATAAGTATGCCAATCTGTGCGCTGCCATGGACCGTCGGCCTTTAGACAATACGTTTAAAGTCGCCATATTCGACGATAACGCCGCATCCTGGACTGCGAACAGGAATCTTGACAAAGGACTTGGCTACGGCTACAATCCGCCGTTCGATTGCGCAGACACGTCCAACTACAGGTATATCTGGGATCTGGATCTCAAAATTTGCATTCAAAATACACCGGATGCGAAACGGTATAAAATCAAAAACAGGATGGTCATGATTTTCTGGAGCGTCAATCCGCCGTTTTGTACGAACCAGGGAAATGGTCGCATCAAAGCGATTGCACTTATGATCCGTAAACGATGCTTGGCGGATTTCGGGTTTAATCCTTATATCGTTGCCGATCAATCGTGGGTGCAACAGGACCCTGCATGCAATGATACGAATGTCATCGATGCGGTGCAAAGCTGGTTTGGCGCGCCGGTCACGTCCATGACTCTCACCAATTTCTTTGGTACCAAGTTCGGCGCGTTCTGTCCCGGATTCTGGTATGAGGGCAGCAATGTGTATATGAATCCCAACCATGGTCAGCTCCTCATC
This sequence comes from Fibrobacteria bacterium, assembly GCA_037447435.1. GTDB lineage: Bacteria > Fibrobacterota > Chitinivibrionia > Chitinivibrionales > FEN-1185 > FEN-1185. The sequence continues at coordinate 977 of JBBIGR010000026.1, forward strand.
AATAACCTGACTAAAACAGTCGGCGCAGGTGCTCTATCTACATTGGGTGAAGGGTTTTCGGACGAGGAAGAGACGTGCGCTCTTTGGCGAAGCGATGATTCCGTGTATTACGATTATCCGAATCAGCGCCCCAACATCCTGAGACGGTTTTCACGAAAAGCATGGGCAGACAATTTGAAGGTTGAAGCAGAAGCATGCGATTACTTTTCGGGAATGACTGCAGGAAACGGGACATACCGTAACGGTGCTATCAACATCACAAAATGCACTGATGTCAATTTGGGATGGGAAGTGACGAAAACGCAAGCCAATGCATGGCTCGAGTGGAAAGAATTGCCTCTTCCCGCCCAAACCAAGTTCTCGCTCAGGTATTCGTCCACTGCCGCATCGTCGATCGATTTTTCTGTGGATAATACTCCATTGCCAACAGTAAGCCTGCCTTCCACCAGCGGCGCATGGGCCAGTATTGATGCCGGGACCAAAACATTTGCAGCGAACGGGTTGCACACGGTTCGGTTGACCGTTGTATCAGGTTCGCCGGACTTAAACTATTTCAATATCATTAAATCGGGAACCGACGTTTCGATGCCTTTAGACGGTCCTGTGCTTCAAAAAAGACCACTGGGCGTCATGCAGGGCATTTTCGTTTCAAAAGGATTTTCACCGCAATCCGTTTCGGTTGTAGCCGATAAATCGAAGGAGTTTTATGTGGAACTCTTTGATTGTTTGGGACATAAAACCTATTCTCAAAAGTATATGGGGCAGGGAACAATGCAAACAGTCGCTTTGCCGAAATTAGCGGCAGGTGTTTGGTGCTATCGGATTGAAACGCAAAACTCCGTGAGAGCATTGCGATAGACCGAAACGCTTCAGGAAATTTCGAAGGATAATGCGGTCGCGTCGTCGGTCATTTTTTCATCGTTTATCAAATCGGTAATCGCGGAAATTACGGACCGCGGGTCAAGCGCCCCGTGCGAGCTGAGGAGTTGCTTCAGGCGTTCGGTGCCGAAAAAAGATCCGTCGGGAAGCATCGCATCGATAATCCCGTCGGTATAGACAAAAAATCGGTCTCCTTTTTTAATGGGAATTAGCTTTTCCTCCAAAAGCGTTGAAAATATAGTCGTATCGAATTCCATACCGAGTGCAATACCCTTTGTCATATGAGTCGTGGGCATTGCTCCGGTTTCATCGATTTGAAGCAAATACGGATGGCCTGCCCGGGCATAGCTCATCGTCATTGACTTTGTATCAACAATGCAGCACAGCAATGAAATGAATGAGGTTAAACTGAGCTTGTCTCTCATGGATTTCTGCACGTCGACAATAAGGTGCGCGGCAGAAGGCTGGTTGGTTGCGTAAATCTTAAGCGTCGTTCTGAGCATACTCATCAAAAGCGCCGCAGGAACGCCTTTGCCGCATACGTCTCCGATGGCAATCACCAAATTACCCTGGTCATTGACGAAACAATCCAGATAGTCGCCGCTTACTTCATATGCGGGTCTGTATGCGCATTCGACGATTGCCTGAGGGAATTCGGACCGTTCGTCGGGAATCAGGGTTTTTTGAATGTTTTGGGCCGCGATCATCTCTCCTTCGTAACGGGCTTTTTCTTTCATAGAGGCATGCGTGCGGGCCCGTTCCAAACTGACGCCCGAAACCGAAGCGAGTATGGTGATAAGGTATTTCTCTTTTTCAAAGTTTTCCTCGTTCATGGTCGGAATCAGCAAAATGATACTGCCCATTTGCTTCTTATCCGCAAAGAGCGGCACGAGAAGCGCATTTTCGAAGGTTGCCGAAGTGTACGGTTCGGCATCGGTTTTTGAAAGGGAAAAAAGCAGCGTTTCCGGCGAGGATTGCGGAACATGCTCCTTAAGGACGCGCTGCACAAATCCGGTGTCGGCCATTTTCCCGAGCAATTTCGTTGCACATTGCTGCCGGTATTGTTTTCCCTTTATCTGGAACAACACACCTTCCGTATTCGGGAAATATTCGCAGAAAGAATCAAGAATCACCCTGCAGGTGTCGTCGACGGTGATTTTGTGGGAAACCGAATAGGAGAATTGATTGATAAAATGCAATTGCCGGATTCGATTTTCCAGCAAGCGGTTCGTGGTCACCAGGTCTTCGGTTTTTTCCTTGACGCGTTGTTCCAAAAGTGCATTTGACTGGGTCAGCATTTCCTGCGTCTTTTTTTCGATGGTGATATTTCGCGATATGCCGCATGTGCCCACTATCGTATTGTCGAAATCCCATACGGGAACTTTCGTGCTTGAATACCAAGAAATGTCGTTGTCGGTCGCGTACTTTTCTATTTTCGAAACCGGGTCGCCGGTTTGAATGATTTTTTGCTCGTCCTGCCGGGCCTGCTTTGCAAATTCAGGAGGGAAAAAGTCAAAATCGGTTTTTTTTGAGGCCATTGAAGGCGAGGAAATTTTGTGCTTTTCGGCCCAGGCCTTGTTCACCCGCATAAACCTGCTTTGCATATCTTTGAAATAAATTGAATCCGGGATTTGTTCCATGAGCGTGTTAAAATAAAAACTATCGAGAGAGAGGGCCCGAAGAGATTCTTCATTTTTAGCGCATTTGCTTTCCAATTCCTTGATTCGATGCAAGAGGCTTTCAACATTCTCATTTTGTGACATGGCAATTTACTCCCCGGTTTGCAAAAAATAAAAAAAGCCCCCAATGCAAATGGCCATTAAGCCAGTATAAACATATCCTTAAAAGCCGGTTATGTCAATAAATAATTGCGATAAGAAAAAGTTTCAAAATGTGTTAATTGTATATAAAAATGATTGGGATGTTAGTAGGTTATAGGTTAGTAATTGGTATTTTAATTAAAAAGTAAATAATACTCAAGGTTTCAACGCATTGTTTTTTAACGATTAATCGCAACGGTTGCCCCTCGTGAGTATCATTGTACCACAGAAATAACGGGTGTGAAATACACCCGTTAGGTGATTGTTACGGAATATGAAGAAAATTGCTATAGCCGATTGAAGGTTAAAATGCCGACATCGCCTTGAGCGCAAAGTACCAATGACTATCGAGCGTTAAAATCTCATCGTAGTCGCGGGCGGTCAGACTGTTCGACATTGTCCTCAGATGATCGCGCGCAGCCTGCCCCACCAAGGCGAAATTCGGGCCGAACGATTTTTTAATGTAAACCGACCATTTCCAGCTGTCTTTGTCGTATTTGTCCCAATTATAGCTCATACTGGAATCCTTGGGATTATTGGAATAACCGTTGAAATAATCGATCTGATTGTCGGGTATTGGCGTTCCTCCGTAGGTCTGTCGCATTACTTGTATTTGATTGCGGTAATTATCCGGATAGGGCATTCGGTAATATTCAAATTCACAGGAAAGAACATCAAGGAATTTAAATGCCGGCACATTGAGGCCGAAGGTGACCGGAATACGCTGCCAAAGCTTATCGTAATAGTCGCCCTGGTTTTCCAATCCCAAAATGTTCACCTCGCCGTAAATCTTGGCATCATTTTCACCAAAAACGCTCGCAACCCTGTCTGGCAACAGTCCTTTTAAATCAATTGACATACGTCCCATAAGTTTGATGCCGGTGAAGGTATAATAGGCGGTATCCCCTCCAACGGTGTCGATTTTCCCCGGGGTTTGCGGATCCGGAACATAGACGCCGTTTTTCAAATAGAACGGCACGGTTTCGCCGAAAATGTCTTTTCTCCGCGTGGTCAGGGAATCGTTTGCAGGAGTGAATCGCGCCAAATCGATGCCGCTGCCGATTTCCAAAACTTTTCCGAGTTTTATACTGCTGAGCCAGGAATACGAAATATCGTAGAGCGGATACATCTGCATTTCCGTAGTGACAAGCAAATCGTTTTTCCAGATGCCGAAAGCGGTCGAGCTGACGCGCAGTCCGGTAAGAACCGAAGCGGTTTTGTCGAAATCGGATCTCAGCCAGCCCGGGTATGTCCCGCTTCGAAACAAATTCTCGCCAAGGTTCCGGACATCGGGGTTGTATTTATAAGGAAAAACACCAAGGCCTATCTCGGCGGTAAAAACATCATCAGGCACGCCGAAGAAATTTTCGTTATCAAGATAGTAAATGCTTTGCGCCTGGATGAGTGAGACTGTGTTTTCACCCAAGGCCGGTTGGAGTTGACCAAAGGTACCTTGTATGAGCGGATGGGTGTTGAACCACAAATAACCTTCAATGCTTCCAAAAATGGAAAAGTGTTTATTGATGCGGGAACGAAACGTGAAATCCATCACCACATTATTATAGAGTTGCGGCGACTGTTCGTTGCCATACCATTTGGAAGAATTGACCCGGGTCATCATAAAACCTGCGGTATCCGATATCGAAATCGCAGGGAGTTTTTCCGTTACTGCGGAATCGTTTGCACCGGATGCGTGCAATACCATAAAAGCAAAAACTATCATGTTGAAAAAAAACTTGTAAGTATTGTGCTGTGACAAAGAAACCTCCTCATGACAAAAGATTTGGTACATACCCTATTTAACAAGGACTTTTCGAACAAGAAATCCATTATTGTCAACCACGAAATACAACCCTTTGGCAATCGGGTTAAATCCGGACAAATTTGCCGGGGCATTCTTATTATAACCGGCTAAGGTCCGTCCGCGAACGTCGATGACTTTGTATTCTCTGTCTGAAAGCAGCTTGAAATCAGACAAGACAGGAGGTCTTGCGCCATGATAAACCAGTGATGTGCCGGCAACAGGAATCAGTTGCCAATTATAATTGGACAAGGCGTTCGTCGCAGCCCCGCTGTCGGACGCGCATCTGTTGAAGACAACGGTCGGGTCCTGTTTATACCAGCGTATGCCGAGACAGTCGAACCTGCAACCAATATCGGCCAACCGCGAACTGAAATTGGCCCAATTCAAACTGCTCGCAGGCGACCAACCAAGTTCCGCCACCGCAGCCATGCGGGGAAACATGTCTCTGTCGGTTATCCCGTTTGCCTCGCCCGACATTTCGGTCCACATCGCGGATTCTATTCCGTAATGATTGACAATAGATCCCGATGCGCCGTACAATACCTGGAGGGTGACCATGCTCGTTTTTGTGCACCAGGGGTTATAACCGACGCCGGGTCCTTCGGCCTGGTCGAAATAAACGTGGCTGCACCAGGTGAAAATCGTGTTCGGCCTGTCGTTGGCCGCATGATGTATTTGGGTTATTGATGTTGGATTCTGCCAATAGCCGTAAGTATCTTCCCAGCCGATCGCCTTTCTGCCCAGGCTATTGACGATTGCTTCAACCCGTTTGATGAAATTGATAAACGAGGTTCCCGACACCGGACATTCGTCCCCGCCTATATGCAGATACGGGGAGGGGAACACATTCGCCACCTGAGTCCAGACCGTCTTTGCAAAAGTATCGATAACCGCCGGGATCCCGTTAGTTATTGACAAACAGCTATTTCCAACTCCGGTACCGACATAGAGCGCGTTACAAGGAGCCCAGCAATTTGCCGAAATGGTGATACCCGCCTGCGCAAACGCGGCAATGGCCGACTGTATATGGCCGGGCATGTCTATTTCCGGGATAATGGTTATTTTCCGTTCAAGGGCGTACTTGACCAAAGAGTCCCTAAGCTGCGCCTGCGTGTAATACCAAACCGTTCCCGCCGGGGGATGGGCACCTTCACAATCCGACGCCGCGCCTATCGTTATCAGGTTGTTGTAGGCCGCAAGCGTTGCGCCGGTGGCCGATGCGGGCGGCGTGATTTGCATGCGCCATCCCTGATCGTCTGTCAAATGAAGGTGCAGGATGTTTTCTTTGAAAAGCGCCATACGGTCGATAAGCTGCCGCAAATAGGCGATACTGTGAAAATGCCGTGCCACATCAAAATGGGTGCCTCTATGGGGAAATCTGGGGAAATCCGTGATAACGCAACCCGGCAGTTTTTGCGGGGCATTGATGCGCTTTCCGATTTCGATTTGCGGCGGCAACATTTGACGTATGGTTTGCACTCCGTAAAACTGCCCGGTCGCGGTCTGCGCGGCGATGACGATGCTGTCTTTCGTAATAGTCAATAAATAGCCCTCGTTTCCCAGCGCCGCGTTAACGACTTTTTCGATCTTGATTACGGCATTTTCCCTGCCGATCGCTCGCGATGCGGTGTCCCACACGTCCGGATTGGCCGCGTGCAATTGGTCGATGATTTTCTTGATCCAGCACACGGTGGAATCCGAGGTCGCGCCGTCGGAGAATATCGACACGGATTTCGGTATTGTAAATGAATCGGCCCTTTCGACAACCGATACCGGTACGGGGACAAGGTGGCCAACGTCGGCAAGCGTTTTTCCGATCGTCAGCATGAAAAACATTAACGTTAATTGACCTAAGCATCGAATTTTCATTTTTTTTATCTCCTTTTTGCTCACCCGTTTTCCTTCAAGGTGAGGCATGATGTAAATATCTTGTCGTTTTATTGCAAACTATTTCAGAATCACGGCACAATAATTTTTTGAAGCCACTGTTCCTTTGCACTTTTTATTCGCACCGAGTACGCACCCGAACCAAGGGGAGTCCTGTTCAGTGGAACGGTTTGCATCCCTTCGTGCAGGTGCAGTTTCTTAACAAACGCAACGCGCGTCCCGTCGAGCGAATACACTGCAATTTCCGCATCTTCCGAGCGCGGCATGGCTAGCCGGAAGGTTGTTCTGCCGGATGCGACACGAAGCGGGACAGTTTCGAGTTTTCCCAAGAATTCCATGCGAGTGGCCGAAACCGGCGCTGCAGGCAGGTTCTTGAGGATAATGGTATCACGGGCGACCACTTTATTGTTTACGTACCCTTCGGCATACAGGACGTTATACTTGATATTTGCGGCGGTCCACTGAAACCGGGTCTTTATGGTGTTCTCGCCCGCATCGCGGGTTCGCTTTCCAAAACGATGCACTGCCGATGGCATTGAACAATTCGACTTGTTCGCAGTTGCTGTAAACCCACACGTTTTTGGCTGCAGGAGCCGTCCAACGGTCGAGCCAGGTATGGGATACTATGTATACCATGGGCGCTTTTGCACCGTCGGTGTAAAAACTTTTATAAAAGAAAGCAACATCCTTAGGCGTTGTATGGTCGTAAAGGAAAAGCCCTTTTTGATTTTGATAATTTATCGTATTGCCGGAAGCAGCGACACGATCGGCGCGAGGTGATGCAAAATCGCCCAGTAACCAAACGCAATGACCGGGGAAAAGCGTTTTTCGCGCTTCACCCCTGGCGACAAACGCTTCGTGAAGCAGGCATGCATATTCCTGGCTCCAATCGCCAAGCACTTGCGTACCTGGCTCTTTATGGCGTTCTATTGCTGCGTCGGCGCCGTACTCGCCGATAAGCTGGGTCGGAGCGTAAGAGTTGTATGTGCCATGGTACCACCCTGTCCAATCCTGGGGAGCAAAGGCGTCGACAAGAGGAAAATTGGAAGCGTATTTTAGTCCGCAAGCTGTTGTGGGCCTTGTCGGGTCGAGCGAATGGGCCAACGTGTTCATCGTCGTTGTATATGAGTTTATCATTGCTTCGGTAAGGTTGGGATCGACGACGCTCACCGACTGGTCGTATTCGTTTCCCATGCTCCAAAGCAGTGCGCTCGGATGGTTATAATTCTGTCGTATTATTTCCGTAAGCTGGCTTTTTGCATTGTCAAGGAATGCGGGATCCCGCGACATGCCGACCGTGACCGGACACTCGATAAAAAGGAGTATACCGAGTTGATCGCAGGCTTGCATGACGCTTGGGGCAGGAGGGTAATGCGCATGACGCATGAAATTGAACCCCATGCTCTTGATAAGTTCGATATCGTAACGGTTTTGTTCGTCGGTAAGTGCATATCCGTATCCCTGACGGTCCTGATGACGGTTTATGCCCCGTAAAAAGAAATTAGCGCCGTTAAGTGTAAATGGGCCGTTGGGCCTTGGGGGAGTGAACCAGCGGAACCCGAGCGGACTTTCACATTGGTCGATATTCTCCCCGGCAACAGACAATGATGAATATACTTTGTAAAGATACGGTGCGACGGGTGACCACAAAATCGGGTTTGCGACCGCCGTGCTCGTTTGGTCGAAGGTAAAAAGTTCGCCGGCGGCAATGTCCTGGGTGTTTGTCATAGTCTTGACAAGAGCTCCGGTTGAATCAAGGACAGTCGTTGTCAGCTTGACCGATTGCGAGGCGGCGGTATAGTTTTTGACCTCGGTTTTAACCCGTACCAAAGAAGATGCTGCGGAAAGGCCGGGGGTGGAAACGAAGGTTGCCTCGATCTTTTCTTTATCGGTGATGGTGACCCACACGTTCCGGTAAATGCCTCCGTATACCGCATAGTCGTAACTTGCAGGATAGGTGCCGAACGGTGTGTACATCCATGGCGCTACCGTCGGATCATTGGCGCTGTTGACTTTCACTGCAAGGACATTTTCGCTTCCGAAAAGGATTTTTGGGGTTAAATCAAAGGAGAAAGCGGTATATCCCCCTTTATGCCGTCCGAGTAATGTTCCATTGAGCCAGACGTCCGTAACGAGCGCCGCAGCTTCAAATTCTATAAAGATCTGTTTGCCTTGATATTGATTATCTATAGTAAAACGCGTACGATACCATCCTATGCCCCGGTACATTTTAGGGCCGGTCATGATATCGTTATTCACCTTATCGATACCGCCGTTGAAATCATGCGGAATCGTGATGCTTTGCCAACTTGCATCGTCGAAGTTTGTCTGTTCGGCATTAGCCATATCCGCTTTCTTAAATTTCCACTGCAAGGTGTTTATCATGTAATGTTGTCTGGTAAAAGCGGCATTAATTAGGCCTGCCATAATAAAAAAACAAATCATGGTTTTAACATAAAGTAGATACCTTTTCCCCATAAAACCTCCTTTAAAAGCGGTGTTTGCCGTTAAATGCGCCGAAAAATATAATTAATTTCTATAAAATTTGGAAACATAAAATGTAAAATAATGCCAATTTAAATTTAATAAAGCCAAATAAATATAATTAACATAAAATATTCTAATAAAAATGGAAACAAAGGGTCCGCAAAATCGTCTCCTGTATTCTTTGCGATGAACAGTGTCGCCAGTATCAAGAAATTAGGAAATGCTCTATCTCGTTATAAAAACGCGTTGACAAATACTCTTGGTCCCGAAGGTAGTCTTTGCAATATAGCTACCGTTCGGAACTGTTGCAATGTTCCAGGTTGCCCGTCCCTGTTCTATGTCTAAAATCCTTATAAGAGACCCGTTGTAATTGAATATGTCAAGCTGAACAATTGTGTTGTCCGTACCGCTTAATACGGTTGGTAACGCGAATTCAATACGGTCGCCGATGTTCTTTGTCGACATCGCATTGGCTGTTTCGTCCCTATAATTTTTCCCTTTTGCCCGGTTTACCGTTACGGTTGCCGTTTCGTAGGCGCCGATGTCCGTTGAGGTGCCCTGCGGTCGAGGGACGCCATCGAAATCCGAATCGAATGGCGTGCCGACGTTGTATCCTTTGTTAATTGCAGGTGAGTTTGAGCTCAAATGGAAATTGTCGGCGCTCACGTCGACAAATAGCGGGTCTGCGGCAAACGAGTGGGTGCCCTCGTCGTCTGAATCCTTTTGTGGGAAATACATATTGTAATCGATTGTGTCGCCGTTTGCCGGCCAAATGGCATCTTTGATGTCCCAATTGGAAAAATAGATGATGTTGTTGACTGCTACATTCGTACCATGACCGGAATTGAATAGTATTGCGGAGCAATGGGACGATCCGGTTCCTTCTGCGTAAAAAGTGTTGTTATATACATGCACATGATTCGTACCGTCTCCGGTGAAAATGCCGGAGCGCTCGGCACCTTTGCGCATAATAAAGACGTTGTTGTAGATCCAGATGTTGTATGGTGAGGGGGTGTGGTAGTGGTTTATCGCGGGGCCGCCGTAATTGTCTCTGAAAATATTGTTTCGTATGGTTATATCGTGCGAGCCTGCAGCATTGTAAAGCGCATGGTCGTAGGCTGTCTGGGTAAGGCTGCGTCCCATACGCTCGAATATGCAATTCTCTATTGTAACATGAGAGCAGCTTTTGGGCGTTATGGCTCCGACTTCCACGGCAAGAATGTCGTGCAGGTAACAATTGCGAAATACCAAACCGCGGGCGCCGCCGTCGGGCATGAATGCCCATTGCGTATAGTTGGTAACTTCAAACCCCTCGAAAACCGCGTAGTTGCCCGTTATTGTTAAAAGCCAATTGGCTCCATTGCCGTTAAAAACCGGCACTTCACTTAAATAGGGCTTCACGACAAGGGGCTTTGCGGCGTTGCCCTCAGCGGTCCATTGAATGTTTGAATCACCCCAATAATTTCCGCCGCGCATAAATAAAGTATCACCGCTTCCCATGTTCTGATTTGCCTTTGAAAGCGTTTTCCATGGTGCTGAAAAAGTTCCGGAAGCATTGTCGGAGCCGGTGGGGGAAAGAAAATGAGCGGTAGCGTAAAGGGGTGTAGCAAACCTGAGGCAAATCATTAGCCAAAGAATCAAAGGCTTACTTCCGTGACGGGCGACTGAATCCGTTATTTCCCGCTTTTTCATATTTCACTTCCTTTAGCTGTTTGCCTGGTTGGTCAAAGGTTATAAGGAGTAATTTACGAAATAATTTTTAATATTTCACATTTAATTGGAAACATTTTAACTTTTTTATGGTAAAATAATGTTAAATTAAATGTATTTATGGTTTATTGTAAAATATGTTCCAAATTTATTGGAAACAATACTGGGAGGTCTTAGAAATATTGAAAGCTTAATTCGCATGCCACATTATATGGGTTTAAAACGCAAACGGATCAGCGCCATTTATTCCGATATCATCGATCCAGATTTCAGTTGAATCGTAAATCGTGAATGCGAGCATTTCCATTTGTGCGGCAAGTTGTTTCCAATGCAAATTGGCTGTATTAAATGGAGCGACATCCGGAATCCATGAATCATCGGTGTTGAGAACAAATGTTTGCCACTGCGGGGTTAAGGTGATTTCTTTTTCAAGGTCGCGTACTGCGCCGAATTGCGCCCTAAACGGAACCGAAAAAAAACGTACCGTAATCTTGCCGCTCCCTTTGGCCCTGAATTGCAATGATTGCATGGGCGATAGATTGGCAAAAGTGTTTTTACCCGATCGGTCACTGGTGAGATCGAGGCCGAAACTGACGTTATTGTGAAACCCCGTATCTGCTTTGCCAATAATATGCAAAACCGTGCTCAGACCATCGGTAACGTGTCCGCTGTCTGGAATTGTCGGGGCGATGCTGCTTACTCCTGCTCCGTTGACCCACGTAATCCAGTTTGCGCGTCGCGTCCAGGCTGCAAACGGCCTATTTACTCCGGTTTTTTCAAAATCATCGAGCACAAATTCGGCTCCGGTGTCAAGCCGAATGGAAAATGTGGTGTCTTTGTCGGGCATATCGATTATCAAATGGCGAAGCGGGACAACGTCGTTATATACCGTCAATACTTGCAAACCCCTGGGAACCGGGGTAAGGGTAAAATTGGTTCCGGTTCCGGTTATCGTGTCTGCAAGGCTCGTTCCCCGGAGCGTTGCGTATGGTGATTGCGTTGACGAAGGAATTCCCGAAATCGTCCCGTTTATCGATAATCCGGGTTTAAGGGTGTCCTGCAACGTGACCGTTACTTTCGAAGAGTCGAGTAAAAACAATCGGTTCGATGCAATTGCTATCGCGTTGCCCGCACTGTTCTGCATGCTTAACAAATAATTACCCATGGGCATAACTATTGGAGAAAGCTCGAAGCGTCCCGCTTCATCAAGCGCAAAAACGAACCTTTTACGGAAAGAATTTGTTTGGGTCCGGTCGCCGGCGATTTCGGATGAAATTGTCAATGCGATAGTGTCTACAAGTAGATTGACATCGGACAGAATAGTGCCGCGGATTGTAACTTCCGCGGTAGATTCTCCGGCATCGCTTCCTTTGCCCGTTACCTGGGTTGAAGTGCAGGAAAGCGAGCACAGCACACTGAAAATGGTTGAAATGACTATTGTCCGTATATTCCTATTCATCCGATGATCTCCCTTTGACTTTTGCGCGAGGCAACAACTGGAACCCGACATGGCATACGCGGTCGGGTGCATTGTCCTGCCATTGCAAAGCTAAAAGCTTTTGACGGAAAAGGCGTATTTCTTCACGAACTTTATCGAATCCTTGTTTACTTAAGGAAAGCGTGACCGAAGAATACGGCCGGTCTTCCGGATCAAGCGCGTCGAAAGCGTGTAAATCCAATTCAAGGTTTTTTTTATGAAACTGCGTCAACACGGTTGAATGTACTACCGGCGGTGTGGAAATCGTTTCTTCGGTGGAATGATACCTGCCGTCTTCCGTCTTGGCAAGAAAACCGGTTTCGACAAGATATTTAACCGCGCTTTTTACCTGTGATTCCTTGAGCGGCGGCATGAGCATTCGTGCCAATAGCCCGTAGTCTTCTTTAAAATCGACCATATCGACCAGGTCGCGCACAACGGGATAATACCATTTCGAAAAATAACGGCTTTTCCGGTCGTCAAGAGTTTTTCCGCCGTGCACGGATCGTATCGACAGCAATTCAGTGAGAAAGCCGGCCTTTTTATCGGGGTTTTTCTCATTGCAGAATCGGACTAGTGTTTCGAAATACCTCGAATCAATGACTTTAAGCCTGAGCGCACGGATAAAATTTTGTATGTACTTTGGGGAAAGCTTTCGTTGGCCGTTGATCACTCTGACGCAATACGCCGAACCTTCTATACCCGCATCTTTTAAAAAGATTCTGTGCGAGAATGCCGTATCGGTTTCTTTGCGCCAAGCGAAATAGGCACGCAGATAGTCGCGATATTCGAAAAAGGAAAAAACCGATGGCTCCTGCGCGATCATTATTTTCCCGTCGTTTGTTGCATACTCATTGTTTTGTTTCCATTTTTTTAAGCGTATACACACTTTATTATAGTTGAATTTAGAAAAATATCCAATAAAAATTATGAATTACTAAAAATATTTGTTTCCATATATAATGTATATGTCTAAAACTTATATGAGGTACTGGGCAATTTATTATCAATAAAATTTCAACCTGTAAATGATTTTTTAACAAAATCAAGGCATTTTACCGTAAACCCCGTATATTTATAAAAGCCTGTGTACAAAATAAAGCTTAAGCGATTAACCAAAAGTGATGTCTTTGAAGGGGGAAAATTGTGAATTATTCATGCACGAACAGGTTCAATACTATGTACGATCGACACAATATCGGTATAGCACTTATCATCCACCTGATAATTTGTATGAATGTGTTTAGCGCAACGTTTACCGTAAATTCCGCAAGTACGTTTTCGGCAGCTCAAAATAATGCCGTGGCCGGCGATGTGATCGTTTGGACAAATGGAACATATTCGGGAGTTGGCTTAACACTCAACAAAAAGGGCATTACCCTTAAACCTGAAAAGGCCGGCGGCGTCATTTTCAATGGAAATTCGAGCGTCGTAATCAGCGGCAGTAACATCACCGTCGCCGATTTACAATATGTAAACTGCGCCAACACCGGTTCGTCGCCATGCATAAACATTACAGGAAGCAATAACACGCTTGCCGGAATAAATATGAATACCTGTAGTTCTTATAATTATGTAAAGGTGACCGCCGGAGCCCAATACAATGAGATTTCGAATTGCAATTTTCAAAACAAACCGGAAAATGCACCCAACAACAGCTTGATCGCGATTGACGAATCCGCAACGGTCCCCAATTATACTAAAATGCGGTATTGTTCATTTCAGCATTGTCCAGGTCCCGGCGGGGACTACGGAAATGAACCGATACGGATCGGGCTGCGAGGCGGCTGCGTGTCACGATGCATCATTGAATATTGCTACTTTACCGATTTGGGAGGTTCTGACAATGAAACAATTTCCAATAAGGCTCTTGAAGATGTGGTCAGGTATTGCACTTTCGATAAGAATCCCTCGGCAGAGATAAGCCTTCGCCACGGAGGAAGGAATCAAATTTACGGTAATTTTTTCATTAACAATTCAAAGGGCGTCGTCGTAAAGGAAGGCGACGGAAACATCATTTACAACAATTATTTCAGCACCTCATCTTTTGAACCGATAGTAATGGCTGTGGGCAATCCTTTATATTCGGTAACGCCGAACAATGCGTCCATAATCCATAACACGTTCTACAATTGCAAAACATCGGACGTGACAAATACGGTTTGCAAAAACACGAAATTTTTCGACAATATTTTTTACAATTCTCCGGTGAACGGAACCAACGGCAATGTGAGTTATATCGGGAATATCATTTCAGGAAGCTTTGGCATTTCTCTGCCATCGGGAAACAAAACCGCTGATCCGAAATTCACATTAAACGGCGACGGCTATTACTATTTAGGCGCGGGTAGTCCGGCCATCGATGCGGCAAGTGCCGGATATTCTATTCCCGATATCGACAGCCTCGATGAAGATTTCAGAATTGGAAAGGATATAAGCGGAAAGACAAGGCCCGATTAGATACAATTAAAAGATGTCGGCTGTTCTGAATATGGCGCGACAGGAACCGTTGTCAATAAACCATTAACCTTAAACGATGTCGGCCCGCTTTATTTACGTGTAGGACAAACGCAATCGATTAAAAATCCTGTTTTTAAAGGCACCGCGTTCGGTCTTTCATTGAACGTAAATCCGATTTCCCGCAAAGTCGATATTTCTTATACCCTTTCAAAAGCATCGGTCGTCCAATTGAAGATCTTCAATGCACAAGGCCAGGCAGTCAAAATGTTGATTGATAAAGAAAAACAAAATGCCGGCCTGCATTCATATTCGTTTACTATGGCCGGACTTGGCAACAAGGTCTGTTTTGCCCGTTTTTCGGATGGGCTAAAAACGGAAACAGTCAAAGTTGTGACGGCAGAATAATATCAAACGGTTATTTTCAAAGTCTTAACAATATCCGCAAAATGCCGCTGGAAAGATATTCCCCTGGGAACAACGGTGAGGTTGCGTAAATATTTGCAATAGGCAGTATTCAAGAATATATACTGCCTATTAATTTGATCATACATTTCAGGCTCAAATCCACGGTGCTTTCGGGTAAATTCTTCCTAGGTCCTTCCCAAATTCTATATGTAAGGATGGTTTTATGCAGGTTAAACAGCATAGTATAGGGCTAATTCTTTTTCTGTTTGTTACTTTTATTGCAAATGCCGCCCCGAACTGGCAGTTGATTCAGTCATCGTATCCGACAATAGATCCCGTTGTGTCGGCGTATAATCTAAAAGACTTCGGCGCAACCGGCGACGGCGTGACCGATGTAACCGGATTGGTTCAAACCCTCATCGATTCTTTAGGGAAATTGGGCGGGGGCACTGTATTTTTGCCTGAAGGCAAATACGTGTTCCGCGGTAATATTACTATCCGAAAAGGGATTACCTTGCGCGGGGAATGGAGCAAACCGGTAAAAGGGCAGCCGATTAAAGGCACGATCATAATGGCGTACGCGGGACGCGGCAGCGAGACTGCAACGCCTTTCATTACAATGGAAACGTCGGCGGCGGTACGGGATCTCGCTTTTTGGTATCCGGAACAATTACCGGGGAGCATCACGCCGTATCCGCCGACAATACAATTCGGGGAGCCGAATTATTTCGGCAATGAATTCTGCAACGCCAAGAATATTACATTGGTCAATGCCTATTCCGGCGTCATATTTTCCAGGACAAACGGCGGGACCTGTCCCGTCATCAACGGGATTTACGGCACGCCGCTTTCACGCGGTGTTGAAATAGACAATATTTCGGATGTCGGGAGGATTGAATGGATAGATTTTTCCCCTCAATACTGGTCCGGGTCCGGCTTGGCCAGCGCCCCTGCCGCGGGCAGCGCGTTCGAGACATGGATTTATCAGAACGGTACCGGCATCGTTATGCGGAGAAACGACTGGTCGTACGTCTGCTACGTCAACATCGAAGGATATAACAGGGGAGAATATGTCGCGCCTTCTATAGCAAGTCCCGGCGCGGTAGCCAACGGGCATCAATTCGGAATGACTTTTACGCATTGCAAAACAGGGTTATATCTCGAAGTCGTCAGCGGCAACGGCATCATGTTCACCCAGGTGAATACCGTCGGTTGCGATACCGGGTTTGTCGTGGGCCCGAACACCTCCGGCGGGGTCCAATTTCACACCTGCACCGTAAACGCAAATATCAACGCCGTTGCCGTCAATGCGTCTTCGTCGTCTCGGTTCATGATGCAGCAATGCACCTTTTCTAAAGGCGCAGTTAAAATTTTAGGCGGCACGTTTACCGCGGTCGATTGCGATTTTAACAACGATGCGCCTCAAATCGCTTTTGCAACGAACGGACGGGGCATCATAACGGGAAACCGTTTTAAAACTCCCGTTCAGATTCAAAACAATTCTCAGTGGACATGCGCGATCGATCATACGCCAGCGACGGAAAAGAAATTACCCTCTTTTCCAATAATAATCCCAACCAGTCATAAACCCGCAAAAATGGTCATGTACAACGCGGCAAATGCGCCGTATAGCGCGAAAAACGACGGTACAACCGACAATACGTCAGCAATTCAAAATGCTCTCAATCAGGCTGCCACGGACGGCGGCGGAGTCGTGTTTTTACCGCCTGGAAAGTACAAAGTTGCGGGTAATCTTGTTGTACCGACCGGAGTGGAACTCATGGGATCTTCGGATGTCAGTACTGCGCCGTCGGGGCCGGGCAGCATTTTGGAAGTATATGCAGGAAGAGGCAACCCGTCCGCCTCCCCGTTTATCAAGGTTTCCGCCAACAGCGGCCTTCGCGGTCTCACGTTCGATTATCCTGAACAAAACACGACGCAGCTCCCGAACATCGGCATATACCCCTACCTTATTCAAGTGACCGGAAGTAATGCCTATATCATTAATGTGGGGATGCGTATGACGTATAGCGGCATCGATCTGTTCACTTACAAATGCGACAATCATTTCGTCGATTATGTCACCGGCCATGCGTTTAAAACAGCCATAAAAGCGGGTGGCAATTCGACCGGGGGCCAGGTAAATAATTTGCAATTCAATTTAAGCTATGTTTCCGCCGGAAGCGAGTCGAAATGGGGAAGCTGGCCGAATTCTCCCGAATCGGGCGGCGGCGCCGCGTTTTCCTATGCAGACGCGAATTTGGATTTCATGGTGTTCGGCGCCTGTCAGAATGAAATACTATACAACGATTTCGGTTACGGTGCGCAGCGCGGAATAGCGCTGATTTCCGAAAACGGAACAGGCCCGACAGGAATGGCCCTCGGACAAGGAATCGACGGTTGCAGGCGTTCGGTTTGCATAGAAGCAACAGGCACGACGGGCTTCGATTTTATAAACTCGCAAATCGTATCGCTTGGAGGCACTGCAAATTGCGATTACATAGAAACAACCGGTCCTACCGCACTCTCTACTTTTTTCAGTTCCGACTATTGGGGCCAACCGGGATACAGCATTAACATGAACGGCGGGACACTGAATTTCCAATTAGCCGGTTTTTTTCAGAACGGCACGCAGGGATTTGCAACGGTAAAGGCCGGTGCACTTGCCTTCGACAATTCGGCGATATGGCCGGCAGGTACCTTGCTCAACAGCGGTGCGGAGCCGAAATTTTCAGCACGATCCTCGGTCCTCGACCCATCGGGAATCAATAAAAGCAACTGTGCGGCATGGGTTAATAATCTTGAAAACAATCCCGCAAAAGTCGGCTTGAACCGGGCAGATGAAATTTCCCAAAAAATAATTCGGCTCGTGGGAGTGTTTCAAAACGCAATGAAATCCGCAGCAAAAATCGAATATGAATTGCCGGACGATTTTACGGGAATCGAGAAAATCCAGTTTGCGATATACGATGTAACCGGAAAAATGGTTTGGAAACAAATACAGTCCAATGGATTCAAATCCGGAAAAAATTTCTGCCGTGTCGATCTGGCAAAGGTTCGCGCATCGGGGTATGGTGTTTTACAAATGCGAGTGATCCGCTCTGGCGAAGCGGCACAGGAAAATTTAAGCAAGCACTTTTTATTGCTGGCCCGCTGAAATTGCCGATTAAGAACGTAAAAGTAAATTTGCATTACTTGTTTTAAGGGGGACTCTTTTATGAGAATGTTGCGGCCTTTTCCGTTTGTATTTATGTTATCTTTTGTCATGAGTCTGGTTCTTGTTCCTGTTTTATTTTCCGCACAGGGAGCCGGCCCCAAGGGGACAGTCGTTCATTTTACTGTCCCGCATCTTCCTAATAGTCCAGGGATGACTCAGGACGGTCAATATTACTGTTGGCTTCCCGAAGGCACGGGCCCTTACCGCGCAATCATTTGCCATTTGCACGGCTGCGGCATGGATGGTACGGCCCCGTCGTTCATGAACGATGTCGGGTGGACCTCGCTTGCTAAAAAGTATCATGCAATCCTGATTGCACCTCAGTACTGCACGTGCGGCGACGCGATCGCCTGCCGCAATTGGTGTTATCCGGATCAGGGCAAGTCTCATTTAAATTGGGTCGCCGCGGTCGATACGCTTGCAAAGCGGACCAGCCATTCTGAAATCAGCACTATTCCTTGGTGCCTCTGGGGGCATTCCGGCGGCTCATGGTGGGCTGGAGTAGTAACCGACAAGTACCCGGAACGAACCTGCGCCTGTGTACAAAAATCCTATTGCACAAACATGACCAACCCGCTATCGTACAAAGTTCTTGTTTTGCATCAGGACGGCGGTCCGCGGGATGTTGTTCAGGATGACGCCTGTTTTGCCGACGGACGAAGCCATAATGCTTTCTGGGCGCATAGTGTCGACCCCGGCACCGGTCATGATTGTGCCAACTCGCGCGAACTTGCCAT
The DNA here is from genome assembly GCA_037447435.1 of Fibrobacteria bacterium. Taxonomy (GTDB): domain Bacteria; phylum Fibrobacterota; class Chitinivibrionia; order Chitinivibrionales; family FEN-1185; genus FEN-1185. The sequence goes on from JBBIGR010000026.1 coordinate 19,860, forward strand.
TCCATGGTTTGATATGGCGATGGCTATGCGGCTGCCCGATTCGGCCGGTGGTCCTGCATCGAAGATGAAACCGGTTGATACAACGAGCGAATGGTTCGGTGACATGGGTTCCCACAATATCGCGCCGCTTCCATCGTTTACAGGTAATAAAAACAACGCAAGCTGGTTCCCGAACAGCCGGATGGCCAGGTTATGGCGCACTTACAGTATCACGCCGAGCGGAGCGGGTCAAGTGAAAGACTCTACACCACCGCCCAAACCATATAATGTGACCGGGACCTATTCCAATAATTCGATAGTCTTAAACTGGGACTGCGATGCAGATCTCGAAACCGGCATCAAGACATTCAATGTTTACCGTAATGGCACATTATTGAAAACCATGACCTACACCGGATCGTCCGGCTATCTCGGCACACCAGGATTTCAGGAGTATGGCTTTGGCGATGATCCAAACCCGAATCCTGCTCCTGCGATGACCTATACCGATGCAACGGTTTCGGGAACCGGGATCTACTCATACCAGGTAAGCTGCATCAATTTTTCGAGCCTCGAGGGAATGAAAAGCGACTCTATCGTATTGAAGAACTGCCAGGTAACGGTAATCAATACCTCCCGGATCCAGGCATCGGCGCCTTTCGCGCTCGTTTCGCGCTGCTGGAACCTTGACAACGGCAAGATCAGTCTCAGAGCCGGCCTTGTTGATATGTACGATATTCGCGGACGGCAACTGAAAACCGTTGCTCTTACGGCCGATGGCTTGATTGACCTGAGATCGCTTCTTGGAGCCTCGGCGGCCGAGAAGGTAATTGTGGTGAAGAATCGAGCCATGTACTAAACAATCATAAGTATAAGCACAATCCAGCTTATTCTCATACCCCCTCACGCCTGGCCTCTCTCTTTTCCATGCCCAAGCATGCGGCCGAATCATTTTGGCGGCCTGCGGAGTGCATCAAACGCGAATCCCGATATATGCCTCTCGATTCTATTGTCAATGTCCGTTTCATTAAAGTGAGCAATGAAGGTGCGATGCCGGCGGGCGGCAAATTTGCAATACGCGACTTGCGGGTTTTTGGAAATGGAAATTGCGGTCCTCCACCCGGTGTTGCGTCGTTCACGGTTTCTTGGAGTGCATCGGACAAAAGAATGGCAACTATAAGTTGGCCGAAAGCAGCCAATGTCGATGGATATATTCTGCCGGATTCAATCTACTAAATTCTATACCGTTATTGGTAATCGGTTTAGTGTACCCGCGGACATTTCCGGAAAAACCGTTTCAAAAGTATATGACAGTTCCGGGAAGCTTATTTACAGCGGGGTTGCCAATAATGGATTTATCGATATCTCAGGAAATAATAAAAAAATCAACTGCGTGTTGTTCTTAAGCTTTTCGCCGAAACGTTAATATCGATTGATTGCCTGCCCTTTAATTTTCTTCTAACTCGAAGTTGGAATTGCCGGAATAGGAGATTCCTTATGCAATTATTGGGCACAAAATAATTTTAAAAAAATAAGTAACTAATATTAATTAATGTATAATACAATGAAAATAAACAAGATATAAAAGATAATAATATGAAATGGGCACAAAATGTGCCCGGAAAAAATGTCATTATGCAAAAATTATCTCGTTATAAAGAAGGTTCTGTTTATATTACTATGAATACTCATTCGGGAGCCTTTTATGGCAAATAAGAAATTGAACATTTATACTTACAACGATTTCAGAACGTATTTGGCCGATTATTTCGAAAATCGGCGACAGCAAATGAGATCGTTTTCAATTCGCTATTTTGCCCAAAAAGCCGGTATTGCTTCCCATAGTTTTATTTCTGCGGTCATTAAAGGGAAAAGGAACCTGACTCCAGATGTCAAACAAAAATTCGCGCAGGGTTTAGGATTTGATCAAAACGAGCTTCGGTATTTTAATTTGCTCGTCGATTTTAACCAGGCAAAACTTTCCCAGGAAAAACAAGATCTTTTTGAACAACTTAATGGTTTGCGGCGAAATACGTCTTTTTACAAATTGAATAAAGCCCATTATGAATACATGGCGAAATGGTATCATTTCGTCATACGCGAACTTGCGGTATACGCCCCATGGAACGGCGACTACAATCGCCTCGCATCAATAGTGTTGCCCCGGATTTCCGAATCGGAAGCCAAGGCTGCCGTAAAATTGCTTATGGAAATAGGCGTTCTGTATCGCAAAGACGATGGACATTATTGTCAAACCGATAAAATCGTTTCAACGCAGGACATTCCGGGACATCTTGTCAAACAGGCCCGCAGGCAGTTTATCGAACTTTCGGTACGCGCATCTGATGAAATAAATCCGAACGTGCGGAATTTAGGCTCTACAACGTTGACTTTAACCAAGAAGAATTATTCCAAAGCGGTTGAAATTATGGAAGAAGCACGACGAAAGCTTATCGTGTTATCTCAAGACGAGACATCGGTCGACCGGGTTTATCAGGCGCATTTGCATCTGTTTCCATTAAGTAAAGAAATAGATTCTGCGGAGGAATCATGAAACGACATGCCTTTTTCTTTGCGGCCCTGGTAACGGTATGCCTGTGCATGCTGCGCTGTTCAACAGGTAAATTGGCGGGTGCAACAGACATGCCCAATGAACAAACCACGATAACCGCCGGCATTCTCTACGGACCCGACAGACCGGCTTCCGGGGTGACCATAATGGTCGTTCCTTCCGAATATCTTGCGCCAATTCCGGGAAACCTCGGCAAGACGCAGCGTTTTATTGCGAGAACAACAACCGACGAATCGGGAAATTTTTACGTGGATTCCCTTGATAACGGCGATTACGTCATTGAGGCGAACGATGAAAAAAGCGCGGCGTGCGTCATACGGTGCCAAATTGACAATGGAATAAAAAACAGGAAACTCGGCGTCTTTACGATTAAGCCTTTTGGGGCAATCGCGGGGAAAATCGACACCGCGGGAGGTTCGGGAATTACGCGGTATGTTCAAATTTTCGGCTTAAACAGAGTTGCTTTGGTCAAAGCCGACGGAACATTTGGTTTCGACAGCATTCCGGCCGACACGTTCACACTGCGGATTACCTGCCTCGATTCGACGAAATTACCGGTTTTGTATTCGACAGTGCAGACCCGCGCCGGGGAAACCGTTCCCGATTATCCGGGATTAAATCTCTCCAAACAGGTGTTTCTCAATACCACGGTCGGCGGGGCAAATGTGCCGGCAAACGTTTATAATTTTCCCGTGCTCGTTCGCTTAACAAACAGCAATTTTATGTTTAACAGGGCGCAACCCAAAGGGCAGGACTTGAGAATAATAAAATCGAACGGAACTTTGCTTCCCTTTGAAATAGAACAATGGGACAGTGCTGCCGGGCTTGCCGAGATTTGGGTGAAAGTCGATACCGTGTTTGGAAATAATAATTCGCAAAATTTCTGGTTGTTTTGGGGAGCGGGTACGGCCGGTACGGTGCACGCCTCATTGTCCAACGGCGCAACGGTATTCGATACGGCAAACGGATTTCAGGGTGTTTGGCATATGGGACAAACAACCGGCTCGGTTGTCAACGACGCAACGGTCAATCATTTCGATGCCACTCCTTCGGATACGGCTCCTGTTTCGGTTGCGGGCGTCGTTGGGGCTGCCGCGCAATTCGACGGGGTTTCAAGCTTTTTGACCATGAAAGCAACGGCATCCGGAAAATTGAATTTTCCCGAGCAAGGAATCTATATGGTTTCCGCATGGGTAATGGCCGATACATTGAAAACCGGCGACAATTTACAGCGTCAATATATCCTGCAAAAAGGCAACAATCAGTATACGCTGCAATTGAGTAATTCGCAAAACTGGGATTTTGGCGAATACGAAAGTGCAAATAGATGGAGTTATACTGCAAGCCCGGGTACTGCCCATGTGTGGTCGCATATTGCCGCGGTCAGGATAAACAGTAAAATGTACTTGTATGTCAACGGCATTTGCGCGGACAGCACCGTGAAATTCATTCCGCTTACCGAAGCGCGCAGTACCGATGCCGATTTGGTTATCGGAAAGCACGCAGGAGCGGCTTTTACCTCCTATTTTGCCGGTAAAGTGGATGAAGTACGCATTGAAAACAGTGCGGTGGGGGCCGATTGGATCCGATTGTGTTATATGAACCAAAGGATCGACGATAAGCTTACTCAAATAAAGTAAATCGCTGTTCATAATGAATATTTGTAAACTTCATGCCCTATAAGGAGGCATTATGAAGCCGGAATACCGTATTGTCTTTTCAATGAAAAAAAACGCTCATTCAATCGGTTTGGTTCTTTTTACGGCATTAACGCTTTCGTATGCCGCTCCGACGGCATTTCGCGTGCGCGCTCCGGACAGCGTATGGACAAAAGCGCATATGCCGGTATTTACATGGGATGCCAGTGCCGGTGCGGATCAATATGAGCTTTGGATCGACGGAGTCAGGAGCGTACAAGGTATTACGAAGACCAACCAGACTGCGACGCAAAATCTTTCCGACGGAAGACATGTATGGTTTGTTAAGGCAATCGGCGGCGGAGTTGCCCAAAGCAGCGTTGACACCGCATCCTTCAATATCGGATCTGCCCCGGCACATCTGTGGGACTATACCGACGGTTTCGAAAGAGGCGATTTGGGCGATTACGTGTCCGACGGCATTGCAATATCCAATACCGGGATAAACGGCGCAAAATCGGCTTCATATCAAACAACGTCTTCAACCGCAATGCATTATGCGTTCAATCCGGTATTTACCAATACGCAAGAAGCGGAAGCGTCGGTGCTGTTTAGTCTCGATGATGCGAATGCCGATGTGGGCGTCGGCTTTGCGGAGGAAAACGGCGTGTGGTGTTATGCGATGATAGACAGAGTAAATAAAAGCATCAATATAGAACGTCGTGCATCCTATCCGATCGGCCCGCACACGCAATCCGGTTTTACTCGGTCAAACTGGACCGAACGTCAGGAAAACGGCTTTTATATTTGGTGTTCCGATACGCAACCAATGCCGCCGCTATCGCAGGCGACAACGTATCGTTTGAAATTTCAAATGTCGAACCGGTTACCCTCTATGGGAAAAGCCGCTCAGGCGATCGTTGAAAAAGCAGACGGTACGGTGCTGTGTTCGGTCCGAAGCTTCCTTGATGATGTTTTTGCGCCGCATCCGTTGTTTATCATTAAAGGCGGTAACGCCCGCGTGGATGATTTCCGTTTTCAACTTCTTGACAGGTGGTCATACAATTGGAAGCCGCATCAGGGGCCGATCAATCCGGCCTGGAGCGGGTTCAATCCTGCCGTCTGGCGAGATGCAAACAAAAAATGGTGGATGACTTCGAGAACCGACAACAAGATACGCTGGAGTACCGATGGAGTCAACTGGTCGACTCAGACCGCCAATGCGCCGCCGGTATCCATTATGGACCCTGCCGTTCTCGGCATGAACGGCACGCCGTTTAACGACGGGAGAACATACCTTGCTTCATGCAACGGTTGTTGCAGTGCGCCGGTCGAAATTTTTTACGCGACCGATCCGGCAACCGGCAACTGGACAAAATGGGGAGAACATGCGGGGCTTCCCGATTGCGGTCGGGAACATGTTTTTTTCGACACGAAAGATTGGCCCACGCTTGCCCCTATTTCCTACAACGGGACAAATTACCGGTTTCTCAGTATTCTCGAAGGCGATGTCGGGCATGGCGGCAGCACGATGATTAAATTGTCGAACGACGAAGTGAATTACACGAAAATCGAATGTGCCGATTTATACGGAAACGCCGCAAATAATCCGTTACAATTAAAAAACCTCTGGATGGAAGAATGCCTGAATTCGGCAACAAGCTGCGCTATGGCACTCGACAGCAATATCCGGGTTATGGGCTTTAAAGACGGTATGCGTTATGAAAAAGCAATTCCGCAGGAAATAATGCTCGATGGAAAACAACCCTGGAAAGTAAAGGCGTTTCAAACCATACCCGGCTTTCCCTATTATTGGGGGGATTGGCATAAGGTAAGAGATAAAGCCGGTGCTTCTTGGTATGGCGGCAAATACGAATGGCCTTCTTGCTTTGTCTGGGTGCCGGAAGAAAAACAAGTTTATTGCTATTGGGGCGAAGAGAATACGATAAACCTGTCCACTGCACTTGTCGTACCGGAGTTCGCGTGCGCGTCACTGTCGACCGATACCTCGACAATCGACCCAACTTCCCAGTTCCGCGTCACTGCGACATTATGGAATTTCGGCGATGAAGCGGGTAATGATACGGTCAAACTGCTCAGCGACGGGGCACTGGTAGACACGCGTGTGTTGCATCTCAATGCAAATACCGATTCGACCATTGTGTTCAGTTTAACGGCAATGTCGGGCGGCGTTCATGTACTGGCAATTGACAATCGTAAAACAAGCGTGTTTGTGACGGGTTCGTCGGCAGTGGCGAAGTCGGGTATTGTTTCCATGCCTGCATTTAAACCGAATCTTCCGTATTCGATCAGAATATTCGACTTGTTGGGAAAAAACGTACGCACGATACTTTCGGATCGTGATGAAATTAATTCGGTAACGCTCTTACAGCGGTACGCTCACGGTGTTTATGTGGCAAATATCTATCGGAACGGAATATTGACAAAGAAACAAGTACTGCTTCGGTGAATATACCGATATGGTGCCGCGAACCCAGGATTGGTACTATATGGCGAGGCTTTCGTATTATTTCTAAACCTTTGCTTGCCGTTTTGCTTTTGCTTCGAAGGAAAATCGCTCAATGAACAAATCCAGTCTCGTTTAATTTTATATAATCCCCTTAAATTAGCTAAATTAAACGGTAAAGTCTTTTACCGGAATTTGCGTTCAATTTTATAAAAAGATCTGGGGTTTTTGCATCCTATGCATGGGATAATTACAGTATGAATGCGAACAGCTTTGTGAAGCTTTTAATAATCCTTTTTTTCAATATTTCGGGAGTGGCACAGCAAATTACGGTAGAAGATTTTGTAAAAAAATCCGACGTGAAACCGGCCATCGGGACCAGGGGTAGTCTTAAAAATACGAAAGTAGCTCCTGTCAACAAACACATTCGTGCAATACCGTGCATCGACAATAACGTTTTACGGCTTAGTATAGAAAACAAGGTGTCGTTCGTTCGGGTGACTCGAATCAATTTGCTGGGTAGGGCAATTGGCCCTTTGTTTGAGGGATTTCTTGAAAAAGGCCGGCACGATTTAGACCTTTCGACTTATAAAACCGCAGCAAGAGTTTACTTTTTATCGGTTAATATCAACGGCAAAGAAACGTTTTTAAAAGTAATGCCCGGTATTACGTTAGTATTAGTTGCCAAATCGCCTTTAGCTATGCGACAATATGAAAATAGCGAATTTTGTGATAAATTTTATTCAATAGACAACCATTCGGACAAAGGAGCTTAGTATGGTACACAGCGCTTGTAAAACAATCAGGAAAATCGCGGTCGTCGGCGTCATATCACTATGCTTTTTTGCATCCGCGTGGGCTGCAAGCGGTCCCGGTGATGTCGTGGGCAAGATTACCGTCGGGTATCAGGGCTGGTTTGCCTGTCAGGGAGACGGCGCTCCCATAAACGGGTGGTGGCATTATACCCAGAATTGGGGGGCTGCTCCGTCGCCGACCAATCAGGGAATAAAATCATGGCCCGACATGCGGGAATACACAAAGAGCTATCAGACGGGGTATGCAAATCTCGGTAATGGACAGCCGGCGAAACTTTTTTCCTCATACGATCAGTCTACGGTTAATCTCCATTTCTTCTGGATGCATCAATATGGGATAGACTGTGCCGCATTGCAACGGTTCAACCCGTTCGGCGGCGAAGGACCCACGCGGGATTCGATGGCAAACAAAGTGAGAATAGCTGCGGAAGCCTATGGGGTAAAGTTTTACATCATGTACGACATAACCGGCTGGACGACCATGCAAGCCGATATAAAGACCGACTGGACAAATAAGATGTCGAAACTGACCGCATCGTCCATGTATGCCAAGCAGAACGACAAACCGGTGGTTTGCGTGTGGGGGCTTGCTTATAACGACGCAGGTCATCCGCAAACCGCCGCCGCCTGCATTGATATCGTGACGTGGCTAAAAAACCAGGGTTGCTACGTGATCGGCGGGACGCCGCGCGAATGGCGCACAAGAACCGACTTTCTCCCCATGTTGCACAGCCTCAATATGATTTCTCCTTGGTTAATCGGCGCCGTCGGGGACGTGGCCGGTTCGGACGGAATTTATACCAACTACTTTTTGCCCGATATTGCAGAATGCAATGCGAACGGCGTCGATTATCAGCCGTGCGTTTTGCCGGGCGACAATTCATTAAAGCAACGCGCGCACGGCGATTTTATGTGGCGAGAATTTTATAACGCCATCCGGGCGGGTTCCCAGGGCATTTACATCTCGATGTACGACGAGTTCAACGAAGGGCATCAAATCTGCAAAACCGCGGAAGATGCCAGCATGATTCCGACCGGATCGAACTTTATCGGGTTGAGCCAGGAAGACGGGACCGTATGCTCATCCGATTATTATTTGCGCCTGACCGGAGACGGCGGTAAAATGCTGAAAAAGCAAATCGCATTGACCGCAACCCGACCGACACAACCCACGGCCGCACTTGCGATAAAAAACGCCGACTGGGAAATGCAAGGTTTTAATAAAACGGTTTTATCGTTCGGCACTCATAAATCGCTTGTCTTGCCTGCACGGTCGAGCGTCGTAACGGTTTACGATATGTGCGGGAAAATCGTTGCCAATATTCCTGTTGTCAATAATGTCGCGGCCTGGCACGGTACAAACTCGTATGGAAGGCCCGTATCGGCAGGCAGTTATGTCGCATGTGCGGTCGAGGGGAAAAACAGTATTGTAAAGACTTTTGTATTGGACCGATAGGGTGTTACGGACCGTTCGCTTTGGCGCTACAGTCAAGCGCTCAAATCCGTCTAAAACCTCGGTACTATACCGAGGTTTTTTTATTGTTTCAATACGTCGAGGCCGACACCGTTAAGGTAAAAATCGTCCAGATACAAATGGAGCGTATCGCCGATTGCATTGGTAAACCGGGAAAATTCGAATTCAACATCGATGATGTTTTTCGATTCCGTCGACCACGGGTATTGTGATGCCGTCTGCAACGCCGGTAAAACCCGTAAGGAGTCTATGGGTATTTGCAAGTTTTGCCACGATGAAGTCAGGGTTATGGGGATCGTATAATCGGAAATACTTCTTGAAATACTGTCCAAAACTTTGGATTCGAATCGCACCCAGATTACCCCATTTCCCCGGACTTTAAGAGAAAAACTTTGCATTGCCGACAAATCGATGCCGGTATTGACAAAAGGACGGAATGAAATGCCTGCCGTCGCGTAAGGCGCCGAATTGCAATTGCTGTCCAAAACGACGCTGAACTCCATTGCCATTCCCGCTCCCGCGGCCCCAATGCCCGCAGTCACCGCGATAGAGGATTGGCACGACAGCGGCGGCGGATTCGTTGCCGAATGCAACGCCCAGGTCCAGGCATTGATTGTGTTATCCCATGACAATGTTCCCGATTCCGTAACCGCATACCAGTGTGCTTTACCGGGGAATATCGTTCCAAGCGACGTGGGGCCGACATTGGTTTCAAAATTGTCTAAAAGCATTCTGTCGGCGGCGCCATTCAGCGCGGTATCTGTTTTGACAATGCCGGATTCCAGGGTTATACCGCCGCAGGTGGTTATTGCAGGTGAAGATGATGACTTGTCGATTCCGAGCAATGCGTACGGTCCCGGGGCGACTTTACTGAAATTAAAAGACCCGTTTGCGGCCAATGCAGCCCGGTAGGCGGATCCGGCAAGAAACAGGCTGGAAAATGACGAAGCACCTTCGTGGAATGATCCGGCGTACGAGGCATATTGGTCGAGCCGCAGAGTATCGTTTTCGAGTTTTGCCCTTGTCTTGCCAGAGGCGAAATAGCCTTGGTCCGCATAGTCTATTTGCACGTTGACCGTGGCGTAATTGTCGTGTTTTCTCAGAGCGAAACGGCCGTCTTTATCCGCTACGGTGCTTTCGATAACCGCGGATGTTCCAAATTGCAAACTATCGAACCAGCCGTTCTCATCGATGATTCGGACCACGGCACCGCTTGCCGGCGTGCCGTTGGACAATACGGCATACGTATTGACCGTTTCCGTACCGCCGCCGCCGGTTGTCTGAGTTATTCCGCAAGATAACAGGAATGCGATTAATACCGTTAGTACTGTTTTAGGCCGAAAGACAAGTATCATCGGCCCCCCCCGCCCGTTTTTTTATTACATGTTAAAGGAAATACCTGGAAGTTCAATTGATATACTTCCTCGGCATCGCCGTCCTTTTTCACCATTTCCATAATTTCGTGCCGGACTTCCGTCAATCTTTCCCGAATAGCCACAAGGCAAGCGGCCGAGGTACTGAGGGTCAGCGTGGAAATATCGCGTTCCTCTTTGGGTATCCGTTCGATTGCCGACGCGGCGAGCTGACTCATTTCCCGTTGGAAGGCCCTGACTGCCATGGCGCGCGTCACGCCGTCGGAAGAAACGAATTGATCCGTGGCACGATATATCCCGTCTTTTTCCCGGACTACCATGCCGAGCTTTTCCAAAAGTTTCACCGAATTTTTTGCCTGCGCCGGAGTAATGGGCGGAAGCATTCGTGCCGCCAAATCGGAAAAATCACCTTTAAACGAAATTACTTTTATCGCTTCCCACACCGCAACATTATGCCAGGAGGAGAAATATTCATAATTGTCTTTGTCTAGAGTTTTCGAAACCGGATTTCGCAACGCTAAAAGTTTTTCGAAATACAGCCGCTCCTGCTCCGGCCGTTTTGCCTTGTTGAAGCGGACAAGCGCCGCAAAATATTCGCCTTCACGTTTGTTTAGCTTCAGGAATTCGATAAGTTTGGGAACCGCTGCTTCCGAAATGTGCTTCTGCTTGTTTAAAACTTTTACATAAAAACTCGCATCAAGCCCGGTTTTAAGAGAAATATACCGGAACGAAAAAAAACGCTGATTGTTTTTGCTGTCTTTATAATGATCCCGGAGATAATCCTGGTATTCCAGGTATTCGAAAATGTCTGTCATGGTTGTCTCCCAGGACGAATAACCGTTATTTTTTTGCCCATAGCCTTTTTGTGGAATAAAAACAAGCTTGGTTTGGCCACTTTCCTTATAGTATACGCTCAAACAGGCAAAAAATCATCATGATATGTGAAAGAACTCATTGTATCTGTGGAACAAAGGTTCCACGAAAACAATCAGCGGCACGGTAATGGTAGGGAGAATAATTCGCATGAGAATTATTTTGTTTGTGAATTTCGAGTCACTCGATAAAGGCAGTTTTTCACGAAACTAAGGCAAACTAAGGAAAAATTCATGACAGGACCAAAGCAGCATTTTTTTTTATTCTTTGTGGCAGCAATCATTCCATTTTTGTTTTTTGGAACCGTGCAGGCACGTGAAAAGATTTCAATAGACAGCCTTACCTGGAAATTCATAAAACAGGATATAGCTTCGGCGCAGTCTGCAACATTTAACGACGCGTCCTGGGCAAATGTAAAACTCCCGCACGATTTTAACGGGGGAATAGACGGCATTAATAACGATATGTTCAAGGGCCCGAGTCAGTACCGCGGCCCAACTTGGTACCGTACGAAATTCACCCTTGATGCCGCAAATAGCGCAAAAAAAGTATTTATCGAATTTGAAGGCGCGTCACTCGTTGCAACGGTATGGGTTAACGGAGACAGCATCGGCCAACACCGGGGCGGGTATACTGCGTTTACCTATGATATTACATCGTCGGTTAAATTCGGGCAGGATAATATCCTTGCCGTTAAAGTGAGCAATGCCAACGATCCGACAATTGCACCGTGGATGTTCGTACCGTTCGGCAACTATCCGACGAGTATAGATTACGGGGTATACGGCGGGATTTATCGCAATGTATCGTTGATACTTACGGATAAGGTTAAAATCGAGGCAACATTCCAATCAACGCCGAACGTCTCGGCCGCATCATCTAATGTAAAGGTACGGTCCGAAATAAGGAATTACGACGGCACGCCCCAGACGGTTACCGTACGCACGCAGGTTCTTGACGCTTTAGGTACCGAGGTCACCGTCATCGAATCCACCCAGAGCGTTGCCGCGGGGCAAACGGTATCGTTTGTCCAGACGAGCCCCAGCATAACGAGCCCGCATCTTTGGTCGCCATCGGACCCGTATCTTTACACGGTTCGGTCTATTGCAATTGTTAATACCATCGAGACCGATCGTGTGGAAAACAAACTCGGTTTCAGGTGGTATCAGCTTAAAAACAAAACTGCTTTCACGCTCAACGGCCAGAACCTTTTTCTGCGGGGAATCAACAGGCATCAGGACCGCGCCGGGTTCGGTTACGCGCTTACCAAGGAACAAAACGTGTACGATATTGCACTTATCAAGTCCGGAGGATTCAATTTCCTTCGCCACGCACACTATCCGGCCGATCCTTCAGTCATGAGGGCATGTGATTCCCTCGGCATCATGGTGTGGCTGGAAATACCCATGACCGTATGCATTTCTACAAACCCGGGATTTAAAGCAAACGTGCTTTCGCAGCTTACCGAAATGATACGGCAGAATTACAATCATCCGAGTGTGATCGTATGGGGAATGGGCAACGAATCGGACCAGGATGTGGGAAAAAATAATGATCCGCTTACCGAGTCGTATTCAAACCAGGTTATAAGCGCGCTCAATGCCCAGGCACATCTTTTAGACAGCACGCGCGTTACAACCGGTTGCAACTGGCGCTATGCTTCGAATCAGGCGATCGTGGATGTGTATTCTCCGCAGGACTGGACCGGTTGGTACAGCGGTGTCTATACCTCCTACAATCCGTCGAGTCTCATCGGTGAATATGGTGCCGATGCCGACATATCCACTCATAAAGAAACCGGCGTTTTGCTTGACTGGAGCCAGGAATATCAGTGCCGGTTGCTGGAATATAAAGTTTCGAAAGGCGAAAGTGTCGCTGCCGCGTATCCCGGCCACTGCGTTTGGATAAGCTTTGATTTCGCCTCACCACGGCAGGACCGTGTGATCGGTCCAAATTCAAATACGATCAATTATATGAATCAGAAAGGGCTCTTTACCCATGATAGAAAGCCCAAAGACGCCTTCTATTTTTACAAGAGTTTTCAAACAAGCGGAAAAACTGCGCCCATGGTTTATATCGTATCGCATACGTGGCTGAATCGCTGGACGGCAGCCGGCGCAAAAAACATTTGGGCGTACAGCAATTGCGACAGCGTAGAGCTGTTCAACGATTACGGGAAAACGTCTTTTGGCAAACGGGCACGCACCGGCGGCGAACTCGGCAATACAAGGTTTGAATGGAATGCCGCCAATGTCAAGTATAATGTCCTGTATGCGATAGGATATGTCAATAGCCAGCCGGTGGCGCGGGACACAATTATTTTGAATAACCTGCCGGGGTTGCCCGTGGGAACGATCGACCGTAAAAACCCCCTCATTCTCACCCCTGCCACGGTTTTTGAAAATGCGTCTCAGTGTCATGAGGTGACGGTTTATTCGGCAAGCGGAGCGGTTGTGCGCTTCAACGTCGAAAACAATACCATAAAGCAATTAGCCAGCCTGTCTCGCGGAGTGTACATTGTCAAATATGTCGGGCCCGATGGCATCGCCAGGCGCATGTCTTATGTTGTTTCCCGGCCGTTCCATTAATTAGCAAGCACAAAGAGTAATCAAAGTACTATTCTCTGCAAAAAATGTTGTCGAGCCGAACCCAGTCTATCATTGAAAATTTCTTGGAAATCAAAATTACACGTTTAAGTGTTGTCAAAAACTCGGAATTTTTTGGGGATTTAAAAGAAATTTCGGCTATATTATCAGGCGGGGGTATAATTCATGAAAAATCAATTTGCAAGTCTGTTTGTTGCCGCTTTTGCGGTATTAAGTTTGCATTGCGGCGTTTTTGCCGACGTAATTCAGGTAAACGTGAGTTCCATTCTCAATACGCGGTCGATCACGACTTTGACTAACGGAAGTCTTGTCACCTGGATAAACGGCGTTGACGGAGGCGGCGCATCCGACGGATACCTGACAATGGCAGCATCGCTTTTTAAAGGCGACAAAAACCCTCATGCGCTGCCCGACAGCGGGAAAATTGCCGCAGACACAAATCATCCTGAAGTCATGCTGAACTATTCCAACAGCGATGGAAAAAACAATCAAACGCATTTTGTCGTGGGTTCCGGAGAGTTCACGTTTTCGGTCCCGCAAACAAATTATTCCAAGATGTTTCTTTTTTTTACCAGCTCCGAAGGAACATCTTCGATACAAGTGACATTAACCTATGCGGACGCTACGGAATCCAAAGCCTTTGTCGTACCGGATTATTACACCGATATTCCTTCGAACGATCAGAATTTCTGCTACCTTGTCAAAGACCTTGCAAAATGGAACAAACAGAATGTCATGACCGAAACGAATCATCATAACATCGATGCGTTGAACGTTCATCCGAATGCCGCGAAGGTCCTTACGGCAATAAAAGTTCAAAAAAGTCAGGCAGGCTATATGGTGTTTTGGGGCGCAACCGGGGTTTCGACAAAATCAACTTATGTCGAACACGGCTTTTCAAACTGTGTGCCCGGAAATACGATAAAGGCCGTTCGTGCAATGCAAAGAACGGGCGTCGGAAACAATCGTATTGCTTTAGTCAATATTCCCGCCCAAACGGACGTTTCCGTTTTTTCGACACGCGGTCAAAATAGTTACAAGGCTTCTTTTGTGCAAGCAGGGACGATTTACCTGGAGGGAGTTAACGGGAAAAAACTTCCGCCGGGGACCTATGTATGCAGGTTGACATTGGGTGAAGAGATCAGATATTTAAAGGTTTTCAAGGCCCAATAACCCCCTCGGCCGCACAGTATCGCGTTTTGCGGCAAACCGTTCAAAATCGCTTTGGCCCGCCTTTGCATCACTATATATAAATATATCGTAAAATTAATTCCTTTAATTTGTTTTCTGGCGTTTCCTTCCCTCAAACCTTACATTACCTCATGATGGGTCAGGGGATTTATTTCCCTCATAATTTGTAATATATCATTGATTTTCAAAAGTATTCACTATAGTATGGATTGAAGGAGAGTTTATGCGCTCAAGTATTCTGGTTTTTGCCGAGTTATTTACCGTTTTATTCGCAACCGTCTCCTTTGCTGCGGAAGTATATGTTTCGCCAACGGGAAACGATGCGGCAAGCGGGGCTATCGGTTCGCCGCTTGCGACAATTGCCGCAGCGCGCGATAAAGCCGACCAGCTTAAAGCCGGAAACACTCCGGTGATGATTTACTTTAGGGAAGGAACCTATTATTTGACCGCACCGGTTGTGATTGGCCCCGCCAATTCGGGAACCGCGCAAGCGCCAATCGTTTATGCCGGATACCCCGGAGAAAATCCCGTTATCAGCGGAGGAATCAGGGTACCGGATACGGTGTCGTGGACGGTTTCATCCGGGCAGATCATGGTAACTACCATTACACCCAATCTTAAAATCGACCAGCTTTTTCTTAACGGCAAACGAATGATAATGGCGCGATATCCGAATTTTGATTCGACTAAGGTTATTTTGGACGGCTATGATGCGAATTGTTTCAGTACCGCAAGGGTCGCGACGTGGAAGAGCCCTGCCGAGGGACCTGGATATATCCGTGCCCTGCATCCGAATCAATGGGGGAGCGAGTCGTATACCATAACCGGCAAAAACAGCGACAATACGTTGACCATGCAATGGGCCGGTGATAATAACAACGGCAATACCATGCATCCGACTTACCGCATGGTCGAAAATATCTTCGAAGAATTGGACGCCCCGAAAGAATGGTATTATCGAAAAGCAACAGGGCAGCTTTATTTTTACCCGCCCGCGGGAACTAATCTGAAAACCGCAAAAATCGAACTTGCATCGCAGGACGAACTTATCAGGATCGTTGGAACGGCAACAGCCAAAGCGTCGTACGTAACCTTTAAGAACCTGACATTTACCCATACGTATCGCACCTTGTTCAGCAAGACGTATGAGCCGATTTTGAGAAGCGATTGGCATATTGCCCGGAGCGGTTGCGTGTACATGGAAAATACGGACCATATCCGCATCGAGAGCTGCTTGTTCGATCAAATCGGCGGCAACGGCATTTTTATGAGCGGCTATAACAAGTTTAATATCGTGTTCAATAACAATTTCGTCGACAACGGCGCTTCATGCGTCAATTTGATCGGTCTGCAAAGCGCCGTGCGCTGCGCGGCGAATTGGTCTCCGGCAATAAACTGTACCGACAAGACCCCTGGGCCGCTCACGCAGGATTATCCGGCATTTATCAGGGTCGAAAACAACATGATGAACCATCTGGGACGGTTCGAAAAACAAACGTCGGGCGTGAACCTGGGGATTACCGAATGCGATACGGTATTGCACAACACCATTCACGATTGTCCTCGCGCAGCGGTCAATATAAACACCGGGCGTTTCGGCGGACATGAAATTGCCTATAACTGGATTTATAATTCCGTTTTGGAAACCGAGGACCACGGTCCGTTCAATTCGTGGGGACGGGACCGCAATCTTGACTTTAAGGATGATACGGCCGCAACGCAGCTCGATGCTTGGAAAACAACGGTCATTCATAATAACAGATGGGAAGTCCGGCAAGGACTTTTCGGCCTCGATCTCGACGATCAATCGTCGAATTACCTTATGTTCAACAATCTGCTTTTAGGGAGCGGTCTCAAAATGCAATGGAGCAGACATAATACCTAGTATAATAATATACTTGCCAATGGTGCCAATACAACGATAACCGGCGTGTGGTGGGGCTCCAACGATTACATGACGCGCAATATTTTTACCAGCGGTCAGACCTATTGGTGTAACTTTTTTTCCCCGATCAGCGACCCGAACCTTGTTGCCGACACCATTGCCAAACATGTCAGATTGATCGATTCAAATCTGGTCTCGTCGGGTGCGGGAAGCGTATCTACCGAAGCAGGCAGCGTTACCTGGACCCGATGGCATAGCGCAGGGCTGGATATGCATTCGGCAGCAGGCGACCCGATGTTTGTCGATGTCAACCAGACCTGGCCGGGGTACGGCCCAAAAGGCAATTATCAGGTCAAACCCGGTTCGCCGGCCTTGAACATCGGTTTTAAAAATTTCGCAATGGATTCCTTCGGCGTCATGAGCGTTGCAACTGCAACCGTTCAGGCTCCTTTTCCCGGTCGCCTCATGGAGAATGGAGCGGCACATATGTCCGATAAGGTACGATACGCATCGGGCATGGTCATGATTTCTCTGGCCGGAAATTACCGGGTGACGGTAACGACGGCGCAAGGCAGAATAGTCGCCGCTTTTTCAGGAAAAGGCATTTCAAACTTTGCCGTTACTAAAAAAATGGCGGGAAGCGGACTGTATTTGTTAACTGTCAATAGTGCGCAAGGAATATTCACGAGGAAATTATTGATACATTGATATATGTTGTGGAAGGGGAATAATTATGATCACGCATCGGATTTGCGGAATGAACCGGGGGCTTTTCATACTTTTGACCGCATGCGTCTTAGCAGGAGGGGCCATGGCGGCGCAAAATACCGTGGGCGCGACGACCCCGTTTACAATTATGGAAGGAGAGTCGGGAACGCTGGGCGGCGGGGCGACTGTTCGCAAGTTGCAAACCATACCCGCCAATGCCGTTTCGAGCCCGGAACTCGAGGCGTCGGGCAGGGCGTTTGTCCAGCTCACCGCAACCGGACAGTCGGTATCGTGGGTCAATCCGGTCGACAGCGACAACACGATCAATATCCGTGAGTGTATCCCCGACGCGCCCGCCGGCGGCGGCATCGACGCGACGCTCGATCTGTATGTCAACGGCGTTTTGCGCCAGGCCATACCCCTGACGTCGAGGCAAACCTGGGTTTACGAAGGTAACAACGGCAATAACAACGGCATGAGCCAGGATCCTTCAACCGGCGGTCCGCATGTGTTTTACGATGAATCGCGCACATTCATTACCGGCCAGGCGCTTAAGGTCGGCGATACCATCATGCTCAAGAAAGACGCGACAAACACCGCATCGTTTTACTATATCGACTGCATCGATCTCGAATCGACTTCGCCAAAAGCCCGACCCGCGAACTCGCTTTCCGTTGCGGATTACGGCGCGACCGGGACCGGAACCGCAAATGTCAACAACGCGTTCAATTCGTGTTGCAACGCCGCTAAATCGCAGGGCAAGATCGTTTGGATTCCTGCCGGTACATACTACATGACAAATTGGAGTCCCAATGGCGTTACCATAGCCGGCGCAGGAATGTGGTATACCACGTTATACTTTACAATGGGTCAGATTCAGTCGAATTCGTGCAGTTTTCAGGATCTTTGCGTCGACGCAGTGACTGTGCAACGCGACCAGGGTATGGGCGGTGTCAATACGAACGGTTCGAATTATGTGATCGACCGCGTTTGGGCCATTCACGGATGCTGGGCCGGGTTCTGGTGTTGCGGCACGAACGTCACGCTGCAAAACAGCCGTTCGTCGATTTGCTGGGGCGACGGTCTCAATATGAACAACGGCACCGGCGGCGGCGGGACAGGAACCAACCTTCTCGCACAGAATAACTTTACGCGCGGATGCGGCGACGACGGCGTCACCGTGTACTCTGTCTCGTACTCTCAGGAAGTAAACGGCGCCGTTTTACGAAACAACACGACGGTTGCGATGTGGTGGGCCAACGGCCTGCGTATTGCCGGCGGCAAAAACGTTCGCGCCGAAAACAACCTGCTTCTCGACGATGTGAAAGAAGCGGGTTTATTTATCGGCATCTACGGCTCCGACGGCAGCAACCTGGATTCATCCGTGATCACCGGCAACGTAATCGTTCGGGCGGGCAACTCCCGCAATCCTTCAGGCATATGCGTCAATGGTTCGCCGGGCGGAAAACTGGTCAATACGGTCATTTCCAACAACACCATCAAAGATGCGCAATTTTACGGCGTGCTTGTGGGGAGTGATCTTGAGACCATTACAATGAGGAACAACATAATCGACCATCCTGCGCAAACCGCTATCTGGATTCAGGGCAGCGCAAAAGGATCGGCAAACATAGACTCCTGTCAACTCATCAACCGTATCGCAAAACAACTCGCTTACAAAAATGATGCGGGTACCGCTTTTCCCGTAACTTTCGGAGCCCACAATTACGGGATTCCCGATACCTTACCCGCTACCGATATCAATTTTACGCAGCAAAACCCGAAATCTCGGCAAAATCTGTCGATCTTTCAAACTCACAATCTCTTGAAAATCCGCTATGGCGGAAGTTTGGAACAGGGGAATGTCCTGGCCTCGATTTACAATTCCGCCGGCCGGCTGATGTGGAAAAGCGGAAAATTATCATCCTATCCGCTTCAAGGCGATTTTATTTGCGCAACAAGCAATTTCGGTAATGGGGTTTATATCCTGACCCTCACGGAAAGCGACGATCTTAACCATTACCCAAAAGCAATTTCCCGCACATTTATCGTATCGAACCGATAGGGTTCGATTTCCGTCGACAGGTATCCTGTTGCATTGTTGCGACAATACCTGTCGTTTTTTTGTCTGAAATTGTTGTCATTTCAATAGGGCGAACTGCATCTTTCGTCTAAGCGGTCGATCAAACCTCCTCGTATTTGCGGAACATCTGCGACGGCGTTTATTTTATTCAACTTCGTCATAATGGCGAAAATGCCATTGTAAAGACCAATATCTTGACTAAATAGGTGTTTCTCAGTATAATTAAGAACGGAATGTCCACTTGGGTTGCAATGAAATGCGAGCGCGTTTTGCGATATTATCGATACGAAATATGTCCAAAACTCAGGAAAGGTAAACAATAATACCGTGGAACCGCAATTCCACGGTATTATTGTTTACCATGTATTTTATCCTGAGAAAAAGAAATCGCGCTTTATATTATTATATTAAAACCATATAAAACCCTGGGGGGCTTTATGCAAAAAAACACCACAGCCGTCATTTTCGGCATACTCGCCGTTTCGGCTTCCGCTGCATTTGGACAAATCGGTCAGATCACCAACTCCGGTCATGTGATTAATGCCCAAGGGCAAGCCCTTAAAAACGCGATGATAACCTATACCAATCCGGATAAACGACTAAATTATGCTTTTTCCGATGCAAATGGAAATTTCGGCGTCGCTACCGCCCTTCAAAAAAGTGAAATGACCGCAGGTGGCCCAAACGGCGTATTTCGCGATGTCACTGTTTCGGGTGCCAAACTTGGGTTTTCGCTTTCCGAACGCAAATTGGTGACAATCGATTTGTTCGACATGGTCGGAAAGCATGTTGCTTCGGCTTTGAATCGAAACCTTGAAAAAGGGAATTACGTTGTCGACGTCAAAGTGCCGGGAAACCGCGCATTCGGCGGCAACGTTTACTTTGTTAAAATCAAATCGGACAATGAAACCGTTGTCCGCAAGGTTGTCGGGCTTTCCGCTGCCGGCGGCAAATCGGTATCCGCAGGAAATCCGGGAACAGTATCGCCGGCGATTTCCCTTGCCAAAGCCGCCGCAGTCACCGATACGCTGAGGGTGGGAAAAACCGGGTATAAGGCGGTGTACATACCCGTGAGCACCGGAACCGAAAATGTCGGGAACGTGACCCTTGTCAAATACGACATCGAGGCGCGCATCGATTCCGTTATGAACAAATTGACTCTTGCCAACAAAGTCGTATTGATGACCGAAGACAATCCGGACCCCGCAAATCCGTATAAATCCGGCACAGGTATTTACAACGCAGGAGTGGCCCCGGACGGGAACGGCTTTAACAATTGGAACAACGCCCGCATGGCAACGGGAATGAAAATTCCCTCGATATCGGGATACGATTGCGTGCACGGGTATATCGGCGGCGGTTCCGTCGAAGGAACCATGTTTCCTCATAATCAAGCAATGGGATGCATTCAGGACACGCTGCTTATTCAGAAAGCCGGACGCGTGACGGCGCTCGAAAGCGCGAGCAGGGGAGTTTATTGGGCCTTTGCGCCATGCGTCGCGGTTTGCCGAAACGAACATTGGGGAAGAATTTACGAAGGGCCGGGCGAAACTCCGGACAATTGCGCACGGGTCGGACGCCATTTAATACTCGGAATGCAAGGAAGAGACTTGTCACTGAATACCTCGATCGTTGCGACCGCAAAGCATTTTGCCGGTGACGGCGGCACTCAGGGAGGAACGAACGCGGGGAATACGGTAGGGACCGATGCGGTTCTGAGAGCCATTCATTTGCCGCCCTATGTTGCCGCAATCGAAGCCGAGGTCGGATGCATTATGCCGTCGTTTTCGAGTTGGAACGGCATCGGCAGTCATGCCAATAAACCGCTTCTCACGGACTGGCTAAAAACGCAACAGGGTTTCGACGGCTTTACCATTGGTGATTGGCAAGCGCATACGTTTCAGGGCGGTTCCGACAGACAATCTTGTGTCAATGCCACCATCAATGCCGGACTCGATAATCCCATGGCACCGGGAATCGGCGCGCAAACCGAAAGCGACATCACTGCAGGAAACGCCAGCGGCGCGATTTCTATCGATCGCATCAACGATGCCTGCAGAAGGATTTTACGCATAATTATCAGGAAAGGGCTTTTGGAGAATTATCACGCCCTTGCCGGATACGATCAATATTTCCATTCCGATTTGCACAAGCAGGTCGCACGGCAATGCGTGGCAGCGTCCATGGTGGTTTTGAAAAACGATAACAATACGCTGCCGCTTAAAAAAGGGAATCAGAAAATAGCCGTCATCGGTATGTGGGGCAATGATGTCGGATTGCAATGCGGCGGTTGGACTCTTGGATGGCAAGGTGCCGAAGGTGCGCAAAAACCGGCCGGAACAACCCTGTTTCAATCGCTTCAGCAACAGGGTAACGGCAATACCGTCACCTATTCCGCCGACGGCAGCAATATTCCCGGCGACGCAAGCACTGTCGTCGTTTGCGTCGGAATCAATCCGGCTGCGGAATATACCAAGACCGATTCGCAATTGCAGCTTACCGATTCTCAATACGGAAAAATCAGCGATCTCATGGGTAAAGCATCTGCGTCGGGCAAACCGGTTGTCCTTGTATTGTTTGTCGATGGGCCGGTTGTCGTGACGCAATATATAAATCAGGCGAAGGCGGTCGTCTGCGCGTGGCTCGGCAGTCCGGAAGGAGCGGGATACGGCGATATTCTGTACGGCGACGTGCATCCCAGCGGCAAATTGAACCATACCTGGCCGTCGACGCTGTCCCAGATTCCGATCAACGACGGCAACATGGGAGATGCGACCGGTTCAGGCGGAACCCCTCTTTTCCCATTGGGATTCGGTCTGACCTATTAATGCATTGTGGAACAAACGTTCCACGGAAAGCGAATCGGTACGGCCATTGGTTATGAGAAAACAGGCAATCGATGTTATATTATTTGGTATCGTCAAGTTGTGTGAGGCGGTATCGGTTGAATTCAAGGATTAAAGGAGTCTTACGATGAAAAAATCTTTAAAGTTGATTTTAGCGGTCGTCGCGGTATCGTCGGTTGCTTTTGGGCAAAGCGGCGATTTTACGGTGTCGGGAATTGTCAAAACCGGCGGCCAGCCTCTTGAAGGTGCTACCGCATCGTACACGAGTCTTGGAAAGCGGTTGTCTTGGGACATTTCCGGCTCTACCGGAGCTTTTGGACCGACAACCGGCATCATCGGCGCCCCCAAATCGCCCGGATCCATCGGGATGATCGCTCATGGTCCCCTTGCAATCGAAGTATTCGACGTTTTGGGAAATAAAGTGACTTCATTTTCGACGGTTCTTGATAAAGGAAAATACTCCGTCGAAGCGGTTTCTTCCAAATTGCCCAAATCCGTATACCTGATGAAAATTACCGGCAATGGAACGGTGTCGTACCAAACCTACATCAACACCGGAAAAGCCGGGGTCGGTTCGTTGGCGACTAATGGGGCGAGCGCAAACGGTGTATTGCTGGCGAAAAAACTTGCGGTGGTCGATACTGTTCGCATCGGTAAAACAGGGTATACTCCGGTCAAGGTCGCGATCCAATCCTATACCGATGATATCGGGACCGTTACCCTGACGAAAATTGATATCGAATCCGAAGTGTCCGCATTGCTTGCCAAAATGTCCAATGCCGAGATCGCAGGCCAACTGATACAGATCGATTGTCCGTCGAGCGGCGACATCACCGGGAAATTTCTCGGAACCGTGTTCGGCGGCGGCACCGACGGTCCGAGCAGCGGATCGCCTACCGGATCGGGAACAGCCGCACAATGGGCGGCGTTCAACGACAATTTCAGAAACATCGGTTCCGGCCTAAAGAGCCCCATACTAACGGAATGGGACGTTATTCACGGCTATGGAAAATGCAAAGGTGCCACGGTTTATCCTCATAACATCGGGCTCGGATGTACGTGGGACACTACCGTTGTCCAGAAATGCTATCGAGTTGCCGGTATCGAAAGCAGGGGTTGCGGTATCCTTCTGGGGTATGGCCCGTGCATCGCGGTTCCGCAGGATTACAGATGGGGAAGAGTTTACGAAGGATTTTCAGGTTCCCCGGTCCTGACCCAGGCAATGGCAAGGGCAGCAGTGCTCGGTTCGCAAACAACCGACCTTTCCAATCCTCTCGCCTATGCCGCATGCGTAAAGCATTTTGCCGGTGACGGCGGGTCGACGCAAGGCCTGAACCCCGGAGCCACTACCGGCGACGAGGCGACGCTGGAGTCCATTCATTTGCCCGGATACGCTGCCGCAATTAAAGCCGGCGCCGCATCCGTTATGTCTTCCTATTCAACCTGGAACGGAACCAATTGCACTCAAAATAAAGCATTACTCACCGACTGGTTGAAAACAAGTCAAGGGTTCGACGGATATGTAAATTCAGACTGGAGCGCCACCTATCAATTCGGCAACGACACGAAACTTGCTTTTCAAGCAGGACTCGATGTGCCGATGCTCGGCGCGAATTCGGATGCCGGTCAGAACGGCAAACCTTCGGTCGGATCCGTTGCCACCGATATGTTGAACAGCGGCGGAACCGATGCCGCCCGTATCAAAGATGCTGCGGCACGCGTAATACGATTAAAATATAAAATGGACCTTTTTCATCAGCCGCTTTCCACCAATTCGGCCGTGACCGCTCTTGTTGGAAGTCAAGCTCATCGCGATATTGCCCGCGAAGCGGTGCGCAAATCCCTTGTTCTGCTCAAAACGACCACGGGATTATTACCGCTTTCAAAAACCGCAAAAATCACTCTTGTCGGCCCGCACGCGCAGGACATCGGAATGCAATGCGGCGGTTGGACTCTCGGATGGCAAGGGTTAACGGGAAATTCAATGCCCGGAACTACTATCAGGCAAGGATTTGAGAGCATCGGCGGCACCGGCAACATTTCCTACAGCGCCGACGGTAACGGCATTACCGGAGACGTAGCGGTTGTTTGCATCGGAGAACAGCCCTATGCCGAAACCGCCGGAGACATTGTCGATGGAACCGTGCCGCACACCATGTCGATTCCCGAAGCCAACCTGGTGACTCAGGCAAAAGCGTCCGGCAAACCGGTCGTTTGCGTGATGATTACCGGACGTCCGATGGATATCTCGGCAATTATGACTGCAGATGCCATCGTGGCTGCCTGGTTGCCCGGCACCGAAGGAGGCGGCATTGCGGAAGTATTGTATGGAAACTACAAGTTTACCGGTAAGCTTGGAATGGCTTGGCCGGCAAACGCAAATTCGGAACCAACTAAAAACGGCGTAGGAACAACACCCCGATACGCCTATGGTTTTGGTCTTAAAGCCGACGGCACGCAGCTTCCTGCCGGTTTGTACGGCTCCGGGGTAAATCCATAATATAAGACGACTACAATTTTGGTTTAAGGGGCGTTGCGCAAACGCCCCTGTCTTCCGTACGCCCTGTATGGCAAGTCCTGTTTTTTGCGACCAGCGGCAATTTCCTGCCGCTTATGGTAAATATTAAAGCATTGCCTCTGGGAGCTTTTGTTGTTATAATTGAAGATGAGATTACAAAAAACAAGGCTCAACGTATTTGGGTTAATCATTAATAATAAGTAATTAAATATCTATACAAATCATTGTGTTGTAAGTAATAGCTTATATGTATGGCGTAATTAGGAAAAAATAGGATATTCTTTTTGAAAATTTTGGATTATATTGGTGCTTATTGTTGAATTTGAAGCAAAAAAAATCTGAGTTTTATTAAAAAAGGGGATGAAATCCATGGGAGGGAAAAAAGTCTGCTCTGGTTTTGCTTTCGTGTGCTTGTTCTTGAGCGTGTTTTTTTATGCCTGCGGACCATCCACCACAGCCGGAAATACCCCAACGGTTACGCTTTCTGATTTGGCGATTACCACGCAAATCGCGGGGTGGGCACCGTTGGATACTACTGCATATTTTGTGGACAGCACGATGATCAATTTTGTCAATGGCGGAAACGTTTCGTATTGCGGCGCGTGCAATGGAAACAGCGTTCTGAAGGCGGGTATTTGCACGAAACTGGCGACAGGGCAAAACAATAAGGCGAAAATATTCGTCATGGACTATGGGACTTCGGCAAACGCGATTACCGAATTTAATGCAAGGGTAAATTCGCAGTTAAAAAGTTCAGTCGTTCCAATCGGTTCTTTTTCGCAAACCGTTGCCGTCGGTTCCACCGTCGGCGGCGGGCTGTATACTTTTTGCTGTATGAAGAATTTCTACATAGAATCGCAATTGAGCAATTACGATTCGACCGCCGTTGCCCAGCGCGATGCAAATGTTTTTCTCACGTATTATCAATCGAAAATTAAGCCGTAACAGGTACTATATCGCATTGCTATTAAAGGGGGGAATTTGCCATGGCGGAAAAAATGTCCGGAAGCAGGAGAAATTTTTTAAAAGCATCGGCTTTAGGTGCGGCATCGCTGGCGGTATTGGGACCGCAGGCAAAAAAGGCCGCAGCCGCGACCATTAGTGCCAAAACCATCCCGCTTAATACTACGCCGATCAACCAGGATATCGAAAATCTTCGCGTCGCCTATATCACCGATCAGGCGATGCTGCGCAGCAGCAATTATCCCGGTTTCGATTCGTTCAACAATGCAACCAATACGACCACCGGCGTCGTTTATTCTGTTGTAAAGGACAATATCGATAAACTCGCTTGCGCGCTTGCCAATAAGACGAGCATCGCGGACGCTTGGGCGACCATTTTCAAAATTCCCTCGACAAAAACCTGGGCAACCGCAAAAGCCGCAATCAAGGTGAATGCTTTTGCAAACGATCATCCCTGCGTGCCGATTGTCGCCAAAATATGCGAAGTGCTTATCGGTAAAGGAATCGTTTCGTCGAATATTACGATATTCGACATGAATCCGAACCCGTCGGAAATCTACAGTAGCTATACCGGTGCGGGCAAACAAATCCCGGCCGGTGTCGTGTACAGCGGAGCCGGCGGCACGACGCTGCAGTTTCCCGCGGCATCCGGGGGCTACTCGTTTCCCGCATCCTCATGCCTAGACGGCGCCGACATATTTGTAAACATAGCGGTCAATAAGGGACACGACCGTATTCATTCGTATAGCGGCGTCACCATGTGCCAAAAAAACATGAAGGGCGCCGTGGATTTCGGGCATCAGGGAGAGGAACCGGCCGGAGACCCAGTGGGCGGACCGGCAAAATTGGTTGCGGTGAATTCCTGCGACTATGTCGTCGGTAATATTCCGGCCGCCTATCCCGCTAAAATGCAATTATGCATTGTCGATTCGTTATGGGGCGGCAGGGAAGGCGACTGGTCGGGCGCCATCGATAACGGCAACGATTTATACTCGATAGCCATGGGTACGTTTCCCGGAGCGGTCGATTATGTTTCGACAATGAAAATACGGGCGAAAAAATTCGGCAATTGGTATCAACCCATAGTAGACAAATTTATTACCGGTTACGGATATTCGGCAGCCGATATCACCACGCTTATGGCCGCCGCAAGCGGCGCCGGAAAAGGCCTTGTCGACGCATCAAAAACCGCAGTGGGACCGGCGCAAATCGAAAATTCAAATTTAATGAAGCACGGTATGATCAGAGTGGCCCTGTGCACCGGCGGCATCGGGTCCGTTGCGGACCTCTATATTGCAAAAGGAGAAACCCCCGTCGCGGCCGAAATCCATGATGTTTCCGGCAGGCTGGTGAGGACTCTTGCAACGCAAGTCGGTGCGATGCAGATCGTATGGGATGGAAAAAACGATGCGGGCTCGAGGGTTCGCAGCGGTAGTTACATCGTGACTGTTTTTGGCCAAAAGACCAGGGCCTCCGCGGAGATCCTTGTCGGAAGGTAATAAAACGAACGGGACGGGTGGCCGATAATGCCGATCAGGATCAATGTAGTTATGGGCGGGCCGTCGGCCGAGCACGACATTTCATTGCTTTCGGCAATGGACGTGCTGACGCATCTCGACCGTAAACGATATGGTGTTCGCGCCGTTGTCGTTACCATGGACCTGGAATTTTATTATTGCGACATCGATGATGTAGTCCCGCAAACGGAAGAATTTTTATCACCCGACAAATACAAATCATTTTCCGGACCGTTTAAGCCCTATTCGTCTGCACCGGTTTGGGAAAATTGCGATGTCGCTTTCCTTGCCATACATGGGGCATTTGGCGAAGACGGTCTGTTACAGGGATTCTTGGATTCAAATCTGATACCGTATACCGGTTCCGGCGTTTACTCAAGCGCTACCGGAATGAACAAAATCGCTTCGAAAATCCTATTTGAACAAAACGGGATCAAAACCCCTCCGTATTATATTACAGGAAATACTCACCCTGAAATCACCTGGCAATTTCTTGCCGAAAGATTCGATTATCCCATGTTTGTCAAGTGCCCCCATTCCGGATCCTCCCGGCTTATGACCCGTGTGGATTGCGGGGCGGGATTGGGAACAAAAATCACGGAATACGTGCAGTATTCGCCGGACGTACTGGTGGAAAAAGGAATCAAAGGCAGTGAATTCGCGGTTTCGGTTTTGGAAATGCCGGATGGTACCGTCGCTGTTCTTCCTCCTGTAAAGATCAATCTTGTAAAGACCAATTATTTCAGCCATTCGGCGAAGTTCGGAAGCAATGGCGCTGAAAAAATCGTGCCGTGTTCCATTGACGCGGTATTGTCTGAAAAAATCAACGCTTTGGCTCTCAAATGTCACCGGATTCTCGGATGCCGGGGAGCTTCTACATCGGACATCATCGTCGATACGGACAATGTCCCCTATGTCCTAGAAATCAATACGTTGCCCAAAATGACCGTGGATTCCTTGCTCCCCTTATCCTTTAAAGCAACGGGCGGAACTTATGAAGAACTGCTGGATATACTGATTTCGGTTGCATGCAAAAACCCTGTTTCACCATAGGGAATGGACGGAATTAGACTGTGGAACATGGGTTCCACGGAATCCTGAGACCGAAGCGTTTAATCCTGAAAAATTAGCTTTTCTGCCGTATGTTTATTGTTGTGGGGAATATACTGATATAGTATATGAAATAATTGCTTAAGCGCTTTAAATAAGGGGGTTGTAATGCATACAATGAACTCAAATCGTCATTTTGCATGGAACGGCATTCCCAAATTTTGGGTATTCGTATTTGTTAGTGCCTGCTTTTTGTTTCAAAGTTTTGCGCAACAAACCGTTGTCCAACAGCATGGGCAGCTTAAAGTAGTCGGTAATCATATTGTGGACAAAAACGGTATTCCGATAGCTTTGCACGGTATGTCGATGTATAGCTGGAACAATCAGGGTTTAATGTTTTACAATGCATCCGCAGTTAGCCATCTTGTCAACGATTGGAAATGCACGGTTCTGCGTATCCCAATTCTTCCGGGCAGCGTTTCGTCCCAGACAACACCCCTGAGGACCGTGGTTGACGCATGCATTGCCAACGGCATTTACGCGATCATCGATTGGCATTCCATGGGCGGTGCCGATGCAAACGCATGCTCCAACTTCATGAAGAGCATGGCCACGTCCTACGGCAATACCCCCAACGTGATGTACGAGACATGGAACGAACCGGTGAGTGAAACCTGGGCAACCATCAAGGCATATCACGAGACGGTCATCGCCGCTATCCGCACTATCGACCCGGACAACATCATCATCTGCGGAGACCCGCAATGGGACCAACACCCGGAGCAGGCGGCGGCCAGCCCCATTACCAGTTCGACGAATATCGCGTATTCATTCCACTTTTACGCAGCCACTCACAAATTTGCATCCATGGGTCCTAACGTGGCCACGGCATTGAAGAACGGCATTGCGCTGTTCGTCACCGAATACGGTTCTTGCGAAGCAAGCGGCAGCGGCGCGTTCGACTCGTCGGAAACGCGCAAGTGGTGGCATTTCCTTGATTCCAATTCCATCGGATGCACCAACTGGGCCGTGGAAACCAACGGTGAGACAGCGTCCGCATTCAATTCCACCGCCGGTTCGACGGGGCCCTGGGGAAATTCGAGCATGACGACACCCGGCATATTCGTGATGAATTACATCAAAAACAGTTATCAGCTGCAAAGCACGGTCTCGAACGCATATTCATTTTCCAGGCAACAAACCAGGCCCGCGGCGGCAAAGGCCTTATCCCCGGCCGGCGATCGCACATCCACCGTTTTCGCGCTTAACGGCGCGATTGTAAATATGCCGGCCGCAGGCAAAAGATCGTGCGGCAATTATGTCGTTAGAAGCCAAGGAAACGATAAAAATCAATCGGTCGATTTTATCCGATAACATAGTGTCAGCACCGGCGTAAAATTCGTGGTGCTGAAAACGGCAACGCAACAAATGAGAATCGGGCCGATCGTGCGGAATGCGGAAACGGCGAAATAACGGCGCGCGCGCAAGAGTGGGTTATTAAACGTTATAATAAAATATTTGGGAGATGCGTTTATGAAAAAAAGGGGATTCGACATGAGTAAACAAAAAGACCGCTCACGCGTATCGCGCGCGAAAATGGGCGTAATGGGTATTGTTTTCGTACTGCTGTGCGGCAGTTTCGGCGCCGTATTCTCGTACTACACCACCTCGGGCCAAAACATCGTCGACAGAGCGACCCGGAAGCAAGTCACCATTCTCAAAGGTGTCGGAATCGGGGGGTGGCTCGAACCCGAAGGGTATATGTGGGGAAGCGGCCAATACGACAGCCCGCGCAAAATAGAAAAAGCGATCAGCGACCTGATCGGTCCGGCAGCGGCGGATTCGTTTTGGCTTTTATATCATTGGAATTTTTTCAACGAAGCCGATGTAAAGGCCTGCAAAGGTTGGGGAATGAATGCCATTCGTATTCCCATTGCCGCCGGCGTTTTACAGGCACGCGACAGTCAACCTTCGGCCCCGCCGTATAAATATTATCCCGAAGGATGGCGCATTCTCGACAGTCTGGTTACCTGGTGCGATCGTTGGCAGCTCGGAATCATCTGGGACCTGCATTGCGCGCCCGGCAGCCAGAACGCCCAAAACATTTCCGACGTCGACGCTACGGGCAAAGCAACATTGTGGACCGATACGGCAACGTATTGGCCGCGGACCAAAGACATATGGTTTAAAATCGCGGACCGTTATAAAACCCGTCCGAGCATAATCGGCTACGATTTGCTCAACGAGCCGCTGGTCACGAGTTTGGGATTCAACGGAAATCTGCTGCGGAAGATTTACGTCGAATTGACCGATACGATACGGACCATAGACACCGTCGGAATAATGTTTGTCGAAGGGCAATGGTGGGCGCGCGACATTTCGATACTCGAACCCATCAATTGGGACAAACACCTGTGCATTGCACATCACGAATATCCGCCCATCATCAGTTGCGACGGCATGAAAGGTTCGGCGAATGGAACTTCGTGGGACCCGTGTGCGTCGCGCACCAAATACGATATCCCGATATGGCATGGCGAAACCGGCGAACAAGGCCCGCCGTATTCGCGCAACATCCAGTCGACCGATTTCTTGACGACAAATAATATCGGTTATTCCTGGTGGTGCGAAAAGAAATTCAACTCCCAGAATGCGCCGTATAATTGCCCGAAGACTTCCGGCTTCAACAGCATACTGAGCTATTGGAACGGCGGCGCAAAGCCGTCGGCGACGGATGCGAAAAACTGGCTTTTCGACCAGGCGCGTAAAACGACCATAAGTTATTGCACGCTCGATGCGGACATGATCAGTTCGCTTAAACTGGATCCCAAGGGTATCGTTTCGGCGCTTCCGTTTACCCCGGCCCGGGAAAAGATGGACCGTACTATGATAATCGCGCACAAAACCGGCGCTCTTGCGATAGAATTGCCGTCGGATCAAAAGTTTACAACCGAAATTATCGACATGCGGGGTAAAACCGTTTATCGGAAAACCGTGAACGGTTCGCGTCTCGATATTGCAAACGACGCGATTCCTTCCGGTTTGTACATTGTCCGGGTGGCGGGTGAAAAAACGGTGCTGCAACAGCGGTTCGTCGCCTTGCATAAGTAAATCAATACGGTCCGTATACCGTTGCAACGTCCGGCCGGTTATTGTAAAACGTCGGTATATATCGAGTTCATCTATTTTTATAATACAAGAGGTACGGTATGCAATTGTCACTATCGGGTCGTTTGGTTGCGGCACTGTTCGCCGCCATGGTTTCCGCCTCGTTCGCACAAACCATTAGTCCCCTTCTGGTGGGACAGAATGTGTGGATGAATCCAAACGACAAGATTTGGCAGCTGGTTACCGATTGCGGCGTGCAATCGATTCGCATCGGCGGGGCAGGCTACGACAACGGTATGCCGAGCAATGCGACGCTCATGGATTGGGTGACAAGAATCAAGAAAATGGGCGCAGAACCCATCATGCAGGTATCCAGATACGGCAATGCCCAGCAAGCGGCAAACCTGGTCACCTATTTTAATAAAACCTCGAATGTCCACATTACGTATTGGTCAATCGGCAACGAGCCGGATTTGAATGCAAGCCCCGGCGCCGCCAATGTCGCGGCATATATCAAATCGTTTGCCACTGCCATGAAGGCGGTTGACCCGACCATTAAAATTTATGTTGCGGATTGCGCATGGCTCGACGCACCGTATTACAATTCGCTGTTCGGCGGGGACCAGGATGTATGCGGCAAGGATAATAACGGCAATTATTATGTCGACGGCGCATCGTTCCATACCTATCCGTTCGGCAGTTCCTACAGTCGCGATCAGGTGGTAAACACCGCTGCGGCCGGCATTCGGAGCAGCGCGGTCACGTTGAAGGCTTTATTGTCAAATGCAAATACGAAAAACAACCGGACCGGTGCCAATGCCCTTGGCTGGGGACTCACGGAATTCAACATAACCTATGCGAATCCCAGTCCCAATAACCCGGACGGATACGGCGTCCATTCCTACCTGAACGGCCAGTTTTTTGCCGAAGTATTCGGCATCGGCATGGCCTATGGCGCAAATTTTATGAATACCTGGAGCATGTTCGAAAGCAACGGCAGCCGCAACAGCACGGACCTCAGTTTCCTGGACGGTACAAACATGACGCCACGGTCGTCATATTATCACATGCAACTCATTGCCAAGAATTTCTCGGGTACTTACGCGGCAGGAACTTCGAATCTTGCCAATGTAAGGGCCTATGGCTGTAAAGATACGGGCAAGATCTGCGTGATGATTTTGAACATGGAAAACTCGGCCCAGCGAGCGTATACGGTACAGCTCAATACAACGGCGATAAGCGGAAGCGCGGAATCTAAAATCAATATCGACGCGGGTTGCGCAAAAAGCTATTCGGGCACCATAGCGAACCAATCGACACAAGTATTGGTGTTCACCGCCGACGGCCAGATTTCAAAAAAATATTCCTATTCCTTGACCATGTATAGTGCGAATCAGGCGCCGTCGGTTGAGACTTTTTCCGTGAAAACCATACCGGATTCACGGTTTACCCGAAGCGAACGATTTTCGTCGCCCCATTTGACGGTATACGGACCGGAGGTCGACGTATCCCTTCCCGCATCGGGACATTTTTCGATAGACCTTATTTCCGCTACCGGCAAAACCGTGTCCTCGATGAGCGGATACGGGACATCGTACCGGCTGCACTGTGCGGATCGTGCTCCCGGAATATACTTTGTCAAACTTCAAGCCGCCGGAAAATGCATTATGCGGAAATTGATACTCGATAAATGACGGATTCCGAGTAAAAGAACAATTCAGATTATACTTAATTTCCCTCACCCCTTTTCCCCTCTCCCATTAATGGGAGAGGGGAAAAGGGGTGAGGGGGTTAAGGGGTGAGGGTTAAAAAGGCAATAAAGTGATCATTTTTATAAATTACTTAGTAATAAGAAGTTTGTTTTGAAACAAACATATTCTCTTTGAGAGGATTCATATTATGATGAAACGTACGGCAAACTATGTTATAGTCAATGCCCTTTTTGCATTGCTCTGTTTCTATGGCATAGGTTATGGCTTTACCTGCCCGGGATCTGAAGCGGGAAATACCAATTCAAACGGCAATTACGTGCTCGGCATGCCTATCGGCGGCATCGGCGGGGGAAACTTTAATTTCCTGCCCGACGGCAAGTACAATCAGACCTGGATCCGCGTTGCCGCCGATGCAGGCGCAGCACCGCTGTGCATGGTTTTCGAAAAAAGGGGGGCAACGGTATTTTCGGCCAATTTACAAAATGCGGGATCGATGACCACCACGTTTACCGGTTATTGGCCCACGGTCAAAATGCAATACGCGCAAACCGGCATGATAGACAACGTCGGTATGGAATGCTTTTCTCCTATTTGCACGGGAGACAATAAGAACTCTTCCTTGCCGCTTGCGTTTTTCATATTCACCGTTACCAATACGGGTACCGCAGCCGACACGGTCGCATTCGCGCTTTCCAACGGAGCAAATGCGACGGTGATAAAAAACGGGACAAAAGTCATCGGCATGAAAAGCAATACGGTTTGCGTCATGGTCGATACGGCAAAAACCAATGATGCGGACACGATCACCTGCGGAAACGCGGCCTCCGATTTCACCCAGGACGGGTTGCTTGCAAACAATGCCGCAGGGATACTGGCAAAGCGCGTCGTTGTTGCCCCCAATTCGAGTGCAACCGTTACCTTCAGCGTCGCATGGACAAATGTCAATAACGGCTATTACCGCAATTTCTTCACCGATGCGCAGGTCCTCGCCGCTTACGGCAGGGACAGCGCGATCGTTCTCAAAGCAAAAGTCGACAATTGGCACAATAAAATCCTTAATTCAAATCTTCCGGACTGGCTCAAAGATTTGGCAATCAATTGCCTGCATGTGTATAATTCCATGACCGATTGGGTCACGCCGAACACCTACGGTATGGCCGAATCCATGAGCAGCGGCATTTACGGTACGAACGACCAGGCGTATCATGCATCGTTTGCCTTGCCGGTCTTTGCGCCGGATGCGGAATGGTCGCAGGTCGAACGAATGGCCACCACGGCCCAGCAAACAAACGGCCTGTTCGGGCATACGTATAATTTCGGCGACGGCGTGCGCGCGGACGTCGGGCAGAAATTCATACTCGAGGTTTATCGTAATTATCAATGGACCGGAAACACGGCCCAGCTCACCGCGCGGTATAACAATATCGCCCTTGCCGTTTCCGGCATTCGCGGCGAAGACAACAACAACGATGGGTTGACCGACGATAACAATATGACCACCTACGACAACGCGGGCACTGCCTGGAACATACCGTCCAAGGAATTCGACAACGAAATTTATCTGGGCGCGCTCAAGGCTGCGGCGAGTGCCGCTTCGGCGCTTGGCAAACCGGCCGATTCCGCAAAGTTTGCAGGGTATTTCAATACGAGTTCGGCAAGTTTCGAGAAAAATAACGGCAGCGGGTTTTGGGATTCTACCAGAGCAAGCTCCAGCGGAAAGAAAGGGTATTATACGGGCTCGACCAATACCTCGGCCAACGGCCAGGCGATTTGGGACGGATCGCTTTTTGGCCAATGGGGTGCCGATGTATGCGGGCTGGGGCCGCTGCATCCCGAAAGCAGGATCGAAAGCCAGTTGCGGATGATAAACGACGCCTGTCTTGACCAGCGCAACCCGCCCTGTTACGCGTTGATGCAGGCATATCCGAATGTCAATTGCTCCGGCGGCAATCCGCAGGGAACGTATTTCAACACTACCTGCGTCACCTATAGCGCGTATCCTGCGGGCGATTTGTGCGTCGGGTTCGGACACAACAGTCCCGACATTTCCATGCGCGCCCTGCATGCGTTCTGGAACAACACGTTCAGTAAATACAAGCGCGTGTATAATGTGCCGTGCAAATTCGACATCAACGGCGCAGGGACCGACTGGGGCATAAACCGGTATATGAATCCGCCCGCTTGCTTCGCATCGCTATACGGCATCATGGGTTTTGCCATCGATATCAATGCAAAGAAAATCTGGCTCAAGCCGTCTTTACCCACCGGTGCGCAGTATAAAATGGATTCTCTTATCGCAGGTCCGCTCATGAATCCGCTTTCGTGCGGTACCATCGATTATCGCAAAGACCCGGCAACAAGCGGCCAGCGTTTGTTCGTGAAATTCGATTCTCCGTTGCAGTTCGACCGGATGTTCGTTAAAAAACTGGGATCGCAAAAAGTGGCCGTTACAAAACAGGGCGCAAGCGTAAACGCAACCATAGCGGTGAACACCGGCGACACGTCGGAATACATGATATCCTTTGCCAATACGCTTTCCATAGACAAATCCGGCGTCGGTATTATTGTCGGCGATTATCCCGTTTCCACCCGAGTTGCCCTGCAACAAGGTCAAAAAGCGGTAACATTTAACGCCGCGGTACGGCAAAAAACGGTTTACTTTTCTTATTACTTGCCACAGGCGGCACCGGTTTCGATATTCTTGGTCAATTCTTTGGGCCGCACTTGGGCCGTTGGGGTTGTTGCCGGCGATTGCGGCGTTGGCGCCCATACCGTGCGATATACCTGGAACGATAAACCCGCCGGAGTTTACTATGCAAAGTTAATGGCGGGGAACGCTTGTGTGGAAACCGGGAAGTTCGTCACCGTCAGATAAAATCAACGGCAATACCGAAACTTGCCGTCTGTATGAGGAGCGAGGCCGATTTTGAAGGACGGGAAATCCGGGCAATTACTGTTTATTCTTTATTTTTTATCCGGGTTTTGCGCGCTTGTCTATGAAGTTTTATGGACAAGAATGTTCGGATTCGTTCTTGGCACCACCAGTGTCGCATGGGCAATCGTCCTTGCGGCATATATGGGCGGCATGGCGCTGGGTTCGTTTTTCGGCGGCCGCCTGGCCGACCGCATCGCCAATCCGCTTAAGGCTTTTGCGTTTTGTGAAGTTGCAATCGGTCTTTTCGGCGCATGTTCATGGCCTATAATCGGTGTAGCGCAGCAGGTTTTTTCTTCCCCCTCGTTTTTGACCCTTGTCCCCGCGCCGCTTACCGAAATAGTAAAAATAACCGCATCGGTATTGATGCTTTCGGTACCCACCGCTTGTATGGGCGCGACATTCCCGCTTGTGAGCCGCGGCATATTGACTCGAAATTCCGGTAATGCCAAAGCAATCGGGCTCATTTATTCCGTCAATACGTTCGGCGCTGTTTTGGGTGCCGTGTCCACCGGCTTCGTATTGTTGTCGGGCCTGGGAATTTCCCTTTCACTGTTTGCGGCCGCATCAATCAACATCGTCATCGCGACGATACTTTTATTTGCATTTAAACAAAATCTTCCGCAAAACCCGGACCCCGATTTGGAATTGGAAATTAAAACCCCCAAGACCTTCGATGACGGGAGGATGCGCGTTTTCGCATTTGTTCTTGCCTGTACGGGATTTTGCACCATGGCTTTCGAAGTGCTGTGGGCGCGATCCCTTGTTTATTTTCTGACAAGCACGACCTATGCGTTTACGGCCATGCTCAGCGTGGTCCTTGCAGGGCTTGCCTGCGGCGCGATGATTGCAACGGCAATCGGCAAAAAAACGACAAACGGTCGCATATGGATATCCGCTTTTCAAATGTTCATCGGGATATTCGCCTGCATAACGCCCTTGCTTTTGCAGCATATCGATCCGTTGATTCATCATATCGAAACCGCGCTTTCGCATACCTGGTTTAATTGGGTGATTGTGCGCTATGCGGTTTGTTTAGGAATGGTTTTTCCGCCCGCATTGTGTATGGGGGCCACGTTTCCATTGTCCATGGGTTATGCAATCGGGTCGTTCAAAGATTCGGGAAAATCAATCGGGTTGCTGCTTTTTGTCAATACCGCCGCTTCGATACTTGGGGCGCTTACGGTTACCTTTCTCTTTGTGCCGAGCGTGGGTACACAAGCCTCGTTTGTCGTTATCGCCCTGGGGAATTTTTGCGCAGGATTTTTCGTATTCGGTCGAAACAAAATCGCCCGGTCTAAATTATTTATTCCGACAGTTGCGGTAATCGCATTGTTGCTTGTCGTATTGTTATTATTTGCAAACAAATTTCCAATGGTAGGCTTCAGCAGCGCCGTTCGCATGGCCCAGCGTCCTATTCGTGTGGTTTCGTATAAAGAAGACCGGGCTGTAAGCGTTGCGGTATTGAAAACGGACCGCGAGCGAATTCTTAATATAGACGGATTCAATGCCGCGGGCACGTACCGATACGAATACATGCATCTGATGGGGCATTTGCCGGTTCTTTTGGCACAGCATCCGGATACCGCGCTCGTTATTTGTCTTGGCACCGGCACCACCTGCGGAGCCGTCGGGCTGCATGAGAATGTATTGTGGGTAGATTGTGCCGAAATTTCCAGAGCGGTCATTTCGTCCGTAAATGTATTTGCCGATGTCAACAATAACCTCGAACGGAATTTAAAAATCCATATTCTTTGTGAAGACGGAAGGAACCATTTGCTTCGTTCGAAGCGGATGTACGACGTCATTACCCTCGAACCCATGCATCCGTATTTGTCATCGGCCACGAATTTGTATTCCGCCGATTTTTACGCACTATGCAAAAAGCGGCTTTCACAACACGGTGTCATGGCGCAATGGGCGCCGCTGCATGTTTTATCTCCCAAAGAATATCGCATGCTCATTCATAGCTTTACGTCGGTGTTTCCGCATGCGTCTTTGTGGTTTTTAGGCACCGAAGGGATTTTGATAGGAACAATGGATTCATTGCATTTGAATATCGATGCGCTAAAAATGAAAATGGCACAGGAAGGTGTTGCAAAGGATATGGCAACGATTTCGCTGGCCGAACCGGCCCGGTTGCTTTCATGTTTCGTCATGGATGAGCGCGCGCTTGCGGCATATGTCGATGGCGTCGGGACAATGACCGACGACCGCCCGATAATAGAATTCACGGCGCCGCGAAACCTTGCTTTGCCTGCAGACCGGATGTGGCTTGCGAATATGGAAGAATTGGAAAAACGGCGGGTTTCGGTCTTGCCGTTTATCGATCAAGGCTCTCATTTTTCGCTTGCCGAGGTGGTTAGATCCGGCGAGGCTGCATCCTTTGGGATGAAATCGGAAATAGCGTTTGTCAAACAGGATTTTTCCCATGCCTTGGCCCTTGCCGATTCCGCTTTGGCGCGCGTGAGCGGCGATACCACGTTCAAAATGATTAGGGCCCAGGCGGCAGAAGGGGTTATGACGATAAGCTTAAATAAGGCCCGGTGGTTTCGTCGTCTGGGAAATTTACAGGAGGCGGAGAAAGCCTATTTACAGGCATCGGCTGTCGATTCTTCGAGTGCGGCGTTGCAAACCGAAATTACCACGCTATACACGCAAATGGAATTGTTCGACCTTGCGCTGCCTCATGCATTGCGGGCAACCGAACTGTCGCCCGATCCCGAGCTTACGGTCAATCTTGCGGTTGTCTATATGAATTTGAATAGGCCTTCGGATGCACAAACCGCATTACGTCAAGCGCTCCGCCTGCAAAGCTCAAATAAACGTGCGCTCTATTATCTCAAAATGCTTGATGAAGAAAAGGGAAAAACCTTACAGCTTTAACAGCCGCGAACCATGAACAATAATGACAATTTCGAGAGCATTTTCTTTTATGCGGTATACGATGCGGTAATTTCCGAGGATCTTTTCCCGTAAAGTAGGGATATTGTACTCAGGGACAATTCTGCCTATTTCAGGGAATTCTGAAGTTGTTTCAATAACGTCAAGTACTCGACGTGCAAAAATCATTGCATAGTGTTGCGAATCGCGTTCAATATAGGTGCAGATTTCTTCAAGACATTGGGCTGCATGAGGTGACCAAATTATTTTCCGAGCCATTTTGAAAGCCTATCTCGGACTATTTCGTGAGGAATTCCTTTTCCTTCGTCGAGTTCCTTCGTGCTTCGATCGACTTGAATGCGAAAATGCAATTCCTCCATGATGTCGTCTACCGTGGATTCGTCCGGCAATGCGCGTATCATTTCAATGACTTGGTCTTTTTCTTTAATCATTATAAAACTCCTTGCAATAACAACAATGTACTATATACTTCCAAAATAATACGGATTCAAGGGGTGAAGTGATTAAAGTGTTATAGGCTTTTAGAGTCTATAATTTATACGTAATTGTTAAATCACATTAAAAATGCATTTTAATTTGACACGGGATTTAGCAAAAAGCAGTTTTATATCATTAAATTTGACTTGTATAGACAATCACCGTATTTATCATTTCTTCAAGGGGGCACCATGTTGAAAAGATTCACGTCTCTGGCTATTTTCGTTTCCGCGTTAACCGTTAGTTTCAGTTTAAATTCTTCGGCTGGAACTATCAATTTGTTATCGTCCGATAATGTGACCTGGACTGCAGATGTTGGAAATGCCACGTGTACATTATTGCCACGTGTTTCCGGAGATTCGATTGCGGCAAGTTGGACAATGAAACCGGGTGCATGGAATAATACATGGATTTCAATTTATGGAAAACCGTTAGTAGATTTTTCTAATGCGGATAGTATAAAAATTGCCTACACTAATGATAATAAGGATGGATTTTCCATTCGTTTGACAATAATTGTAAACTTAGACACCTCGATGTGGCAATCACCTTATCTTAATGGACATCCATTGCCTCAAGCAGCAACTTTGCCGCTTAATTCGACAACATTTCCTATCCAATTCGCCAAAACCGGTTCAACATTCAGACTTGATAGCTTGAAATCGATTTCCTTTATAAATAATACCAATCCTACTACAATTGCTGCCGGTACTACGGTGACCGGCAATTATAATATTACGCAACTTATTGCAACTACAAAAGGTGCTTCATCCGTTAAACCGACAGCGAACATTGAATCCCGCATCTCCACTGGAGCAATCAAAATTTCAACTTCTGGCTTCGTCGCACCAATGGCAGGAACATATACTGTATCCATTTACAATGTGAATGGTGCAATGGTTCGCACATTCAACGGGAATTATAAAGCAGGTTTGAATGCAATTGACTTTTCTAAAATTGGAGCAGGGTCCTTTATTGTCAAAGTTCTTGGAAATGGTTTGACCGGATCAGACAGATTAGTATTGAGCAAATAATATAACGTGACCTTCACCCCTTCCCCTCTTACCACTAGGGCACTTCGCCCATTAATGGGAGAGGGGAGAAGGTGATCAGGCTTCTCAAAGCAATTTTGTATTATTAATTAATATTCCCGCTTGAATCCGTTCTTATCAATATGACATTCGTCGCATTATTTCCGCAGATTGCATATCCGCCGTCGGTTGTTTGTTGAACGGAATAACCGTTTTCATCTCCGGTTCCGCCAAAGGTTTTTGTCCAAGTTTGGGTACAGATCTCAATCACTTAAAAGCAGTTCAAATAAATCAATAGGCCAAATCCAAAGAGAAAAAAAGTTGTCGGATAAACAATGGTCATTTATTTCTAACTAACAGCACTGATGAGCCACTCACCTTGAGCATACCGGAACCATAAAAACCATCCATGCTGGAATAGAGGTAACGATAGCTCGCAAAAGTTGCATCCATTTCCGTTGCACTCCACCAACTACCGGTACCACCATTGCCTCCAAAACTTCCACCATCATCACGATAGCCACCAGGAAGGGCCGAAAAACCGCTTCTATTGTTTGTCGTCAAATCAGTGCCTATTGCTCCAGGTGTCGCAGATGTTGCCCAGTCTGTTTTTGCTGCCAAAGATTTTGCTATCTTATCGCCCGTTGTTGTTCCATCCCAATTATAGCCATTAGCAATCAAATAATTTTGCAATGTATCCCATTCCGCTATTGTTGGAATATGCCATCCTGCAGGAGCAAGCTTACCTGTGTTTATGGCATACCAATTATAAAGCGCTCCGAATTTATTAATGCTATCGGTATTGGCCGAGTTTCCATAATAACAATAGCCTGGCGTGCTAAGAGCAGCCCATGTCGCATTGTCTGTAACTTTTGGTATTACAGTGCTGTCGTTATATCTTGTTGCTCTAAAATTTTGTATCATCCATGTTTGGTTGCCAATTCTGACAGTATCGTAAACATTCCCATCAATATCTTTAACACTCCACTTAGCATATACAGGAATGTTGCCGGTTACAATTGTATTCGCGGTAAATGATGTTCCATGTCCGTTTGTTCCAGTCCACCATCCATCAAAGACAAACCCTATTTTGGTTGGTGCCGTTGGCAGCGAACCGATTGTTGTGGCAGGTGATGTTACGCTTTTAATTGTGGGATTTGGCGCGACAGTTGCGCCTTGCCCATCAAAGGTAACAGTGTAAGTGTTTGGTGACCATTTGGCATAGAGAATTACATTTACAGAAGCCATTTGAAATGTAGATCCGGGTATACGATCTGTTCCAGTACCCGTGGAATTAGTATTCCAACCCGTAAAAGTATACCCCGTTCGCACTAAGGACCCACTATTATCAAGTACCGATATCGTTTCACCGTTAATATATGCGTTATTGTCAACCGGAACAGATCCTCCAATGTTTCCGTTACCATTATAAGTGACGGAAAAAGAAGGTATCCATTTCGCATAAAGAATGATTGGTGCTATAATAGGAGTGGAAAAATTGAATTGAATGGTCAATGCCGCATCTGAAAACCAACCCGCAAATATATTGCCAATTTTTATAGGTATTGTCGGCGAAGTGGCGATTGTATTGTAAATCACCTTTTGATTATCGACGGTACTCCCGCCATTGCTATTGAACTGGATTGTAAATGAATCTATTAACCATTTGGCATATAGGTTAATATTTGTTGATCCCATAGCAAAAGTTCCAGATGCAGTATATGTTGTCCCACTTCCATCCGCAATTGTATTCCAGCCAATAAATGTAAATCCAGTTTTCGCTAGGCTACCATTACTTTGCACTGCCACCATAGCGCCTGATTCGTATCTGATTGTATCAATGGGAACGGTTCCATTTGTATTGCCATTTCCATTATAGCTAACCGAATATTTGGGAATATTCACCGTTATAATTGCCCCGGATGAATCGCGCCCGGCGGAATTTTGAATGATCACATAATACAAACCGGAATCGATGCTTGCAATACTGGTTTTTTTCCAAAAGGTTTGGGTGCCGCTCATGAGTAAAATTCCCGCATGATACCAGGAATACAACGGCGCGGGAACCGCATCGGTATTGATACCGACCGACAGCAGTACGGAATCGCCTTTGTTAACTGTTTTATTGGAAAGCGGCAACATGACGCGGGGTGCGACTTTATTTGAATCGCTATTCGCAATTTTGCTTATTTCAAGGAACACCTTTAACGTATCGTCTTTTATCGGCACGCCGTTGTCGAAAGCCCGGAATATGACGGTGTCGTTCTTTATGGAATCCGTACCCAAATATCCGGCAGGAACGGCCCAGATGAATAACGAATCGTTGAAGCGATAATTGGCAGGAGCCTTGAGCACTTTTATGGAATCGATTTGTCCGACATCGGGATCGGTTGCTTTAACCGTAAGCGAGCATATGCCGGTCGCCGATATTTTATTTTTCACTTTAACAAGAGATAAAATCGGTTTCGAGTTTACAACGGTCGTATTGGAAATTACCGACACCGTCGAAGTTGCCGAGCTAACCGTATCGCCCCATTTATCG
Organism: Fibrobacteria bacterium; assembly: GCA_037447435.1. Taxonomy (GTDB): domain Bacteria; phylum Fibrobacterota; class Chitinivibrionia; order Chitinivibrionales; family FEN-1185; genus FEN-1185. The sequence goes on from JBBIGR010000026.1 coordinate 63,123, forward strand.
GTCACGAAACAATAATAGGTTCCCGAATCGCTAAATGAAATATGGTTCAATAAAAGTGCGACATCCGTTTTTCCGGACAATTGCGATGATCCGTGATACCATTGATAGGTAAACGGTCCGTCTCCCTCCGGGGAAACGGTGAGTGTTGTCACGGAATCGGGATTTTGGATTACGGTGGTTGGTTTTACGGATGCTTTTATCGATTTCCCCGCAATGCGAATTTCGCCGCTTTGCGTCGATGTTCTTCCGCCCTGTATATCGGCAATGACCGAAATCACCCATCGTCCGGCAGTCGTAAAAGTCAAACCGTACCATAGCGTATCGGCATTGAAAGTTTTGATGACAAATGCCGAATCGGTGTTGTTCTTGAATTTAATAATTGTAAAGGTTATCGAATCGATGAGATTGGAAACCGAAGGGCATACGCCGATTCTGACCGCATTGCCCACGGTATCGTACACGATGCTTCCTGAGGCCAAAACGCCTTTGGAATCCCTAAATGCCAACGAAATTTTGGCATTGTCGGCATCGGTAAAGGGGTTTTGCGGGTTTGTGCAAAATAACGCGAGAAGAAGTAACGGCATTACATATAATAATACCGGCAAAATCTTTTTATTCATTTATTGTCCTTTATTGTAGTATCCTTCGACAAGGTCAACGAATGCGTTTTCATTTCCCTCACCCCTCTTCCCATTAATGGGAGAGGGGAAAAGGGGAATGGGGTTAAGAAGTGAGGGTTAAAAATAGAATTTATGTAGTCCTACATTTTAACTCATTAGTAACATATAAAATATTATTCCGCAAATAAGAGGTATGTGATTACCGTCACATTTTTGTCTTTATCCAAATTTATTTGGTTATTCGGTATCCGTTTATCATATTATCATTGCAATTCTTCACGGCTATGCCGCTTATTCTTCACAGGCATATGCCTTTTTAAACAAATAGTCACATTATACTGAATGGAGGTCAATTATGGCCGATCAACAGGATTTTGAGACGTTGTTACCCACCCTCACTGCGATCTCGAAAAACGACGTCAGGATTCCCGACATGCCCGTTGAACAAGCAGTCAAGGAGGCCGAAATCATGGCCACCGCGGCGGCCGAAGACAGCCAAGGCCTTACTGCCGTAGGGTTCGACGGGGAAAAAATTGCAACACTTGATGCAGCCGTCGGTGCATTGCGGTTTGCCCAGGCAAAATTTATTGCCGCCATGGGTGAACTTAAGGATGCATCGAAACAATGGGCCGATGAAGAACCAAAGGCCTATGAATTGCGTGCCGAATTACTTTCCGGGACTTCCTTTGCATTGCGTAATGTTCCCGATGCAAAAAAAGCCCTCAAGCGCATTCGTGAAGGTTCCGGCAATCCGGACATGATCCAGGACCTTCTTGCGCTTTCGGAACTTGGGAAAAAGTATCCGGACGATTTAAAGGCGATTAATTTCGATCTGACGTTGCTCGATGTGGCGGCACAAAAATCCGATGAGCTCGGCAAATTGTATGCAAAAGCGTTTGTCGAGAAAAGCACTACCGGCGCAAAAAATCTTCGCGACCGCGCGTTTACTTATATGCGTTCTCTGATGGGTGAAGTTTTAGAAGCGGCGGAATATGTCTTTCGCAAAGATACTACCCGGCTGGATTATTATCATAGTGCATATCGGAGCCGGAAAAACGGGGCCTCACCGGCACCGGTGCCTCCGACTCCCGTGCCGGTTTCAGCTTCATAGAAGATTTTATGTCCAAGGGGGTGCCGTTTTTTTAATGGCGCCCCTTTTCGATTAAATGTTTCCTTGCATATCGCATTCTTTATGCAAAATTTTCTTCATGAGCAATTTTTTCATTCTTTCCCCATAAAAGCATTTTCACATCCGGCCAAACCTTATTCATATAACCGAAATTTCCGTATGTATCGCTCAAAACCGTATCCATATGCCTAAAAATGCCGTATGAATAGGATGTAAGTATCGTTTGTACGACTAGATTTGGTGTATGAATAGGGTTCGGGTATCGTTTGCGCGCTCAGATTTGGTGTATGAATAGGGGTCGGGTATCGTTTGCACGCTCAGATTTGGTGTATGAATAGGATGTGGGCATCGTTTGTATGCTGAGATTTGGCGTATAAGTAGGGTAAAAGTATCGTTTGTATGGATAAAAATGATGTATGAATTGGGTTTGGGCGTTTTTTTTAGCCATTCATACGACATTTGGCGTCATTCAAACAATGGTTTTAATAAAACAAATAAGAAAATTTCAGAAAAAAGGATAGATAAAAAATGATTCAAACAATGTTTAATACACTAAAAAAGTTTTATTAAGTCTTTCCTATATTCGTTTTCGTCCCTCACTCACGAAATGACGGCACATATAACGATTTTTTCGGTTTTCCATAATGCATTGATAATGTGAAAGTTAAGGTGTAATCAACACTTGATTACACCCTGTCTTGACATGGTATAATATGGTGAATTATTTGACATTTAATGTAGTGAGGGATGATATTAACAATGGGTGAGCAATTGATAAATAAAATGAAAATAGAAAATTATAGAATATGAATTAAGATAAAAAAAGAAAATGTGTAATGGATATGAATATAAATATTGTTTTATTAATTTAGATGCGGCGACAGTAGAGAAATGCCAAAATAATTATATCTTTGGAGAAATAATAAATGAATCGATTTGCATATCTTTGGGCAAAAACCGCTGATTTTCATCCGTTGCCACTACATCTTCTTGATGTGGCAGCATGCGCTGATGAAATTTTACAAAGAGAGCCTGAAACAACAAAATTTAGAATGGCTGAAATTCTAGGAATACCTTGGGAAGAAGCTCTACCTTGGCTGCTTCTCCTTATTGCTTGTCATGATATAGGCAAAGCATCTCCAGGGTTTCAATTAAAATGGCAAGATGCTGAAAGATTATTGCATAAAGGAGCTTTTCATATCCCAAGACTGGTTGAGACGGATATCAATCACGGGTTTGTAAGTCAGATAATTCTGGATGAAATGCTCCGGGGAAGAGGTTGGCCGGAAGACTTAGCGGCATTCTGTGCCGACGCGGTAGGATGTCATCATGGAACAAGAAGCACACCTACTAAAATTCAGAGGCTTGAAGGTGATAGCGAACGAGTTGATGAACGTCACTGGATGGCTGTTTGGACAGAGATCTTTGATGCTTTGTGTGCGGTTTTTCAAGTTCGCTCAAATCCCTCGAAAAATAACATTTCTGGAGCAGATTTCATGCTGCTTTCGGGTCTTGCGAGTTTTGCCGACTGGATCGGTTCAAATATGGAATGGTTCCCTTTTGGCAGTATTGAAGATTGCGAAAATCTTGAGGCATGGTTTTTTAAGAGAAAAAAGAATGCGGTAAGGGCATTGAATGAACTTGGGTGGAACTCAAGAAAACCTTTGGTGACAACGGAACCTGTCAATAAAAATGAGACACATTTTGTGAGGCTTAACTCACAGTTT
>JBBIGR010000027.1:0-66207 GCA_037447435.1 Fibrobacteria bacterium
GTGTTACTTAGCACAGAGCATTAAATGGTCTCATTAATATAGTCAGAGAGGGATTATTGCGGTTTGGTATGGCAGGGCGTGTTTTTTTCAAGATCAGTAATAAGGAGCGCATCACCTTGTTGCAGAAATCCTATTATTTGCGAAAGCGTGAGGAACTGGGAAAAAGGAAGAAGGAGCTTGAGACTTCGCTTGGAGGATTCCAATTTGAAAAGCGTTTGGAACAGTCGACCGTGCTTTCAATGCAACTTCTAAAACATTGCCTTGCGAAACGATATAACAATCGACCTCGAAAAGTGTTTAATATTAACGACCTCTGGAAGAACACGGATAATTTTCTCGATGAATATCCAATTGTATTGAGTACGACATTTTCAGTTATTACATCAGTCCAAAATGGGTATTTGTTTGATTGCATAATAGTGGACGAGGCAAGTCAGGTCGATTTACTCAACGGCATCCTTGTTATGGCCTGTGCAAAGAAGCTCGTAATTGTTGGCGATCCTATGCAACTTCCTAATGTATTGACGGAGCAGGACAAAAGGTTATCGGAACAGGTCGCAGTACGATATGATTTACCGGAACATGCCAGGTTTGATCGCCATAACTTGCTTTCTGCCATAACTATCGCTTTACCGGAAATTCCAAAGACGCTGCTTCGGGAGCATTATCGGTGTCACCCTAAGATCATTCAGTTTTGCAATCAAAAGTTTTATGGAGGTGAACTGCTCATCATGACGCGTGATCGAGGCGAGCCTGATGTCCTCAAGGCCTGTGTAACAGTCGAAGGCCAACATGCGCGTGGTACATTCAATCAACGGCAAATTGATGAGATCGTTCAGAATATTTTACCCGAATTTTGCTCGATTGAGCCGGTCGACATCGGCATAGTCTCGCCATACAGATCACAAACCAATCATTTGCGGATGTCCGTGGGAACAAAGGAAATTGAAATCGATACGGTTCATAAATATCAAGGCAGAGAAAAACGTGTTGTAATCATAACTACGGTATCGAACGAAGCCAATGACTTCGTCGATAATCCGAATCTCTTGAACGTGGCGATATCTCGGGCGCAAGAGAAACTACGATTGGTTATTTCCAAGGAGATTGCCGAGGGCAATAGCAACATCGCAGACCTAGTCCATTATATTCGGTACTGTAATTGTGAAGTTGTTCCCGGCAAGGTTCGTTCTATCTTTGACCTCCTTTATAGGGACTATACGATAGCACGCTTAGAGGTATTGAAAAAGCGGAAACGCGTTTCGAAATATGATTCCGAAAATCTTGCCTACAGTGAAATTGAAGCCGTCCTTCAAGAAAATATATTTCGAGAGTATGATGTAGTTTCTCAATTCCCTTTATCAATGCTTGTTCGGGATACAAATATTTTAACTATTGAGGAATTGGCCTATGCTACGCATCCCTGGACTAAAACCGATTTTCTAATTTATCGCAAAATTGATAAAAGATCGGTATTGGCTATCGAAATTGATGGATATGCATTCCATCATGAAGGAACGCGACAGGCCGAACGCGATTTGCTTAAGGACTCCGTGCTAAAGAAATGCAGGATGCCTATACTACACCTGTCGACGATTGAAAGCAATGAGCGTAACCGGATTCGGGAAAAGTTGAAAGAAGTTATTGCCCAATAAATTAGAAACGCTATAGAATCTAAAAATAATAAGTACCGGTAATAATTGTCGCACGGAATACTCTAGAGCACGAGTATTTTCGGGATGAACAATTAAGCAATGGGATTGAATTTATTCGCATGAAAAGAAACGAATGATATGCAGTATTAAAATTCAAGCTTGGTGCTAAAATGTTCTGAGAACCATTTTAAAAGTGGAATAAAAATATGTTTAATTACCAAATCCACATCTGTATCTGACCATGAAAATTTATTATACCTGGATTGACGGCTCTTTTTATAAAGGGAATTGTAATGACCATAGATAGCAGAAAACTCAGTAGAGCCTTCAATAAGAAGATTTCTGATAAAATGCTGACTTCTTGAATCTATTTTCAGGCCGGAAGGTTTGCCGATTCCACATTTACTTGCAAAACTTGGGAGTTGATCGGAATGTTCTATTCCAACGATATCATAACCGCGATACGTTATTTTCTTAGACTTTGCAAGTGCGTGTTCAAAAATATGGACGGCAGTATAGAATGCTACCGTTATTGCCCAATCATTGAATTTATGTGAGGGATAAAAATTTTTTAGAAATTCAAGATTATGACTTGCATGTTCGTAATGCTCTGTTGAATCAGGCATTCTACGCCTTCAGAATAAATGGGTAATCTCTTTTGACAGAAGCAATATCAAGATTATTTGTTTTTCTTGCATAAAGGATTTCACAAAAAGTATTATGCTCGACCAAGAAAACTCGCTCTATTTCTGATAGCAGAAAACCAATTTTTATGTCTGTTTCAAAGTCGATATTATCAAAAATAACAAAAAGATTCAGCTCATCAGAAAATGGAAGGAGAAATGTCCTGAAATCAAGAATGTGCGCTTCCGGATATTCTGATAAGACCTTCTCTCTAACTATCTTTGCTAATTCAAGAATGGAATCAAAATATCGACGCAAGTGGAGTTTTACTTCGTCCTCTACCTGCTCGATTAACTGATTTTTTCCCTTTTCGATTCCTCTTCTTTCGGCTTCGCGCAGAATTGCTTCGTTGAGCACTTCTTCAACTGTTTGCGGGCCAGAAATAGAAAATTCCATATCAGACCAAGAAGAAATGTTCATTTCTTGGTTTTTTTCAGTCATTTTGGCTCCTTGGATAACTAACCCAATATACAATGCTCCCTATCATTTCTTCAAGGAGAAAAGCGCAAAGATCATACCGCCAGGAACGCGTAAAATCAGACAAAGCCCAGGTCTCATAACCTGCATTTTTGCCGGTATATTAATCCCTCCTTTGAATTAATCCAAGATAATAAATGTCTTTTCGCAAAACACGAAATAATTTTTATATTTTTTAATGTCAACACACAAAAAAAGATGCCTCGCAGAAAAAGCTGCGAGGCATCTACTATTCCTATAAAAACCGATTACTCATTTATATCGGCAATCAACAAAAATTAATCAAATGATTTTCATTATCAGAATTCATCGTCTCTATTCCTGACATTTGAGCAAATACATTTTGCCTCCCGGACCACTTGTTGCCGCATAGCACACGCCTGATTTGCCCACGACGATAGTACCGTTCGACATGCCGTCATACGCAATCATGACTTGGCCGTTGGCGCTTAATGCAGGAACATTTACCCACGAAGAACCCACATATTTCTTAACGGTCATCTCACCTGCATTAGATTGGAGGTAATAGGGAATGTCCGCATCGGGCGTTGCCGAAAGTGAAATGGCGCGTAAGCCATTTCCGCCGGTGGCGGTGAAAATATTCGACCACGTGGAACCGCCGTATTGGTATATGAAAGGAGCATCACCCGACGTATTTCTGCCCGCCGATACAAATAGTTTGGTTTTTCCAACAGCCATTTGCAGTCCCCATTGTGGTGAACCGAAAAAGCCTGTAGAAGAATCTCCTGCTATGCTGACCGAGTTACCGTTAATGTCCAGCTTCGTCACCACAGCGCCGACAGGCTGAAAGTGCGCATAATACGTTTCGCCATTGGCGGCGGAAGCCAAAGAGTGCAGCGGTTTTCTTCCAAGATACGGGTAAGCTACCGGTGAAATGGATGCAAGCGTAGCCGTTCCATCCGTAACGGCGTCATAAACCTGGAACTTGCAAGTTTGATGGTCCGAGGAAGATGCGGCAACATCGATATAGTAATTGGGTGCAATATCCGAAAAATATTGTCCGTTTTGTTGCCAATTCCCGCCTGAGAGCATTTTATAGCAAAATGCGAAATATATACCGTCACTTATCCTTGCGGCTTTTGCACCTATGAAGAAACCTTGACCGTCTGCCGAAACATCGAAACAAATATCATATATTGAATATCCGCTTACCGAAAATTGCGGGCCAAACGCTTGCAACGTATTTCCGACCAATTTGTAAACTTGCGCGTGACCGTTCGGGTACACGGTATCGACAGCGGCTACGTATAAGGTACTGTCTTTCGTCATTCGCAATTGATAATATTGGGCAGTTGCAACCGTCGTCGTATCGAGCCTTTCCCACCCAATCACTTTTACGTTTCTTGTAACGGATGTCGAATTTCCGCTCAGATCAGAAGCCGTCCAAACCGAAGTATACTTCCCATTTCGCTTAAGATCTACATTAGAGACATACGTCGTCGGCTTGGTAAGCGTCGCCCCGTCTCTATCATCTGTTAATGTATTTACCCCGGCAGCATCGACATAGGTGCCGGAAGGATTCAACAGGATAGTTGTATCGAGCGAACCATACAACGTCAAAACCGGCGGTGTAACGTCCTTAACCGTCAACTTCACGTTGTTCGAAGTGGCAGTGCCGCCTGCATTTGCAATTACTACATAATAATTCCCCGAATCGGAATATTGTTTGGCGGTATCCAGAAACGAACTTGTCGTCGCCAATATCGTCGTACCACCCTGCTTATACCATTTGTACGTCGGCGTCGGCGTTACGTTCGAATTTATTGCAACGGTAAACGTACCCGAACTGCCTTTATTCAGGGAGAGCGCCGCGGGTTGCGTTGTTATCACCGGCGCAACATATACGGTAATAGTAGTATTCATCATAGCGGTATTTCCGCATGGTCCTTCTGCGCGAACATAGTAGGTTGTCGTCGAGGTTGGCGATAAAATAGCAGGCGAACCGGTTGCAACTGCAGAACCCGTACCTGCCGCATTCGTATACCATTTCCATGAAGCGCCAGTCCCCAAAGTCCCGCCAACGACCGTGAGCGTTACCGAAGCGCCGGAGTTAATTGTCGACGAAGACGCGCTTATCGATGAAGCAGCCACAGACGGCGTATTGACCGATACGGCGAAACCCGGCGACGCTGCCGTGTTACCGCACGGGCCTTCGGCACGTACGTAATACGTAACGGTTGCAGAAGGAGAAACGACCAACGGTGTCCCGGAATTATTACCCGAAACAGGGACCGTGCAATTCGCATCGGTATACCATTTCCAAGCGGCATTGCTCCCCAAAGAACCGCCGACCGCTTTCAAGGTATCGACACTGCCGGAACATATCGTTGCCGAAGATGCGGTCGCACCGGTTGGCGCTTGCGAAGCGGTATTCACGACGACGCTGCAACTGCACGCCAAAGCCGTATTTCCGCAGGGGCCTTCTGCCCGGACATAATAGGTCGTTGTCGTTGTCGGCGTAACAGCCAATGGAGAGCCGGAATTCGCTGGGGCCACGGCTGTGGCAAATGTCCGGTCCGTATACCATTTCCACGATGCGCCGCTACCGAGAACGCCGCCCACGACTTTAAGAGTGTCTGTTCCGCCGGAACAAATACTTGCGGCGGAAACCGTCGCGCTTGTCGGGCTTTGAGAAAGAGTATTAACCGTAAGCCGCACGGAATTGCTAGATGTTCCGCCCCCGACATTCGATACGACGCACACATATGACCCGGTGTCGGTCATGGCTACGGCAGAGAATTTAAGAACCGCACTTGTTTGATTTGTAATGGGCTGCTGGTTTTTCTGCCACGCATATGTGAGCGGGGCCTGCCCCGTCGCGGTAACGAAAAAACTATCCGCAAGTCCCAGGCAAATGGAATGCGCGATCGGTTGCGTCGTAATCACGGGTTGCGGTACATTGCTTATCGTTACGGTGATTCCTTTTTTCGTGGTCAGTTTTCCATCCGTAATGGAAAACACCACCCTGTTCGGACCCGCCTGAGTATTGACAGGAGCAAAACTGAAAATACCGGTCGTCGGGTTAAAGGTCGCATTTGCAGGCAACGTATCGGCCGAAAGGGTTACGGCGTCGCCGTCATCGTCTTTTCCAATAAGAGTAAACACAAGGGTGCTTCCCAGCGAAATGGTCGTATCGCGGGCGTTTTGAAAATAAGGCGCCCTGTTTACATTGGTTACATGCAGCTGGATCGTACCGATACTGGAAAGCATTCCATCGGTAGCCGAAATTTTTATTGGGTAAGTTCCCGAATCCGTAAAGGAAGGCGTATAGCTCCAAATGGTTCCGTTTAAGCTGTCTGTTGCGGGATCGCCGCTCACTAATTGCAAATAAATCTTGTCCCCATTCGGGTCTTTTACGGAATCGGAAAGATCTATTGAAAACGGCGTATTTTCCGGTATAGTGATTTTCATTGCAGCTGAAAGCCATTTAGGCGCATCGTTGATTGATGATGAAAATATCTTTGCCGAGGGTGCGGCACTGTATTTGGAATTTTTTGCAACTACATAATAATAGAACGCGGAATCTTTGATGGTATTTGAGAATGCGGAGTCGTTCATCGTTTTTATCGAAACGAACCCTGTTGCGGAATCCTTTGAACGGAAAATTTCATAATTGTCTGCATTCAGCGATGCTTTCCATTTAAATGAAAACACGCCGTTGATACGGGAAACCGCCGCGATTCCCTTGACAGTTTCGGGCATGCTTAACTTCGCGCGAATTTCGATGACTGTTTTAAAAGTATCGACCGCACGGGGACTGCCGTTATCTATTGCGGCGAAAACGAGTGAATCGTATCGTACGGTATCCAGACCCAAATAGCCGCTCGGCGGCGCCCAGGTAAATAGGGAGTCTTTGAATGTATAGCCGCTCGGCGCCTTGACCAGTGTCAATGTGTCGAGTTGTCCGGCGTCGGAATCCGAAACCGTTACGGTGAGCGAACAAATGTCCGTCGATAGTATCTGTAAATGTCCATTGACCGAAATATGGGGTTTGGCATTCACTATCGGGTTATTTATATGAAGATGCGCGGGAAGCGTTCTCACGGTGTCTCCCCACTTATCGGATACAAGACACGTATATGCGCCGCTATCGCTATAGGAAACTTTTGAAAATATCAATGCCACGCCGGTTGCATTGGAGATAGGAGTTGATTCATGATACCATGCATATGAAAACGGGCCTTCTCCATTGGTAATTTCTACGGAAAACGATGCGAGCGAATCAAGATCGGAGGAAATCGTTGCGGGTTTAATCGTCGTGACAAAGGTTTTTGCCAGAATGATTATCTTTCCCGAAACGCTTCGTTCGCTGCCGTTATGCACGCGGGCAGACGATGAAATGAACCATGACCCCGCTTTTGCGAAAGTAAAAGAACACCACAAGGTATCCTGTACAAAATCCGCCTTATGAAAAGTAATGACGGAATCTCTGGTACCATTGTATTTCTCAATAGTAACAACGACGGAATCGATTAAATTGGACAGCTCGATTAAGGACCCAATTTTCAAAGTGGCACCGACCGAATCCGAATATGATGTCGTCAGTTCCAGTTGCCCGGCAGGTCCTTTTATGATAAGCTTATTTTTAACATTGTTATAATCCTCAAAAGGATTGTTCGTATTGATACAAGAAGACATCAGCATAGCAAATGCCGCCAACCATAAACCTGTCGTTACGATCTTTTTAACCATTAAAATGCCCCCGGAAAAGAGTGAAGACCACGCAGCGAGCTATGCCGCATCTTCTATACACAAGGAAAAAGTTATTTATTGTCGTTTGCTATCCCCTTTGTGGAATAGGCAAACTTTGGGATTCAATTTTCCTGTTACAATGCTAATAAAATAACTGCCTGTAACCCTAATCAGTGTGATGTCCGTCACAAAATTGGATTTTTTTTTAAAATAAAAAATAAAGGGAAGGAAATTTAATTCCTTCCCTGGCTTATTTCCGATTTATTGAAATAATTTAGTCGATAAAAACTTTTTTACCAATTAGTCCAACCGGTGTTGCCACTTTCAGGAAATAAATACCTTGACCGAATTTTCCGCGGTTAAGGCTTAAACAACCATTTTTACCTGTTGCTTTTAAAACTATCCTTCCGGCCGCATCGGTAAGGGATGCATTAAAGTCTACCAATTGCGTAAGGGAAATCGAAATGTTTTGTTTATCGATCTTCACCGACGCATTGACGGGATTATTTATCGACGATACTTTACTTTCCTGTGTCGAAGTACCCGTTGCAGCTGCCCAGAAAATTGCATTACGGACTATTGTGGTATAAGCTGTATTGGAATAACATTTTGGAGAATGTCCCATTAGCATGTACATATTTCTCGCTTTATATTTAGTACTATCATTTGTCCATATTACCGGATGGTCACCCATTTTTACCGTACTATTGCTTGGATATTTTCCAAGACTATCATATTGGTAGGAATTTTCATCTACATTTGCAAGAACATGAATTCTCTTAGTATTTCTTGGATCAATATTCCAGGTATACCATTCGTCATCTGCAAGGGTAAATGTTTTAGAAACATTTTTCATGCAAGCATGAGTGCTATCTTCAAGTCTTACCGTCGCACTTGCCAAACCATTTATATAATCTTTATATTCAATTCCGCCAATAAATGCCTGGTACCAAGACCAACCAGGTGTTTCAATTAGAGAGCCATAGAGAGAAGCATGATGCATGCCGATCCATCCTCCAACTCCCTGTTCTATATACTTTTGAAAAGCGGCTTTCGATGTGGAAGTCCAAAACTCAGTTAAAGGCGAAAAATTAACTTGAACAATAACCTTGTAATTTGCCAAAAACGCATCGGTAAATAACTTAGTGTCCCACACCCAATCGGCCACGAAATTACTGTCTGCCGCGAGCTTGGCATACCAGGCTTTTGCAGCAAGGACCATTGGATAATGAATCGGGTTAGATGCGGAATCCTCTGAAACAAGAAGGATTTTAAACCGAGGTGCACCTGCAGCGGATGACCTTGAAAATAAACCTAATGCAAAAACAAAAATGACGGTTATTTTAAAAACATGCGCGATTAAACTTTTCTGATTCATGGATCCCCTCTTGAAGAATGAGTTGTTTCACATAAATATAGTTTACGATTAAAAGCTAAAGAACCGTATCTCTTGATACGGTTCTTTAACATATCGAAAAAACCAAGATCAACAAAGCAAAAGCGGTTTTTATTTCAAGCTTATTCTTCCGGTAATAACGCCGTTGGCCCCTTTTGCAGTAATGATATAAACACCCGGCCCGATTTTACTTCTATCGATTTCGCATTGCCCGTTTATTCCGGTTTCTCTGCTCAAAACTCTACCATTCACATCCGACAATATCACGGATATTTTTCCTTCATTAGCAAGAGAAATTGAAATATTCTGAGCATCCGATTTTAGCGATAAGGTAGTTCCCGCTTTTTCTGAAACCTGTTTGATATTTTCACTTTCAGTTATTACGCCGGCAAAACTTTTAAGCGCATTAAGCAACAATTTGCAATACATGGTATCGCTAAACGTCTTTGAAATACCGACTCTGGTCGAATAATTAACGCTATCATGTCCCATATTGCAATACATGGCGTTATAATTCTTATTTTTCCAAACCACGGGATAATACCCGCTTGTCCAAGACTGACTAGGATCTGTTCCTAAGGGAAAACTTTTCGGATTGATCGAGCAAAGAATTTTAATGTTGGGATTGTTTCTTAAATCATTTTTCCACGAGTACCATTCGTTGGTGCAACATTTAAAGGTCTTGGGAAATCCCTTGGTAATGACATTGGACGTATCTTCGACATCGAGTATTGCCGGGGTCGGGAACCAGGTATTATTATTGAAAAGGCCGCTCCCGAGCAACGTGTCATTATACCATGGCCAATGCGACAAGCAACAATTTGGATCACTTGTGACCATATTAAAAATTGCAACATGGAAACCGATCCACCCACCCCCGTTTTTAATGTATGTCTCGAAAGCGTTTCTTTGGCCATTGTCACCAGGATAGTTGTCGAAAAACATGATTACTTTGTAATTTGCCAGTTTTGTCGCATTCAAGTCAGAAAAGTTTTTCGTTGAATCATAAATAAAACCATTGGCAGTTGAAACTTTTCTAAACCAGTTATTCGCCTCCAAAGCAAATGCAGCGTGCGCGGCGTCTCCCATATCAGGATAATTGGTGTAAAACCCCAAGACCTTAAACGGAGACATTTGCGGTTTTGCCTGTACGGATGAATAGTGGCAAAGTAAGACTAATACCCCCAAACAAAGCAGCTTCAAAGGTAACCCGATAGATTTACGCATGCGACCCCCCAAAAATGTGAAAAAATTATTTAATCGTATTATTTTCCAAGCAAATTTTCTGCGAAATAACAGTTTTTGCATTTTTAACTCTTATAAAGTAAATACCTTGTTTCAGTTTATCGTACTCAATCCGGGCAATCCCGTTGAGTGAACGCGCTGAAGCAACCGTTATTCCAAGTGCATTGCACAATGTCGCGTTCATTTGCTCATGCGACGAAAGCGAAATTTCCAAATCATTGCCCACAGTTTTCACCAGCAATTCCTGCTTTGGAGATTCCGTAACGACGGAAATAGTTTTACCTTGCTCCACTTCGGTGGTTACACCGGCTTCCCACTTAATGGTGTTAAGAACAAATTTCGCAAAACTTGCATTAGTAAAAGACGTCGACACGCCGACATCGTCGGCGCGGTTATGGCCGATATTCGAGTACACCATTTTATATTTCGTATTTGTCCAAATGACCGGTACATAACCCGTTCCGCTCCAGGTAAATACCCCCTGCGTACCGACAGGGTATGCGCTTTTATCTATGGAGGCGAGGACTTTCATGTCCGGATTCTTCCGCAAATCGTTTTGCCAGCTGTAAAACTCGTTGTCAGGTGATTTGAATGACGCACCCAATCCTTTCATCGCGGGATGGGTCGTATCTTCAACTAAAAGCAACGGTCCGGAGGGTGGCCAGGTGTTCGAAACAAATTGACCCATGGCCAAAAATGTTTTCGTATACCAGTCCCAGTTTGCCGGATCTATGGAATTATTGAATGCGCTGACATGATAACCTATGAATCCACCGCCGTTGGTCATATAATTTTGAAACGCCGTCCGTTGCCCGGCATCCCACGGAAATGCATCCAAAAACATGATCACCTTGTAATTGGCCAGCTTGGTAGCATTGAGATCGCCCCAATTCGTCGTATTTTCATAAATAAACCCGTTGGCGGCGGCGACAGTCGGAAACCAGGCGTTTGCCTCTTTGGCAAAGCTTCGATGGCCTCCGTCTGCCATGTTTGCAGGCGTTGTAGAAAAACCCAATACCTTAAAGGGAGAGGTCTGAGGTTTGGCGGAAGTTATAGATATAACCAGCAGCGATGTAAAAACACCGACGATTATCTTTATTGTCCATTTCCTAAAAGCCTTAACAACCATATTCCCCCCGGGAAATAAATACAGTCCGTTTCCTATTGCAAAAACATTTTCTGGGACACGGTCGCTCCCAGGTAGTTTGCAGAAAGAACATACATACCCGACGGTATCGCATTTCTGTTTAATTTGCAAAAACCCATGCCTTGCGCCTTTTCAATCACCCTGCCGTTGACATCGGTAAGTGTTGCCGAAATGGACGTTGCCGCAGGAACGCTCAAGGTTATAAAATTCTTTCCGGTGTTCACGTCGAGCTTATATGCCATGTCCGAAAGGATTTTAAAAGGGTTTGCGGACTTGACTGAAGTGGGTTTTGTCCCCAACCACATGATCGCGTCGGTGAGGAAATTGGACATATTGGAATCGTTGCTGGTTACGGCAAGCGCTCCATGACCGATATTGCAGTAAATCATTCTTTTGAATGCGGTATTCGTCCAGATTACCGGTACATCGACACCCTTTGGAATAACATCGCTGGCATGTTGTCCGTCTCCATTGCCAAACGGTAAAGCGGTAGGATCGATGGATACCAGGACTTTTATTCCTGCCGTGAGTCGCGGGCTCGGGCACCACTGGTAATATTCGTTGACCGGACCGGTCCAATTTTTGGCAACATGTATTGTTGCCGGATGGGTCTGATCGTCGGTTATAAGCTTGACGCTTGCAGGGGGCCAATTGTTTTTACAGTAATTGCCTTGATGAATAAAGGTTTGTTCCCAGGGCCAATTTGTTGAAGCGTCGTAATAGCCGGATGCATGAAAGCCCATCCACGCGCCGCCATTTTCCATGTATTTCTGAAATTCCGTATGTTGGGCATCGGTGTAGGTAAACAGATTAAGCCACAATACAGCGTCGTACTGGGACATAAACGCGTAGTTGCAATTGTTCTTCCAGTCTTTGGTGGAATCGAATTGAAAATTGTTCTTTGCCGCTAGTTTTGTATAAAATTGAATCGCCGCATGCGCATAGTCTTTATGCGCCTGCTCCACCGTGTCGGAATAAAAACCGATAACCTTAAAAAGCGGTGTTGCGGCAAAGGATGTTTTTACAGAGGCGCCTAAAAAAACGAAGCATCCGGCGCAGATACAAATGAATGCAAACTTTCCCGCTGCAGTTTTTTTCACAAACGCCCCCCCCTTTTGGAGAAATGGTTCATTCTTGTATACACAAGGTGCGAACTAATGAACCATGCACTGGTATTTTTTTACCCGGCTACTATTTGATTTTCGATTTTTTTTTCTTTTCCAATGCCCACCCAAAGGCACCGAAAAACACAACTTGTATCGACAAGTTCGTTATAGGATAAAATAAGGAATTATTGCCCAAAAAACCGATTTTTTAAAAAAAAGTGTACTCAAAACGTGTACATTATCATAGCAGAAAATTGAAGCGACAAGTTTGAGGCTGAATAATTAAGAAATTAGCAGCGGGAAAGTAAGATGTTAAGCAAAAAGGAGAAAAATTCAAAATATAAAGCGTTGTATAGTAAAAGATAAGGGGAAATTACATTTCCCCTTATCTTTTAAACCTGTCTGTTGCTCCGATTTTCCGTCAATATCGGGAGCTGGACGAAAAGTCGCTAAAACCGCCGGAACCCGAACTATTGGCAAGCTGATGTTCTTCGACCAGTCCTGCATGGCCGACAAAAGTTTCCGCAGCGGCAAAACGACGCTCGCTCGCCCCTAATGGCGTCTGCATAGCCTCGGAAGACATACGGATGAGTTCATCTGTTGCAACAGTGTCCCATTCCTCATCCATAAACTGGCTCACACCCTTTCTCGGTATACCGACAATATTCGAGCGTGCGGCAAAATAAAACCGTCCGTCTTTTGTGAGCAAACCGATTTCAAGAAGATAGGTATGATTGGACTCTGGTACTTGCACATACCAATTATTTGCAAATTCGTTGATTTCAATATCGGTATATCTTTGAGGATTAGAACCGTCATAGGAATTGTCGGTAACATCGATAAGCCGGAGTACCCGTTTAGCGGTACCATAGCCTTCGGCACCCATTTTTACACGTAAATCATTTCGGCATTGCTCGCTCAGTTCCCAAAAAACGAACATCCATTGAGGATCGCGCGGTATTGCGCGCAAATAGGTTTCATTATACGAATCCGGAATATCGGTTTTGAAAAAATACTTAGGCCCATCGCCGATATTTTTTTTCATTATCGATATCCGTTCTTTTCCGTTACCGTTGCCTTTGCCATTTCCATTCTTGACGCCATTACTTTTAGCAGAGGACTTTTTAGCAATCTCTTTAACCGTTTGTTTGGGAATATCTTTTTCAGCGGCCCTTTTTACCTCAGGACTTCGAATCGGTTTTGAAGCTTCCTTACGTTTGGCCTTTGAAGCCGAAGTATCGATTTCAATTTTATTACCTAATTTTTTAGCAACGGAAGCCTTTACGGTTACTTTTTTTTCCGCTACCGGTTTTGTGGGTTTTTCTTTTTTGGCAGGAGTTTTCTCAATTCGATTAGCAATTTGGGAAACTGGTTTGGCATCTTTGGGCTTTCGCGTTAAAAGATTTTTTACCATATTTGCAACACCCGAAAGCTTTTGTTTCTTATTTTCAGTAGCCATTCCAATCCTCCTCTAAATTGCATTGATTCAGATTATGCAGATAAGAGCATCTTTTCCCATAATTAAGAAAGTCATCAGACTAAATTACATTTTCACTCTCAATAATAACAATGGTTAATTATCCAATAGTTGATAACTATTTGCAATATTTATGCCATAAAAAAGGGCGGCATATTTTAAAATAAATATGCCGCCCCTATACTAATCAATAATAATCTGCTCTATTCGGCAGCTGCGCCTTTAATGAGGGCCAAGGCTATTTCGTTTCGTTGAATTTGATTTGTTCCTTCGTAAATCTGGGTTATCTTGGCATCACGCATACGTTTTTCCATAGGATATTCGCGCATGTAACCGTAACCGCCCATTACCTGTAACGCATCGACCGTAACTTTCATTGCAACATCGGAACAGAAAAGTTTCGTCATTGCCGATTCTTTGGCAAACTTCTTTTCTCCCGCATCAATAGTACGGGCTGTAGCATACATAAGTGCCCGTGCAGCTTCGATTTGCGTTGCCATGTCGGCAAGCATATGCTGTACGGCCTGAAACCCGGAAATGGCCTGGCCGAATTGGACGCGTTCGCGTGAATACTTAATAGCGTCTTCAAGCGCGCCGGCTGCGATTCCGAGGGCTTGCGAGCCTACGCCGGGACGAGAATAATTGAGAGTATTGATTGCGACAATCGCGCCCATACCTTCACGGGCCAAAAGGTTTTCTTTCGGCACTTTGCAGTCCTGGAAAACAAGTTCGGTGGTACTCGACGCACGAATTCCCATTTTATCTTCGTGCTTTCCAAATGTAAATCCCGGAGTGCCCTTTTCGACGATAAAAGCGCTTATTCCGCGCGCACCTTTTGCCACATTGGTTTTGGCAAGCACGGTATAGATTTCCGCATTTTCACCGTTTGTAATCCACTGCTTGGTCCCGTTCAGAACATAATAATCGCCTTGCAACACGGCAGTCGTCTTCATTCCCAGCGCGTCGGAACCCGCATTTGCTTCCGTCAAACCGAAGGCTGCAAGTTTTTTGCCTGATGCGATATCGGGAAGGTATTTCTTTTTCTGGGCGTCGCTGGCGAAAAGCAGAATCGGAAATGTTCCGAGCGCCGTTGCCGCGAGGGCGAGGGAAATGCCGCCGTCGATTTTGGATAATTCTTCAACGCAAAGGCACAACTCCATAACGCCGCCGCCCATCCCGCCGTATTCTTCGGGAATATAGAGCCCGCACAAGTCGGCCTCGGCACATGCTTTGACGACGTCCCAGGGGAAAATGCCCTCGTGGTCATATTTTTCTCGAACGGGAAGTATCACTTTTTGTGCAATTTCCCGTGCAGTTTCGACTATCATTTGTTGTTCTTCAGTCAGGAACCAGTTCATTATGGATGACTCCTTGTTTTTTGGTGAGTATATCTTCTTTGTTATATGTTTCCAAGGCGGATCGAGCCGCATTTTGCTCGGCTATTTTTTTGTTTGGGCCGCTGCCTTCCCCAAGCTTGACACCTGCAATTTCAATTTGCATGGTGAACTCCTTGGCATGTTCCGGACCGCTTGAGGCGATCACCTGGTATCGCGGAATGCCGAAACCGTCGCGCTGGGATAATTCAAGTATCTTGCTTTTGTAGTTGATGTTCGACACATCCTTACAAAACGCGTCGATGGACCCGAACAAAAACCGCTGCAAAAACAGGCGCGACGAAACAAGCCCCCCGTCGAGGTATATTGCGCCGATCACGGCCTCAAAAGCATTCGACATGATCGATGTCCGCTGCATGCCTCCGGATTTCTTCTCCGAATAGCCGAACAGCAGGAATTCACCCATGTTAAAACCCTGCGCGATTTCGCCGAGTATTTTCCTGGATACGACAAGCGACTTGATTTTGGAAAGCTGACCTTCGGATTTTGTCGGGTACAAGGAATACAGGTGCTCCGTTACCAAGCAATTGAGTACCGCATCGCCTAAAAACTCAAGCCGTTCGTTTGAATCGAGCCCTTTTTTGTCTTCCGGGCCAACGCTTGATTTATGCGTAAGCGCCTGCGTGAGCAATTGCGGATTGCGGAACTTGTATCCTATTGTATTTTGAAAAGTCCTGAGTGAAGAAGCGGTTTCCGGGGGCTTTGCAAATAATGAAAATATTTGCAAAAGCCCTCGTTTGCGCTTTGGACTATGCATACTTCCCGACTATCAGCGACACATTATGACCGCCGAAACCGAATGAATTGCTCAACGCATACCGTACCTGGCGTTTGACGGCCGTGTTCGGCGTATAATTGAGATCGCAATCGGGATCCGGGTCTTCGTAATTGATTGTCGGATGCACAATGTCGTTTTTAACGGACAAAACGCTCGCAACGAGTTCGATGCCGCCCGACGCACCCAAGAGATGGCCGGTAATGGACTTTGTCGAACTCACATTGATGTTTTTTGCATGCTCACCAAAAACTTTTTTGATGGCACAAGTCTCGTTTTTGTCGTTAAGGTCCGTCGAAGTGCCGTGAGCATTGATATAATCGATGTCCGAAGTCTTTAGGCCTGCCGTTGAAAGTGCCATGGCCATAGACCGGCATCCTCCTTCGGCTTCGGGAGCGGGAGCGGACAGATGATACGCATCACCGGTTGCACCGTACCCCACCATTTCGGCATAGATTTTTGCTCCGCGGGCCAGGGCGTGGTCAAGCGTTTCGAGAACCAATATCCCGGCACCTTCACCCATGACAAATCCGTCTCGTTTTTTATCGAAGGGCGAACTTGCTTTTTGAGGATTATCGTTACGGGTCGACATTGCTTTCATTGAACAGAATCCGGCAAACGACAGCGGTGTAATAGCCGCCTCTGCGCCACCTGTGATCGCAACGTCCATCATGCCGCTTTTCAGCATCATGAAGGAATCTCCGATTGCATGACCACCAGACGCACATGCGCTCACCACGCTGTAGTTAGGTCCCTTTAGGCCGTAGCCGATGGAAACCCTGCCAGCCGCCATGTCCGGTATCATCATAGGAATAAGAAAAGGAGAAACACGGCTCGGTCCTCGAGAGAGGAGTTTGCTATGTTCCGTTTCCAATGTCTTAAGCCCACCGATACCAGAGCCGATTATTGTTCCGATCCTGGTTAAATCTTCGGATGCAAGATTGAGTCCTGCGTCCTTGATTGCAGCATCCGCCGCAAACACCGCAAACAGGATAAAACGATCCGTCCTGTTTACTTCTTTTGTATCGACAACACCCGAAAAATCGATATTTTGAACAATACCGGCGATTTTTGTCGGGTAATTTGTCGTATCAAAAGTTGTTATTTTATCAAGTCCGGATTTCCCGGTAAGAAGGGAATCCCAGAACGACTGCACTGTATTGCCAACAGGGCTGACAACACCTAAACCGGTTACAACGACTCTTTTGGACATGCTCTATCTTTCGTTATTGATTAAAGCTTGCTAGAGAGATAATCAAATGCATCTTTGACGGTTTTGAGCTTTTCGGCATCTTCATCGGGAATTTCGATGTCGAATGCATCTTCGAATGCCATAATAAGTTCGACCTGGTCGAGTGAATCCGCGCCAAGATCGTCGACAAACGAAGCTGCCGGGGTTACTTTGTCTTCACTTACTCCAAGCTTCTCTGCAATAATCTGCTTAATCTTGGTATCTTTCTCGCTCACACTGGACTCCTTTCGAGAGTGTTATTGATGCTTAAAACTAAAAGACCAATTTACTATGAAATAACCTGTACATTACTTTAAAAATTTAAAGCCTACATAAAATGCTTGTTTGCAGCCTACATTACAAGTCCGCCGTCGACAGTAATGACCTGACCCGTGATATACGACGCGAGCGGCGAAGCCAAAAACAATACGGCGTTTGCCACATCGGCGGGTAATCCCAGTTTTTGCATGGGTATATGGGCAGAAAGCTTTTCCTTATCGGCAGGTGATAATTTATCGGTCATTGCAGTTTGAATAAATCCCGGTGCAACCGCGTTAACGGTGATGTTGCGTGTTGCGAATTCCTTTGCCAAAGTTTTCGACAAACCGATAAGGCCGGCTTTGGATGCAGAGTAATTTGCCTGTCCGGCATTCCCCATGAGCCCGACAACCGAAGCGATATTAATGATGGTTCCGGTACGCGCTTTCATCATAATACGGCTTACTTCTTTACAACATAAAAATGCACTTTTAAGATTGATATTCAGAACAAGATCCCAATCTTCTTCCTTCATTCGCATGATGAGTCCGTCGCGGGTGATTCCGGCATTATTGACCAGAATATCCATCGTCGTAAAAGCAGCGCAAAAATCGGCTACCATTTGAGCAATATCGCCTGCTTTGGAAACATCGGCTTTTAAAGCGAGACTTTTAATTCCAAGGGAAGCAAGTTCAGCCGCAGTTGCCTGGGCCGTAGAAAGGTCTATATCGCATATTGCGACGTTTGCTCCGGCTTTTGCAAGCGTTAAGGCAATTTCTTTTCCAATTCCTCTTCCACCACCGGTCACTAATGCGTTTTTTCCTGAAAGATTTATCACGGCACACTCCTCAAATTTCAGAGTTACTAGTCAGAAGTTAGAAGTAAGAAGTCTCACGAAACTATTCATCTTTTAACACCCAACTTCGAACTTCGAACCTGTTTTTCAGCTATTCGAAACCATAGAATATACGTTTTCTACAGTCCCACACGGTATAACATTTAATCGAGAATCGCACTTTCTGGCCAATCCGGAAACGACATTGCCCGGTCCTACTTCAATGCAGGAACCGTGATCGCTTGATGCAAGAAATGCCATTGAATCGATCCAGCGTACCGGAGAGGTCAATTGTTTGACAAGAAGCGCCTTAACAGTTTCGCCCGATGTTTCTGCCTGAGCGGTAACATTTGCTATGACCGGGCATTTGGGATCGTTAAAGCTATATGGCGCAATAAACGCGGCGAATTCTTCGGCGCAAGGAGCCATAAGAGGCGAATGAAATGCACCGCTAACCGGCAACTGTATTGCGCGTTTAGCACCGACTTTTTTTAATACTTCACAAGCTTGAGAAACTGCAGGTATTTCACCGGAAATCACTATTTGGTCCGGACTATTTTCATTTGCACATACGACAATGCCGGCGACACCGCGAGTAAGGGCATCAACGATTTGTTGTTTAGGCAGTCCGATAACTGCGGCCATTGTTCCGGGTGCTTTCTTTCCCGCATCGGCCATAAGTGAACCGCGTTTTGCGACAATGGTTAACCCGTCTTTGAAAGAAAAAACGCCGGCGGCATATAAGGCACTGTATTCGCCAAGCGAATGCCCTGCACAAAAGCTTGGCATTACGCCTTTTTCCTTAAGACTATCGGTAATAATGGACTCGACCACAAACAATGCCGGTTGAGTATTTTGCGTCTGAGTCAATTGGTCTTCGGGCCCGTTAAATATGAGCGATGCAAGGTCACGACCTAGTATGGAATTACATTCGTCGAACCGTTGTTTGGCAAGGTCTGAGGATTCGAAAAAATCCTTGGCCATACCAACCTTTTGTGACCCTTGACCAGGAAACAGAAACGTGTACTTCATTATCATTCTCCGTTTGTTTATGAGAGCCTAAATTTATTCACTAAGGTCAATCGGACAATTCATATTTTTTACAAGAGAAACCCTCTATTAAAATCGGACTAAAACACTTCCCCATACAAGCCCGCCGCCCAGTGCGGTGAAAGCCACCACTGTACCCGGTTTAATTTTTCCATCACTCCAAGCATCATTCAAAGCCAGGGGTATCGATGCCGATGATGTGTTCCCGAAGCGATCTAAATTAACTATGACCTTTTCTTTTGGCAAATGCATATGCTTGGCCATGGCATCGATTATACGGATATTAGCCTGATGAGGAATGAGTAAATCAACTTCCGCAAATGTCAGACCGGCCATTTGCAGGCATTGTTCGGTTGCTTCCCCCATAAGTCGAACGGCATGTTTGAAAACATCATTGCCGTTCATCCGCATATAACGATCATCTCCCCAAGCGGGAAGATACAGAATATCGCCCAAACTGCCGTTACTTTTTAGGAAGGTGGACAATATACCGCGATCGGTACCGTCGGTGTTTTCACAAGCCTCCAGAACGACCGCGCCTGCACCATCGCCGAATAATATACATGTCGTACGGTCGGTCCAGTCCAAGGTGCGTGAATTCATTTCGGCCCCAATGACCAACATTTTTGTACATTGACCGGAAAGAATCATTGAATTCGCAACAGTCAGTGCGTATACGAAACCGGCGCATGCGGCAGACACGTCGAATGCCAATGCCTTTGTGTTTCCGATATAATTCTGGATTTTGCATGCGGTTGACGGAAAAAAGCAATCGGGCGAAAACGTCGCACAGATGATCCCGTCGATTTCGTCGGCGGCGTATCCTGCTTTTTCCAAAGCATTTTTTGCTGCTTTCCCGCCGAGTTCGGACGTTTGCATAGGGTTGTTTTTTTCGCAAATATGCCGTTGCTTTATACCCGTCCTTGCAGAAATCCATTCATCAGTCGTATCGAGAAACGATTCAAAGTCCTTATTCGGCATAATATGGTCGGGAACGCTTGTTCCAACAGACACTATTCGTGTGCGACGTAGTGGTGTCAACGTGATAATAACCCTTCCCATCCCTGCGCCACGGCGAATCCGAGCGCTTTTTTCTTTACAGATGATATTGCCGCCACAATTGCATTTGCAATGGCGCGTGATGACGAACTGCCGTGCGCTTTAAGCACGATTCCCCGAATTCCGAGAAACGGAACAGCTCCATAATTTTCCGGATTCAGCACAGACATATTGTCTTTTATTGCGGCTGCAAGTTCGGGATTGTTACCCAAATAGGACTTGGCCAGCAAATGAAAGCTTTCACATGTTTTCAAAAGAACATTTCCGGCAAAGCCGTCGCAAACCACAACATTTGCCTCACCAAGAAGTACGCCGGAACCTTCAATGAACCCTGCATACCCTTTACACCGTTTTGCCAAGAATTGCGCAGCTTCCGATAATGTCTTAGTACCCTTTGTGGATTCGGTCCCCACATTGAGAAGCGCGACTTTTGGCTGTGGAATCTCGAGGTATTTATTGACATATGAATACCCCATGAGACCAAAATCAACGAGATGCTCGACACGGCAATTAAGGTTCGCGCCGACATCGAGCAAAAGAGTCGGGTGCTTTCCCGTTGTCGGCAAAAACGCGGCCAAGGCCGGCCGTTTTATGCCTTTGTGCCTGCCAAGAATGAAAATCGATGCCCCGAGCAAAATACCGGTGTCGCCGGCACTGATCGTCGCATCAACGGTACCTTGCTTTTGAAGAATTACCGAGCGGATGATCGAAGAATTCGCCCGCAAGCGCCATACTCTGGAACGAAGCTCGCCCGGTGAAACTTTATCGATGCACGGTTCTATGACCATGCAGCTTTTTCTTTCCTGCTCCGAAACCCCTAGTTCATCGAGCAAATCGCTTATACGAGAAGCGTCGCCGCATAGATACGCAACAAACGGATCCGTACAAAGACGTTTGGCTTCAAGAATTCCTGTAAGAATTACTTTCGAGCCATTGTCACCACTGGTGACATCAATGGCAAGACGGATGGGAAGCATGGTCGGCAAGGTTCGAATTTAGTTACAATCATTCTTCCGGCTGGATACGTTCCACGCCAGCGTAAAATCCACAATTCGGACATACACGATGAGACGCTTTCGGCTGTTTGCAATGCGAACACAATGTCGGAGCAACCGGTTTCAGTTTAAAATGAGTTCTCCGCAAATCCCGACGTGTACTTGATATTCGCCTCTTTGGAAGGGCCATTGTTTCCTCCTGCTATTTATTAATAAATTACTACTTTACTTCTTTAACTTTTTTAGCGCATCCCATCGGGGGTCGATTGGTTCGACACCGTGTTTTTCGGGCGCCGTATCATGCTCTTCATTTACAAACCCAAACCCTTTGCAATCGTCGGAACATAACGGTTTCATAGGGATTGAAATCAGTACTTCTTCATAAACAAGCGACGTCGCATCGATATCGTCGGTTGTGTCGTCGTACACAAAATCAATTTCATCTTCGGTAAAATCGCCGTCTTTTCCAGTTTCACCGCGATGCACGCAAACGATTCGAAAATCGCCTTTAATTGGAAACTCAATCGGTGCCAGACACCGGGAACAATCGACGGAAACATTACCTTCATAAAAAATACGAGCATGCACTTGAGACCGTATCCGGTCAATTTCAGCATGACATGCTATCTTTTTTGTCCGAAGCCACTGTGCTTGTTCATCATTTAATTCAACGACTTGCGACAGTACGCTATGTCCTTCGGGTATCCTTTTTATCGGAAGAATCATAATGCAAAGCTCTTAAAATAATTCGTTTATTCGAAAAGAATCAAGAAAACCGTATGTGACTGGGCATTTTCTTTTTTCCCAGACTCATTGCAGAAAAAATATCGTTTTAAAAATACATTTTCATAGCCGGTTTACTGACTCGTTAGCGACGAAATAAGCGTACCGGCTTTTTGCAGCGTCTCGGCTGCCATTTTCGCTTTTTGCCTCATGATACGTTCCCGTAATTCTTCCTGTGCAGAATCTTCGGCTTTAAAATAAAGGTAATAGTATTGAGCCGCTTCGGTAAGTTGCTTCAGGCCATCTTTGACAAGCGAACCGCTCTCAACAAAAAGTGTATCGGTTATCTTTGTTTTATCGAATTCGGCAAATAATTGATCACATTTCTTTTTCGTATCGACGCTTCGGGCAATGAGGCCGTCAAGATCGGTAGACATATCGCGAAGGTCGGTGTTCATCATAAATGTTGCGAGGCTGTTCGCTGCCTGAAGCGCGGAATTAAGCCTTGTCGCCGCAGCCATATGTTCTTTGTTTTGTCGCATTGCAGCCGAGTACTCCTGTTCGCGGGACTTCATTTGATCTTCGGCTTTTTGTTTTTCCAATTCCAAACGTTTCAGCTCCTCAATTTTCTTGGCATTTATATCCGTGTTGACATATTGAACCGTTGCCCATACGGTCCCGGCAAGAATTATTGTTGCCAAGAAATAAGAAAAAGCCAAACGCGCTGCACCATGGGAATTAATCGCAACCATGTATGCGAGAAGCGTTACCGCAGCAAGCAGAATTAAAAGGAGGATTTCTACACTCATTGCATTTATTCCTTTGTAATAATTCGGGGGCTGTTGTTTTTAAAACGGTAAATCGTCATTTGCACCGGCAGGAGATGAATCCGGCATTGGCGCGCCTTGGTCAAAGCTCTCCTCTGTTGGTACGGGAATATCGGCCGAAGGACCGGCCGCTGCACCGCCCCCCGATGGACCTCCGCCAAGGAATTGCACGGTATTAACGAGGATTTCCGTTTTGTAGCGTTTATTGCCTTCTTTATCGTCCCAAGACCTAGTCTGAATTTTCCCTTCTACGTAACAGGAACGGCCTTTTTTAAGGTATTGATTGATAAGTTCGGCAGTTTTGCCAAAAGCAACGAGATTATGCCATTCGGTGATATCCTTGCGTTGCCCGGATTTATCGGTGCGACGTTCCGTGGTTGCCAATGAAAAGGTGGCTACAGCCTGACCGCCCGGGGTATAGCGCATTTCAGGATCTTTACCAAGATTTCCAATTAAAATGACCTTATTGACACCTGCCATAATTCCTCCAAAATAGGATATTTATTTCAATCGTTTTTCGGTTTTCAAAAATTTCGTAAAATAAATCTACATTATGAAACATCACTGCGCCAGACAGCCTTGGGCAAAGAGAGTTATTTAAACAGAGCCGGCACGTATAAAATCACCGCAACAACCGCCAATGCCGCCACAATCGTCACGCTCCCCACGATTGCCCAGACCCTTGTTTTTCTTTGCGCGACGCGCTGTTCCTGATTTTTTTCCTTCCAAATCGTAATTCGGAGGGAATTTTTTTGGCCGAGTTTCGCGTCGCTGTTCCATAATTGGTCCCTCCGCTCACCTTTATCAACAGCCAAAAATACCTTCGTCACCTGCTTTGTAATGGACATGTCCGAATCCATTTTTTTCGTCTTAAACCCCAAAAACGGAACGCCCTTGGGCAATCGGATGGCCGGTACGATTACCTGGGCATCCAACAATTCGATATTCACCGTACCGGAATCGTCGTCGTAATAGGAAAAAAATTTCGGCGGCTTTTCAAAAAAGTAAATGTCGAGCGTGTAGATGAGACTGTCGTTTCGGATTTTCGGCGCATTGACGCGAACGGAATCGATGTGGAAGATATCGGCACAAGCTTCAGAGGTAAGCACCGTCGCACACAGCAACAGGCTCCAAGCAATTAAAGCGCCTAAGGCGGCCGAGGCCTTTGTCCGGAATAATACCATACTGGAAAAACCCGATTTTTTATGTTTTAGGTTTTCGTCCCAAAAGGTATGCAATGGATTGATGTATTTTTACCTTAGTCTTTAAAAATGGCACATGCCCATGAAAACTGGGTAATAAAGGATTTATGAAAGCATCTGAAAAATTTATTGAATATAAAAAAAACAAAAAAATCATCAGCATGGTCACTGCATATGATTTTCCCGCAGCTCGCATATTGAATGAATGCGGCGCAGACATCGCATTGGTCGGCGATAGCCTTGGCCCCGTTGTTCTTGGATACGAACGGACATCGCAGGTTTCGATGCAAGACATGATTCACCATGTAACGGCTGTTTGCCGGGGGGCAGGACAAACATTCGTTATGGCCGACATGCCCTATGGCTCAATTGACACAAACGAATCCGCCTATGACAATGCCAAGGCGTTGATCGACGCCGGTGCCGATGCGGTCAAAATGGAAGGCGGGATTTCCATAGTTCCGCAGGTTGATTTCATTGTGAAGCATAAAATCCCGGTTTGCGCTCATATTGGTTATATGCCGCAAACCGCCACGCGGCCGGCTGTCGTGGGAAAAACATTTGAGGAAGCGAAAAATCTCATCGAGGAAGCATTGGCATTGCAAAATGCCGGTGCATTCATGATCGTTTTGGAACTGATTCCGCAAAACCTTGCAAAGGAAATTTCAGCGATTCTGGCGATCCCGACAATCGGCATCGGCGCAGGCAAATTTTGCGACGGACAGGTACAGGTTTTTCACGACATGCTCGGACTTTCGCCCCGCACATTCAGGCATGTCAAGAATTACGGGAGCGGTTTCGATGTTTTTTGCAGGGCGATTAAAGCGTATATCAGGGAAGTGCAATCGATGCAATTTCCTACCGACGCGAATGCATCCGTCATGAATGAGGATATTTTATCCCAGGTAAAAGACTGGCTCAAAAGCAATCCCGGGATATAAAGACGCCGGTATTTGTTTGAAACTGTAGAGACGTACCATGCGACGTCTCTACACTATAAAAAAATGCACCTCGCCTATTGCCCGCCGCTCACTACTTAAAATGCTTCTGCAACAGCGGCAAATTGATATTCGGATATAAAGGGAACTGATCGAGTAACGCATGGATGCGGTCCCGTGCCTGTTTCTTTACCGATGCATCTATTAAGTACTTTGCCTTTGAAGGCTTTCCGGCATTGTCTCCGGTTGCGGTGATTTCGGGTTTTGTATTTGCAAGGACCAATTTGATGATCGAGGCGATTTCTTTCATTTGCAAAAGGCCCATGCCAAGCGTCGTTATCGCGGGAGTACCTATGCGTAAACCGCTGGTATACCAGGGACCATTGGGATCGTACGGAAGCGAATTCCGGTTAAGCGTGATCGCGCATTCACGCAAACAGCTCTCGGCTTGGCGACCGGTAAGCCCCAGCGGGCGCACATCGATAAGCATGAGATGATTGTCAGTACCGTTCGTTGCAATTTTAAGCCCCTCGTCGCCAAGAGCCTTTGCAAGCGCCCTCGAATTTTCTACAATTTTAGCCGCATAAGTTTTATACGATTCCGTATTTGCTTCGGTAAACGCTATCGCCTTGGCGGCAATCACATGCTCAAGGGGACCGCCGATGACTAGCGGACAGCCTTTGTCGACATGTTCCGCAAATTCCTTGGTGCACAAAACCATTCCGCCGCGAGGCCCGCGTAAGGTTTTATGCGTTGTGGTTGTCACGACCTGTGCATGAGGGATCGGATTAAAATCGCCGGTAAAAACTCCTCCCGCAACAAGGCCCGAAAAATGTGCCATATCTACCATGAGCACACTACCGACGCTGTCGGCAATTTCACGAAGGCGCTTGAAATTGATGGCACGCGGGTATGCGCTGTATCCTGCCAAAAGGATGAGCGGTTTTATATCTTTTGCCATTTTCTCGAGTTCGTCGTAATCGAGCAGTCCGGTCTCTTTGTTGACTCCATACGAATACGCATCGAACATTTGCGCAGAAACATTGTGCCGGTAGCCGTGGGTCAGATGCCCGCCGGAATAATAATCCATTCCCAAGAGGCGCTGATTGCCGCAGGCCGCACGCACCGCGTCCCAATCGGATTTTGACAAATGCGATGGGTTCGTTTCGGAAAGTTTTTCGAGCATCGGGGTCTCGACGCGAGCGGAAAGAATCGCCCAAAACGCGATCAGGTTTGCATCGGCGCCCGAATGGGGTTGTACGTACGCATGATCGCATTTGAAAAGTTTTACCGCCTCGAGGCAGGCATATTCCTCGATATCGTCGACATTGTCGCACCCTGCATAAAAACGGTGACGGGCGAATCCTTCTGCATATTTATCGGTGAGCAGGTTCGCCATAGCGCTTTGAGTAGACAAAGAACAATAATTTTCGCTGGCGATGAGTTTGAGATTGCTGCGTTGATCGGCAAGTTCGGAAACCACGGATGCGGCAACTTGAGGAGTTATTTTTGCCACTTCGGTAAGATTGGCTATATAGGCCAGAAAACCCGAATCGATTTTATCGAGCGGCGTCGACGACAAATACTCGGTGATCGCATTGGATGACATAATGATTTCCTTTGTTTTGTGGTGGCCCCGCTCTGCCCAGGCGCGCGACAGACAGGAGAACACTTCCCGATGGTAGGACCCATCCAAGCGCCAGTCGTTGGAAAAAAGACAGAATCAAAAAATAATTAAATTGCAGGTGCGCAATGAGGAGTTCGTAAAAAACAGACCCTCATTTTAAGAAACCTTTCCCTTACCGGCAAACGCATCGAAAGCCTCGTCGCGCAGTCCGGGTATCCGGTAAATTTCCGGGATCTCTTCCCGCACTGCGTATATACACCAAACCCAAATCGTTGTTATATGCTGCGCCGCGCAAAGCCCGCATAGTACCGCTGGCTGCCCCGACAGGGTCGGTTTGGCTTGACGAAGTATAAGGAGCAACCCAGTCGTGGCACCATTGCCAGATATTTCCGCCCATATCGTATAACCCATAGGGATTCGGTTTTTTCGTTGCAACCGGATGTGTCGAATTGAGTGCATTTCCGTAATACCAGCAATATTGCCCCACCGTTGCGTCCGACGAATCCTCCCCCCAGTAAAACGTGGTAGCGGTACCGGCGCGGCAGGCGAATTCCCATTCCGCTTCCGTAGGCAACCGGTATCCGTTTTTCGAAATAGTAAACACAAGATTCGTCAGTTTCCAGCAGCTGTCTCCCGGGGTCCCGGAAATACCGGTAAACGAATAGACAGTGTCTTTACCGTTTTGTTTGCTTCGACCATTGCAGTATAGTACCGCATCGTACCAGGTTTCATTATCTACCGGCCGATTGAGATCGCCGGTGAATGTTGACGGATTCACCCCCATCACGGCAGCATACTGCGACTGCGTGACCAAGGTCGTATCGATAGAAAACGTCGTTACCGTCACCTGATGCACAGGTGCGGCATTGACTGTGTACGGGCTGCTGCTTCCCATGGTAAAAGTTGCTCCCGTCAAGCGCCGCATACCGGGACCGTTATATTGTAAGTTCAAAAAGTCATAGGTTCCGGTCGGATTTGTCACCACGAGTTCCATTGGTTTCAACCCGAGCTTACTGCACCTCAAGGTGTCTGAAAAAGCAACAGACACTTTCCGGCTTCCAACATTCTTATCGGCAAGTGCCGGATTTCCAAGGACTGCAGAACCTGACCGCAGGGGATAATACGTATAGTGATATTCGGCCCCGCCAATCGTTACATGAACAATTGCAATGCCGGCAATCATTTTTTGGCCCAAAGAGACAGGGATATGGTATGACCCTATTGCAAGATTCTTGTCAAAAACAGTTCCAAGGAACGCACCCGATAACGAATACAATCCTATTGACACTCTTTGCATTCTGTCCAAGGAAATCGAGCAATATGGTCCGGTGAGAACCGGTAAGGCCGGAAAAGACATTTTATTTGAAAAGGTTATAGCCGTCGGACCGACGATTTTGTACGAACCCAAGGAATCGGTTACAGCTTGTAAACCTGCTTTCTTCAGTATAAGTGCCGCATTGGCAACCGGTTTTCCGTTCGCCTGGACAGTGCCGGTAATCGAGATATTTTGGGCAGATACGATACATGCTGCGCACATCAGGAAAACAAATGTGCAATACGTTTTTTTCATGGAAAAAGCCTCTATTTCTGTTTCTGTAAATAAACTCCCGAAGCGGCATGTTTACTTTGTACTACTTTGACCGACTTCGCTTTTAATCCCGGAACCGAAACCTGGCGACCAAGTGCATCGACTGCGTTTCGATCGTTGGATAAAGCAGGTCTGGTTGACTCCGTTTGCGAAGCAACGGTTTGGTGATTACGGAAAGCGTGGACGTCGGTTGTGTTTTGTTCGAGCGGCGTCATAATGCCGTTCCGGTCATCGTACAAAAGAGCCGTATTGAGACTGTCGAGGACAAGAATTCCTTGCAACGAAGAAGTGATCGCGGGCTTGTTCCATTGCCAGACTATTGCCCCGGTCGGATCAAATTCGAGCAACTCGATTCCTTTTGTCGCATTGCCGGCCCCGTGCCCTTCCCAATTTGCGACAACGCAATTTCCGTTAGTCAACAGTTGGAACATCGCATAAAAATAAGGATTTACGCCGGTCGGTTGTGGAACTGCGCCGAATTTTCTCGCAATGGTTTTCTGTGGAGTGATTTCGGCCATGAATGCGCCGTATCCAGCCGACGCAAGTATATTCCCGTTATCGAGGCGAATGGCCTTCCACATATGTTGGAAACCCGCAACATACATGCTCCAAATAAACGTACCCGTAGTGCTTGACGTGTCGGCTTCTTTGAGCGTATCGTTGCATGCAACGAGAAATGTCCCGGTTTTGGTTTGTCGAACAAGACGGGAATACGTACCGGGATAGACTATTTTCTTTTTAATGACATTATTGGAATCGACCTTTAACAGAACAACGCCTTTGGAATTATTGAGATCGACGCCGACTATAACCGAATAGCCGCCCGGCAATCGGCGCACCGATGAAACGCTATCGTATGTAGAGACATCGCGCTTCACCGCACCCGTAGTAATATCGTACTCGGTAAACCCGTTGGTGTGGCCGATTAAAATCCGATTGTTACCAACAAGCTGCATATCGCGCGGGGCATTTTTATTCAGTGTTTTGATCCAATTTTTAGTCGAATCGTTTTCATTGACATAGAGTAAATTGTTAAGCCCTTCATCGATCGCGATAAAGGAATGCTTGATTGCAAAAACACCGGTTACGGAAAAAAGGATAAAAAGCAACGTTTTGAATCGGAATAAACTCGAAAAACGATGTGCGGAAAAAGTCATGGTAAACCCTTTTTAGGGAAAATTGAAATTTCTTTCCCCCGCCCCCAGGTTTAAAAAAAATACATGATTAAGAAACAGGGAGTATCTTTTAAAAACCATGAAAATAATGCAAATGCTTTTATGTTTGCTGCTATCCCTTTCGATTTGCAGGGCGCAGCAAATCCAAATCGAAGGCCTCATCCCCTTTGATATCGATAAATCTGCCGTCACCGCCGACTATTATCGCTATTTCAGGGCATTGGCGCCTTCTCGACAACCCGACAACAAGCTCCTTCGCATCGAATATCTTGCGTCACAAGAATCGGCCGTGCGCGATTTCGGCCTTCCCGAATGGGGCGGTGGCGGGGCAATCGGCAAGGACCTCATTGTCGTACCTACGGTGAACAAGCCTTTTTTAGACCTCAGTTATGCCCAGGTAACGAGGCATGAACTTGTCCACATCGTATTGAACAGGGCTTTTCCCACATTTTCGATTCCTCGTTGGTTCCATGAAGGTACTGCCATGGCATTGAGCGGCGAGTTGTCTTTTGAAGAAAATATCGTCATTTCAAAGGCGATTTTCACCGGCAGCATCGTAAAACTTTCCTCCATAGACTCGGTGAATTATTTCGGCAGAAACAAAGCAGATCTCGCCTACAGCCAAAGCCATGCCGCAGTATTGTTTCTAATCGACAATTACGGTATAGAAGTTTTACCGGAACTATTGAATGCGGCCCGGAAAACCGGCAGCTTTTGGCAAGGGGTTTACAATGTATTATCGATTTCACCGGACGAATTCGAAAAACTCGTCCGGGCCTCATTAACTTCAAAATATAGCCTGCTTTTCATATTTACCGATTATTATGCCTTTTGGATAGGAATCGTCGGTTTGTTTTTAATTGCGGTCATTGTGACGGTCGTACGGAAAAAAAAGCAGTTTCAAATCATGGAACAATCGGAAGTTGCAGATACATTACCGGGATCTTCCGAAACAAATTACGCTGCTCACCGCAATGGTCCCCATTCAATTCAAGAAGAGGCAGACGATGATCCTATTGAATTGAGCGACGAAATCGAATTGGAGGAGGAAGAGCCGAATGACGAGGGTGAATCCGCTGATTTCCATAACAATAAATAGCCAGCCAATGAAAACAAGAACAGGCAAACGGGCATTATCCAAAGAAAACGGATATGGAAATTTTTGGCAATCCCGCTCCACATGGTCGAAAGTCCCCTGAATTTTTCAAATTCAGTAAAGTCAAGCGAATCGCCCCGCATACGGACTTTAAAAACCTGCTCGTAATAGGCTGGCGGATTGGTTAAACCGAAATCCCCGGCACAGTATACTTCGGGTTTGTTTTGAATCTTATTATAAAACAGCTTTGACCCGGTGACCACGTCGGAATAGCGCAACGACCAATAGTTTTTTTGAAAATGGTCTATTTGCTGATACCACACTAAAGAACCGATGGCATTAACATACAATGCGGCCAAAAGTAGCGGACATATTAGGATGAGTTTCCATTTCCTGCCTCTGATTCTTGCGAGGTATTCGGGAAGAAATATATGAAGCATGATTAATACCGGAACAATTAAGCGCGGCCCCCAGCACCAACCGCCGTGCCAATCGCGCCACTTTGCATATAGTACAATGTTCGCCGCAGCGAACCCGAGAACAATTATGGTTGTCGGTTTGAATTTTTTATAACACCACGGTATTGCCAGTATCGATACGATGATCAGCGGTGAAAAAATAAAAACCGAGCGGGAGGGAGAAAAAAGTATCCCGAAAAGTCCGGATAAAAGCGGAGTGGTGAACACTGTTTGTTCTTCGCCGTATCCGGAATTGAATAAATTTCCGAACCGCACGTAGTTAAAAATTAAATATGATAACCCGGTAACCGAAACGATACTAAAAAAGGCCGCAACACCTTTAACCGAACGTTCCCGTTTAAAAAACAGCCACAGTATATACAGCGCAATTCCGCAACTGTATAGAAAATTCCCGACCTTAACAAGTAATAGCATCGTGGCAATCGCCGCACAATAACCGCCGTATGCAGCCGTGAGTTTGCGGTTTTGCGCAACCGACAATAAAAACAGGAGTAACAGAAGCACCGTTGGAGTTTCGGCATGGAGGATTTTTGAATACGGGAGCAGTATCGATGCGCAGGCAATGCATGCAAGGGATACAAGCGAGACCTTCCGCGAATATCCCAGCGTCATGAAAATCAGATGCAAGACAGTCACGATTGCCGCGGCAAATATTGTATTTGTAAAGCTGTAAACGGCTTGTTCGCAATAATCCGGATTGATTTTAAATAATCTGCTGCAGCCTTTTGCAAAAGCGATTTGCGGTACAAAAAGCGCGGCGTAGCCGATGCCGAAATTGCTGTAAAAAAAGCCTCCCCGGCCTAAAACAAGGTAACTTAAATTCGGATGCGGGGGTATTGCGATCGAACCGCGAAAAACCATCGATTGTGCGGTGAGGATGCTGTATTCGGTATCGGACGGCGTTTGCCCCATAGGAGCGAAAATTGCGAAAAAAGAAAAGGCCGAGAAAAAAAGGACGGTCCGTTCAATGCACGTGCTTTTCATGATGTTTGGGCATTTGCTCCCATAAATCGGGGTACAGCGTTCGGATGCAATCGGGACACAATGTGTGGGAAAAATCGACCTTACTTCTGTTCGTAAAATAAACCTCCACGGTGCTCCAATAACCGTGATCGTCGCGGATTTTTTTGCACGAGGCGCAAATGGGAAGCAGTCCGCGCAATGTCTCCACCTCATCAAGGGCCTTGCGCAGATCGGCGATGAGATTCGTTCGGTCGCGGTCGGCCTTGACGCGCGACGTAATGTCTTGCGATGTTATGATCGCGCCTTTTGCAAACGGCGCGATGGTGATGGAAATGACTTTGTCGTCGTACGGTAATTCGGGAAACGTACGGACTTCGCCGGTTTCCATGCATTCCATGAGCTGCGCATGCATATCGATGGAATGACGATTGGCATAATCCCGATACATGATGTCGCCGATTTTCGGCAAGCGGTCGCCGGAGTTTTTCTTTGCTTTGTTTGATTTCACGACCCTGCCGGATTCATTGACGACAACGGTCGTAACGGGAGAATATTGGAAAAGAGCGAAATTGAATTCCTCTTTTTCCCGCAGTAATTCAAATGAATCGCGATAATGCTGCTCCATTGCTTTATATTCGTCAATTTGCTGCTGGAGCTTTTGCACCTGGCCTTTTAATGACGCGACAGTGTCCATGGCCTCATCCATTTGCTTTATCCTGATTTGTTCAATTAGCTTTTTTTTTCGTCCACGCACAGCCGCACTTAATCTCGTACCGTGATTATATCATATCGGGGCAAATTGTGGCATCAAAAAAATTCCAAAATTTCATCGGGCTTTGCGATTATTTTTTTTGCACCGGTTGCAAGCAGTTCCTCTTTGGGGCGAAAACCCCACAAGACGCCAACGCCGAACATGCCGGAATTGACCGCTGTCTGCATGTCGATACCGGAATCGCCGACATACAGGCATTGCGCCGGGGCAACCCCAATTGTTTTCAAGGCCATATGTGCGATAAAAGGATCCGGCTTCGTCGGCCTGTCTTTTTGCTCCCCCAACACGACGGCGAACGGAATATGCGGAAAGAATTCTGCTATCGACCTATCGGTGAGGTATTGCGGTTTATTGGTAATGACCCCGGTTTTGACCTTTTTCGCCGCCAATGTCTGCAGCAGTTCAACTACCCCGGAAAAAGGCCTTGTCTTCACAAGCAAACCTTTTCCGTATTCACGGTTAATTGCATTGAGGCAGGCAGCCGCATTTTCAGGCGTCTTTTTATCATCGGGCAATACCCGGTGCGCAAGGACATCGATGCCTTCGCCGACAAAATATTTATACGCAGATACCGGATGCTGCGCATAGCCGAGCCCGGCGAGCGCGGTATTGACCGCGTGCGCGATGTCGGCAAGCGTATCGAGCAGCGTGCCGTCCAAATCAAATAATACGGCATTAAAACCCATAGCTATTCTTTCATAGAAAGCCGCAATGCGGCGAGTTTTTCTTTTATATCAAAAAGGCGCTGTCCGCTTTTGGCAAACATGAGCCATCCTAAGACAACTTGCGGAATATTAACAAGAAGGAAGAAAAGGACCGAAAATCCGCTTGCGGCTGTTTTTTCGACGCCGAATGCAAGAAGTCCGACAACGCACAGGAATTGAAACGACCCGACGTTCGAAGGCGCGTTGGGAATGATAAGACCGACAAAAACAAAAAGCATGATAGCTGCGGCAACAATGAACGGTATATGAATGCCGTATGCGATGCAGATTATCCAAAAAGCAACAATATGAAATAAAAGGTCGAGCGACGACACTGCGATTGCTGCGAAAAAATAGGGCGAACGGCCGATGGTTTGCATGCTGGAACGCATTTTTCCTATAAGGGAAAAAAACCAGACAAGCGGCTTCCAAAGCAATTGCGTGGCCTTGTCGTTCATTTTGATTTTTGGAGTGCGTACGACGAAAATGAAAAACAACGCAATGGCAATGATAACGGCAACTCCGAGAATCCGTGCCGCATTTGCGATTTGAGGAGGTAGCGGCACGAAAAGCGCTACAGTGCCGACGCTGATCGCAAGCCAAATGCCGTCTATCAGGTATTCGGCAAGAAGCGAAGAAAAAATACTGGGAAACGGGGCGCGCGCAAATTGCGAGGCAATATAGGCTCGTGCAAATTCTCCCATTCGCAAAGGCAAAAGCAAATTGAGAAAAATTCCGGTATACAGCGATTGGAAGGTGCGAAAAAAAGAAATTTTTCCCAGCGGCCGCATTAAGAATGCCCACCGCACGCTTTGTGAAATATATCTCCCGATGTCGACCATCACTCCGGCGAAAGCGAGGAGCCAATTGACATGTGAAACATCACGCCGAAGCGAGGAAACATTTATATCGTGAAATACCCACACAAGCGCGGCAACGGCAACGGCATAACCGAAAATGGTGCCCCAAATCTGCTGTTTTGATGCATTGCGATTACTTTTGGTCATGGTTACCATTCGCCTTGAGCGATACTCTACACGTGATCTATACGTCCATTGTGCATTATGCGGGCGCCGTAAACGGCGACGGATCGTTGGAGGAAATAAATTTATCCAGCGCTTTTGACGACTGCAAACAGAAATTAAGGAAAATTTCCTTATCTTTCTGGGAAAAGCTTCTTGACATATATAAATCCAAGGATTTTTTGTCATAGAGCGACAACGTTCCGATCACCCGACCGTTGCGCTCGAGATACATACATAATACCGATTTAGCGTCCACACCCGGCCACCCGTAGCTCGACTTTCCGAGGTCCTTGATAAGCACCGGCGTCTTGTTCAGGAGCACGTCACGGCTTACCATGCTGTCGAGCGCTTCCAGTTCTTTGAGATGGCCGTACGTTTTAAGCGAAAACGAATCTGCCACTTCAAGCGTTTCGGTAACCGTATTATACAATCGCAATATAGAGCTTTCGGCTTCCAATATGACGCACGCATGGGAAATAATGAGATTGCCGCATTCCCGTCGGTTGCGAGCGGCCGCAAGATCGAATGAAACTTCGGAAATCGCCGAGAACTTGATCGATTGGACGCGAAACGATTCCATCTCCATGTTTTTGGCCAAGTCGGCGGCAACCATGTCGCCGATTTTGAGGAGAATACCGCTTTCGTCTTTCATGTCGTCTTTGTCCGACAGAATGTGGAGGAAAACAAGCCCTACCATTTCTTGGGCAACTTTAACCGGCTGCATCAGATACCATTTTTTGCGGCCGGCGTCGTTGTCGGGCACGGCAAGGCAAACGGTATCGTTAGCGTCAAGGACGCATTTCGAAAAATAGTCGTTGAGCTTAAGCTTTTTTCCTTTAATCAAATTCAAATTGAACGAGCTTGACGCTTTTGCCAAAAACACGCTTTTATCCGCATAAAAATCATAATAGTTGCAGATTTCTGCCCGAAACGCATTGGATATTTTAAGCAACATCAGATTGAGGCGCTCGTCGAACGGATATTTTAAGTTAAGGATATCGCGTACATTGTTAAGCAGCGACAGTAAAAAAGTGGAACTCGTCGTGCGCTCGTATTCCTTGGATGTTTTGATGATATCGGCGGTGAAATCGCCGAGCTTCTTGACATATGCAAGATCGTCTTCGGAGAAAATTCGTTCGCTGCGTTTACTGTTTATCGAAAGGACGCCGACGACTTCGTCTCCTATGACAAGCGGCGTGCACAATGAAGAAAACAGGTCGCCGCGTTCGAATTCGGTTGCATAACGGTCTTTGTCGGCCGTGCCTTTAATAAGCAACGGTATGCCCGTTTTCGCAACCGTTCCGGCAATGCCCTTACCCACTTTTTGCGTAGTGGATTTGATTATTCCCATGTCAAGACCTTCGGCGATTTCGATTTTCAGGTTCTTTTTCAGAGCATCGAGAAGCATGATGGAGCCTGAATCCGCATTGCTGGAGCGGATCGCGACATTGAGAACGAGTTTGAGCAATTCCTCTTTGTTTTTAGACAGATAAATCGCCTCACGGATTTCGTGAAGGCTGTTCAGCAAGCGGCTTTTATCTTCGGTAAGCGAAGGGGCAAGCAACGTACGCGACCCTGTCGAAAACAAAATCCGCGCGGAAAGCCCGCTTAAAATGTCGACATGCGGCAAATGCAGCTTCCGGAGTTTGCGGTAAACGCCGACGTCATTGGTCGTGTTTATGATAATGTCAAGTTGCGGATACTGTTTAAGGTCATGCAGGTCTTCACATTCATGGTTGATGATTCGAATGACATTTGCACCGTCTGTTTCAAGAAGTTCAGACAATACGGCCGCACTGTCGCGGCTGATTCCGACTATGGCGATAGTATGAGTTTTGGCTTTATGATGCATATGTTAAATGTACTATTCAATACCAAAAAAATTCAATAAAAGACGAACGCCGAATCCTGTCGCACCATTGGGAAGCTCCGCCTTAGCAGCTTCTTCCCGAAAAGCGGTCCCTGCAATATCGAGATGCGCCCATGGTGTAGCGCCGGCAAACGCATGAATGAACGCAGCTCCCGTGATCGAACTCGCCCAGCCTTTTTTATGCGTCGATGTATTTCGCATATCGGCAATATCGCTCTTCAACGTCTCGCCGTATTCTTCGTAAAGCGGAAAGCGCCAAAGCCGTTCCTGCACCTTTTCTCCGGCATTCCAAAGTGAAGCCGCGAGTTTGTCGTCGTTTGCAAAAAGTCCGGCAACAACGCTTCCAAGGCTTACGATGACACCGCCGGTGAGCGTTGCCAAATCAATGATCCGGGCGGGATTATAAATGTCCTTGCAATATGCAATAGCATCCGCCAATACCAATCGGCCCTCGGCATCGGTGCTTGTTATTTCGACGGTTGTCCCATTATACGCTTTATAAACATCACCCGGGAAAAAGGCATTCTCGCCGATCGCATTATGCGCCAGGGCACAAACTCCCACAACATTGATTTTGGGCTTGAGCTCGGCCAGGGCTTTCATTGTTGCAAGAACTGCGGCAGCACCGGCCATGTCTTCTCGCATGGTCTCTATGGATCCGGTCGGCTTTAAATTTTGGCCGCCGGAGTCGAAAGTTATTCCCTTGCCGATTATGGCGGTTTTTTCTTTCGACGAAGGATTTCCCTTGTATTCTACAACGACAAGACGGGGCGGAAAAGGCGAGCCCTGCCCCACGGCAAAGAGTAATCCGAGCCCTTTTTTGACCAGGTCTTTTTCGGTAAGAACCGATATCGCCATTTTTCCTGCCTTGGCGATTTTTTTTGCCTGCGTTGCAAGAAATTCCGGATTTGCTATATGGGCATTTTCATTGATGAGGTCGCGGCAAAACGTTACATTTTCGCAAATCGCGACGATTCGGCGAAGTGCATTTTTATCGATCCCTTCTCCGACAAGTTCCAGAGCATCCAGCAGCGTTGCTTTGTCTTTTTTATATTTGTCAAACGAATACGAGGCCAACAGCGCACCCTCAACGGCCGCGCCTCGAAATTCTTTTTGAGAAGGCTCAATAATGGATACTTCCGAACGCTTTAGCGTAAGAGCCTGTCGAATACCGCTGGCTGCAGCACTTCGGACCGTCGCTGAGGAGCATTCCGATTTTTTACCCATACCGCAATAAATGACCGCCTTTTTACCTTCGTACCGGACAGTCACCGTGTTTTTTCCGGCCTCAAAATCCACGACCCTGTTTACCGTATCGTCTTGCGATACAAACGTAACCTGCGTTTGAAAATGGGGATTTTTTGCAATTGTCAGTTTCATAGCATTGCTTTCATTGAAAAATTTTTCATGTATTGCGAAGCCGAAAAGCACTTTCAGCGATTAAACCGCCACCATGCATAAGGCCCCCAACGGTCCCGGGGGCCTTTGCGCCGATCGGAGTTTCGCGCAGATACTTTCTCTATAAGCACAAAACGTACGACCGCTGAAACTTTGTCAATTGATTGACGGAAAAAACACGAATTTCTTTTCATGCGGTTTCACGTCGACAACGTCCCAGGATTTTGTCGAAACGATTCCCCCGGTATTTGTTTGTGCATACGCATCAACGCGATGCGTGCCGGGCTTTACCGCAATACGGACCATCTGAAGCGTTTTCGGCGCCAGAAAACACAACCGCGTATCGGCACGCTCCAATTGGTCGGTTGCGACATCGGTACCGACGTTGACCAACAAATTTACAAGAGCGGAACTGGTTTCCATCTCCTGCTTTGCCCGTTGCGCGGCAAGCGTCCGGATAACTACCCGTACCGCGGTCCGAGCCAAGGTTATCCCTTTATTATCGTCCACATCCTGTGCCAGTAGTTTGAAATTGTCCGACAATACTATAGATTCTTCGGACTTCGCGTTATCAACAGTCAATTTGAACCGGCTTGTTTGAGAAGGATACTCCACCGGATACGGAAACGCCAATTTGACATGCAAGGTCGTACCGGCTTTTGTCTTCTCCCCTTTTTCAGCCTTCCGCTCCTCCGGTTCGGGCAACGGCGGCGCAGGAAGAACGATGGTTTCGGTTTGTCCATCGGGTTTGGTAATTGTACCGGCAAGCAATCCGCCGACGACATAGGTACCGGCAAAAGAAATTTCCGTTAGATTTGGGCCCCGTCCGGCATAACCAACGAGAATGATTTCGGCATCATCGGAATTGGCACCCCAAACCTTTTCCCGAGCCATGCTCGATGAAAGGCCGAGAGTTTTAATATCGTCGGACCTTCCCAAGTCGCTGAACACGTAAAAAGCGTTATTTTCAACTTGTGAAGGAAGCGAAACAACCCCTTTTTTAAAGGCATTGACCGATTTGAACAATGATATCGCCGCATCATCTTTCATGCCTTGCTCTTCATAAAGAATAGACGTGCAGTACTGCACCATGCCGTCATCTTCGTACTTGGATGCGCGGCCGTCTTTTTGCTTAAAACGATCCACGATCATTTGCATTTTTCGTGATTCTACAAGCGCTTCATCGGGTTTGTTTTTACCAAGATAATCGAAAGCCATGAGTTGATGCAGAAACACTTCTTCGTAACGCTTGCTGCGATAGGGACGCAATAAATCGTTCGTCAGAATAGAAGCGGCTTCATTGGTAATGGAATGCGCATATAAATCGTCGAGCACCCTTTCGGCGTTT
This sequence comes from Fibrobacteria bacterium, assembly GCA_037447435.1. Classification (GTDB taxonomy): domain Bacteria; phylum Fibrobacterota; class Chitinivibrionia; order Chitinivibrionales; family FEN-1185; genus FEN-1185. The sequence goes on from JBBIGR010000027.1 coordinate 39,233, forward strand.
TCCAAATAGTAAAGGCTCGAATCGTAGGCCGCGGCGTAATGGAACAATACTCCTTGGTCCATGAAGTATAAAAACCTGTTGAGGTTTCCATACATTTTCGGCGACTTGCGCACGTCGGCAATAGCCTTTGCATATTCTCCTTTCGACGTCGTTTGCGACAACAGCTCGAAACGCTGTACGCTTTTTGCACAGGAGGAAAGTAAGAATACACAGACCGGTATGATTAAAATGATCTTTTTCATAGGATTACAGTTTTGTGCTGCTTCTGGTTATGTATTTCTTAATTTTCTTTGAACCGATCCAGAGCTTGACATGAGATTTCATTTCCACAAGTTGCAAGTCTGTTTGATAAAACATAACGTGTTTGTTGCCCTCCTGATCGGCAATCGTATTGATTGAACCGATGAGCATGAGGTCTGCACCGGTTTCCTGATCGGATTCTTTTTTGGTTTCAGCGGAAGCGTGCTCCGCCTGGTCCTCTTTTTCACTGCGCAATTGGCCTCGTTCGAATTTGTTCGCAACGAACTCCACTTTTCCGGAATTGATAAGTACACGCTGCATATCGTTAATAAAGGTTTCAACATTAATATGCTCATGACTCATGTTCCGCATATCACCCACAATAATGGTGGGGATTGGGGTTTTGTTGGCATATTTGTTTGTATACCACGGCCGTGACAAACAGTCGCCGATCATTTCTTCCGCGACAAGACGAGAATCGGTATCATTCCATTCGCCGCTCAAATCTATTGTAGAGTTTGCATCGACCCGGGCGACCTGTTTTCCTCCGCAACTGACACAAAACACCATTAAACCGCAAAGTATGACAGACAACGCAATTCTCATAAAAACCCCCTATACAGGATTAATTGATTTGGTTAAAAACAATAAAACTATTTTAATATTGCGGCGCTATAGTATCCAGAATATTTTTTTTCCAGCGTATCGGGCCGATTTTCCTAAGTACTAAAGTCCTATCTATTGCCCGATAACCTCTCCGGGAACTTTGGGTACCGGATTAGGTAAAATACTATCGGGTTTGGTCGCAGGAACACTCCTGCTTGCATTGGAATCCGGCGGCATGCGCATTCCACGTCTATAATATGGAGGCGGCACCGTTGTTTGACTACCCGCAATCGGCAATTGCGGAGCTGCGGGCCCCGGGGCCGGTGTACCGGGTTTTGTCGCCGCTTTCACCGCCGAAGCGGTATCGAGATCCGGGAGCACCGATTGCTGCTTGCTTTTTATAGAATCCGCAACCGTACCGGCCTCAATCTTGGTGGTTTTATTTCCATGCGAGGCATCGGATTTGGGCGGAAGTTTTTTAAGCGCTCGCCAAGCTGCAAAAGTGTCGGCAACGGTTTTTAGCCGCACGCGGGCTTCCGCACAATAAGACGACGTTGGAAAGGAATCGCAGAGCTGTTCGTAAATATTTTTTGCGGTTTTATTTTTATCAAGGACAAAATCATTTATCCAAGCCGCTGCATATAAACTTTTTGGGGCAAATTCCGTTTTTGGGAATTGAGTTGCAACACCTAAATAAGCTTCTGCAGCAGAATCAGGTAATTTGGCGTCCCAATATAATTTTTCCGCAGTATGAAAGGCTTCCTGCGCAGAATCTCTGTTTGTCATGACCAACAACGTATCCCCTTTTGCCAATTGAGCTTTTCGTGAGAACTCATTGGTCGGGTAATGCTTCACAAGAAGGGAATACAGGCTATCGGCCTTCAGAGAATCGGAAAGCGCGTATCGTGCAATCCAGGCTGCGGCGTACAATGCCTTTGGGATCATTGCTTTATGCATAGTATCGCCAATCGCCCTACAGTAATAACGAAACGCGGAATCCGGTTGATCGAGGTCGAGCCAGAACAATTCTCCGACTTTATATTTTGTCGTTGTTATGGAATCGCCTTTTGCAGTATCGGGAACCGAGGCTCCGTGCGATTTTAAAATAAAATCGATGGCTTTACTGCGGAGCAAAGCAAGGTCTTTTATCGCAGGATCCTTTGCCAAGGAACCGGCTTTATCGTAACACTCCTTTGCTTTGACTAAATCGTTTTTCTTGACCTGATATAACCGTCCTTGCCCAAACCAGGCGTTGCCGACGAAATCGCTTGTTGCATAGATATCGATGATTTGTTTGTAAATAGCCATGGCACCGTCGACATCGCCTTTTTTTTCTATTATTTCTCCTTTTATCATCAGCATTTGCGGAATATGAGAAACATATATTTTCGATGAAAGCATCTTGACAAGGATATCGAGGCTCCGGTCTAAGTTTCCCTTTGCAACAAAACATGAAACTTTTAAAAAATCGATACGATACATTTGTTGCGGGTATTCGTAGGAGCGAGGTGCCCCGTCAAGTTTAATAATCGCTTTATCGTACAATTTCATATCTTTGTAAATTTGGGCTATTTTAACGATCAATTCAAGTTTTTTGTCAACTGATTTGAGCGATGAATAGGTTTTCTCAAGAATATCGATTGCGGCCGATTTTCCTTCTCTCTTTATAGCAATATCCGCCAGAAGCAAATCGAGTTCCTGGTTTTTATTGAGCGCGGGATATTTCACCATTGCGCTTGAAAGAATTTCTTCCGCTTTATCCAGATCTTCCTTCTTGAGATACGACTTCCCTATAAAGGACATCGCTTCAGCGCATAAGGGGCTTTCAGGGTAACGCTGGAGTACCTGTTGAAGCACATGGATAGCCTTATCATAATCGCCGTCATAACAATACGCTTTTCCCATGAGAAAAAATGTCTTGACATGCCACTTTTTATCTTTCGGATACACTTCAAAAACCTTATTACATTTCTCGATTGTTTTTTTATATCCGTTATCGATATCCGCAGGCAGGATAATGGCGGAGTCAGGATTGGCTTTAAGCAATTTTTGATGTGCGGCATATGCGGTATTAAAATTGCTTTCAGCATTATAAAACAGGTTGAAATAAACGCAACCGCTGCCGCAAAACAATACTGAGCCCATTGCGCAAAGCGTTGCTATAAATAATATTCGGTTGTTTTTAATTTTCATCATGAATGAATGGCGGACACCTTTTTTAAAAATATATATCAGCTTCAAGACTACGTACAGAATCAAAAAAGATTGTTTGCACATATCCCGGCAATTTTCCTATGCAATTTTGTTTCAGCAGCGTGTATTTTCTAATGGCGTTTTAAAGAGGGCCGATCAAATTTTCAGAAGAATCATATGCGACCGATAAGAATTTTATGTGCAGCATGCTTGTTTTCTTGTTTCCAGGCAAATGCGATTGAAAATTTTCAACAATCGACATCGTCAAAGGATTCAATACAAAAAATCGTTCCCACGATTAAAGACACGATTGCTCGAAAAAACAATATAAGGGACTCATTGGAACGGGTACAATCGAAACGACTTGCCGAATATACGGCATTTCCAATAGCAACGGATTCCCTTTTTGACCCCTATACGTTACATTCATTCCGGGTAAGAAAACAGGCATTTGCAGGAATTTCGGAGGTTTTAAAAAGTTCGCCATTTTCTTTATATGTTCCGCTGGCATTATCGAGCAGCCAAAACAGGTTTTTATTGTTCGGCTTTCCAGGACTTGCCAATGGTGTAGGAATTAACGGTAACCCGTTTACGGAACAAGCCAATTCGATTCATGGATCCGACGACATTTATTCCACCGAAGCAACCGATATATCCGTTGTTCCCGGTAGCGGAGTTATAACCAATGGTAAGGTTTTTGAAGAAATTGCTCCGCATACGGACATACTTTGGGAAAACGGCGTATTTTTGGAAAATCTCCTTGGCGTCAGATTTGTTCGACCGCTGTCAAAAACAATTGACATCGGTTTATATTCCAACTTTCGCAATCTTGCCCCGTACACCTACACTACGGCAGGTGATATTCAAACTTTTTACGACTATTTTTTTACAGACACAACCCTTGTGGCTAATGGCGGAAGAAACCCTCTTGCAAATGAAAACAGGATGACGCTTTCCCTTATTTCCCATTCGCCTTATTTACAGAATGCAAATTTTTCATATTCCTACACTGATTCAAGAACCGATATCGCAACCGAATTATTCGATTCGACGGGTCGCGATTATACTCTTGGTTGGAAAACCATTTCCCGATATGCCAATATTGCGAGACTGTTACTGCATGGAATTCCTATTTCCGGTTTGTTCTGCGATATCGACGGATGGGCAAATATCGAAACTCATAAGATGCTTTCGCCGACCATGGGATCCCCGCTTTTAGTGGAAACGGGCGGTACTCACAACGAAGGGCGTCTTGGCATTCAACCGTATCTGGCATTGGGCAACGACACCATCGCAGTACCCTTTAAATTGGACTACCTCAATCAACGGCAATATGATCGTTCCACTATTCATGCCGCAATTACCGATATTCGTTTGCAGTACCGGGCAGCCTTTGCCTTGGGAAATTCACAAACGCTTTTGTCCGTTGACATTGGTGACGGCGCCATCGAATCGTCGCCGTACCCGTTAATTCACGACATCGTTTTTTCGGCAAAAGGGGAATTCATTCAAAATGCGCACCGCATCCATGTCTTCGCACAAAGAAACCATACCCCGTTTTTATTACCCTACGATACCCTTCTTGCCTCGCAAACATCTTATTTCGATTTATACGATTCATATGGTGCCGATGCCTATGCATCCTTAGGCAAAATCGGTTGTGCGGTCGGGATTTTCGGAGTTTCGGGAATAAGCGATATATCGCAAAAAGCATTATGGCCGGAAAGCAGACTTCCTTTCGAGCAAAGTAATTATTCGCTCATGATTGCACCCGACATCGGGAAGGTTCTCGATTTTACCCTGAATTCCCGTTGGATGATATCGGATAAAAAACCCTATTTCAAATCCCAATCGGCACTATCGTATCAAGCGAATCCGATTTTCGGCAGCGAAATCATAACCGCCGATTTGCTTTTTGATTATTGGAGTGCACGTGATACGGTTACCTATGCCGGAAATTCTGAATGGAACAGGGAAATTTTCAACCTATCGCTCGTGACGACCGTGCAAATTCACGGCTTCAGTCTATTTTACAAGATAGATAATATTCTCAACAGAAAACTCGCTTATATTCCGGGCTATTTCATGCCGGGAATTACGTTTCGTTGGGGATTCCAATGGCTTCTTGGCGGTTAGTAAAGAGGAAAAAACGGAATAAATTCTACAACACTACAAAAAACTTTTCTTTATACGTTTTCCCCGCATATTTAATAGTGAAAAAATAAACGCCGGGTGCGATATGAGAACCCGGCGCAGGCCATTTTAGCGCCACCGGTTGATTTTCTGCAAGATATTGGGATACCGACCAAATAAGAGCGCCATCGATCGAGTAAATTACCGCGCTAAACAGTTGTGAATATTGACGCGGATTGTCGGGAGAGGATGTAAACTCGATCGTTAGTTGCGAATCATGATTTTTTATATGCAAAATGTTTGGAAAAAGGACAAATTGCGATGCCGGTAGATTTCCCGGTAAGCAAGCGATTCGTGCGTCGGGTATTCCCCTGCCGTAGGAATTGTTTTGCTTCGTTTGCCCCGGAATAAAAGTGCATGCTGAATATAGCGACGATCGGATGAGTGCGCCGGAATAAAGAGGATGGGTTTGCGCTATTAATGCGCACACTCCTGCAACCAAAGGCGTTGAAAAAGAGGTTCCGCTACCCAGCGTGTAGGAATTCTGATCGGTCCCGCCGTACACAAGCGGAACAGCAACGTCTACTCCCATTGCAACGCAGTCGGGCTTAATTCGTTCGTCGGAGGTTGGCCCCCGGCTCGAAAAAAAAGCGATTGAATCCAATACGTCAATAGCACCAACCGACACGACATCCGCAACATCCGCGGGTGCGCTCAGAGAACCTGCCGCAGGGCCGTCGTTTCCCATTGCATTGACAATAACGACACCTAATCGGGCAGCCACTGCCGCTGCTTTGGAAATAATCGTCGTGACGCCGTTCATGTCCCGATACGTATAATCCGTGTCTGGCGGCGTAAAGCCGTCCCGATACCCGAGCGAACTGCTGACGATGTCGACACCGAGGCTTTCCGCCCACACAACGGCGCTTGCCCAATTATCCTCTTCCTGATGAAGTTCGATTTCTCCGGTAGGAATGGCTTTGGTATTTTCGGTACGTGCAAGAATGAAAGAGGCATCCCACGCAACACCAATAAAACGGGTTGGATCATAGCCCGCAATCAACGAAAGAGTTTTTGTTCCGTGATCATCGTTTTGATAATATTCAGACGATGGATTATTGGCAACAGAGTCAGGATCGCTTACCGTCGAGTCGTTATCGATGAAATCATATTGCGCTATCAATTTTCGCTCGGAATTGAATCGTTGTAAACAACCCTGGTTGAACCTAAATCCGGAATCAAAAATACCGATTAATACTCCGGCCCCGGGATTTGTTGTTTTGGTTTTTGACAGATATGCCTGAACACCGGGTATCCCCATCATCGATAATTGCTGGAAGCTGCCCCCGTAAAAAGAGGTATCTCCAACAGCGCCCTGTTTTTTCAAAGTCCTGTTTTTGACCGCGGGTCCATGATTCGCTGCCGATCGCACAAACAGCACGTCTTTAACAAAAGAGCATCCGGCGACTAAGGGTAATTGTCTGGACGGGAAATTAAAACTAACGGCATTTGCCCATTTAAAGACGTGTCTCTTTTTGCCTCCGAGCGCAGTAATGCTATCGATATATTGCGTTGCAACAGATTGATCAAAATCCATTTGGCCGGTCATTCCAGCCCGTTTTCTACGGTCTATGGAACGCGGGGATGGAATCCATGCGGGAGACATTTTATTTTTATCGGTAAATATAATCCAAACTGGGCATAGACTATCCTTCGCAGTTAATTTAGTCAAAGACGGACGTAATTGGATTGCCGCTGTTGACGGAATACTACATAGCAGTAAAAATGTAAGGAAACACATCCTTTTTTTTACATGCATAGCTATTTGCATGGAATTAATCCAATTTGCAGACGTGATTACAACTAATCGATACGCTTCATTTCAATTCGACGATTAAATGCTCTACCGTCATTTGTTGCATTGCTGGCAACCGGATCTTCCGGGCCGCGTCCGACTGCCGTTATTCTCGAGGGGTCGATTCCTTTTAAAATTAAATATGCACGTACGGTTTCGGCCCTGCGAAGAGAATTTTTTTTATTATTTGCAATGCTTCCCACATTGTCGGTATACCCGGCAATTTCAACCTTGACTTCCGGATAAGCTTTCATTGATTCGTAAACATCGTCCAACATCGGGTACGAATCGGCAGTCAACTCAGAATTGTTTGGTTTGAATTCTACGGATCTGAGAATAAGGCGTCCTCGTTTGATTTCTTTGGCCTTTCCCTGACTCGTTTTTGGGCATCCATTATTATCCGCCGGCCCGTATTCATTGGGACATTTATCCAACGTGTCCGGTATGCCATCCAAATCATTATCAAAATCAGGGCAACCGTCGGCATCTTCAAACCCGTCTTTATCTTCGGGCAAATTCGGACATTTATCTATACCGGCACAAATAGTAGCATATTTATTTTGCATCCCTTTTTCCGATATCCACGGATCACAAATACCATCTTGGTCATTGTCAAAATCCGGACATCCGTCGGAGTCTTCAAAGCCGTCAAAATCTTCGGGTTCATTCGGACATTTATCCAAAGAATCTGCAATTCCGTCTTTATCGTTATCAATTTCGGGGCAACCATCGGCATCTTCAAAACCGTCAAAATCTTCGGGAACGTTCGGACATTTGTCTAACGAGTCGACTAATCCGTCACCGTCGGAATCTGAATGAAGGGATTTACCAACAGTATTCCCGCCGTGCCAAGAATGGTTGACAAATCCTGCCCATCCGATCGACACCCCGATTCTCCATGGCGGCTGCAATTCCGAAGAAAGTACCGCCCCATTTGCAAGGTACGATATCGGGCTATTTGCCGCAACATTAAATTCAGCATTTACATTAAGGAATAACCCGCCGGCGGGAGTCAAACAGAGCCCCGGCGAAACGGTGAGAATATCATGCCGCAAGTTACCCTTCAAAAAATTATCGAGTCTGGTTTCGGAATTGACTTCTGAATATAGGCAAAGCCATTGAACCGGTCGATATTCAAATCCCCCGACAATTAAAGTCGCTTGATCAAATCCTCGTCCGGTCAGAAGGCGAAGTCCGAGATTCAAATGACACAGAAGAGTTGTATACTCGTTTTTTTCCCATCCATTTATCGTAACGAGCATTTTTATATCATATTCGGCAATTCCCGAAGAAAAAAGCCCGCTTGTTGCAGGCAATTCACTCCCGTTGGATAACCGTATGGTAGAATCCCGCAATAAGTAATAGGAATGCCTAAGAAAATATCCGGCACTTTTATCTCCCGACGGCAGAATCGCTCCGAGAGAAAAAGCAAGGTCGGCTAACCGAGGTGAATTATGCGGAGGAACTGCCAGCTTTAATCGTAATTCACAATCACCTAAGCCGGATTGTATTCCACCGAAGGTTTTCTTTACCCTCAGAGAATCATACTCATACGTGGGAATTTTATCAAAATAAATCGGGAGCATTGCCGAAAAATCCAGCACTTTGGCCAACCCAAAACCAATGAAAGGTGCGAAGTTATATTCTGAAGATCCCGGATTACTTAATTGTAACGAATCCAATGATGCTTGCGAACAAAACCCGTCGCCTAAGCTCATATCGCCACGCGCCCCCAAAACAAGACGGCAAAAACCAAGTGATCGAGCGGATTCCGAATGTAAAATTCCTGTTTGCCCGGAAGAATTAATGAGTGGCGCAGATTCAAATTGTGCATTCACTAAATGAGGCAATAAAAGCGAGGAAATGAAAAACAAATATTTTCCTACCCGCCTAAAGTCAAAAGTCATTATCCATCCTCCCCATTCCCAAGCTGCCTTATATTTCATTCTTAAACAAGAAATATTCAAAAAAAATAGTTTTAGCGTTGCAACATTAATAGCATAATTATAAGGAAACAATAATTTAAAAATTTCAATATTTAAGAGTACAATTCAAAAAAAACGTGTAAATCAATTTCCGTAAACATACAATTGAATATAAGGAATTGTGCATGAGCCAAATTAAGCAAATCAAAAATAAAATTGAACACATCACAAATTTGCCGACATTGCCCGGCATAGTAACGCGTGTCATGAGAATCGTTAGCGATCCATCGAGCTCATCCGGCGATGTCGCATTTGTGGTCGGACAAGACCTTGCTCTCTCTGCAAAAATCCTCCGCCTTGCCAATAGCGCTTTTTACGGAGTTCCCCATACGATTACGAGCATTCATAATGCGGTGGTTATTTTGGGTCTTAAAGTAATTAACACGATAGTGTTAAGCCTTACGGTGTTCGACCTATTTCCCGATGAAAAAAAATCTCCATTATTCGACAGAACTGCTTTTTGGCGTCATTCAACAAGCTGCGGACTCATATCCAGATTTCTATGCGAACGTCTCAAGACATTCGTCCTCTTTGATGCGGAGGAGGCATTTTGTGCCGGACTTTTGCATGATATCGGCAAAGTAGTCATGGAACAATACCTGCATGATGATTTCCATAAAGCACTTAAGCATGCAAAGCATAAACGGCTTTCTCTTTACGAAGCGGAAAAGGAAGCCCTCGGCTACACACATACCGATGTTGCGCAATGGCTCACTTCTTCATGGCAGCTGCCGCCGGTTTTGCAGGCACCGCTCATGTTTCATCATGATCCCCAGGCAACTACCGACCAAGCAGATATCGTCGCGCTTTGTCATTATGCGGACTACCTGTGCTACGAGCTAAAGCTTACCATAGACGAAACGTATGCCCCGCCGCTCCTTGCCGAATCGGTAATTGAAAAATTGGAAATATCGCAAAGCGATATAGAAGCGCTCAAATTAAGCCTTGCTGACGAACTTGAAAAAGTAAATGCCTTTTGCGATATAGCCGCTGGCGCGGCATAAAAAAAAAGCGTTTGTAAAAACGCTTTTTTAATCGGCGTAGGGCAAAAATAGTTTTTTACCCTACTTTCTTTTTCTAATCCGGAATTATTTAATTTCCTCGATCGAAAGAAGCGGCTGGCCTTTTTCCACAAGCTTGCCGTCTTCCGCCAGTATGGCTAAGATTTTGCATTTTACCGGAGTAACGATTTCATTGAATAGTTTCATAGCTTCCACAATGCAGACCTTTCCACCGGCTTCGACGATATCTCCTACATTGACAAATTTGGGTTTGCCCGGACCGCTTGTCGAATAAAAGGTCCCAACCAGCGGCGCTTTAATGGACATACCGGCGCTGGCAGGCGGCGTCACAGGTTTTTCAACCTTCGGCGCAACAGGTGCACTTGCGGGTTCGGATTTTTTTACTTCTGCCGGTTTGGGGGTTGCCTGGGTAATTGCAGGCGCAAAGGATTCGCCCGCCTTTGAAGAATCCGACCTCACCGACAACGAAAAATCGCCTTTCTTAAACGTCAACTCTTCCAATCGCATGGCGCCCGCCTGGGCCAACAAATCGCTGATGCCCTTATAATCTTCGGGATGCAAAATTTGGTCAAGCGTTTCCTCGGGAGTTTTTTCCGCGTTTTTTTGCGGAGCAGGCTCTGTTTTTTCCGATTGCGCCTTCAGTTTCTTGAACGCCGCATCAGCCGGGATTTCCGGTTTCTGATCCGCGGGAAATTCACGCCACTTGAAATATTCAAGCGCAGGTTCCGGAAGCAGACAATAGGATATTATATCTTCCTCGGTCTTGATATATTTCGGATCGATATTTTCGGTTGCCTTGGGCAACATCGGCGGGATCGTGTCCCCGGGGCGCGTCGTAATCGGCTTTTCGTCACCGAGGATTTTTTTCGCGAGCTCTTGATTGACGGGAACCGGAGTCCGACCATACAAACCGCGAAAATAATCTTTCACCTCGTTACTGACGACTTTGTAGCGCTCGCCGGTAATGACATTGATCGCTGCCTGAGCGCCAACGATCTGGCTGGTCGGCGTGACAAGCGGACACCAACCGAGCTCCTCGCGCACCTTCGATACTTCGTCGAGCACCTCGGGTAACTTTTCGAGCATATTCTGCTGCGTCAACTGCGAACGGAAATTCGATATCATTCCGCCCGGTATCTGATAAATCAAAATCTGCGGATCGATGCAGAATTGCTGCATAGTTTCGGTATTGCGATGAGGATACAAATCCGCAAAAAACTTGTGCACCTGCAACATCGCGTCTTTGTCAAGGTCCGCGTGATAGGCGGTTTCAGAGAAAATGGCGACCATAGTCTCTACCGGCGGCTGACTGCTCGTGCCTGCCATTGCCGCAATCGCACAGTCGATGGCACCTGCGCCTGCACGCACGCCCTCAACATAAGTCGGCGCGGCCATACCGCTTGATGCATGGCAATGCAGTTGTATGGGCACCTCGACTTCGCGTATGAGCGCCGAAACGAGCCGTTCCGCGGAAATCGGCGACAAAATGCCGGCCATGTCTTTGATACACAGGGAATCGATGCCGATGGCGACCTGTTCTTTGGCATATTTAATATAGGTATCGATAGTATGAACGGGGCTAATGGTATAACATAACGTACCCTGCGCGTGCCCGCCGTGTTTTTTGACTGCCCGTACCGCGGCCTCGATGTTGCGGGTATCGTTGAGTGCATCGAAAACGCGGAAAATATCCATTCCGTTTTCGCAAGCAAGCGACACGAATCGATCGACCACATCGTCGGAATAATTACGGTACCCGACGAGGTTCTGGCCGCGCAAAAGCATTTGCAGCGGTGTTTTTTTAGCTTTGGACTTGATCAAACGAAGACGTTCCCAGGGATTTTCGCGTAAAAACCTAAGGCACACGTCGAACGTCGCGCCGCCCCAGCATTCCAGCGAATAGTATCCCACATTGTCAATCACGTCGATGATCTTCATGATGTCTTCGGTACGCATCCGCGTTGCCCACAACGATTGATGTCCGTCGCGAAGCGTGGTATCGGTTATACGTAACGGAATCTTATGCAATTGATTTTCCAAATCTTCTTTTTTTAATTTAGCCATTGGTATTTCCTTTTTTTACTTTGCAAACTTTCCCATTGCCGAATACTTCTCGAACCTGTTTTTGATAAGACGGGAACTCGAAGTCGATGTCAATTTCGCAAGGTGCGCTAGCACGACTCGCTTGATTTCCTGAGCGGTTTGCTCATGATTCCGGTGTGCGCCGCCAAGCGGCTCCGGCACGATTTCATCCGCAACGCCCAGTTCAATTAGCGACGGGGCCGTTATTTTCAACGCTTCCGCCGCTTTATTCGAAAACGATGCATCGCGGTATAATATCGAAGCGCAACCTTCGGGTGAAATCACGGAATAAATTGCATGCTCAAGCATGAGTATCACATCTCCTACGCCGATTCCAAGCGCGCCGCCGCTGCCGCCTTCTCCGGTAACAATGGTCACGATCGGCACGGTAAGGCTTGCCATTTCCGTAAGGTTCCTGGCAATGGCCTCGGCATTGCCGCGCTCTTCGGCGTCGATGCCCGGATACGCTCCTTGCGTGTCGATAAAGCAAACAACCGGCAAATTATACTTCTCGGCCAAATGCATGAGTCTCATTGCTTTTCTGTAGCCTTCGGGTTTCGACTGGCCGAAATTCCGAATTATATTTTCGTCAATGTTCTTGCCCTTATTATGACCGATGAGCATGACTTTTTGTTTGCCCAATGTGGCAAACCCGCCAATGAGCCCCTGATCGTCCCCGAAGCATCGGTCGCCGTGCAATTCGATGAAATTCGTGAAGATCAAATTGATATAATCGCGCAATACCGGACGTTTGGGATGGCGTGCGAACTGCACCTTTTGCCAGGGCGTCAAGTTCGAATAAATTTCCTTTTTCTGCGCAATGCATTTCTTTTCCAAATCGGCAATCTCGTCGCCGAAATGATTCTTTTCAGGAGCGATCGATTTCAGCTTCTCGATCATTTTCTCCATTTCGGCAATCGGCTTTTCAAAATCAAAATAGTCGCTCATAGTTTCAACCTTATATGTTATTATGAATTATCAAGCTTCCCCGCAGAACACCGCAGGGTTATAACCATTACTGGTTATTGTACGACAGGACGTTTTTAAGCGCCTCTTTAAGGAGCTTGCGTTCAACAATCATATCGATAAAACCATGTTCCTGGTAATATTCCGATGTCTGGAAATTTTCCGGAAGTTTCTGCTTAATGGTCTGTTCGATAACGCGTCGGCCGGCAAACCCGATGAGTGCGCCCGGTTCGGCGATATTGACATCGCCTACCATTGCATAGCTCGCGCTCACGCCGCCTGTCGTCGGATCGGTTAGTACCGAAATATACGGGATTTTCTTCTCACGCAAACGCGCAATCCCGGCGCAGGTTTTTGCCATTTGCATAAGCGATAAAATTCCCTCATGCATTCGCGCACCGCCCGATGACGAAAAAATGATATACGGTATTTTATGATCATAGGCATAATTTGCAGCGAGCAAAATTTTTTCTCCGGTAGCGCTACCCAAACTGCCGCCGAAAAATCGGAAATCCATAACTGCTATGGAAACCGGAATTGTAAAAATTTCACCCGTACCGCACACCACGGATTCATTGAGCCCGGTCTTTTGCCGCGCTTCGACGATTTTGTCTTTGTAGGTGCCTTTAGAATATGAAAAAGCCAGCGGATCATTCGGGGTTATTGTTTCGAACATTTCCTTGAATGTGTCGACATCAAGAATTTGCCCGATCCGTTCATATGCGGTTAGTTTTCCATGATATCCGCATTTTGGACAAACGCTCATGGAATTATACCAGTCTTCCTTAAAAACATGGGCTTTACATGACTCACATTTTACCCAGATATCTTCCTTAGCAGGTTTTTTCTTCTGGGCTTCAGCAGATTTAGATTTTGAAAACCAAGGCACGGTTACATCCTTTGTTTGCGGGACTTAATGATTGGTTCAGCCGATTCAATTTGATGAAGCATGGCCTGGACAGCAATAAAATATAACAAATCCAGGCCATTGCAACAAAATTAGCCGAGCCGTTTTTCAAGTGCAGCGAGTTCGTCGGCAAGTGCTTGGGGCAATTTGGACCCGAATTTTTTATAATGGTCCTTAATGCTTTCGACTTCTTTTTTCCAATCGGAAGCATTTACCTTAAGCAGTTCTTCCATGTCCGATTTCGAAACCGACAAACCGGAAAGGTCGATTGCATCGGGTGTCGGCATATAACCGATAGGAGTTTCAACCGCTTTGGCATTCCCATCGGTACGATCGAAAATCCATTTCAAAACGCGGCTGTTGTCGCCGTATCCGGGCCATAACCATTTTCCATCATCGTTCTTGCGGAACCAGTTGACATAAAACACCTTGGGAAGTTTGTCGGCAGCTGTTTTCTTGCCGATGTTTACCCAATGAGCAAGGTAATCGCCCATATTATATCCGCAGAAAGGAAGCATTGCAAACGGATCGCGGCGAACAACGCCGACCGCGCCGATGTTTGCGCTTGTTGTTTCGGAGCCGACCATCGAACCCATGAACACGCCATGGTTCCAATTAAATGCTTCATGAACAAGAGGTATTGTCGTCGGACGACGACCGCCAACCAAAAACGCGCTGATTGGCACGCCTTTGGGATCTTCCCATGCCGGATCGATGACGGGACATTGTTGTGCCGGCGCTGTAAAACGGGCATTGGGATGCGCACCGTTTTTGCCGCTTTCAACAGTCCATTCATTTCCCTGCCAATCGATTTTCTTGCCTTCCGGAGCATCGTAGCCGATTCCTTCCCACCAAACATCTTTATCTTCGGTCATCACGACATTGGTGAAAATGGAATTTTTCTTAATGGTTAACATTGCATTGGGATTCGATTGCATCGATGTTCCCGGCGCAACGCCGAAAAAGCCCGATTCGGGATTGATCGCATATAGTCTGCCGTCGGGGCCGAATTTCATCCAGGCGATATCGTCGCCAACCGTTTCGACTTTCCATCCGGGAAGGCTTGGTATCATCATTGCCAAATTCGTTTTTCCGCACGCGGAGGGAAAAGCAGCGGCGACATATTTTTTCTTGCCTTGAGGATTTGTGATTCCAAGAATAAGCATATGTTCGGCAAGCCAACCTTCATCACGCGCCTGTACCGAGGCAATGCGAAGGGCAAAACATTTTTTCCCTAAAAGCGCATTCCCGCCATAACCGGAGCCATACGACATAATCGTGCGGTCTTCAGGAAAATGGCATATGTATTTATTTGCAATATCCGGCGTGCATGGCCACGACGAATCTTTTTGACCGGGAGTAAGCGGTGCGCCAACCGAATGTAAACAAGGAACGAATTCGCCATCTCCAAGGGTATCGAGAACCTTTTTACCCATGCGGGTCATGAGGCGCATATTGATCACGACATACGGCGAATCGGAAATTTCAATGCCGATTTTAGAAATAGGCGAACCGATCGGTCCCATTGAAAAGGGGATTACATACATTGTCCGCCCCTTCATACAACCGGTATACAGGCTTTTCATCTTCGCCTTCAGTTCAACGGGATCCATCCAATTATTTGTAGGGCCCGCATCTTCTTTGGATTTTGAAGAAATGTAGGTTCTATCTTCAACGCGTGCAACGTCCGACGGATGCGAACGGAACAAAAAGCTTCCGGGCCGTTTTTCAGGATTAAGAGGCGTCGCCATTCCGGCATCCACCATTTGCCTGCAAAGCTTGTCGTATTCTTCCTGTGAACCATCGCACCAGTAAATGCTGTCCGGCTGGCACATGGCGGCAACTTCTTTGACCCACAGGTCCAATTTCTTATTAGTCGTCATTGTCATCCTCTCCTTTTCACCTTGAATATTTTTTCCCAGAAGCCTATAAGGACATTACAGCAGGAAAAATAAGGTGATGTTACACAGTTTTTTTACTTCTCGACATTGTCAACGTACATTTGCGTATCCGGACAAAAAAAAAGACCAGAGAATTGCCGAAATCGGCATTTCTTTAGTCCTCACCTCTCGGCCGCATCTTTTTCAAGAGTCAGCCGGACTTGATTTCCAGATCTGCAATACACGCATATATAATATAGAAACAGGACTTTTGTTTTTCTTCGCCCCCCGCCCTACCCTCGCCCGAGGGCGCCTGTAAAACGGCTGTCGAATCAAACTATCGTAAAAATTATAACATACACAGGAAAAGTGGCAAGTTAATTTTGGGGGTGGAAAAATGTCTGTGATTTTTTCCACAGGCTAGTTATGGAGATAATTATTGATGTTGGAACCACAGAATAAGGATTGTTTGGTAGTTTTATTCGAACAATCCAGCCTCTTTAATTTTCTCTGCCATTTTTTGCGTCACCAGCCGCATGCTTCTTCGGTCGCAATGGATGCTGTCGCTATAGCTCAATTCTGTTGAAAACGGCTTTCTGCCAAAATCCCAGGTTAAAATCCCAAGCGAGTCGCAAAGAGATTCAAAAGACTTTCTGTTTTTTTCATAAACCGGATTTCCTTGTAAAACACCGTCCATTGGCGGCATGGGCGGCCAAAAGAAAACCAGCGTAACATTGTTTCGTTTCGCAAGGTCGACAATGTCCCAGAAATATCCGTCTCTATTCACCGGACCATTCCCGCTGCTTTGCATTCGTGAGTGCAGCTTCAAATCATTCATCGCCCACAAACGCATCGTATTCATTGCATCGCTGCGCATCCCATAGGAATGAGCTACGCTTGTATCGGTTGATGCAATATCCCGGCTATGAGTAAACAACATTTTTTCAAGGATTTTCCTTTGTATATTGAGGCGATGATGATACAAAAACCAATGTTTGTGAAGAAAAAATGTGACGCTTTGCAAAATTCCGGGAAACCTTCCCGATACTCGCAAATAATCATCGTACTTCATTAATTCCGACAGCGTCAAATCCGATGCTGTCCCCCGCCCTAAAAGCCGGAAGTCTTTCTTTGTTTCCGTGAAAGGGAAACCGCGTATTTCAACGGCAATGGCCTTTGGCTTTCCCTTAGCAAGGATGCGGTTTTTCATGATAAGATAAAAGTAGGCATCCCCCGACATATCGGCAAAGGCGCAGTTATAACTTTTCATAGTGATGCGATCGCCATTCAAAATGGAATCCAGATAGTCCGTACTAATCGCCGCGTCGGTAAGCGAGCTTCCGAGAAACACGATATGCGGGGTCCGGTCGGGCACATAACGGTCGAGTATTTGTCTGGGCAATGTCGTTCGAATCGTATGCACGGCAAACCACGATACGAGCGTAAACGAAACGAGCAGGCTGATAAAAAAATATCGTGTTTTCATAGGTAGGGTTAAAATTGAAAATACAGAAACGGCGCGCTGGTCGTCGAGTAAATAAACGCCAATGCAACCGCGGCACCGCTCAAAACGCTTTTTATCTTCACAAATACCTCGTTGTCACCGTGCCGGTCCGAATTTGCTAAAGCCGAAACGATTTCCCATACCATGAAAATCATCACCGAGGCAAGTAGAAATAATTGACCATACGCTAAACTCCATTGCCCGGAAAGAATCGAGACAAACATATTTTTCGCAACAGTCAAATTCGGGCATCGGAACAATATCCATCCGATGCAAACACAATGAAAAACAATAAGCCGTCGCAATACAAGAACGAGCCGATTCGCTGTAACCGCAGATTTCACGAGCATGGTCATGCCGTGTTCGACTATCAAAAGCATGCCGTGAAAAATCCCCCACACGACAAAATGCCATTGCGCGCCATGCCATAACCCGCCTAAAGCCATGGTTATGAAAACATTTCGCAAGGTCTTTATAGCGCCTCTGCGGTTTCCGCCGAGCCCAATGTAAAGGTAATCGCGCAACCAGGAGGAAAGGGATATATGCCACCGTTTCCAGAATTCTCCGAAACTCGCACTGAGATACGGGAGGTTAAAATTGATTGGCAAATCATACCCTAATGTCTTGGCAACCCCTCGCGCCATGTCCGTATATCCCGAAAAGTCCCAGAAAATCTGGAACGCGAATCCGTATACCGCAAGCAGACAGGCACCCGACGAATACGAAAGAGGATTCGCGAATATCGGATCGATCGCACGGGCAAGGATGTCGGCAAAAAGCACTTTTTTGACAAACCCGTGGAGAAACAAAACAATACCTTTATGTAAATTTTCAAAATCGATTTTTTTACCCTCGCGTTCCTGGGGCAAAAACTGGTCTGCGCGAACGATAGGCCCTGCAACAAGCTGGGGAAAAAACGATACGAACAGGAAATAATCCAATGCGGATGCGGGCTTGACTTTAGACCGGTAAACATCGATAGTATAGCTCATGCTTTGAAACGTATAAAACGAAACGCCTACCGGTAGAATAATCGACAACCCCAATGAATCGTGGAGGCTGAAAAGGCTGCAAAACGAAGCGGTGAAAAAATTGAAATATTTGAAAAAGCCCAATACCAAAAGATTGGCACTCAGGCTCACTATCAGATAAAGTTTCTTCTTTTGCAACGTGGATGCGATGTGTATTTTGCGTGCGCAGAAAAAATCGACGCTCGTGGTCCCTATTAAAAGCGCGACAAAGCGGATGTCCCATGCCCCATAGAAATAATAGCTTGCAAAAAGCAAAAGCGGTTTTTTCCATTTCGCAGGAAATGCCCAATACAGGCAAAGCACCACAAAAAAGAAAAGCGTAAAATGCAAGGAATTAAAAAGCATGATACTTCATTCACACCCGTACTATATTTGATAACCCGCGCTCATCCTATCCTTTCAATAGTACATATCGGGCGATTTCCAATGCCACGAATTCTTTGTTTTTCACAAAACGAATGCCGCGATATCTTTTTCGCGCAATTCAAATGTCGACCGAGTATTTTATTTTAACGATAATGAAAATCTATTTTAAAGGATAAACCATGAATATTATTTCCCGTCGCCGTTTCGTCGGCGCGGCCGCCTCGGCAGCCGCGCTACTTGCTCTTCGCAATCAATCGTTTGCGAAGGAGGAACCTGTCCAAGGATGGGAATCCCGGCGTGGGGTTAATCCGCTTATCGATAATATGCGCGTCGTCTGCGGCGTCAATGCAGGCATGATCACTAAAACGCCAACGTCATGGGAAATGGAAAACCAAAACGAAGTGATATCAATCGAGCAGGTCGACCGGACCCTCGATGCAATGGCGGTTTCGCTCACGCAAAAAACCGAACCAAACGACGCCTGGCAGGCAATTTTCCAAAAACCAAAAGAAAAGTCATGGAAAGAAGTAAAAGTAGCCGTCAAGGTGAATTGCAATTCAAAAAACAACGGGCGCCTGGCGGTCATCGGCAAAATCTGCCGCAGTCTCAACACAATCGGCGTACCGATGCAAAACATCATCATTTACGACGGCCGGAGCGATGCTTGGGGCAATTATGCCCGTTTTGTCAACAAAGGCCTTCCCGACGGCGTTATCGTGAGCAAGGGAAACAAATCGCTGGGCGGCCAGACGAAAATCGCCTTGCCCTGGAATAAAAAAGACAAATACGATTGCACCGCGGATATCGCAAACGGCGTTATCGACATCATTGTCAATATCGCGAACAACAAAGGGTGCGACGCGACTTTCGGCAAAACTACATTGACGTTAAAGAACCATGCGGGAACGTTCAATCCGCTGCCCCTGCATTTCGGCGGCGGCATGGATTATCTGCTCGCCTTCAATAAAAGCCACGCTATCATGGGCGCTGCAACACCGCGACAGCAGCTGTGCATCGTGGATTCTTTGTGGGGAATGGTCAAAGGGCCTTTCGGCGTTCCCGAGAAGCAACTTGACCGTCTCGTCATGGGCACTTTCGCCCCGAGTGTCGATTATCTGACGGCGACAAAAATCCGCGAACCCATGCTTGGCGCTTCGCACAACCAGATTTCGAGGTTTCTCACCGATTTCGGATACGCCGAAAACGAAGCAACCGATCTCGTGCCGGTGAAATTATAAAAAAAATTACACGAAAGGTCCATCATGGTTACTCTCGTTTTGCAACGATTCATTTTTCCACTGCTCTGCTCGTTGCTGCTATTTTCCACCGCACAAGCGAAAACATCGGTTGTTTCGCTTCGCGTTAAAAAAAGCGTCGCGCAATGGCAGGAGCAAAAGGATTCCTATCAATATTTTTCAACACAAAAGTTATTTGAGCTCATTAACGGCGGCGCTCCGCAATATATCTCCCAGGGTCTTATCGACGGCATTCATCAGCAATTGACAAGCGATTCGGGAAAAGTCTTGGAAATCTTTGCCGAAGATTTCGGAACGCCGCAGCATGCATTGGCCATGGCTGGGATTAAAAAAGACGACCTCGGTGCAGCTTCCTCCGTGCTTCCCCTCGATTCCGGCACCACTTCCTTCGCCGTGCCGGCAATCGGGGCGACAACGGTCGTCTGCGTCGCAAACCGGTATTACGTGGAATTGGTTTTCAGCGGATTTACGAATCAAGATAAACTGATCGCCGAAGCGCGGAAATTCATCGCCTTTTACACAACCACAGGAAGCAAGTGACATTGTCATGGAAAACAACCCAATCGCCATCCATATTCGAAAAGCTACCTGCCATATTCTCTATGCCTACGATATCGGCATTTCGACAAATCTATCCAAATGCATCGAACGAATCGGCACATTGGGCGGTAATGCGACATTGTCGAATCAGAACAGGCGCGCGCCGAAATATTTCGGTTACGATCCGCAGCCGCAAACAATTATGCTGGAAGCTACCATACCGAAAATCGGTATTCATTCGGTAGCCTCATCGATCTCGCTGACATTTTACGATTTCGGCGCAGTGTCCATTTCCTACGAAATTCCAATCTCCGGTTCGCTGAGCGATCTTCGGGACCTCAGCATCGAACTCAGCCGTAACGGCACGCTTTTGTCCGACTCGCGCAATCGTGCTCGGGACATTGTGGCCGCGTTGGGCAATGCCGTCGACCATCCGCTTGTTGCCGCACCGGTCGAAGATTACTTGATTTTCGAAATCAACGATTGCGACATGGGGTTCCCCGCAAACGAAATACTGCAGCATGCGGGCCCGACGCTTTCCCAAATATTGCGGGCCGAAAACCGCGAACTTTCCAAACAAGAAACAGAAGACGCGCTTTCCTGCCACATTTCCTATACGCCAAACGACATCACGCTTATCGACTGGAACGCGGCGATGATTTTCGATATAGATACCGACGATGTCCGGGCGGTGCTCGAATTCGCCAACACCGAACTTCTCGAGCTTCGTTTTCTTGATTATCAATTAGATTCGTCGCTCGACCGTTCCTATGAGCTCACGCGGAAACCGCACAGCATCCTGCAGCTTTTGCCCGGAACGACAAAGCGGAACATCGCGCTCATTTCACAAATGCAACTCGAAGGCGCCATCCTGTTCGAACGCGTCAGCAATGCGCCAAAACTGTTGGGCGATCAGTACCTTGCGCGCGTCTACCGGCTGGCTGCGCAGCGTTTTCACGTTGGGGAATGGAATTCCAGCATTCTAAGGAAACTGGACACCATAGAGGATTTCCATAAGCAAACCAACGACAACGCCGCCAGCGACCGGCTCGAATTACTGGAATGGATCGTCATTATCCTCATTGCGCTCGAAATAATACTTCCGTTGTCGTCAAAGTTTGTCCCGGGCCTGCATTAAAATTCGATACCCGGGAGAACAAGACATTTTCCATGAAGCAACATTTTGAAATTTTGGACGGCTTGCGCGGTACTGCGGCCATTCTCGTTGTCGTATTTCATATCGTACAATGGATATTCCCCAATTATCTTGTCAATCCTCTTCGACATTGCCATTTGGCCGTGGATTTCTTCTTCTTGCTTTCTGGTTTCGTCGTGGGCTATGCCTATGACGATCGATGGCAAAAAATTAGAATTCGGGATTTCGTCCGGATCCGTCTTGTCCGATTGCACCCGCTTGTGCCCCTGGCCGTAACTCTTAGCGCTTTGGCTTATATTTTCGATCCGTTTGTCGGCAATGCGCAGCATGTGCGTTGGTCGATTCTCGCTTCGAATATTGCGCTCGGCGCATTATTGCTGCCGTCGCCTCCGCTTCCCAACCGCATCGATATGACGCATTCGCTTAACGGCCCGCATTGGTCGCTTTTGCAGGAATATGTCGCTAATTTTGTTTACGCCATTGTCGGTCATAAACTTTCTGTAAAGCATCTCGGGGTACTCGTATCTTTTTTTGCCGGGCTTACCGTGTATACGGCGCTTCATCACACAAACCTGCAAGGCGGCTGGACCTATGAAACATTCCGGATGGCACCGATACGCGTGGCATTTCCTTTTTTCACCGGCCTGCTCATTTACCGGCTCGATTTTCGGGTCTCTCTCAAATTCGCGTATCCTATTTTATCAATTATTCTTCTCGCTATTTTTGCAGCACCGCCCTTTCATACGCCGGGGATTTTCGAGGCATGCTGCATCATTATCGTTTTCCCGCTTATCGTAGCTGCCGGGGCCGGAAGCAAGGTCGGCGATCGATTGTCAAAAATATGCAAATTTTCCGGTGAGCTTTCCTACCCTATTTACATTCTTCACCATCCGTTTACCATGTTGTTCAGCCATTGGCTTGCGGTAAAAAGCCCATCGTATCCAATTATCCTTCTCGTGTCGATTTCTCTTTTTATTTTTTGCATTCTCCTTGCATGGGCCGCATTCAAATTCTACGACGTACCGATAAGGGCCCGGCTTACGGCCAAGTTCAAGAAATAATCAAAATTTTCTTCTGTCTAAAATTTCCATTCTCGCAATTCTAAAACAAACGGATTGCCCCACGCAGTTCTTGCATAATAATGATCATTATTCTATATTGATAACATGCTTTATCATTTTCAAAGGAGTCTTTTTGTTTTTACGTACATTGAATCTTTTTTTTATTTTAGGAATCTGCTTTTCAATCCTATTTTCATGCAATACCGTCAAGCCAACCGTTTTTGAAACCTTTTCAATTAAAGGAACTATACTGGGTCAAGATAGCATGCCCGTGCCATTTGCTTCCATTTCGGTTTTAGGAAGAAACATCAGCGCACTATCGGATTCTTCCGGAACGTTTTCTCTTGACAATATAGACAGCGGTAATTACGACATATTGATTCAATATTATAATTCGTATTATTCGTTTAGAACCATTATTAAAACGTCTATTACTGACAGTTCAGTTAACATTGGCAAAGTTATCCTTCGGACATTTTCTCCCTCAAATAGCGACTATGTTTCTGTTTCAATGCAAACAACAAAAACACAGGAATACATTTCTTTTCCTTCCACACAAGATTTTGCAACGAGTGTTGACACGACTTTGCTTTATTCCGACAGTCTATATTTATATTTAAGAATATATTCCGGCTCTTTGATTAAAGATGCTCCCTATAAAATTTTTTGCGATTCTACGATTACAGGTTCAGTATTTACAATCAAACAAAAAGCAACGGCAAAAATATTTTGTCCGCCAGGAATACATTTATTTGAAATCAGGGATAGTTCTAATTACACTACGAATAAAATTTATATAAATAATGTTTACAAAACAATGAATTGCCTTATGGTTTCATTAAGACAAGACATGGATCGATATGTGGATTTTGATCTTCATTTTATTGACAATAAAGGGGATACTTGTAATTACCGAAACAGCAACCCCGATTGGGGCACAAAAGGAAACAATTCCGATGATCCCTTGCTGAAATTTGAAAACAATGATCCAACAAGCAGCAACGAAACATTACTTTATAAAAACATTCCAAATGGTAAATATACTATAATGATACACAATTTTGTCGACACATCTGCTGTAGATTCGGGCACTTATGGGTTTTATGCATGCGATATAACCGTAAACGATTCTCTTTATCATTTTTATGGCAAGTTATTGCAAAATCAAATGTCCATTATCGGCACTCTTACTGTACCCGAAATGGGTTTCGTAAAAGCGGATTCCACTTTTTTTATAATTAACCCATGAGATTATTTTAAGAGTCATTAAGACAATTCATTTTCCTATTTTTTCAACAGGCCAAGCCGGATAAGGCTTTCTGCAGTGGCAACGACGGCTTCTTCGTTAGGCCGTGGAGCCCAACCGAGCACGCGACGGGCTTTCTCATTTGTGGCTTGTTTTACTTTCCCCAATTCCGGCACGATTTGCGCGACCGCAGGATCAAATAAGGCGACTATCCGCACCAACCAATCCGGAAGCACTTTGGCAGGAACGCGCTTCGCCGCTTCACCCATGCGCCGCCGGAGCACATCGGCAATTTCCTTCATCGACATGCTGTCGCCGGCAACTGCCAAAAACCGTTGCCCCTTTGCAGCGGGAGAGGTCATGGCGCGCAAGTGCAAATCGGCCACGTCGCGTACATCGACAAAACCGAATGTCAGGCGCGGACAACCCGGAACCATGCCGTCCAGCAACCGTTGCACAATAAGAATCGACGTAGAATAATCCTTACCCAGCACAGGTCCAAGAACGCCGACGGGATTAATCACCGCGAGTTCCAATGCGCCGCCTTCTCGGTCAATAAAGTCCCATGCGGCCCGCTCGGCCACAGTTTTCGATTTCACGTAAGCGCCTATTTTGCCTGCATTCGGATCGGTCCAGTTTTCCTCCGAAAATGGCTTGTTTGAAATTGCCTGACCATACCCTATTGCCGCAAATGAGGAGGTCATAACGACGCGTTTGACCTTAGCGTCACGCGCGGCCCTAAGCACCCGCAATGCGCCGTCGCGTGCAGGCACGATCAATTCGTTTTCGTTTTTCGGCGCGCCGGAAGGAAATGGTGACGCCACATGAAGCACAAAGTCGCAGCCTTTCATTGCCGGCAACCAACCATCGTCCGTCAACAAATCGGCGACGGCAAACGAAAGCGAATCACCCGGTTCGGCGCCGCCGGTTTTCAGCATGGCCCGCACATCCGCCTCGCGCGAAAGCGAGCGCACGGTAGTGCGCACCGTATATCCGGCAGCAAGAAGTTGCACTATGCAGTGTGCGCCGATAAATCCCGACCCGCCCGTAACAAGTACCAATTCACCGCTCATACAGGCCTCCTCAATAATCTAAGGTGCTGCGTATCCATAATTATTTGAGATGCTCAGCTTCTCTTATAGCAATTCCCAACAAAGTCTCGATCGATCCTAGAAAAAAATATAAATACTGCAACCAGTGGCCGCCGCCGATCATGCTCACTTGCACAAAAATCCAAATCATAAGCCCCATGCCGAAAAACATACCGGCAAAACCTGCGAGTTTACTTTTCCTAAAGCTCAAGACGCCCGCGACCGCACTTCCCAATCCATTGATAGTAAATAATATTAATCCCGGAATTAAAAAGTTGAAAAACGGCGAGCCGTTCAACATGGTCAAAGGCATATGCATCAAACTTCCATCAGGCTTCAGTATCATCAGCATACCGGCACCAATCGCACCCAATGCGATAAAGAACTGAAGTATTCCTTCACTGTAATAGATATTTTTTTCCACTTTTATTCTGTCCCGGTTTTGAATTGCAAATGAATCCAATAGAAAGAATCCGCTACTGGCATTTTAATTAAATATAGATGGTACGATCGCAGAATAAACAAAGAGGATTATTTAAATCCGGTGTGTCGGAGTGCAAGATACAATTTGTGCCTCTTATACTCGATTCCCCGTTGCCGATCATGCCCCAGCAACGGGCAGGCAAAGAATACCAAGTACACTTTCCTGGATTAGGGGAATCTTAGCTATTCCTCCGATTCCCAAAGAACCGCTTGCCTCACTTTTTCAGGGCCTCGCGACACTATTTAAAAGGACTTTTACAAAAAAAGAGTCGGATCCGATTCAAATTGTGAGCGCGTCCTCTAAAAAAGACTCGGATCCGATTCAAATTGCGAGCACGTCCTCTAAAAAAGACTCGGGGCCGATTCAAATTGTGAGCACCTCCTCTAAAAAAAAGTCGATTTCCGGTAAAAAAGTGATGACTAATCTATGAATTAGAGTCGAGTTTCTCTCGAAAAGACGGGCGTTCGAGTGAAAAAGACTTTCGTTTGATTAAAAAAGACCCGACATGCTCTCTTTGGGAGAGAATGCCGGGTCTTTTTTAATTGTTTGTAAAGTGAAAAGAGTCGGCGTCGAGTTTATTTATCGCCGCGCAGATTACAGAGATCATAAATCGGCAAATCAATCAATCCGCGTTCCCGAAAGGGAACCGAAAATAGCGGCATATTTGCAAACCTCCTCCTATATTCCGCTCAACATTTTGCAATCCGAAATATCGTTATTTGCCCTCGAATACATTTTCCCCCTATTTTTGTTCAAACTCTTTTGTCGGAACTCGTATCAATGTATCCATCGAGCGGAATCGACGGCAAATCCTTATATTCTCATTAACAATATACCCGGATTTGTAAAACCTTACCCTCCGCCAGGCGAAATTCTGTTTTCTGTCAGAAAACACCCGTATTGTCTTTGAATCGATCAAAAGCCCAATCATTACTATGCCCGCCGATTAATTGTAGGAGCCCAAATAGGGCTTGATTAATACAATATGGCGAAATTAATGAAATTTCAAGGAATCAATATGCATGGGGAAAATGCCAAGAGAGAATATTTTCTTGTTGACATTAAAAGTCTAAAGAAAACGACTTGTTAGGCTTTCTTAATTGTATTATTTGATTTATTATAAAATCCAATTTATTCATTATTATTTTCTCTGCATTTATTCCTGTTTTGAATTCTAAATTTCAATCTTTTTATTGCGTCTACTGTAGTGACAGTTAATACACCCAAAGGAATTCCTACAGCAACACCTAAAACAGCTGTTTGTTTATAACCAAGGCCTCGATCTGGTCCAGTCATTAATACAATTGGTATTCCTGAAATGACGGCGGTTACAGCTAAAACAATCAGGTCTTTTCTGATGTTTTTTCTTAT
>JBBIGR010000028.1:0-64992 GCA_037447435.1 Fibrobacteria bacterium
GGTTACCTCCGTTTGGGCTAGATAACCGGTTCGATTATTTAAACGGACAAGATCATGACGAAGATATCTCTCAGATGGGCGCGCTATTTAAGTATTAAAGCAAATTAAAATGTATTTTAATATAAAGCCCGGAGGGATGATATGAAAATGGATAGAACCGACGTCGGATTCACTGACCAGAAAACACTTCAAGATGATGATGAAAAATATTGGGCGGCCGCACCTATAGAAGAAAAATTGGAAATGATAACATATTTAAGGGAGTGTTTCTATGGCCCAGAAGCGACTACCGGACGACTTCAAAGATTTTTTGAATTTACTGAACAAGAATAATGTTGAGTATCTTCTTCTTGGAGGTTGGGCTGTCGGAATTTATGGCGCGCCAAGAGCCACAGGCGATATGGATGTTTTCATCGCAGTTGACGATGGAAATTTAGATAAATTACTCAAAGCATTATATGACTTTGGTGCACCAACCGTACCAAAAGAACATTTTAAGGAAATTGGCAGAGTTTTTCGCATGGGACGCTCTCCAATTCGGATAGAGATTTTAAACCAAGCCTCAGGTATTGACTTCCAATCCTGTTATACCCGCCGGAAAATAGTCAAAGTTGACGATATAGATATCTCCATAATATCAGAAGATGATTTATTAAAAAATAAATCTGCTTCAGGAAGAGAAAAAGATATTGCAGATTTAAGAAATCTTGAAGGAATTATAAAGCAGCAATCAATCAAGAACAAATCAATCTAAAACTCGCTGTTAATACAAAGTTTAAAATTATCTTCAGTATGATCCCATTTGCGAATTTATTCTCAAATTCCTCTTCTTCTTATAAAATAATAACTCAATTGAATATTTGCGCTTAAATCGAATTTATTGTTTGCATCATTCGTAATTGTAAAAGGCCAGAATTCTATACTAAATATTTTTTCTTTATCATTATTTTTTCGAATATACTGAATACAAGGCCCCCCTTTTAAATCCAAATTAAGCGAACCATAATAGGAATTTGAATCCGGCTCTATTTTTGTACGTTCATAAGAAATCGGCAAAAACGCGGTAAAACCTATTGCTACATCATAAAAAGGCTGTTGAAATGCAATCACATTTAAATTCGCGTATACGTTGCATTCAAAGACCTCCGTTGTTATGAGCGTGTCGTTGCTTCTATATTTGTTGAAGTGAAAATAAAATGGTAATCCGATATCATTTCCTATCCGTTTATAATAAATTGAATACTCCGGACCAAAGCCTTTTGTACCGCAAGTAAGTCCAAAACCTTTTATCACTTCCGCATTTAATGCGTTCGCAACGACAAGCATTATCACTAATGCTTTTATTGTACAGCCACCTGGGATTTTAGGGACCATGATATTCTTACCTTTTCCAAAAAAAGCCATCCAAATTATCTTAAGTATATTCCAATAGTTGGTTTGTTTGTCTGGCCTTCATTATTTGTCCCCCTGGACTCGTTGCTTTTATCGCCAACCTTATTTGTCTCAAAATATCTCTTCGACGAGTCTTTTAATCACATTTGCAATTTCATCAAGTTTGTCCTTAACTTCGGAATCGTCTTCTCCATATGCTTTTGCCAGTATAGTCGTGCTATTTGCCTTGTACAATTTAATTGAAGCTTTTACTTCTACTTTTGTCTTTTTAGGAATAAAAAACATCATCTTAATATCACCGTCCGTGCCGTTATTTGCCCCGACGGTAGAAGCATCAATTAAAATCGGGACAAGAATACCGTCAATTTGGTATCTATTTACAAACTCTACTAAACCTGTAGTGTCGACATACGACGGGATATTGCTTCCAAAAAAGGAAATTACGGTGTCCGAAGGTATTATGTTAAAAGAGGTCTTCTTTTTAACAATCAAATTTATTTTCTTTTGCAATTTATCACAATTATCGTACTGGTCGCAATTTAACGGCCATATCGCAATGTTCTTCATTTTTAAATTACCGGGTACTTTAACCACATTACTGGCATCAAAAGAATATGCAAAAGCACAAAATGAAAATAAAAACAGAAATGATTTGTAATTCATTTTATCTCCATCTATCATGGTAACTTGTGATATTCATTCTCATTGGACACAATATAATCATATCATAAATAAATTTCAAATCCGAACAAAAAATCTAAGATTTTTTCAGAAACTCATTTAAAAAATTTATATCGGATTTTGAAATCGATTTAAATAAAACGGCTTTTCAACTTTCACTTCCCTACCTAAAGCTTTCGATCTTCTCTTTGCACTTCTTCTTTGTTAGCTTCTCCAGCTTTTTCACCTTATCGCCCAAACATTTAAAGCCGCTTTACCCATACTACATTAAACTTGCTATTTTCAACTGGAACATCTAATTTATTTAAGGTAACATTATATTCTGACCAGGATAATATTTGTAATTTGATTTTGAAACGAAGGAAAATTACACTCCCACCGTAATATTTGATTACAATTTAGGACCAAAGGTTAATTTGGGATGCCGATTTTAGAAAGCAGAAAGAAAATGATAAGAAAATGTAAATCAACCGAATTCAATGAAATTCTCGAAATTATTAATGATGCGGCAATTGCGTACAAGGGAATTATACCGAGCGATTGCTGGCACGATCCCTATTTCAATGGGGAAGAATTAAAATTGGGGAAATAAAATTGATGGCCGCTTGCTTTCTATTTTCAAATTCCCACACAAAGGGCAATTGCATCGATGATTGATGTCAATTCTTGAGATGTTACGATTCCTGTTTTTCTATTAAATCGGTCGGTTGAAACCGATTTTACCTGAAAGCTATCTGCCCCGGAATCCTTGGTGAGACCATTTAATGCGCTCATTTTAAGATAAGTAAACCAAACAGTATGTTTATAATAATCTTTCCAATCCGTTATCGGTACAACAATGCGCAGTGGCAATTTGCCGATACTGTTTTCGCTTACAACAACCGCTGGTCTGATTTTGCTTATTTCTGAACCCGTTACTGGATTAAAATTCACCATCCATATTTCACCTTTTTTAGATACTGGTGAATTATTTGTAGTCATGGAAATCGTCCTCTTGGAAACCAGTCAGCGATTTATCGTCTGCATACCATTCTGCAGCTTGCTCTGCTGATTTTGCCAATTCCTTGGCACGTTCGCTTATAGACATTTTCCTTAATCGCTCAGGTTTAGATGTTTTTATAAAACCTTCATATTCTAAAATCTTTTCAAATATCGGGAACAATTCCAAGGCTCGTTGGGTCGTCAGCACATTTTCAGCAACTAAATGTAAAACTGTTTGCTGTAACCTCGTGGGCGTTTCATTGCCTTTATAAACTGGCGGTTCTTCTTTTCTCCAGCCCCTTTTACTAATAATTTTGATTAATAGTTCATAAAGTGGCTTGGAAATTATTTCGTGAGCATATGCACTATAGGCCCATGCACAAACACTCATACCATATTTTTCTTTTAATAGGAGTAATTCTGCCAAAGTAACATTCCGGCGGTTATGGCCAAGTTCTCTTTTGACAACTACCGGCGGTACAAGAAAAGAAGAAGCAAACCGGTGCGCTATCTTCTCTTCGATTTTAGTATCGCCTACTTGGGACGTATCCATAAGTACATGGCCGAGTTCATGCGCAAGATCAAATCGTAATCGATCAACCGGTACATTGCTATTAACAATGAGCATTGGAAATTTATTATTAACCAATGCGGACAAACCGTCAAATGCAGCGGTAGGGATTTTATCATAATGAATGAGCATTATACCGTGATTTTCAAGGCATTGGGTAATGCTCTCAATTGCATCCAGTCCTAATTTCCACTGAACCCTTAATTGCTCGGCAACACCATCGGCATCTTTAAATGTTTTAACAACCTTACGCTTTGGGACATCTGCTTTTAAAGAAGGAACAATGTTATATATTTTCATTAACCTATCGGCATTATGTTCTGCAAATGCTTCAATTTCCAGGCGTTCTCTTTTTCCCAATTTTGAGGCCGAAGCTCTATATGAATACCAATTAATTTGTATCGCCGTTTCTTCTTTAAAAAAGGAGGAGGCAGGGATAGCATAAATACGAGCCAATTCTCGTACTGTTGATGCCCCGGGAGTACGTTTGCCGTTTTCATAATATGACAATGCGGCTTTTGTAATATCTAACCCATTCTCACGAAGACGATCGATAATTTGGTCTTGAGAAAAACCTGCAGCAAGCCTGGCTGATTTCAGTTTTTTATCGAGCATTATCATATTCCTCAAAGTGTTAATAAAATAGCATTATAAACTAATTAATGTTAACACCGGAGATCAATAAAAGACAGGGGCTTTCGTAAGTCAGCCTTGGTACTGAATGTTTTAACTCTCCTTGTTAGCGTTGCAATGGCCTATAAAATGACATCGGGAATGAATAAAGAAAGGACATCTGCGTTGCGGAAATGTTATTGATTCGGTCTGCATTTTCGATTGATACGTTTTAGACACAATATAATCATATCATAAATAAAGAAGGCTTTCCAGATACAAAAATAAATCAATACTATTGAATTGTATAAATGAATTTATAAGTACAGTACCTTATGGAATCAGTAGCACTGTCAGGATGACATATAGTATTGGGCATAATCATGCAATCGAAGTTTCCTTCATAACCTTGCCTGCTCGCAAGATTTTGGAATTCCCCGCCATCCCACACGCTGTCGCCCTTAGAAAATGTCCAACTTTCTAGAGAAATATAATCCAACGAAATTGTACTATCTTGATTAAACTGAAACGTTAATTGTGGATCAGGATAAGACGCAGTAAGGACTGAATCCCAAACAGAATAAGGTAATGCATCTCGGCTACCGCAAGAGCCCGTCAAGATTAGAGTATCTTTTGTAGCTATTTTTAACAAATTACGGCAATCTCCGAAAGAAGCTCCCAATTCCATAAGTTGGTTTGAATCAGTTGTGATCGTTTCCTTGGCAAATCTAGTTTTTTTAATAAAATCAAGCGTAACAGTGTGGATTTGGGCGCTAGTAATCTTCCAATTGCTTCCTACCAAATCAACCGGGTTATTTTGCCTAGGGGGAGAAAATGGCATCTCGTGTCCTCTACAAGACAAAAGTAGGCTTATTGTAAAGATTAATACAACCCTATTTAGCAATAAATTATTCATGATTAAACCACCTATATGGGTTCCTTAAAACAGTTATTAAATAGCATAGAAATATGTTATTGAACCTTCTTTATCTTCATATTATCATATCATAAATAAATAAGCCTTTCCAGATACAAAAAGCAACTCCATAACAATGTCGTATTTTTTAGGAAGTTCGAAAAGATATTTTAATCGGGTGTGTAATTTGAAAAGATTCACCCTAAGAAATAATGGAGAGAGTTTCTAAATCAACCGATCGAGGGTCCTGACCGTTGATTCTCTTCGAATCAACTCGATGACGCCGTATAATCGCCAGGCGTCGGCATCCGAAATTTCTCTTTGCGCTTGATCGCCGGCAGGCATACTATCGTTGAGCAAATACTTCATGGCCGACCGCAGCCATAAGGTCGATTCCCGCAAATATTTTCTGGTAAGCACCGGTATCGCTTGCGCGACGAGTTCGATGTCCCATTCTTTGGTACTTTTTTGCATTATTATTTTATTGACCTGATTTCTCAACCAATCTTCGGCGTCGTTATAAATTTTATCGGGGACCGTAATTTCGTAACGCTCTGCAAACCGCCCCAATGCGTAAAGGGCCTGGCTCGTGGCTCTGATATCTCCGACCGTGTCCGTATGCTCTTCCTGTGCATTTAATTCCCGCGGCCACGCGCCCGACGGCAGTTGGAATCGAATAAGCTTTTCGATTGCTTTTTTGCAAATGCAATGTGTTTTTGCTACAAGATCGATGTATTCGTCGTTCTTGTTTTTGTAATTACTTGAATGGAAAGCCCAATGTGCCAGCCCGATAATGGCCAGGGTAGTTGCACGAAGAGAAGGGCAATACGGTCCGGCCGGATTACAAAACAAATAGGTATCGGGCCACCACTCTTTATTCGCCGGCTGGGCGCCAATGAGAAACCGGATAGGTTCCAATGGAACCTCTCTGGTCATTTTTCCTTCTTGCCAGGCAAGATGCGAACGGACAAACAGATACATGGCTTGTTCGTTCACCGCGAGCATGAGATTATTCATGTCCTGGAACTGCTCGCCGTTAAAATTGACAACGGGAAGGCACCATCCGTAGGATGCCGCTTTATCGTCGAGCCATTCCTGTCCATGGTTCCAAATATCGGCAATTTCCCGGGCCGCCTTTTCATCGTAACCGTCGAGAATTCCTTCAAGGTCTTCGCGTATCCGTAAAGAGTAGGTAAATCCTTTTTGGTGTTCGCAAATCGGAAATTTCCACAAAGCCAGCAAACAAACGCATTGTCTCCAAAACTTTGACGCGGAACCTTGAATCAAATTATCGAAATTATAAACGTATTTTGACGGCGACTCGATTTTTTTATACGCTTTAAGAAGCTTATTTTTATATATGTCCCAACTTTTTATCAATATGGCATTCGAATCCCACTCCTTCGAAAGCTTAAGAAAGAAATCAAACAGAATGTCTACTTTCGATTCATCGACGCTCGCTTTGATAAGCTCTTTTGCTTCTGTTTCCGAAATGTTTTCACCTAAATATTCCGCAATATTATCGGCCAGCCGCAACTGCTCTATTCTTTCCATTTTAACCATGTATTACCTCTTTACCATCCCTGAAAAATGAACTTGTTTCGGCAAACCGTTTATGGATTTTCGTTGCACAAAATCGAAAGCGCTTCATTGACCGTTTTCTTTATTTTGTCTTTTTGCGCCAATTCCAGAAGCCAATTCGTATAGAGAAACGTAACATTTGCGGCCAGCCAGCGAAGAATACTCATTGCTTCGGCAGGCCTCATAATTTGGATGGGTTTATACCTTCCGCCGAATTTGACCCATGCCGCCGACATGGCGTCTTTCATGATCGACGGTACTTTAAGCGGACATTCGACATGTTGACTGAAGATCGAACAGGTTCGTTTATCCCTGCACGATACGTCGCCGTTGCCGCTGCCTTTTATATAACAGCAATCGGTTAATCCTATATTGTTCAAACGTGAAGTAAGAAAAATAAAGGAATGCTTTTTTTCGATCTCGAAATTGGCATTTTGCAAATCGAGCACCAAGGGGGAAACAAGAAGAACGTGCGGCTGGTTTTCGTCTTTATCGTCTATCAACTGCGCGATTTGGTTCGAAACGGTGAAATTCACCTCCGGAATGCTATAGCCCAGCATGGTTCCTAAATCTTCCGGAGAAAATTTCAGCAAATTGTCCTGTATTTTCGCCAGGGTCGCCGGATTTGCGGTTTGGTTTAACAATCCGGTTATTTCCTCATGGAAATCCCTGTTTTTCGAATATTCGCCTACGATATTCCAGGCCGCATTTTGACAAAGAAGCAAAGACGCCGTTGCGACATCGAGGCCTGCGTGTATTTTACGCACTTTTTTCATTATACGATATTCCTTTTATTTAGCTAACCGCTCAGGACCATGTCAAGCGCCGCTTTCCAAGGTTCGCGTACATCTTTTATATCGGCGAAAACAGGGTCGGTATTTATCTTATCAAGAAAATGACGAATTGAAATAGTTTTTTCCGTGCTTTCGTACATGATTTCAAAAATGGCTTTTCCGCTGTTGCGTTTGCTGTTTGTTACAACGCTCTGGAAAATCTGTTCGGAACAGTTTCGAAATAATTCCAATAAAAATAGAATTACAGAAACCGAGGTGGAGTTGCTTGGCCGATTATTTTCACATGTCAAATAGTGCAACAGGGTACGATCAAAGGCTTGGAGAATCATTCGGTAGGGAATGGTGGAACCCTTCAAAAGACATACTATCCTGTCTATTAATTCGTTTGATTCGGGAAATGGGATTGTTACGGGTAATGACCGTTCCAGGTTTTTTTTAATGGAATCGGATTCCAAGACCGGCACCGTGGGACCAAAAACAAAATACTTTCGTATAAACTGTTCCACGAATTCGGAAAGTGCCGAGTCGTTAACTTCATTAAAGAGAGTGGAATATCGCGCTCGTATTGCAGTACGAAGACAATCAACATTCATTGACAGGAGAAATACGATTGGAGGAGGAAGTTCTTCCTTGGTATGCATTTCTAAAGGCATTCCGATTCCAAATAAAGACCGGAGTCCGAGAACGAGATCGAGTGCATTTTCCGGAAAAACCCTATCCAAATCGTCAATAAGCACGATCCAGGGTTTTCGCTTAAATTCTCCGGTTAATTCCGATACCTGCCATACCATTTTTGCAAATTCGTTTTTCATTGCCTCAACCGGATCCCCGTATTTTGTCCATTCCCCGAGCAGTTCTTCACGTTGTTTTCCGATTGCATCGAGAATGGAATTTTCGGCAGACAATATTCCGGCATTTTTTCCGCAAAATTTGAACATGATGTCGATTGAACCGGCAATCGTACCGATCACTTTTGCGCGAAGCTCGGTTGTATCGAATTTTTCTAGGTAGTAAGCCCCCATTTTTACAATTAAGGCATTAACAAGATTTGTTTTATCGGAATCATATTGGCTGGGAGTAAAAAAGGTTGTCGGCATGCCGTCTTGTGTTGCGCATGCCTGCAATCCGCGGAGCATTCTTGTTTTTCCGGAACCATAATCTCCATGCATGACCATTACCAGAGGATAACTATAGAATCCGATGCTATTGATCACGTTTGCATAGAGCGCTTTATAATCATCCGGAATGGGTTTTTCAAAAACAGCATCCCGTTGCCGATTTAAAATAGCATTATCGGATGTGATCATACCCTGTACCGGGAAACAATGTCATGAAAGTATTAAAAGGCGAATAATTGCCTTTTCAAATTAAGGATATTCTAATATGCTTCGGACAAACTGGGGAAGATGCCGGTTCACAGATGCGGGATCAAACTTTTCTCGTTTTGAACATTGCCGTTATTTTAAATCAATTATGACCGGCGGCTCATTGGAATGACAATGTACTATAATATGGTATATTTGATTTTTTCAAAGCAAACAAATAATTAAAGAATTTTGTTTGGCGAATTTTGCCCGACAGCAGGAATCCCTCGGCATTCCGCATATTTCTATACGGGTTTTTCGATGACACTCGTCAATCGTTGCAACTGCCGTTCCCAGCGGTTACGCATTGCGGTTGAAAAGGCTTGCCTTCGCAATTCGAGGCAGCCGGTTTTGTCCGTAATATACGGAAGCATTTTTTGCGCGTCGGCCGCGGGATTGTTTCCGTCAAGTACAATACCGTTATGTTTGTCTTGCACGAACTCGATGGTCGAAGGAATGTTTGAGGTGAAAACGATTGCCCCATACGACATCGCTTCCACTATGGCAAGCGAGTGGCCGCCTTCATACCGGGACGAGGAAATAAAAAACGGGCATCGGCAATACCATGTTTCCATTGCTTCGAACCGCTCGTCGCCCATGTTAAAAACACAGTTTTCCATTTTACGCTGCAAAACCTGCGGCGGAACCCCATGAATGCCGGTGCCGACAAGATATAACTCCGCCTCGGGAAACGTTTCATGCACTTTGCTGAATACGTCAAGCGTATATTCAATGTTCTTTTTCCACGAAAACCAACCCACGCAAAGAAAATTCAACGGCCGGTCGGCGGCACGTTCCCAAAAAGGATATTCGCGGACCTGCACGCCGTTCGGCACAAACCGCAATTTGCGCCGGCATTGCGGATATTTTTTTTCCAACCATGCTATTTCGGCAAACGTCCCGCTCATGCAAATCGTGCACGCCCAAAGCATTAACCTTAAAAGCGGGAACCGGGCGAGTTTTGCCTTCCAGGTGGTCTGCGGAACGACGTCGATTCCCTTCGGCAAGTTGCGTTCCACTTCGTAGACATATTCTTCCCACCCGTGATTATGAAGTATAGTCCGCGTTGACAACCGAAACACCTTGCAGGCAAGCGCGCAGAATACGCCGTCGAACGACCGTGCGACTATCCAATCGGGACGTTTCCGGGAAAAAAGCAGTCGCCAGCACAATTTTACC
Source organism: Fibrobacteria bacterium (assembly GCA_037447435.1). GTDB lineage: Bacteria > Fibrobacterota > Chitinivibrionia > Chitinivibrionales > FEN-1185 > FEN-1185. The sequence continues at coordinate 10,072 of JBBIGR010000028.1, forward strand.
GGAAACACAAACTGATGACCTGCAAAGCCATGAGAATCATTGAAAATAAACGTGACCTTATGGCCCCGCTGCTTAAGACCTGCGGCAAAACCGTGTTTATTGCGATTTACTCCGCCGTAAGAATTGGAAGGTATGGACGCTGCAAACCAGATGTTCATTTTTTTCATCTCGATTAAAATAGGATATGGCTCGGCAATCCGGGACGTCGTTGGGAAGCTCCTTAAAATTGTACCATTATCAATGTACATTTTCAGGAGAATATTGCGGTTATAAAAAAAAATTATTCCGTTGAAGGATGCTGCGGTAAAACCGGGGACAAAATATCCGAGTCGTTTTTCTTGTTCATGTATTTCCAAATAAAAAATCCGCCGACCACGATGCCGGTCACGCCGGCAACCGAAATTGCGGTGACGATATTGTTCGGAGAGGATTTCTGCTTTTGAAAGTAGAATTCATTGCGTTTGGTTTTGTTGCTGGGCCAATTAAACCCTAACACTATTTCCGTTCCGTCGTCGTGTACCGCCATTCCGTTCGTATTGACAATGGGGTCGCATTTGACGGTCGCGACGGTTACCGAATACAATACGGGCAACATGCCTTTTATTTCCTGATTGATATTGATAAAATCCTCATGGATCAAAACCGATTTGAGCGGCCCTATCCCTATTTTTTGCAACGTATCGGGAATGACAAAACCGCCGCATCTGGCATGCTTCATGGTCAATACCACTTTTTTTTCCTGCTGATTGATATCGTAAAAATATTGCGGCACCTTTTTGTTGAAGGTGAAACGGCATTCAATAATCGAATCGCCGCCGACGATTTTTACCCCAAAGTTCGTATTCATCAATAATGCGACGCTGTCTGCGACCGCGCCGGAATCCGATTCCTGGCCGAATACGATGCCGTAAAACAAAAAACTCAAACAGAAAAAAGAATATCCCCATTTACTCATAGTTGGTCCTTATTTGGGCATGACGACGCGTTGCGTGACAAACACGGAGCTACTTTTGGAAACGCCTGCCCATTTTAGTATATAAACGCCCGACGGAACAAAGCAGGAAAATTGCTGCGCAAGCATGTCGCCGTTTGTCCGCTTTTTTACAAAAGATGAAACAACGCATTTTCCCTGTACGTCGAACACCGACATCCGATAGTTTACCATATCTGAAATGTTACGAAGCGACACGCACAGCATCCGGTTTTTAACCGTATACGTCAACTTCGGCTGCACAATTTCCGTTTTTACCAACGCTTTCCTAAAATACGAATCGAGCTGGTCCGAAGTCCCGGCTGCAAGTAAAATCCCGGCATTGCCGGCTTCCACCGGGAAATTGTCATTGATTACAACATATCCTTCGCCTTGCTTTTGCATCAATCGACATTCGATATTTTTATTCCCGTACAATAAGGCGGCACGCACTGTCACCGAAAGCGGACCGCTGCTTTGATTGTCTATTTCCAGGGGAAACAGCGCGGGTTGTTGCCCATATGCCGGATAAATCGATATCGATCCTTTTTTGCCGAGATCCGGATTTTTGATCAGAACCGTTGCGGATGAAAAGGAAGGAGGCGCCGGATACAAAACAGGGTTTTTTATGCTGCTGTTCGTTCCGCAATACGCGGTTCCCAGTTCTTTCTTGCCGCTTGTCGCCGTAATTTTTATGCAATAGCCGTCGGATGCTTTTGTTTTGACAAGTCCGTTTGTCGCGCTTTGGTTCTGCATCGAAAGGGGTATCGGCGGAAAGCGAAGCGACACTGCGGTGTCGAAGGGATTATATACCGTATAGCCGTTTCCATTTCCCGAATAAAGCGTATCGGTCAATGAGTCGTTTTCGATATTTTTACTTCCGTAAACAAGCGACGGATAATACGTGCGATGAAACGGATCGGCAACCCATCTGTACATAATCAGATTTTCGGCAGCCGGACCGGATGCGTTTATTACCGAGGCGCGCGGCATATCGAACCCGAACGGTATGGAAATATCGGTCCAATTTTTCGGCGATAGCGATATGGTAAAAGGGGCTTTCAACGAAACCGTCGTTCCTTTGCCGAAATCGATATTGGTCGGTTTCTCGGTTATCATCCAAAAAAGGGCGCCGGGACGGCACTGGAAAACCGAATCGCGCGATTTCGAATATTCGACCCATCCGTTTACATTTCCGGAATTTTCGGGAAGCCATTTGAAAATCCTGAATTTGCTTTGGTCGTACGACGAAGAAGTATTGAAAACCGGTTGCAGGCATGAACTCATCGCATAATTTTCCGGAACGATCGTCGAACCGACGGGGACTATGGAATTCTCGGGCGTCATCATCGCGTCCGAATGCGTTCTGGTTGCGCGGCGGGAAAGATTTATCGTGTCGGTTGTCGTACCGTCGGACACGATGCAAAATGCGCGCATACCTGCGGCCTGTGCTCCCCACGCCGCAATCGTACCGGTTATCCTTCCCGATTTTCCGTCTATCGTTCCAGATGCGGCCGGTGAAGAAATGCTTTTTCCTCCCTGCGCGCAAAAATACGCGTAGGTAAGGTTTACGCCGTTATCGCTCACGTCGATCGTATCGCCGATCGGCACCGAATCGATGCACGTTGACGTATCCGAAACGACCCGCACGGTCGGCGCCACGGTATCCTCAAGGACGACATAGGGGAAAACGAAATCGCTTGTCTTGCAAACGATACGCTTATGGGCGCTGTCGAGCGCCGCATTTCGTTGCACGATCAAGGCGCCCAAAGAATCTTTATAAAGCCGGATTTTATTGAGCGACCCTGCAGGAATCGAATCATTGCATCGCAAAGCCATAAAAATCGCCGGAGACGGTTCGGGCAGTAAAAATCGTACGCCCGCGCCGCGTGAAATAAACCCGTTATGCGATTTTTCGGCAGGCATATACGACACGACCGTATCATTATGCGGAAAAAGTCCCAACGGATAATCGGAACCTTTCCACAATGCGAGCCTGCCTTCCAACGCTTTGACGGTATCGTTTTTTGTCGGAAGAAAAAACGATATCGGTTGTTTATACGGCGACGAGACCGTCACTTTTGCCGTGGACAATGAGTCGGGTTTTATCCATACGCCTTGCCGCTTTGTCCACAAAGAAACGGTATATGCGGTATCGAACGTCGCATCGGTAATCGCAAACGTCGTATCGCCGGAAAGCGCCGTGCAACGGAACATGGTCCGCGGCGTACTGATTGCGCCCGAAATAACCGTTGCGGTAATTCCCGCATACACTTCGTCGCTTAACACAATGGAATCGGCAACCCACGAAAGATCGACGGTAAGGTTTTTCCGGTCGAAACCGCATTTCGTGATGCTCAGTTTCGATTCGCGATTGTCCGATAGTCCCGCATATACCATGGATGCGGATAGTATTGCAATGAACGCTGCGTTCCGTATCATCGTGTTATCCCGATCGTCGCTGTCAATAATTTCGATTCTTTATGGCCGTCGGTATTAATTATGAGCGTCAGAAGCGCCTGATAAATTCCGGGCGCGGCCATTCTCTTGCTTTTTGTATAACCGTTCCAATACACCGTATAATCGTATACCGTTCCGTCCGAAGACCACGACGACGGCATGATATTGTCGTAGTTTTCGTTGTTCACCACACGCCCGCCTTTAATCAGATTTTTCCATTGATAATCGGTAACCGGGTCCGCGTTGACCGTATTGCCCACGGCATCGTAAATTTTTAAGCGTCCGCCGACCTGCACATCCGAACCTTTCGGCAGCAACATTTGGAACTTAATGATAAATCCCGCATGATCGCTTTGCACCCACTGCAATGCCGAAGGATTGTGACTCAAATGGAATTCCCCGGGTTGTTCATGGGCCGATGTCGCCATGCTCGGGTTCGGAGCGACGATCAGTTTGCTTTCCGGACTGCCTTTTAGAAATATTTTCACTTTTCTGTTGTTAAGATTCGGTGAATTTTGGGCCTTGTCGAAAACCTGGAATGAAAGCGAGTCGGCGCGGAACGATAGATAATGGGACGAAATCAATTCCTTTCCGTTGCTTGTTTTAAAACTCGCCCGGGAAAGTTCGGTCGGCGCATTGAGGGAATTTATTCCATCGAGCATGGTAAGGTTTTCAAACGTCCCGCTTTGGGTTTTAATCCATACGAGGAAAAGCTTTTCGGGCATTATGAAATAGGGGACGGAATTCCCGCTTTTATCGGTTATGGGCTCGCTAAATGTAACGGTTACGATGTCTTCCCGGTGATCGCCGCCCCTGATGTCCTTAACAACAGATAGAATGACCGGGCCGGCGCCGTCGGTTGCGGTTTGCGTAAACGAATCGACGGCCCCGCCGAGCGCAAACCCTTTATTGTCTAACGTGACCTCCGGTGTCCAATCGGTTTGAAGCGTGGAATCCGCTTGTTTTTTAAGATAAAGTTCGACGGTCTCGCTGTCCGGCGATACCGAAACGCTGTCTACCGGAAGAACGGTTCCTTCGAACGACACGCCGAAACGGGACGACAAAAACGAATCCCTTTTATAAACGGCCTTGCTGAAACCGACCAGTATGCGTTCCAGTTTACCGTCGCCGTCGTCGTCTTTTGTAACCACGGAAACGACCATTGCCTGTGGCCCGACAATGAGCGTATGGAGCGAGCCTTTCACCGCGGTATCGGCCGCCGATATCGCGACGATAGCGCCTTCCTCGTCGTATTTTACCAGTTGTGAATCTGCCCCGTAAATTATCCTCGAAACCGGGGCGTAATTTGCGACCGGATGAAGGGTGCCCGTTGTTTTCCACGAGCACTTTTCTTCGCCGCGGACATTGCCGTATGCATCATAGCCCACCGAATACACGAGCGCACTTTCTTTCGGATATCGCAAAACAAGCGTATCGCGGCAGCAATAATTCGAATGCGCGATCCTGATCGTCGCGAGTGACGCGGGTTTGAGCGAAAACGGTGCCGCGATGGCCGATATGCTCCCCAATTTGACGACTATGCTATGTAAACTATCTTTTGCAAACGGGGCATAATATAAAACCAATTCGATCGTGTCCGATCCGTTATGAAAGCATTGCGACAACCCGCCGCTTATCGGTGACGGAAGCGAAATGTCGGCCTGACCGCTTGCGCATAATACCTTGGGGATGAATTTACCGTTTCCATACCCGAGCGAATCGATGTATGCTACCGGCGGTAACGACGTCCCTTTACCGTAACAATAGTCGCCCGGTACGAGCCCGTCTTTATTGTAAATTCTCACCACGGCTTTTAATTTTTGACCCGCTATACAGTTTTCGTCCACGGTAAGCATGCTGAATTCCGCATGGACCGGATCGCCGACGGTGATGATGGTTTTTACCGTATCGGCAAGCGTGTCCTTTCCCGCGAACAGCGCCGTGACGGTGCCTTTCCCCGGGCGAATGGGTGAAAATTTATACATTGCCGAATTGTCCGGCGTCTTTATCAGGCTGTCCGATGTTTTCCAATGCGCCGAAATAGAGACCCAGTCTTTTGAATCGGATCGCAGACCTTGCGCACCGAGAATGGTGTCGTCATTGGTCGACATTGTAATGGAATCTATCGCCGCATTGCCCGCCACTATGCGCACGGCCGTATAATGATAGGGCAGCAATTTTACATATGCCGTATCCGGCACTAATTTTCCTACGGTATCGCGCACGACAATCCGGCATGTTCCCTGTGAAACGGCCAAATTTTTTTGGATTATTCCTTCCCCCGGAAAAGCCCCCCGGCTAATAGACACGATGGAATCTGGGCAAACCCATTGCAGGCTTCGCGCGGTATCGACAAAGTTTCCCAACGAATCCCTGACAAGCGCCCATGCTTCTTCGGATACGCGGTCGTCAGGTATTTCCAATGTGTCTATTTCATTGGGACCGTACGGAGATCGCTGCCAATCTGCGGAGGTTTCAATATGCAACCCATACGGTTTACCGGGCAATACGGATATCGCGAGCGTATCGGATAAATTTTGGAATGCAACGCGAACGCTCACCTTTCGCCGGGCGCGTTGGGGAAAAAAGGTCGTCGAACTGCCGGAGTATTTGTCAAGATGCCCAGCGGAATCGCCCGACGCAACCGATGCCGAATCGTCGGAAAGCGTCCAGCTAAAACCGCTTTGGCTCAGTGTTTTGATCGGATAGTTATGCGCGTCGAATACTCTGGCAAAAAGGGCCAGCGGGCTTCCGGCCAATACCGTCGTATCGGAAGAAAATGCCGTACCTTTTTCCGTATAGCACAATACCGACACCGGCGCTCCCGGAACAACCGTGAGCGGCAGGCTTTTCTTCAGAGTTCCTTGATAAATTATAGACACCGTTCCGCTTCCCGTGTCGCTGGGGCAAAATCCGACCGAATCGCCCGGAATAGTCCTGCTAAAATTCCACGGGCTCGATTGCCATTGCGTTTTAACCCGTTCCCAAACGTTATTATCTACCCTTTGACCCATGGCTACAAACGAAGTGCATTGGTCCATGGTAAGTTTGCAGGCGCTGACCGGCACCGGGGCGTTATTGACAAAGACGCAAAACCGCAGGTCTTTGTAGTCTGCCGCGACCACGTTCACGGTTACCGTGTCCCGCAACGTATCGGCCCCTGTCGCGGCCGAGGCAATCACCAATATGCTGCCGCTGCCGCTCACCTTCTTAACGATTCCCTCTCCCTTAGCAACATTGCCCGAAACGACTTTTGCGACCCCGGCCTTCATATTCGGCCGGGAAGAGTGAGAAGAAGTATCCCAGCCGACCGATGCGGGAAATCCTGCGAAATTTCCCAAACTGTCCCGGAAGAACGCATATAACGACCGGGACGTATCGTTGGAAGGAATCTGTTCCAACGTATCCTGAACCATTTGATGCAACCTGAAACCGGGGGAAGCGGTATCGGCACGCGATTCAATGGAAACGACATACGGCTTTCCCGGATCGACATATATCGTTTTGTTTACTCGAAGCGTATCGCCTTTTGCAACATTGGGAAATGATGCGGCAACGGTAAATTTTTCAAATGCGGTGCGGGCCGCAAACACAACGGAATCTTTTCGACCCGGGATTTTTATCAGGCTGTCGTTTAATACCGCATTTCCGGAACATGTCCACCGCACGAGGGAATCAAATTGCGGACTTCTTACTTGTATACCCGCGGAATCCGACCACACTTCCGCTTTATAATGGACAAAATCCCCTGCAAGCGCGGTATCCGCGCCGTTTGCGCGTATCGATCCGTTTTTTACGACAACAAGCGAATCGGGTATCGGTTCTACGTTCAAGTCCAAACCCGTGACCCGGAAAATGACGTCGTTAAAATCAAAATCGGAAACCACCAGGGAATCGTGTCCCGGAATGATCGTATCGCCGCCGTCTTCGAACCCGAACACGATGGTATCATTTTGAGAATTTCCCAAAGCATCCAATCTTCCCGCAACGGCGAACCGATGACCGTAGCCTGGGCGCAGCCCGAAATCCCTTGCGACAAAATTGGCATTCGGATACACCGTTTGGTTTTTCGGATCGACACCCGTCCGGTTCTGTCCGGTAAACCGGGAATATTTTCTTGCATCGCTTTTATATTTAAAAAAAATCTCGGTGCCCGGTGGAATATTGTGTAAATATTGCGTCACGTTAAAACGCGCGGAATGTTGGCGGTTGGTAAAAAGCGCCAAACTGGAATCTTTGGTACCGGGAACCATTATGAACAGCGTTCCCGACGTGTCGGCATCCGAAGTATCCATGGTTACAATGATCGAATCGTTGGGGTTTTGATAATAAAAGGAAGCCCCGACATACAATCGTGCATTGTCGGAAATATGCCATAAATCAACACGCGACGCGCTGTCCGGGCTAAAAAGCTCGGTTTGCGCAATAACGAGTCTGAAAAGCAGAATGGCAAAAAGTAAAATGAGATTCGGGCGAAACGTTTTTATCATGTGCTGTAATTACTATTTCCTTACAATAATAGGATACGATACGGTCTTTTGCCCCTGCATTATCGAAACGAAATACATGCCTGCGGCAACCGATTTAAGGGAAGCGGTCTTGGTTTGCGACGTTCCTTCGAAATGCCGTATTTCGTGCCCCGAAATATCGTATAGTATTGCTTTGCAATCGGCTTTGTCGCCTCGGAGGCAAAGCCGTACTTCGCCGTTTTTATATTCTATTTTGTTCGCAATAACGGCATTCGCTTTTTTGTTGATTATTGCGCTTGCACCGGGATAAATCGCCGCTTCATGGAGGGGGCACGAGGTGTCGGCGATCAGAGAGCAATCTTCCACGATAACACCGAAGAGTCTGAGCTTCGTCGTATCTGTGGTCAGCTTTCGAAACGTAACGATACCCAAGCATCCGTCTCCGTCGACGCATTGCGATCCGTCGTCGCTGGTGAGGGAACCGCCCAGCAAAATTTTCGTCGAATCGTCACGCGACCGTTTTACGGAATAAAAAATGGAGCCGCCGTTGGCCTCGAGGAAATTGGGGCGTGCGTCGTTTCCCTTTATCGATGAAACATATTTAAGCTTTGCGGTATCGTACGAAACATATACCTGAAAATCATACAACTTTTTGGCATTGTGAAGTATTACTCCTACGGAAATAGTACTGTCTTTCTGACATATGCCTACCGAGTCGATGTTTGTCGTACTGACACCGCAATCGACAAATAATTCCGCGGCCTTGTTTGGGCCTGCAAGCGAAACTCCGATCATTAATGCCGTTGCAAGAATGACCTTACCTATGGTTGAATTCATTCCGTATTCTCCCGACCAGGGCGACCCTGATTAAAATTTGAAATAGGTGAATTGCTCTATTCATATGCATTTGTCTGCCGTTATTCTTTCAGTTCCCAACATTTGCTCGCACGACCGATGTCCCGGATATCGATTACTTCCCTTGTACCGTCCGAAATTTTCAAATTATACAACGGAATCCACGATGCGTCCCGGTCGGTAACTTCCCATAATTTCGATATTCGTCCGATGTCCCGGATATCCACAGTTCCGTCGCCGTTGACATCCCCGCAAAGATGCGTGGAAAATATCCGCAACAGGTTCCCTTTGACTATTGCGAGTTTCGGCTGGCCGAAAGGAGATCCCAGCAAGGCATAGCGTGCGGAATCGGTCGGGCAGCGCGCTCCCGCGCAATTCAAATCGCTCACGTATTTCATTGTCGAACAGGAACTGTCGGTCGAAAATGATCTTAAATAGCCGCCATACGACATGATCCATGCATACGAACCGGTTTGGTCCATATCTATAAGCATCGGCGGCCCTTTAAACTGTTTGAGCGAGTTACCGAGCGAATCGGTGATCTCATGCGGAGTACCGAGAATCGGCAGGGAATCCGATCCGATATTCGGATAAACAAAAATCCCGATGCCTTCGGAATGTATCACCAAATCCTTTTTGCCGTCGCGGTTGACATCCATTACAAGCGGATACGGTTTATTTCCCGTAACCGCGCATAACGTTTCCGCAACCGCGTACCTGCCTTGATCGGGTTTCAAAAGAACTATTTTCCCGTTAGACAACGATGCGATGCAGGAATACCCGCCCGACGTATACCAATCGGTAAATACATGGCCGACGGGGTTAACAAGAGGCGTTCGGACTTCCGCCGAATCGTTCGCGCGCGAAACAAACCCGCTGTCCGAACCGGTATTGAATCCGAAACAGGTTTTAAACCCGGTTTGCGAAATGACCGACAAATCCTGTCGGCCGTCTCCATTAACATCTGCAAAAGTGAACTGGCCCGCGGTTGCGGACGAGACCGCGGTATCGACCGTAAAGGAATCCGGCACGGTGAACATGAGCGGTATCGCCGGCTTTAAGGTAACGACGTGGGAATATATCGAATCCGCCTTTATTTCATATGCCATGCGCTGGGACCTGAAGCCGTTTGCGGCGACTTCAAACCAATAGGTTCCCGGCCGGGCAGTGTACCGAACCGAATCGGTGCCCAAAAATGTTCCGGGGAAATTCATCGACGGCATACCGTAAATTCGGGCCGTCGACGGTTGCACCTTTACTATGACAGTACCGAATTTATTTACGGACAAAATGACGGTACGGCTTGCCGTGGCATATCCGTTTGTCGCATAAAACGTGATCGGATACGAGCCGGTATCGTACGTCACCTGCCAGCCGAACTCGCCTGTTCCGTCGTTATTCACTTTAAAGGTATAGCCCGGTAATTCGCACGATACCGAGAGCATCGGGATTGTCCCGTTGCAAGGATCGGTTGCCGTTACCGGAATGCGGACCATATCGCCGAGGGCTGCGCTTTTATCGGGTATGGGCGAAAGTATCGGCGGGAAATTGACTGCGCGAACATCGATGCCGACCGAAATCGTGTCGCTGAGAAAATGATCCGTGGCCCCTGCACGCAATGTCAATCGCCCGAACGCGTCGCATTTGGGTCTCCAGTAAAAAGTTCCCGTGCCGTTTCCGTTGTCGACAAATCGGACTCCGGATGGCGCATTGACCGCGAATAATTCGGGAATCGTGCCGTCGGGGTCCTTTGCTTCAACGGTAAGGGCCAAATCGGTGTTTTGATAGATTACCGTATCGGAATGCGGTAAAAATTTGGGTCCCGTGACATTTTTGTTTTCGACTTTTACGCTGACGGTATCGCTCGTCTGCCAGGCGGAATTCGTGATATTGCTTGCGGTGATAATAAAAGTAAACGTTCCGGAATCGTGCGGAGTCCATGAAAACAATCCGTTCCCCGCGTTATCGTTAACAAAGCTCGCTCCCTTCAGCAGCGAGGTCGCGGAAAGTACCGGAACCGTCCCGTCCTGCACCGTCGAACGGGCTAAAACTATCAAAGGCAAATTGATGCCCACGGACGTGTCTCGTGCCGAAACAATAAGTGTTGGGGCAAAAAACTGTTTCGGGTCTTGCACCGTAATTATTATGGTATCGCGGACCGCGGTCATATCGTCTTTGGCCTCGAATATTACCATATAATATCCGGCGTCTTTTTCCTGCGGGGTCCAGATAAGCGTCCCGGTTCCGTCCCCGTTGTCTCTGAACTGCGCGCCCGGCGGCAAGTTAATCGCCCGCACCTTAGGCGCAGGTCCGTTATCGCAATCTTCCGAATGCACCGTTATGAAAAGCGGCATTTGAAACCAGGCGGTCGTGTCGTTGGTTTTTGTCAAAACGGGCGGGAAATCAACATCGGTCACCGTGAGATTGATTTGCGTAATTGCCGAATCCATACCGTCGAACACTTTTGCTTTTATAGAATATGCCCCGTGATCGTTGCAGCCGGTGTTCCATAAAAGTATTGCTTTGCCGTTACCGCTGTCGACGATCGATGCACCGGCAGGTAAAACGTTTGCGGCGGAAATATGCAAAGCGTTTCCGTCGGGGTCCGATGCGCTTATCGGCAATCGTAAGACGTCTTTTTCCTTTATTGTCGTGTCCGAAACCGCCGTTATCTGCGGAATACGGTTTTGAACCACGGTTACCTTTTGAATGCCGCTGTCGCAATTCCCGTTATTGTCGCACGCTTTCCACTTTACATTAGTAATACCGACCCGATACGCGGAATCCAGAGACAAACCGTCGTCCCGCGATGCGCCGATACTCGACGCGGAACAACTGTCGTATGCCGTTGCGGAAGTCAACGTGACAAAACTATTGCTGTTTGCCGCGGCTATTATCACGGTCGTGTCTTTACCGCGCGTAATTCTCGGCGGCGTTACGTCCCTGACAATAACATTTTGATCCTGCGTCGATACATTGCCGTGGTTGTCGTCGTATTTCCAATGGACGGTGTAATTTCCCTGGGCGGAATAAGAAATCGGATCGGTCGTCGAACCGGTTATCAATCCGGCACAGTTGTCCGTCGCAGTCGGGCGGGAAAGATTTACCGCGCAAGAACCTTGTATCGTCGGCAAAGCGGAAAGGGAAGGTACCGGCGCGATAGTGTCTTTTATTGTAACGGATTGGACCTGGGAAACGGTATTGCCACTCGCATCGGTAAATGCCCAATGTACCGTAAAATTGCCTTGCGAATTATACGTCAGAGGATCCGCTGTCGTACCGACAATCGTCGCTAGGCAATTATCGGTTGTTGTCGGAGGAGACAGCGTTACCGAACATTGCGCTTTAATTGCCGGCAGGGTCGGAACCTGCGGAGGCGTATTATCCACGATCGATACGATTGCCGTATCGCGACCGATTCCGCCTCGTGAATCGGTTACGGTAAGAATGGCATTGTATCTGCCGACGGGAAGCGTTACCGTTTGATTTGCTCCGCTCAATGTACCGGCGAACGGTCCTGTCCAAGAATACGTGAGCGCGTCGCCGTCCGCATCGGTGCCCGATCCCGCAAGCGAGACCGTTGCGTTACAACCGCTTCCTACATTGGCCGACAGGTCGGGGCCCGCATTTGCCGACGGAGCATGATTGCTGCAAATTAAAACCGCGGTTTCGCCCGATTGCGGACTTCTGCCCGAGACACCGACATTATCGATTGCTCGTATGTAATAGCCGGCGCCACCCGCGGTGATATACGCGGCGCCGATTGTCGATCGGTACGTATTTGCGGCAATTATCGCCATGGTATCTACATTGTAAAAAGCGTCGTTGCTTTTTTTATAGTAAAGAATTGCCTTTCGTACGCCGTCGCCGTCGGTAATCGTTGCGGTTATCGGCACTGCCGTGCCGATGGGCGTACATGCCGGAGACGTCGCAACAATGAGCGGCGCCTCATTGCCCACGGGAATTACCCACGGCTGTAAATCCGGAGACAGAATATTCGGCGATCGACCGATCAAATGATAATTGTCGGTTGCAAGTATGTAAAAGTCTATTCCCGGGTAATAAACGTCCGATGCCGGGATAACGGCCTGGTATACGGTTCCGGAAGTCAACGTCATGGGTATTTCGGTATAGGCGCCAACCGACGAGTTTGACCGTCGATAAAAAAGCCGCACTCCGGACACCGATCCGTCGTCCGTGACCGAGGCTTGTATGGTAAGGGGAATGCTTGCCGTTTGATTTACCCCTAATTTCGCCGCTGTTGCAGGCGTCAATGTTATGACGGGAGGATGATTGTTTTCGTTCCAGTGCGCGGTGTCCCTGCTCGTGCGGGAATTCAATGTGGTGGAAACGACCACGGTGTGCGTATCGCCGTTAAAAACAACGTCGGGCGACCGGTAACAAAGGATATATTGCGCTTCGACATCGTGTTTTATCTGTGCGTAAATCCGCGCCAAATCGCCTGCGGCAGGCGCATAAGAATAATATCCTCCCGTGCTGTCGGCAAGGCTTTTTAAAAGCACCGAATCCACCCCGGAACCGATGCCGATGCAGTATAACGCAACGCCGTTTTGCCGCGCGTAACGTATCAGGCTGTCTTTTAATGAAGGCGTGTTGCAAACACCGTCGGTAAATAGAATTACCGCTTTGGAATTAGTTTCCGGAATTAGTTGAGCAATGGCGGGAAAGGTTGCCTCGAGCAGCGGGGTGCCCGAACCGTTCGGAATATGGCTGAGTGCATAATTGAGCAGCGTCGTATCGTTTGTCATCGACTGGTAAACCGCCCCCGAATCGTACGAAGCTCCGCCGAACGACACTATTGCGCAGCGGTCGAAAATGTCCATCGTTTTCACATATTCTTTTGCGCTGTTGCAGGCGTCTATCAACGGTTGCGGTTGCATCGACCCGCTATTATCGATCAATAAGGTCACCGAAGTCGCTTGGACATTGGTAATCGACGTCAGTTGAAAGGGGACCGTCGCCCCGTCCTGTGTCACCGTAAACTCACTTGAATCAAGACCGGTTATACTTCTACCCGCCGTATCGGTGACCGAAGCCGTAATGCAAATATCCGGATGCCCCGAAATATTGACATCGACGATTCTCGTTCGCGGCTTTGTTAAGGGATTCAAAATATAATTAGGCGTAATTTTGGCTTTTACGCCGCCCGATACGGCCACCCTCGTTGAAACGTTATTCGGGGTCGCGATGGTCGCGCTCCCTTGTGTCAATGACCATGAAGTGAATAAATAACCCCCGTTTGCGCTCGCGGTAACGCTGGTATCATGTCCCGACAAAATAAACACCGTGTCCTTGGGGACGGTAAACCCGTACGACGACCGCGCTATAATCAGCGTATCGTGCGGATAGGAATTGAATACCGCCCGAATCGTAGCGTCGCCCGTGGCCATTGTGACGGTTGTTGCGGAGGAAGTCGTATTTGCAATTGTTGCGCTTCCGCTTACGAGTTCCCATCTTGAAAAGTAATAGATCGGGTTTTTCGGCGTCGCTGTGATCGAAACCGTCGCATTTGGAATTTCGGGATTTGAACCCTTCGGGGTAGTTGTTCCATAGCCGTTGTTGATAACCGTGAGTGTTGGCGTGGTGGCGTAATGGATGGCGAAATTATTCGACCAATATGACGATGAAAGCGGAACAACCATGAAATAATAGGTTATTCCCGCCGTCGCGGAAATCATATATGTCAATGTTCCCGAACCGTATTGCGAGACGGGGGTTCCGCTGAATGCGGAATTCGTTCCATAGTAATAAAGGTACTTGTATGAACCGGCGGAAACATCCGAAACCACAAACGCATAACTTCCGCTTGCGGGAGCGGTAAAGCTAAAAGCAACGCCGCCGCTCGGCGAAATACCGGCGTAATAATTTGTCGTAAAATTATAGGTTATATCGGTGCTTGATATCGGATTGATAGTTCCTGCGGTAAAATTCGCCTGTATCGCGGCGTCGGCAGTGATCGAAGCCGACGTAGAATAACTCGTCGGGCTAACTATCGTTGCCGTTCCGTTGGTCACGGTCCAATTATTAAATCGGTACCCTGCATTCGGCGTCGCGGTTATTGTCTGGGAAACGCCCGATATCATCGCGGTATTCCCCGACGGCGTAGTGGTTCCATGACCGTCGTTCGAAACCACAAGCGTCGGAATCGTCATATATCGAATGGAAAAATTATTTGACCAATACGACGATGAAGTAGGAATAACTTTAAAGTAATACGTCACTCCCGCCGTGGCGGAGAGAGGAAAGGTCAAAGTCCCCGCTCCATAACGATAATCCAAATAGCTGCCGAAGCCTGTACTTGTCCCATAATAATAAAGATATTTGGTTGACGACAGGGCCCCGTCCGATACGACAACGGCATAACTGCCTGTTGACGGCGCCGTAAAACTGAATGCCGCACCGCCCGAGGGGTCTACGCCGGAATAATAGTTCGAGGTGAAATTGTAAGAGACATCGCTGGCGGTTATGGCATTTATTACGCCGGCGGAAAAATTTGCCTGGATGGTGGCGTTCCCGTTCAGGGTAACCGTTGTCGAATAGCTTGTTGAATTCGCAATAGTTGCGGAACCGCTCGGAATTGTCCAATTATTGAATTTATAGCCAATGCTTGGCGTTGCGGATATGCTTTGCGCCACTCCGGCAACGACCGCAGTATTGCCTGTTGGAGATGTTGTTCCGTGCCCATCATTCAAAACGGAAAGGGTTGGCGCGGGAGTTTGCCTAATTGTAAAACTGTTCGACCAGTAGGAAGAAGAGTACGGTGAAACAATGAAATAGTAGGTTGTAGCCGCAGTGGTAGTAAATATATACGTCATTGTCCCGCTACCGTATGTGTAACCGGAATAGCTGGCGAATGTGGAATTCGTTCCGTAGTTGAATAAATATTTGGTTGACGTAGCAGACACATCGGATATGACCAGCGCATAACTTCCCGCTGCCGGGACGGTGACGCTGAACGCAACGCCGCCCGACGGATCGTTTCCCGTATAATAATGAGTTGTAAAATTATAGGCGGAGTCTGTCCCGGTAATTTGATGCACGATTCCCGTCGTAAAATTTGCTTGAATCGTAGCGTTTGCGTTTAAAATAACGGTTGTTGAGTAAAGAGAAGGATTGGCAATCGTCGCGCTTCCGCTCACCACCGACCAGTTATTGAAACGATACCCGCTGTTGGATGTGGCGGTTATTGTTTGCGCGACGCCCGGTGCAACTATCGTACTTCCCGTCGGGCTCGTTGAACCATGGCCGTCATTTGTCATCGATAACGTCGGCGCAACCGCCTGATGCACGGAAAAATTATTTGACCAATAAGAACTGCCGTCCGCTATAACCTTAAAGTAATAGGTTGCCGGCGCGGCTACGGTAAGCAGATACGTTAATGTTCCTGTTCCGTACCGGTAGTCGACAGTACTGCTAAAGGTCGAACTGGTGCCATAATTGTAAAGATACTTATACGAAGTGGTTGAAACGTCTGTAACAACAATTGCATACGTTCCTGCAGCCGGTAGTGTTATGCTCAGGGCAACGCCGGTCGAAGGATCGTTCCCCGAATAATAATGCGTTGTAAAATTGTAGGTCGAATCGAAGCCGGTTACAGTATGGATGATTCCCGGATTAAAGGTTGCCTGTACGGTCGCATCCGCAGATACGGTGGCCGTTGTCGAATAGCTTGTCGGTGAAGCGATCGTAGCGTTTCCGTTTGTCACTATCCAGTTGTTGAACCGGTAGCCGGCATTCGAAGATGCGGTAATCGTTTGGGCAACACCCGACACCACCGCAGTTGCCCCGGAGGGAGTCGTGGTGCCGTTGCCATTGTTTGTTACCGTTAATGTCGGCGTCGAGTTTTGCCGGATGGAAAAATTATTCGGCCAATAGGCTGAGTTTGCGGGTACAATTTTAAAATAATACGTTTGCCCCGCAGTTGCGGAAAAAGCGCAAGTCAAGGTCCCTGCTCCGTATTGCGACGCAAGGGCGCTGGAAAAGGTGGAACTTGTTCCATAACTGTAAAGGTATTTGTATGATGCCGAAACGTCGGAAACAACTATCGCACAACTGCCCGAAGAAGCGGCATAATAGCTAAAAGCAACTCCGCCCGACGGATCGTACCCCGAATAATAATTCGTTGTAAAATTATACGTCGCATCGCTGCCGGTAACGGTATAAATTGTTCCGGCCGAAAAATTGGCCTGAATTGTCGCGTTCGACGTCAGGGTGGCCGTTGTTGAATAACTTGATGGGCCGGCAATACTCGCACTGCCGCCCGCGACGGTCCAATTGACAAAACGATATCCGGTACTTGGTGATGCAACGATTGATTGCGGAACACCCGAAACGACGGGAGTGCTTCCTGTCGGCGATGTCGTTCCGCTGCCGCTGCTCGACATGGTAAGCGTCGGCGTGGACGATTGCCTAATTGTAAAGTTATTCGACCAATAGGAAGAAGAATAAGGTACTACTTTAAAGTAGTATGTCGCCGCTGTTGTGGTAGTGAACAAATACGTTATGGTGCCGGATCCGTACTGCGAGCCGAGTAGAGACGAGAATGAACTGTTCGTACCGTAACAGTATAAATATTTGGTTGAAGAAATAGACACATCCGAAACCGTGATGGCATAACTTCCGGCCCCGGGAATGGCACAGCTGAACGCCACGCCTCCCGTTGGATCGTAGCCTGTATAGAAATTGGTCGTAAAATTGTACGTCGCATCGCTGCCGGTAATTCCATAAATTGTTCCGGCCGAAAAATTGGCCTGAATTGTCGCATTCGACGTCAGGGTTGCCGTTGTTGAATAACTTGATGGACCGGCAATGCTCGCACTGCCGCTGGTGACGGTCCAACCGTTGAATCGATTTCCGGTACTTGGTGATGCAACGATTGATTGCGGAACACCCGAAACGACGGGAGTGCTTCCTGTCGGCGATGTCGTTCCGCTGCCGCTGCTCGACATGGTAAGCGTCGGCGTAGATGATTGTCGAATGGTAAAGTTATTTGTCCAATAAGAACTGCCGTTCGGTACGACCTTGAAATAATAGGTCGTTCCTCCGACGGCGGTAAACGCATACGTCAAAACGCCGCTGCCGTACTGTGATCCCGCAATACTGCTAAAGGTCGAGCCGGTCCCGTAATAATAAAGATATTTATACGATGCGAGGCTGGGGTCGCCGATCGTTATGGCATAACTTCCGGATGTTGAAGGCGTAAAACTAAAAGCGACGCCGCCCGACGGGTCCACGCCGGTATAATAATTGGTCGTAAAATTGTATGATACGTCGCTGCCGGAAATGGTATTAATTTGTCCCGGAGTAAAATTAGCCTGAACAGTCGCATTGGAATGCAATGTTGCCGTTGTCGAATAATTTGAAGAATTCGCTATTGTCGGACTACCGCTTGTTATTGTCCAATTTGCGAAACGATATCCCAAGGTTGGTGTTGCCGTTATTGTTTGAGCGATGCCGGTATCAACAGGAATAAGGCCGGTCGGTACGGAAGTTCCGCCCGTTCCTGCATTTACGGTCAACGAACATTGCACGGGATGATAAATCTTTATATTATCGACATACCAACCGGGATTAACAACGCTCACATCACTGGTTAAAGTGAATCGAAGCCGAATTGAAGAATTACGATACGTACTCAAACTATACTTTTCTTGAGTCCAAACCGTATTTGAACTGCCGGTGGAAAAAAGTTGATTCCAAACTCCGCTGGCATTTTGTTCAATTTCTAAAATTATTCTATCACAGCATGATTCCAACTGATACCAATCTGTATACATAAGCCTGATCGTATCGACATTCGGCAAGGTAATTGACGGAGTAACCATTTGATAATTGGCGTTGTTAGCATAACTTCCATTTAATATTGTCCCCGCACACTTTGTCCCTTCGGGCACGGTATTTGGCGTTACGGTCGGCGTACCGAATTCCCATCCTCCTCCGGTAACCGTCATTGAAGACGTTCCTTCAAAATTCTCGGAATAATATACCGATTGAGCCATGACGGATGAAAACAGTACACCTATAAGAATCACCAGCCCGAAACAATTTCGAGTTGTTTTCAGTGAAAACGAGGCTGTTTTTCTTGCCATTGTCACGCGTTCCGCCTTTTTTTAGGTTCTCCAAGGCACTTTACTTTATCGTTATTTCGGCAAACAATATATATAACGGATTTTTTTTGTCAATGTTTATATTGTAATAATTGATTATCAAGTCTCGCCAATATGTGAAGTTAGTAGCATATGTATCCGATTTGTCTTATCGAACCTCGACATGAGGTAAAAGTACCGGTTAATTTAATAGGATTGCGAGGAAAAAAAGCGACAAAATTGTCGTTTTTTTAAAAAAAACAAGTTTTTATACGGTTTTTATGGAAAAATTTCTATACTTTGCATAAAAATATGCAATTTTCACGCCAATAATAGTATTTGTTAATTCCGGACATTTGACCTAAAACCGTTTAAAACAGTGTCAACGTTAGGATTTGCCGTCTCATTTACAAAACGGTTTGACGAGTAGGTAGGTAAAAATTTCCTATCTGTGGATTCCGGATTTGTAAAAATAACCGAATTGTTTCGGTTATTTTTACAAACAGGATCTGCCGATGATCAGGGTTTTAACGCCTTCAGCTTTTGCCAGGCATCCTGAAGTTTTAAAAGAATGTCTTTTGCTTGTATCGAGTCCGGGGTCCTATTGACCATTTCGGAAATTACGGCAATCGGATGCAACAAATCATGGGCAGAGGCTGCCAAGGCAATGACATTGTCAAAGGCCTTTGCCGCTTTTTCAAAGTCCTGCAGGATTATGGCCGCCAAACCCACATTTACCTCTATCCATAATTCATCCGGTTTTTTAGCCAATGCTTTTTCACTTTCTTCAATTGCTTTCGCATAATCGCCCATTGCGTAATAGGTAAGGCCCAAACTGCCCAACAACATCGCATCGTCGGGAGAAGCCGACAATGCCTTGGAATAAGCCTCTACCGATTCGGCATATTTACCGAGATAATACGAAGCCAGCGCGATATTGCTCCAAGCCTCGACATCGTGCTCCGTAACTTTTACGACTTCCGAAAACAGTGTTATCGCATCGGCATATTGCTCCTGTGCCATTTGCAAATTACCCATCGATGCCCAGGCGGCAACACGATCCGGCGTAATATCCACCGTCTTTAAATAGGCTTTAAGCGCCTCCGAAACATTACCCAAAGCCTCCTGCGCACGGGCCAGGTTAAACCATGCTTCTCCGTTTTGCGGTTGCGCTTCGACAATGGCGGAATAAATTTCTATTGCGTCCGCATGTTTTCCCAACGCGTGCAGACACAACGCGTAATTCATTTTTGCGTTACTATTTTCAGGCTCAATTTCCAAGGTCCGGCGGTAGAGCTTTGCGGCGTCTTCAAACCTGCCGAGCGCATGCATCGACAAAGCTGTCGTATATAACGATTCTTTATGGTCCGATTTCATTTCGATTGCATGAGATAAAAGCTCTATTGCCTCATTGTACTCATTCAAATAATAGCTGCATTGTCCGGCATTAAACCATCCCTCCAAGGTATTTTGGGATTTCAATGCCTCGCAAAACGCCTTGTACGCCTCTTCATATTTGGCCGTCTCCTTATATGCCGCTCCCAAACCGAACCATGCATCGTATTGGCTTGGAACAAGGGCAACCGCCTTTTCAAATGCAAATATCGCCTGTTCAAATTTATCCGACCGTGATTGGGCCGTGCCCAGCAAACGCCAAGCATCTTCCTTGTCCGGCGCAATTTGCGTCGCGCGGGAAAAGGCGGCATCCGCGTCCCGGTTATTTCCAATTTGCAAATAAGCCTGTCCCATTTTGAAATACGCCTCATAATGATCGGGCGACAGTTCGACCGTTTTTTTGAAGCTCTCTATCGCCTGCTCGGGCCGGTCGATTGCGACAAAGGCGATTGCCTTATTGAACCAGATGTCGAACCGTTGCGGCTCCAGCGCCAGCGCTTTTTCATAGGGCGCGATTGCTTCTTCGTAGCGCGACAATGCATGAAGCGATAACCCGGTATTGTACCAGGCTTCCGAAAAATCGGGTTTGGCGTTTGTTGCTTTTACATATGAATCGAGCGCCTGGGCATACCGATTGCACAGAAAATGCGCGTTCCCCAAATTATTGAACGCCTCGGCATATTGAGGATTATTGATAATCGCCTTTTCATATGCCAATACCGCATCGTCGATACGGTTCGCCGCGGAATATGCCATGCCGAGCCCG
Source organism: Fibrobacteria bacterium (assembly GCA_037447435.1). Taxonomy (GTDB): domain Bacteria; phylum Fibrobacterota; class Chitinivibrionia; order Chitinivibrionales; family FEN-1185; genus FEN-1185. Next base: position 31,093 of record JBBIGR010000028.1, read on the forward strand.
TTGTACGCCTCCGAAAAATCATCCTTCAGTTCCGTTGCTTTTGTAAATGCGGTTATCGCTTTGGCGGTGTCCTGTGCAAGTAACGCGGCATGGCCGAGGGTATAATGCAATTGCGGATCGCTGTCGTTTATCACAGCGGCATCTTCAAAGGCTTTAACCGAATCCGCATAGGACCTAAGCGCGAACAATTCCTGGCCAACAAGCATCGACGCTTCCCAATAGTCGGAACGAATTGCCAATGCTTTCCTCGCTGAGTCGATTGCTTCATGATGCCAATCCCGGGCCGCCTGACAATACCCTTTTTCATACCATAGCTCCGCATCATCGGGGCGCAATTCGTTTGCACGGGCAAGCGCACGAATCGCTTCATCGAATTTTTCCTGTTCCTTCAGGCTTTTCCCAAGGCCCGCAAATACTTCGGCACTGCCTTCGAAAAGATCCGCAGCGCGCTGATACGATGCCTGTGCCGCCGCAAAAGATCCGCAGGCGAACTGTTCCCTGCCCAGCGCCGCATGCAAGTCCCATCGGTCGGGTTTAAGCGCCGCAGCCTTTGCAAAAGCGTCTTGCGCCTGAACATGCCTCAGCAGTAACGCATGGCATCTGCCGAGTCCGTACCACGCGTCGAACAAGCCCGGCCTTATTTCCGCGACGCGCCCATAAGCCATGATGGCATTATCATAGCGGTCCGCGTTGAAAAACGCATTGCCGACCGATAAAAACCCTTTTGCGAGCGTTTCGGCAAACGTGTCCGATTCGTCGGCAAACGCCTCGCACTGTTCCAGATCATCGAAAGCATTTTCAAATTCCGCAAGGCCGACAACCATACTGGCTCTATACAAATGCAATAACGCCGCTTGCGGTTTCGACAAAAGGTCGATCGACGCTTCGAGCACCGACAAAAGCGAACGTTCATTCGCCTGCGGAAGTATCGCCTGCCACAGCGGACGCCGAACCGCCTCCAAAAGACCCGATGAAAGCGTTTTGTAGAATGAAACATGGTCGGGCGGCAAAACCAAAACGAACTCATTGATGACGCCGAGGATTTTTCCGGCAAGCATCGGATTATACAACAGGCATTCGCAAAAACAACCGGGTATTACCCGTCTCACATCGTCCTGACGGGTCCACAGCAAACTCGAAAGATAACCGATAAACGCGCGCGCGAACCGCTCGTCTGAATATCTTTTGTCAATTGCCGGAACCGCGATGGAAAGCTGTTTTAATTCTTCGGCAAAAAGCGCCGTCGTATGTTCCGAAAATTCCACGACTATCTTTTTCAAATCCTCGGAATAGCCCTCCATACAGAGGGTTCTGATGCGTTGCCGCACGGCAGGGTGTAAAATCCGATCCGTAAAAAACGGATAATGGTCCGAAAGTTCGGAAATTTCGGCGCCCACGTCGGCATAGGCGCAATTCCACAACGACGCGATGACCTTGCTGTCGTATTCATGCAGCAATGCGCAATGGACAATATGCGAAAGATTTGCTTTATCGATAGGCATCGAAAGAAAGTTGTCCACAATGGCATTGATACCGTTTTCAAGCCCGGGTTTCGAACCCAGCAAGGCGAGAAATTCGGCAATCGGCTTGCCGTCCTTGGCAATAGATAAAATATCCCGGACAATCAGGGGAATGCCGCCGCTGACGGACTCGATCTGCGCCCCATCCGCAGTCACCCGCAGCGCCTGCGCCCATTCTTCGATATCCCGTATCGTCAACGTTTCGTTTTCACAGGAAAAGTGGTATAACAATTCGTCGTCGAAGGTATTGCGGAAATCGCGGATAACGGTTTCACTGCCGGCGCATATGACGATTATTTTCCCCACACGTTCGAATAATTTCGCCAAAAATGCCGACCTGAACCAATCGATGTTCTCTTTTGTACCGAGCTTTTCAAGGTTGTCGATCAGTATCACGGTCACCATTTCCGTCGAAAGGCCCATCAGCCCGTTGACAATGGCTTTTACCGAACGTGCGGCCGCATTTTCAAATAAATCAACATCTTCGTCCGGAAGAGACTTTTGCTCCTTAAGGCGGCGCAGTATTGCGGCCTGCGCAGAATACGTATCCACGGGCGCGAGGGGGGGTGCGGCTATGGCTTCGGCATTGTGCGAAGCCGCTGTCCGTACCGCCTCGGGCTTAGCTTCAAGTGCAAAAAATGAGGCGGTTTTTTCCCGAATATGGTTTAATCTGCGCGCAACGGATTCATATTCGGTAAACTTTTCCGCAATGGATAGTGCATCGTCGCCGACAATCGAATAAATGTATCGGACGATTTCGTCTGCGTCCGGTGCGATCGAACTTTTCGCAAACAAAGGCGCATTGAAATCAAAATGTATTTGTTTGATGCTTTTTTTACTGTCGTCCGCAACCTTGTCGACAACAGACGCCATTTGCGAAACAAGCGATGTTTTTCCCAAACCGTCTTTGCCGTGCAGTAAAAAAAACCGAGGTTGCAACCCGTTTTCTTCCTGGTTTTTTTTCCTTACTTTTTGGGATTTCTGATCTTTTGGATCGGCTAAAAGCCCCATAAGGGATTCTTTGAATTCCCTGAGTATGACTCTGCGTCCGACAAAAATTTCCTTACCCATTTTTTTGTCCTTGTTTCGCGTTAGTTCTCATACGATCCTTAATAATATAGATTCCCGAATTATGCCGGAAAAAAAATAATCTTGCCAAAACCGAAAAGTAATTGGCCAATTGCGTGGGTCATATTTATTTTACATGTATACTCTGTCAAAGGAGACCTGTATGAAAAAATCATGCGGTATCGCATTAATCGCGACCATCGCTTTTTGTCTTTTGTGTGCCTGCCTTGCCCGTGAAACCGTCAAGGTCAACGAAAACCCTGCAAAAAAATCGCATTCACTAACCGCCGGCGGTGGTAACGGCACCTCGTACGACAGCGCCGTTGTGTTGACCGGCGGTAATAACTTAAGCGCCGCAGTCGAGGGAGAATACGACTTCCTCTCCAAACTGTTCGGTGAAAAAGATAAAGATTGGAAAGTATCCGAACAAACGACCGTCACCGAAAACAACAAGAATTACAATATGCTCCAGGTTGAAATATTCAAAACCAATGAAAAGCATTTTTATTATTTCGACGTCACCTGGTATACTAAAAAAGCAAAACGTCAAAAAGAAGACAATGCCGATACGACCAAGTAAGTCAATTGCCAAAGCTGCCCTTGTTACCGGCGGCGCGCAACGGATCGGGGCCCAAATCGTCCGGACCTTGGCAAAAAACGGAATATCGGTGGTCGTCCATTACAATTCATCTGCCAAAAAAGCAAACGATTTGGCCGAGTCTATACGGCAATACGGCGTTTCCTCATGGACAATCGAAACCGATCTTAGCGACCAAAACGACTGTGCGCGGCTTGTTTCCCGCGCAACCGCGCTTGCTCGACGGCCCATTTCCATTCTTGTCAATAACGCTTCGATATATCCGGAAAATTCCTTTTCCTCCATGACCTTCGACGACCTTGTCGAATGCGTCAACATAAACGCCTTCGCGCCGCTCGTGCTGATGCGGTCGTTTTCCATCCAAGTTCCCAAATCCGGAGGCACGATAGTCAATATTCTCGACAACAGGATAACCGATCGCGATAAAAACCATGCCGCCTACTTGCTCAGCAAACAAATGTTCGCCACCCTTACTAAAACAGCGGCAATCGAATTCGCTCCGCATGTTCGCGTCAACGGTATTGCGCCCGGTCTCATTTTGCCGCCCAAAGGTAAAACAACGGCATTTTTAAAACGCCTGGAAAATACCGTTCCGCTTGGCCGCCACGGTTCGGCGCAAGACATAGCCGATGCGGTCATGTTCAGCATTGCCAGTCCATTTTTAACCGGCGATATACTTTATTTGGATGGCGGAAAACATCTATATAGCCGCTAAAACGCCCGTTTTCCGTGTAAAAAGGTCTGTTTTCCTTTCCGGATCAGTGGTATACTTGTACTAATGGCCAAATACTCTCATCGAGACAAATCCAATAAACCGGTTATCGGCCTTTTTATTGAAAACGCCGCTGCGTTTTATCAAACCGGGCTTTTAATCGGCGTCAATGAAACCGTTAAAAACCGCGGGGCAAGTTTGATTTGCGTGCCCGGATACGGCGCCGATGAACCGTCGGTCGCCAGCGGTTTCAACGCATTATACAATCATATCAGTGCCGCAGACCTCGACGGGCTCATAGTCCCGTCATCGCCTTCAAGTACATTGACGCAAGATAAATTCACCGAACTTTCCCGGCGCTATTCGCCGATGCCCATGGTAAGCATAGGGAAAATCAACGATCATATTCCCGCGGTCACGGTCGACAACGAATCCGGATTCAAAAACCTGCTTCATCACCTTTTGGAAATGCATCGGTACCGTAATTTGGTTTTTGTCCGCGGACCAAAAGACAATGAAAATTCAAACGGCCTTCATCGCGTTTTTGCCGAAGTCATGGAAGAATTCGGATTTATTGTCGATCAACGAAACGTCATATTCCAAGAGCAGACAAAAGACGGCGGCGAACGCGCCGTCGCAACGCTTCTTGATTATAGGAAAATACCCTGCGACGCCATCGTTACGGCGTCCGACGAAATTGCTTTGGGCGTCATGAATGCGCTTAGCCTTCGGGACATTCGCGTTCCCTACGACATTGCGGTAACCGGGTTCGACGATACCGAAGAATCGGGCTTTGTTACCCCACCCCTAACCACGGTACGCCAGCCGTTGTACAACATCGGCGTGCAGGCCGCCGAAACGATACTCGATCTTATCGAAGGTAAAGCGATTTCCAATCGGGTTTTTTTGTCGACCGACATTATTATACGTCAATCTTGCGGTTGCGCGTACGGCGCCAATGTGGAAAAAATCATTGCACGGCATAGCTACGAACAAAAACGACGGCCGCGGGGAGCGCCCGCAATTCAGGAAGACCACATCATTCACGAAATGATGGAAGTGGTTTCCCAGGCTTCCTCGCCGCTTAAAAAAATGCCTGCCGATGCTGATTCGGCCAGGAGAATTTTCCGGTCGTTTTTTGTCGATGTCAAACAAAAATTAAAAAACGTTTTTTTACCCGTTCTCGACGATGTGGTGCGCGACACGATTGCCCACGGCGGCGAAGCAACGGCATGGCAAGACGCTCTGTGGGTATTACAGAATTACGCCGCGGAAATATTGACTGTTGCAGAAATTCGGATTGCCGAATCGCTGCTTCAGCAAGCAAGGCTTTCCATAGCCGAAGCTGCCCGACGTGCGGTCGGGTTCAACAAACTACAAGAACAATCCCTTATCGTCACCATTCGGAAATTGGTACAACTCCTTTCAACCTCCTTTGATCTCGAGCGCCTCATTACGCTCATTGCCGACGGCCTTTGTTCAATCGGCATTTCGCGCGGGCACCTGGTTCTTTGCGGGGAAAAAGCCGGGGCCCTTGTTTTGCCTTCCTTGCTTGCCGGTCCCCACCCGTCTTCCGGTTCTATTCTTGTTTTGTCGTACGACGGCCATAAACGGCTGCGCTTCGACACGGGCGGCTATATGTTTCCCGGCAACCAATTGTTGCCTTCCGAAATGCTCAAACGCGACCATCAATTTTCCCTTGTCGTCATGCCCCTTCTTTTGGGAGGCGAATTGTCGGGCTATCTTGTACTCGAAACGCAATCGTCCCGCTTTCCCCTTTTCGAAATCCTTGCGGAGCAAATTTCAAGCGCGTTGAATGCCGCAATACTGGTTCAAAAAATCCAGGACCAAACCAACGACATCGCGATTTCCAATCGCCAGCTCGAATGGGAAATACTTCAACGTAAAAAAGCGCAGGAAGAACTTATCGCCGCCAAAGACGCCGCGGAAAACGCGAACAAATACAAAAGTCTTTTTCTTGCAAGCATGAGCCATGAATTGCGAACCCCGCTTAATTCCATCGTCGGTTTCAGCGAAATGCTTACCGAAGACGCCATGGAAAAACGCGACGAAATCCTGGTAAAGGATTTACAAAAAATCAGGGGCTCGGCGATCCATTTGCGCGCAATTGTCAACGACATTCTCGATCTTTCAAAAATCGAGGCCGGTAAGATGAGCCTTTATCTTGAAGATTTCGACGTCGGGCTTGTCGTAACCGAAGCGTTTGAAACTTTAAAACCGCAAATCACTAATTCCAACGTTGAAATCCGGCATTTTTTCGACAAAGAAATCGGGACAATGCATGCCGATATGACAAAAGTCCGTCAACTGGTCCTGAATATCCTTTCGAACGCGATCAAGTTTACAAAAGAAGGAAGCGTCAGCCTGACGGTCAAACGGATCACGAATTACCATGCCGATTGGATTTATTTTATCATCACCGACACGGGAATCGGAATGACCAACGAACAAGTCGCGCATGTGTTTGAAAAATTCACCCAGGCCGAAGCTTCAACGTCCAGAAATTACGGCGGCACCGGATTAGGGCTTGCCATCAGCAAAAGTTTGTGCAAGCTTATGGGAGGGGACATTGCCGTTAAAAGCGCTATCGGCGTCGGCACCGAATTCACCATCATGCTGCCGGCCATCGTTGTTTCGGTAGACACAAAGGAAGAACCATGATAAAACCCAGCCATGTCCTCATTGTCGACGACAATGCCGACAATCGCGACCTTCTCGCAAGGATACTGACCAAACAGGGGCATACTTCGGCCATGGCCACCAATGGACAGGAAGCGCTTTCACTGCTTGCCGCGACGCCGTTCGATCTTGTTCTTCTCGATATCATGATGCCGGTATTGAACGGCATAGAAACGCTGCGTCGCCTATCGCAAGACCAGTCATTATGCCATATTCCCGTTATCGTGGTTTCGGCGATCGACGACGTTGAAAATGTCGTCGCCTGCATCGAACTTGGGGCCGAAGATTATTTATTCAAACCTGTCAATAAGGTCATCTTGAACGCGCGCGTATCGACGTGCCTGGAAAAAAAGAGGCTTCGCGATCAGGAACAGGCGTATATGGCCCACGTCAGGCAGGAACTCGAACTCGGCAGGCAAATACAATCCGATTTCCTTCCGGCCGTTCTGCCCGATCCAAAAGGGTGGGAATGTTCATTTTCGTTTATTCCCGCCTTTGAAGTCGCGGGCGACTTTTACGACATGTTTATGCTGCAGGAAACCAAGTTATGCATCGTCATCGCCGATGTCTGCGGCAAAGGCGTGGGCGCTGCGTTGTTCATGGCATTGGTTCGCAGCCTCATGCGCGCCTTTGCGGAACAGGGACACGACGGCACGCACCGCATTTTGCATGCGGTTAAATTAACAAACGATTATATAATCAAACATCATCGGCAAAAAAAAAGCTACATGTTCGCGACACTTTTTTTCGGAGTGCTCGATACGATAACCGGCGTCATCGAATACACCACTGCCGGCCATTACCCTCCCCTAATTTTAGGGAAACAAGCAACGGTCCGGTCTTTGGAATTATGCGGTCCTGCCCTCGGAATAACCGGAAGCGCGACATTTGCAATTAAGAATAGCGTGCTCGAACCCGGGGAAATCATGTTTGCCTATACCGACGGCGTTATCGAGGCAAAAAACGAAGAAGAACATCTTTATTCCCAGGAACGCCTTCTTTCCGTTTTGCAAAACCCGGTAAAAAATGCCCACGCCCTTCTGGAGGCGATCGAAAAAAGTATCACCGCCCATACGGGAACTGCCCAATCGTCCGACGACATCACCATGGTGGCTGTCAAACGGGAAATCCCGTGATTTAATTTATATAGAGTTGTAGCGCACGACGTCATTACAAAAGAGTATTACCTGCAGACGACACGCACGTCATCGATCCACATCGCAATCTCGCAATTCTTCTTCGACCGGATTTCAATATCGAATTCATGGGCAGTGTCCGGCAATCCACCGAGCGGTAAGGATATCGTTTTCCACGTTGCAAACGAATACGCGTAATATTTTCCGCCCTTGGCCGGGCTAAACGATTCGTTGTTAAAATACAGCCATTGTTTTTCCTTGGAAATTCCGCATCGGATATTTACCGTGCCCGTGCCGAAAAGAGCCATCTTCAAACAACTGTTTGCCATGCTGCAGCCCCGGTTTAAAACCAAGGTTGCCTTTGCGGCGCAGGAATTCGTTTTTGCGTTTCCCAAAAGCTTCAGGCTGTATGCGCCGGATTTTTTCATTGTCGTATCGCGCAATGCGGAAATCTTGGATGTTCCCGCAATGAACCCGTTAAAACCTGTTTCAAAGCCGCTGCTTGCCGACGATTTAGGATTTGCCGGATTTTGTCCCGATAGATCGGGCAAATCCGCAAGCGGATACGGACCTTTACGAACTTTCATCAGCAGCGGAAGATGATCGGAATACCCTTCGCCGATATGAACTTTGCCTTGCTTTGTGTATCGCATTTGCCATCGATACGGTACGCCGTCCTTTAAAAGCCTGCCGTTCCACGTGAACGGAACAAACGAATTATTGACATACGACAAGCCTTTTTTATCGAATAATTGCAAAGGCAAAATAAAGTGGTCCGGCGTTTCGCGCCTTCCCTTATACATGGTCGAAAACCGGTCCTGGTCAGGCACATCCTGCCACGGGTCAAAAAGACGCAATTCCTTTTTTTCCGCGATTGTCCTTGTCAAAGCAGGAATCTCGTCCGGTGCCGGACGGCTTGTCTTTGCACCCAGAACATGGTAAATCGCGACAATGCCTTTGGTGTCGTCGAGCCCCGCCGTATGGAACGTTTCGTTTTCATCGAAATTTTCATTGAAATCCCCTGCAACAACATAATCCTGATCCGCAGGAACCTCCTCAAGTTTCCGTTTCAGCAATTCCGCTCGGGCAACCCGTTTCGATTCGGTGTTTTTCTTCGACGGCCAATGACAGGCAAAAACGAAAAGCGTGTCGGCCCCAAGATAAATCGCCGCTTCTAAAATCGGCCTTTCGTGATACTCGTTTGAAAACAGGCCGAAACTTTTTTCCCATAGTATTGGCATTTTGGACAGGATCATCGGACGGGTATTGCTTCCGCTTTGCCGGTCGCCCATGGCATAATACGGAAAGTCGCAATTTTTTATCGCGCATCGTTTCCGCAATTCGTTCAAGGCATTTTCATTTTCCACTTCCACTAAATCAACAACATCCGGATTCGCCGCGGCAATGACCGATGCGATATTGTCGACCTTTATTCGAAACGTGTTCTGCGTCCAGTTGTTTGCATTCGGCTTGAATTCGGGATATTCGTCGCCGTCATCTTTCATGTCGAACAGATTTTCAACGTTATAGCTCATGAGCAGGAGCGTGTCGGGGACTAAGGCATGGAAATTTCTCGGGACGCCAAGACGGTCGTGCTTTTTCTGACAGGCAAACAAAACGAGGATCATGGCAAAAAAGATAAACCGGAATATGGTCATGGCATATTGTCTTTCTGCCGATTCTTACTCTGGCCGGATCACCCCGCCGCTTTTGCCTGTTCCTTGACTATAAATTCCGCAATCGTGTCCACGGACTTGATGATGAAACGGCCGATGTTCTGGTCGTCGATATGAACTTTGTACTGGCGCTGCAACGCCATGACGATTTCAAGCGCGTCAACGGAATCGAGCTGTAAAACGGGATTGTTCTCGAAAAGCGAGACACTGTCCTCGATTTCTTCGGGTTTCACATCGGATATTTTCAACGTCTGAAGAATAAGATTTTTAATTTCGAGTTTGAGTTGGGGTGTCGGCATGGGTACTGCTGCATTTTCCATGGTTACTTTTTTGCCCGCCAATTTTCTGGCAGGACTCCTTTCTTATTTCTTTGCTTTGGCCATTGCTAAAAGGTTTGTAAAAATCTTTTGTTCTTCATCGGCACGTTCCATAAGCATTTCGCGAATCTGATTCATTTTTTCCGGCCCCAAATCGCGGTTTTTGCCGATTCGTGCGACAAACAGGGAAATCTCGCGCCATTTGTCTCCGTTTGCCATCATCACTTTCGACATGTCCGAAAATTCGGGCCTGTTAAGAATTTTCGCCGTCTCCTGAAGGAACGTCGCATACATAAAACGGAATCCGGCTCCGCCGGTCCCGCGTTCTTCCAGAACGATATGAATCGACATGATCGCATGCGACAACGCGTCGATATTGCGCGCGATTTTCGGCCATTGCGGTATATTGTTTGCAAAACGGCGAATGCCCTTGACGCCGATGAACGGCACGGGCAATTTCGTCATATTGAACGCGGCCTGCTTAATGCCTTGAATGATAATTTTAGGATAATCGATGTCGCCGGGCTTCGGCACGTTCGTCGGATGGAACATGAATCCGTTCGGCGCGAAATCGCTTTTTGCAAAGCGCGCTTTGTCAAGCGAGTCCTCGGACAATTTCGACAGTGTCGGGTAATAGCAGTCCGATACCGTGAATACGCCGTTGTCCCGGGCTACCGCGATAATGTAATGCGCGTTGAAATGGACGCGCATATAGCTGGGAATATAATCCATGTAAAACATGTCGACCTGAACCGCGGTCGGGATCTTTTTATCGACCAGTGCGATGAGTTCGGCTTTTGCCTTGAGCGGGTCCTTGAATTTTTTTGTTTCAAACGAAACGCCCAAACGCTTTGCCATCGCGGTACGCATGTCGCCGGGCCTATTGCGCATGTCAAATACCGGAAACGGCATTTTGGGGGTCTTGATAAATACAAAGAAAACCGCGCCGCTTATGCCAAGCACCATGGGCTCGGTAATCGGCAACCCGTTATGGCCGAGCAAACCGCACAGCATGCCCGATTCGCAATGCGCCGCCATTTTGTGTTCGAACGGTTTATCGCTCATTCTTTTCTCCGACCTATTTCCATAACGGACACCAGTGGATTGACCGTCTTTTTGACGGTGATGTTTATTTCTTTGTCCGCGATCATAACCAGTTGGAACAAATTGGAAACCGACACGCCGAAAACTTCGGCATAGCGGCCGAGTATGTCGCAGGTGATTTTTTTAAACCCTTCGGGACTTGCGTGTTTATTTACTTTCGACACGGATAATCGCACGCGTGCGGCGCAATCTGCCGGGGTTATGGTATTTAAAAGTAAATAATATCCCACCGGAGAAACCTCACCTTTTTGCAATTTTTCAATGCATTCTTTCTCTAAATTTTTCCGTTTCTCCATAAAATCATCCAGATAATTTGTCGCCATATAGGCTCCGGTTTGCAAGGAACCGAATGACCCGTCGCCTTTTTCAACGTACAGAAGCAACTGATGTTTGTCGTTTTCGACAATTGCATCTTGTTCTTTCACAGAAATCCTCCATGAAAAATCTTGGATTAAACCTATGATATTTTTTTAAAAATACATTTTCGTTCGTCCTAAAACTGGAAATACTCTTCAGTTTCTGAGTATAACCATGGTTCCCATATTTTATCTTGTATATAGCGATTATGAAGCAAGCATTATTCGAAAACCTGACCGGCCAATTTGTCGATGGAACACCCATAGAGAGTGTCGCTGCCGAAAAGCGCGGCATCATGTCTATAATGGACCATTTGAACCGGCTTTTCAATACCCGTGAAGGAAGCCTTACCCATTTAAAAGATTATGGGCTGCCCGACATTTCCGAAATATACCGTAAAATGCCGCACGGCATCGAGGAATTGCAAAAGGCAATAAAACGCACGGTTGAAAAATACGAACCGAGATTAAAAAAAGTAAAAGTGACCCCGCTCGATTCCGACCCTAAGGATTTCAGGCTTGTATTCATTCTGACCGGCGAGCTTACCGAAGGCGGCCTGGTGAGGTTTCAGACAACGTTTACCAGTTTGGGAAATTCGTCGATAGCACCATGGAAAAAACCGGAGTAATCAATGATAGAAAAATATTATGAAGAGGAATTAAGATATCTGTACGAATCCGGCAGGGAATTCGCACGTGCACATCCCGATCGCGCCCAATTTCTCAATGTCGACGCAGTCGGCGACCGCGATCCGTATGTCGAGCGGCTTTTTGAAGGCTTTGCCTTTTTGACCGGCCGCATCCGTGAAAAGCTTGATGATTCGTTTCCGGAGCTTACCGAAGGTCTTTTTAATCTGATGTGGCCGGGCATTTTGCAGGAAATCCCCTCGGTCAGTATCGTGCAATTCAAGCCCCGGACCGGTTCGCTTCAGGAAACCCGCGTGCTTTCCCGCGGTGCGGAGCTTTTGTCCGCACCGGTCGGCCCCGAACTTGCCATTTGCAAATTCACGACCATGTCGGATGTCCGGCTTTCGCCGGTTTCCCTTGTCAATGTCGTGAAATCTGTGGATACGAAAAACAAAGCGACCCTGACTTTCCATTTCAAGCTCGATACCGGCATTGTTTTGCAAAAGCTTTCCCTGTCGCCGCTCCGGCTGTATTTGCATGCCGAAATGCCCACAGCCCTCATGCTTCACGAATTCCTGACGCGGAACGTGTCGTCCGCGCGCATCGCGGCGGGCGAGAATGTCTTATCCTGCGACGTCGACGGCGCCTCGGCGGTCACCCCGTGCGGTCTCTCGCATGATGAATCGATTTTACCGCATAGTAACCGGTCTTTTTCCGGGTTCTCATTACTTCTCGAATATTTCATTTACCCCGAGAAATTCCTCTTTGTCGATTTGCACGGCTTCGAAAATCTTCCGTTTTCCGAAGAATCGCCGGATTCGTTTACCTATTCCATAACCTTTGATAAGGATTTTCCGCCCGATAAACCGTTCACCCGGGATAATTTCCGGTTGTTCTGCGGGCCGGTTGCCAATATTTTCAAAAAAGACGCCGAACCCATTCACATGAACGGTCTCGAAACTGAATACCGTGTCGCTGCCGATACCTCGTATCCGTCCTCGTTTTTTACGCACAGCATCATCGGCATCGAAGGAATTGAACGCGCCACCGGCAAACGGTCCGTCTACGAACCGCTGTATTCGTTTTCCATGGGCGGTTCGAAACGTCCCCGTACGTATTCGCCGCAATACCGCATCGCGCCCGACGGCAGGCGCGATCTCTGGATTTCTCTGGGCGGAGATTTACTTTCGTCAACAGGGAAAAGCGAGGTTCGCGAGGAAAACCTGTCGATCTCTATTTATGCGACAAACGGTATTTTACCGCGGGAAGAAATCCGTGAAAACGGCATCGTGAACCCGGGAAACAACTTTCCCGATTATGTCCAGTTTTCAAACATCACCAGGCCGACGCTTCCGTGCCCGCCGCCTAAAAACGACGAATATCTCTGGTCTTGCATCGCGCATTTGAGTTCAACGTACACGACGTTATCCTCTCCCGATTCATTAAAATCCCTACTTCGTCTCTACGATTGGTCTCGAAGCGAAGGCCGCAGTCGACGCATCGACGCAATTACCGACGTATCGTCAAAACCCATAGAAAAACTTGTCAACGGCTCTGCCTTGCGCGGGGTCGAATTTTCAGTATCTCTTGTCGAGGCGAATTTTGTGGATACCGGCGATATTCATTTATTCGGCCAGGTTTTAAAGGAATTTCTTTCTCAATATGTTTCGATCAACACGTTTTTAGACCTTGTCTTTGAGCTCAAACCGTCCGGCGCTAAAATCCGCTGGCAATCTATGGACGGGAAAAAATGCCTGATTTAATCGAGCGCCTCGAAAAAGAGGGATATGAGTTTAATTTTTTTCAGGCATTGTCCTTGCTCGAGGAACATTTTAAAAAATTTGAAAATATTCCAAATCCCATAGAAACCGGCAGAATCCGCATGACCGCGTCTCCTTCGCTGGGGTTCCCGCCGTCGGATATATCCCATGTCAATAAAACAAAAGACGGCGTCGAATTCATCCTTACTTTTATGGGTCTTATCGGCGTTTCGTCGCCTTTGCCGTTGTACTTCACGGAATATGTAGCCCGTCACGAAGAGCTAGGCCTTCCGTTAAAAGAATTCCTCGCCATTTTCAATCATCGGATCTATACGTTGTTTTATCGGGCATGGCAAAAGTACCGCTTCATAAGCATGTCACAAAAGGCCAATTCCGTTCTCGCAAAACGTGTCGCATGCCTTGCCGGTTTCGACGAAAGTAAACTTTCCGATCCGTTTTTCCAGCGCATGCTCGCCTATACGGGAAGTTTTGCCGGAAAAGCGCGGAGTAAAGAAGCTCTCCGCTCCATGGTCAGCGATTTTTTCAACGATGTCCCCGTAGATATCATTCAATGGCAGGGACGCTGGACCGATATTGCAAATCCTCCCCAAATCGGGGTCGATTCGCAACTCGGCATCAATGCGATTGCGGGAACAAGAAAGTGGGATTTGTCCGGAAAATTCCGCGTCAGCGTCGGGCCGCTGAAGCGAGAACAGTTTGAAACGTTTCTGCCCACGAGCGACAATATCGGAAACATGAAAAAAATTATCGCTTTGTTTTTATCGGACCCGCTCGATTTCGATATCGAAGTCAAACTCGAAAGCAGCCAACTCGTTCCCATTGTCCTCGGTCAAAACACCTCGCGCCTCGGCGAAACCTCATCCCTTGGCAAATCGGATAAAAAATCCGATGTCCATGCGGTAGTGATAGATTAATAGTTTTGCAAAAATGTGCATGCTATTGTATATTTAAACGGATGCATATAATGCATTCAGAATGGAGTCATAAATGAATACATTAACGCTTCGCCAAATACCTTTACCGGTCGAACAGCGCCTTCGGAAAATTTCCCGCGAATCACACCAAAGTTTAAATAAAACAACCATTGAACTTCTTTCTAAAGCTGTGGGAATAGGGATTGCGGATAAAAAATCAATGAAAAAACGGCGCGATGTAAAAAGCGTATTGCGGCTTTGGTCCGAAGAGGAATACAAGGAATTCACACGTAATACGAAAGCATTCGAAATAATTGACAAAGACATGTGGCGCGTATGAAGCTTTGTTTCGATACTTGCGCGTATTCCAGGCTAAGTCTTCAGTCTGCAGACTTGATAGATTGTATTGATTTAGCCGAAACAATTTTTATACCCAGTATCGTACTTGGAGAACTTTATGCAGGGTTTAGTTTGGGAAAATACGAAAAAGAAAATCGGAATTCACTCAATCGGTTTCTTGATTTACCTGCAATTGAAGTTGTAAACATCGATGCAGCCATTGCCGATCGCTATGGAATTTTAACTATTGCCCCATAATTTGTTGAGCGTTAATCGGAGGAATAGTGGGCAGGAAAACGGTTATATTATTGCTTTTTTAAAATGATGACTTCCGTAATGCCCGTGGCATCATACACAAAGCTGTTTGGCCTTTGCATATCGCCGGGTTCGTTACCCGCATACGTAAGCGTGTCATGGGAAATTTTGTAAATACACAAACTTGTTTTCCCGATAAATTGCGAGTTGATGGGGCATTGCGCAATATGCGCATCCATTTGTTTTGGATCTGCGTTCGTATCGGTTGAAAAAGTACCGGTATACGCATTGGTCAATAAAGAAAAAGCGCTTGATTTAAAAGTAAAATTATTTTCTGAAAAGGTTATGAAATACGTCGTCGTATCTCCAAGAGCCTTCCCTTTCCAAGTTCCTTCAAGCCCCGTATTGACAACTGCTGGACTGGTCGGACTTCCATTGTCGCAATTCATAGTTAAAACCGCAATGCATGCAAGCAACAAACCCGATATCCCGCAGAAAATATTATTTTTCATGGGTTTTCCTTTCCGGTTATTTCCGCACGTAAACAATAGCGCCGCCTAAAATCGTGTAGCGGGCAAAGCCTTTAAGCTCCATGCCTTCGAATGCGGTATTGCGCGATTTGGAATAAAACAAGGAAGAATCGACTTTCCATTTTGCCCGCGGGTCGATCACCGTAATGTCTGCGGGCTTCCCTATGGACAATGTGCCGCCGTCAAGCCCGAGAATGCGGTTGGGCATGAGGCTCATTTTTTCCACAAGGTCTGCGGGCATGAGAATGTCTTTGTCGATCAGGTACGTAAGAACGACACCAAGCGATGTTTCCAAACCGATCACCCCGAATGCGGCCGCGTCGAATTCCACGTCTTTGTCTTCCGATACGTGGGGCGCGTGATCGCTGGCAATTACGTCTATGGTTCCGTCCGCAAGTGCGGCTATGATTTCCGCTCTGTCGGCAGGAGTACGAAGCGGCGGGTTCATTTTCCGGTTTGTATTGTATCCTTCGACATCTTCATCGCTTAATGTAAAGTAATGCGAACATGTTTCGCAGGTGACCTGAACGCCGAGTTTTTTCGCCTCACGAATTGTACGCAGCGAACCTGCGGTAGATACGTGGGCGATATGGACGCGCGCGCCGGTATACGACGCGAGCATGATGTCGCGCGTGACGATGATGTCTTCCGAAATAGAAGGTATGCCGCGCAAACCCATTCGCGCCGACATAATTCCCTCGTTCATGTGTCCGTTTGCGGCAAGTTCGGCATCTTCGCAATGGCAAATTACGGGAATTTTAAACGCCTTGGAATAGTTAAGCGCGTTTTTCATCATATTGGATTTCTTCACGCTTTTGCCGTCATCCGAAACCGCCCGTGCGCCAGCCCGGATCATTTCGCCAAACGGAGACAGTTCTTCGCCCAATAGTCCTTTTGTAATGGATCCGATAGGATAAATCCTGCAGGGGCAATTCATGCCTCGCTGAACCACGTATCTTATTTTCGATTCTTCATCCAAAACAGGATTCGTATTCGGCATGCATGCAACGGCTGTAAACCCGCCCGCGGCCGCGGCCATGGTACCGCTTTCAATGGTTTCTTTGTCTTCCCGCCCGGGTTCGCGCAGATGCACATGCATATCCACAAGTCCGGGTACGACCCACATTCCTTCCGCGTCGATTTCTTCCTGCGCCCTGAAATCCTGCGGCACTTCCTTGCCCACGAATTTCACGATGCCGTTTTGAACGCCCACGGTCAAATTGTCGTCTATGTTGTTTGCCGGATCGATAACGCGCCCGTTTTTTATGAGAATGCTTGCGGGATGCGCTTCTGTTCCCGGCATGTAAATGGCCTGGCCATTCTGTTTTTTATTCATGTTCGCCGCCTCCAAGAAGATACAGAACCGCCATGCGGACAGCCACGCCGTTGGTGACCTGGTCAAGTATCACTGATTTATTGCAATCTGCGACATTCGAAGCAAGCTCTATGCCGCGGTTAATGGGCCCCGGATGCATGACAATGATGTCTTCCGGAAGCTTTGATAATTTGTCAAGATCCAAACCATATCGCTCGCGGTATTCGCGTACCGACGGAAACAGTCCGCTGCCTTGTCGTTCAAGTTGCAGTCTGAGCAGCATGACGACATTCGCACCGCTCAATGCCTCGTCGATATTGTCGGTTACCTTCACGCCCAGGAGTTCGGGATGCTGCGGCAACAAGGTAGGAGGACCGCATAACGTTACGTCCATACCCATTGTTTTCATTCCCCATGCGTCGGACCGGGCGACACGGCTATGGTAAATGTCGCCGATAATTGCCACTTTGAGCCCGGCAAGTTTTCCAAAGCGTTGACGTATGGTCATCATATCGAGCAATGCCTGAGTCGGATGTTCGTGAAAACCGTCTCCCGCATTTATGATCGGCGCGTCGGTGCATTTTGTCAAAAAAAGCGGCGCCCCTGCAGCGCTATGCCGAACGACAACCATGTCTATTTTCATGGCCTCGATGTTTCGCATGGTGTCGCGGAGAGATTCGCCTTTTGCCACAGAGCTTGTCGATGTCGCAAAATTAAGAGGGTTTGCCGAAAGCCGCTTTTCGGCAAGTTCGAAAGACATTCTCGTTCGCGTGCTGTTTTCAAAAAAGAGATTGACCACCGTCTTTCCGCGCAGCGTGGGAACCTGGGGAATGTCGCGTTGCAACACCTCATGGAAACTGTCTGCTGTGTCAAGAATCAGGGTAATGTCTTCTTTAGGAACGCCTTCAAGCCCGAGCAAGTGATTGATGGTCAATGATGCCATTCGTTAGTCGCCCTTCTCCAGTTCCATAAGCCAGAGTGAATCTTCGTCGTCTTTTTCCTTGACCTTTAATGCAACTTCCTGATTCATGCGCGTTTTAATCGTCATGCCGATATAATCGGCATGTATAGGCATTTCACGATGGCCGCGGTCTATAAGCACGGCAAGCTGAATGGATTTCGGCCTTCCAAAATCATTGAGCGCCTCAAGCGCAGCACGAATCGTTCGGCCGGTGTAAAGAACATCATCAACGAGGATCATGTCGATTCCGTTGATATCGAAGGGAATATGCGTTACTTGTACTTTCGGCTGTTTTAAGGCAAGACGATAGTCGTCCCGATACATGGTTATATCGAGAACGCCGGGAGATAAATTTACTTTTTCAATGCTGTTGATTTTTTCCGCAATGCGCTGGGCCAAAAAGACACCGCGCGTCTGCATACCCACGATTCCGAGGTTATTTAGATCCGGGTGTTTTTCCAATATCTGATGAGCAATCCGGGTGAGGGCCCGATCGAGGGCTGTCGCATCCATGAGGAGTTCTATCTGCTTCATCGGGTATCAAAATAGTTTGGTTTTTTTTTAGATGCAAGATAGGAATTTACATTTTTTTAAGATATTATTTTTTGCCTTAAATCACAGTGGTTGCGGGTGCGGGACAAGGGTGCTCGGATTCAACGAGAGCCGCCTCCCCGACACCCTATATGTTGCCTTCAGCTAAAAGCGCATTCTATACTGCCTCAATAATCATCTGAATTTCCGTCAAATAGTTTTCGGGATTGCCTTTAAAAATCATGCCGGGCCCTTTCAAATAAACCTCCCTGCTGGGCAATGTCGTCGTATACCCTTTCGATTTGATATAGGCCATGATTTTCTCATAGCTGCGGCTAATCGTCTGATACGGTCCTTTATGAATCAAAGCGACGCATTTGCCGCCGCTCAATTCACGTACCGATATCCCTTCAACGGGTTTACCCTTGCGTATAGGCATGCACGCTTCGATGTCGGCATCCGATTCCTTGTAATCGGCATCATAGTACAAACACAAAGCCTTGCCGCAAATATTCATCCCCATTGCTTTACCGATTTTTCCAAACGCCGGGCCGCATTCGTCGTACTTTCCTTTAAATCGCACGCCTGCGATCAACACGGTCTCGACTTCTTTTTCTTCAACGTCAAATGATACATTTTGTAAAGACATACCGTTCTCCTTTTCCGTTTTAATGATGAATTGGAGCGATTTTGCAATGTCCTTTTGCTTTTGAATTTTCCCAAGAATGACTGCTTTTTGCTTTTCCAAAAAACTTAAAACCTCAATATCGTCGTCGGCATCGGAAAGCATTTCATTGATATCCGACAATGAAAATTCCATGCTTCGCAGGTAGAGTATGATGCGCGCCTGCTCCGCATTTTTATGGTCATAATACCGATATCCGGTTGCATCATCAATAATGCTGGGAACCAGAAGTTCCTTTTCATGATACAAACGTAACGCTTTTATGGTTAAGCCGCATATTCTTGAAAATTCGCCGATAGAGTACATTGCCGCTCCCTGTTCGAATTAATCTTCCCTTATAAGATAAGGGCTACCCTTGGGGCAGAGTCAACGGAAAAATTTGAATATTTTATTTTTTGCTATGCTATGAAAATTTTAGTATCGTATACTTAATATAAGAAATGGAAAGATTTCATTTTTCCGGGGGATTTCCCATATGCCGCAAATCATAAACAATCCGACTATTGTCCAAGCAGCCGGAAACAGGCCTAAAAAAATCGAGGAATATGTCGGCCGCGTAAACACAAAAACAAGCGAGCTGAGCATCGCAAGAATGATAAGCCCGAGCGGTTGGATAGAGCCCGGACAAAGCCCGCTTTTCGATGAATATTCCGTCGTTCTCAAGGGAGTACTTCGCGCGACCACAAAATCGGGACAATTTGACATAAAAGAAGGGCAGGCAATCCTCATCAAAGCAGGCGAATGGGTTCAATACAGCACGCCCAGCCTCGGCGGCGCCGAATATATCGCCGTTTGTCTTCCCGCTTTTTCACCCGAGTCGGTCCACCGGGACAAATAAGCGATGAACGCCATTTTACCGTTATTTCCGGATTAAAAATAGCCAATTGGTCGAAAAAGTATTTCGTTACGGCAAATCTCAGTTATTTTCTCCCCCATGAAATACATTGCAGATCTTCACATCCATTCCAGGTTTTCTCGGGCAACAAGCAGCAAACTGACGCCCGAACAGCTATGGCTTTGGGCACAAATCAAAGGCATCGGCGTCGTCGCTACGGGCGATTGCGTTCATCCGGGGTGGCTAAAAGAATTAAAGCAAAAGCTTACCCCCTGCGGAAACGGCTTTTTTTCATTAAAACCCGAGTTTCGCAAAGAGGTGGAAAACGAAGTTCCCGCCGCATGCAAAGCCGACGTCCGCTTTATTCTCTCTACCGAAATATCATCCATTTATAAAAAAACAGGGAAAGTAAGAAAAGTCCATAATGTGCTTTACATGCCCGATTTTGAAACTGCCGAAAAGCTCGCTTCGCGGCTGGAAAAAATCGGTAATATAAAATCCGACGGCAGGCCGATTTTAGGGTTGGACAGCCGCGATCTTTATGAAATCGCCTTGTCATGCAATCCCGATTGCTTTTGCATTCCCGCCCATATTTGGACGCCATGGTTTTCGGTGCTTGGGTCCAAAAGCGGATTCAACAGCATAGAAGAATGCTTCGGAGATTTGACAAAATATATTTACGCATTGGAAACAGGGCTTTCGTCCGACCCGCTCATGAACCGGCGCGTTTCCTCGCTCGATGATTTCTATCTGGTTTCGAATTCCGATGCCCATTCTCCTGCAAATCTCGGCAGGGAAGCCACTATTTTCGATACCGATTTTTCGTATCCGGGTTTGCTCAATTCGCTTCGGCATAAAAATGATACCGGATTTTTAGGAACCATAGAATTTTTTCCCGAAGAAGGTAAGTATCACTACGACGGCCACCGCAATTGTAAATGCAGAATGCACCCAACAGAAACCCTAAAAAACAAAGGCCTATGCCCTGTTTGCGGATCTCCCGTGACTGTCGGCGTTATGTCCCGTGTCGAAGAACTTGCCGATAAACCCGAAGGCAAAACAGGCCAAAAATCCCGACCGTTTATCAGCGCAATTCCCCTTGCCGAAATTATCGCAGACAGCATGGATATCGGCAAAGCCTCCAAAAAAGTAGATTTAATGTATTCAACTTTAAATCAATCGCTTGGCAGTGAATTTTCGATATTAATGGATATTCCGATTGCCGATATCGAAAAAGCGGGAAATTCGCTTATTGCCCTAGGAATTCAACGTGTTAGGGAAGGAAAAGTAAATCTGTCGCCCGGATACGATGGGGAATTTGGCACTATTTCAATATTTTCGGATAAAGATAGAAAAAAGAACGCATAATACTTTTATTTTAAATGCGTTAATAGAACATCGCATAGTTTTAAAATTGTGTTATTGCATGTTTTCCAACTCGCTAATTTTTTCTGCCAGCCTCGAAAAATCAGTTATTTCTCCATCCGGCTCAAACGGTCTTTCATCTTCTATCCTATGAAACCATAAGGTCTTAAATCCAAGAGATCTTGCAACTTCAAGATTTTTTTTCCTATCATCAATAAAAACGCATTCATCTGCTTTTGCAAAACTTTTTTCAAGGAACAATTGGAAAATTTTAACGTCCGGTTTCCTTAATAAAACATCTCCGCTCACGATCGCCACGTCAAAAAAATCTATCATAAATCGTTTGCGCAAATACCTGGACCAATCGCCGACATCGTTGGAAAGCATGCCGAGTTTGTATTTCTTTTGCAGCGATTGTACGGCAGGAACAAAAGTCTTCTCCAACGTCAATATAGAATCGAGATATTCCCGTTCAATGCCAGGATATTGTCCACCGAGACCCACGGAATCCCAAAACTGTTTGCAGGAAATATTGCCCACGCTTATTCGCACATACGAATCGATAAAAGCCTTTTTGTCCACCTTAGTATTGTGTTTATACACAAATGGCCAGAGCAAATCGCTTACATCGTCGCTGTTATTATATACCACGCCCATCGCATCGAAAACCACCCACGATAGCCCCACTTTTTTGTCCCCTTCAAAAGAAAATTTAAAAACAAACGGCGAATGCGGCGTTCCAATGGTTATTATATCGCCCTCGTCAAGTAAACATCCGTTGCCGTGGCATTTGCGAGGCCCCGCCTTGCCCTGGACAAACGTTCCGCAGGCGCTCATTCTGTCGCCGAGCTTATACCCGCCGTTTTCATTTTTGTCAATCAATAAATGTTCCCGGGAAATATTGAGCAATTTCCCGGAGTCAATCAGATACACGTCATTATTCGGGGGAACCTTGCCTAACCGACGTTCCAAAATGTGCTGCGGCACTACATCGGTTTTATTCCGCGATTCCCGGCCTATCCTGAATGGAAATTTATTTATTTCGATTGTTTCGCCGTTTATCGACGATCGCGCTTCATCTGTTTGAGGAATTAATCGGGGCATTCAAATAAGCCTTTTGCGTTTAGGTACCAACTCTCCTGCACAAAACATAATTATAAAATTATATCATACCTTTACGACAGAATTTTGTTAATCAAAATAGACACTATAAAACGTTTTGTGTCATTTTGAAACATTCTCCTTAATTCGATTCTTTTCTAATTCTTTAAATAACTCCTTATAATTCTGCAAGATATATTAAATTTGCCTCCCGCAGAATACTTTGGCATTGCGATTGCATTATTGAAATGCGAACTTTAAACGCAATGAAAAGGAAATACTATGAACCAGGAAAAATTCACCGCAAAATCCCAGGAAGCATTAAACGGCGCTCATAAAATCGCCATTGAAATGAATCATCAGGAACTGACCCCCCTTCATTTGTTTCTTGCGTTATGCATGCAGCAGGACGGGTTCGTTTCAACCATTCTCGAAAAACTCGAAATCGCCAAATCGGCGCTTCAAAATGCGGTTATTGACAAATTGAAAAAGATTCCCGCGGTCACCGGCAGCGGGGTAACGCAAACGTATGCGTCGCGATCGTTTACCCAGGTCTTGGGCGAAGCCGAGAAAATCGCCGCGCGTATGAAAGACGAGTATGTCAGCGTGGAACACCTGTTGCTTGCGTTAATAGATAAAGACGGCGATTGCAAAACAGTCGCTTCGTCGCTCAATTTGTCCCATGCAAAAATCCTCGAAACCTTAAAATCCGTTCGCGGCAATCAACGGGTCACGACCTCGGAACCCGAAGCAACATTCAATGCTTTGGAAAAATATTCCCGCAATCTGACGGAAATGGCGCAAAAAGGTAAACTCGATCCGGTTATCGGTCGCGATGAAGAAATTCGCCGGGTCGTTCAAATTTTATCGCGCAGAACTAAAAACAATCCCGTGCTCATCGGCGACCCCGGCGTTGGTAAAACCGCAATAGTAGAAGGTTTGGCCATTCGGATCATTCGCGGAGATGTGCCCGAAGGGCTTAAAAACAAACAACTTGCGTCGTTAGACATGGGATCGCTAATCGCCGGAGCCAAATTTAGAGGCGAATTTGAGGAAAGGCTCAAAGCTGTTTTAAAGGAAGTAATTGATTCTAATGGAAATGTGATATTATTCATCGACGAACTCCATACGGTTGTCGGAGCCGGAGCTGCGGAAGGCGCCATGGACGCAGGAAACCTTCTCAAACCCATGCTCGCCCGCGGCGAACTGCATTGCATCGGCGCCACGACCCTCGACGAATACAGAAAGCATATCGAAAAAGACAAAGCGCTTGAGCGGCGTTTTCAAACGGTTGTTGTCGATCAACCCAATGTGGAAGACACCATTTCCATTCTACGCGGACTACGCGAACGCTACGAAGTCCATCACGGCGTCAAAATCCGCGATGCCGCCCTTGTCGCCGCGGCCGTTCTTTCGGACCGCTATATTTCCGACAGATTCCTCCCCGACAAAGCAATCGACCTCATCGACGAAGCTGCCGCAGGTCTTCGCACCGAAATGGACAGCAGTCCCGTCGAGCTCGATGAAGCCACCCGGCGCCAAATGCAGCTCGAAATAGAAATTACCGGGCTTAAAAAAGAAAAAGACGCTTCGTCACGGGAGCGGCTGGAAAAACTGATGTCCGAAGTAGCGGAAATCAAGGAAAAGGTCAGGTCTTTACGCCTCAGATGGGACAATGAAAAATTGCAAATCAACGCGCTGCAACTCATGAGGCAAAAACTCGAAAAAGCAAAGTTCGATTTGGATAACGCCCAACGCAACTACGATTTGAATACCGCGGCGCAGTTGCAACACGGCACCATCCCTCAACTCGAGAAGCAATTGCTTGATGCGGAACAAAAATTCAAAAACAGCGCCGACGCAAACAGGCTTTTAAAGGAAGAAGTCGACGAAGAGGACATCGCCGCCATCGTCGCGCGATGGACCCATATCCCGATCAGCAAACTTGTCGAAGGCGAAAAGGAAAAAATCCTTTCTTTGGCCGCGCATTTGCACGAACGGGTCATCGGCCAAAATGAGGCGGTCGAGGCGGTAGCGGATGCGGTCATACGAGGCAGAGCGGGATTAAAAGACCAGCAAAAACCCATCGGAAGTTTCATTTTCCTCGGCCCCACCGGCGTGGGCAAAACGGAATTGGCGCGCGCCCTGGCCTACAATCTTTTCGACGACGAACATGCCATGATCCGCATAGATATGTCGGAATACATGGAAAAACACACGGTATCGCGCCTTATCGGCGCGCCGCCCGGCTACGTGGGATATGAAGAAGGAGGCCAACTTACCGAGGCTGTTCGACGAAGACCGTACAGCGTCATTTTATTCGATGAAATCGAAAAAGCCCATCCCGACGTTTTCAATGTTCTTTTACAAGTCCTTGATGACGGCAGAGTTACCGATTCGCACGGCCATGTGGTCAACTTTAAAAATACCATAATAATAATGACCTCGAACATTGGCTCACAACACATTGTCGAATCGCAAGGGAAAAATCACGAAGCGATTAAATCATTGGTTCTTGGTGAATTAAAGAATTATTTCAAACCGGAATTTTTAAACAGGATCGATGAACTCGTCATTTTCGAAAGCCTTACTCAAAGTGATTTGCTGAAAATCGTTTCAATTCAAATTGCGCGTTTTGCAAAACTTCTTTCAGACAAATCCATAGATTTTACAATCACCGATGACGCTAAAATAGTTTTAGCAACCGTCGGTTACGATCCGGTATACGGAGCGCGTCCGCTAAAACGGGCAATTCAAAGAAAACTCGAAACCCCGATTTCGCGGCTCATCGTTTCCGGTGAATTAAAAGAAGGCCAGGTTGTCGAAGTCGGCAAAGAAAAAGACGAATTGAGATTTTCGGTAAAAAACAAATAGCCTTAGGGACTTCATTACCTAATTTCCCAGGGCTTTATG
Organism: Fibrobacteria bacterium; assembly: GCA_037447435.1. GTDB lineage: Bacteria > Fibrobacterota > Chitinivibrionia > Chitinivibrionales > FEN-1185 > FEN-1185. The sequence goes on from JBBIGR010000028.1 coordinate 56,432, forward strand.
TACTGACCCGCGATTTGAAGATACAAATCGCCGTAATTGACCGATGGCTCGATGTAAGTGTTTTCCCACCACTCGTTCCAGGTGTATGCCTCGATCCAATGGGGATTGGAATTTACAACTGCATCGAGCCGGGTCCTGAACAACTGGCCGTTTTGCCTGTCTTCATACCGACCGGTCCTTCCCGGGACCAACCGTTCGTCAAAGCCCGGCATCGCAGTCGCGATGTAGATCTTTGCCGCAGGGGAATCGGCGAGCACCCCGTAATACCGGACTGCGCGCCCCAGGCTGCTCGATGGAGAACTTGCCACGCCTTCGAAAATGTTAAGCGAATCGCCGGGATCGCTGTCCGAAAGAACCGCGGGATCAAGCCCTGCTGCGTGCAAACGTTGCAGAATGCGTTTCCACTTCCCGAACCCTAAAAACTGCGTGCAAAACGGCACTGCAATGGGCTTTCTATGAACCGTCAACATTGCAGGGTTGTCGCGATACGTCGCAACCAAATAGGAAAACCAGTCATAAATCACGTTCGTATCGCGCGGCCCATTATCGCCGAGCAATTCAAAAAATATCCCGATCTTGAAGTCTTTTTGTTGCGCAACTTTAAGAAGCAATTTCAATTTATTGTCGCTGTCGGAACCCGGACCAGCCCAGGACTCGAGAAACCCGGTAATGCCTGCACTCTTTGCCTGGTCCATTTGCCTCGCTATTGCAAGGGTATCGCCGGAATCGTACAGCGTCGCCGGGTGATCTATGAGTTCATTGCTTGTCCAGCTGCCCATGTAATACCAGGGATAATACAGCGCCAGCCCCATTTTTGCGACCGATGCCATGGGCGCTTGCCACGCCGCAGTTGCCTTAAGAGAAGACAGGTCTATCGAAAAGGTCGTCGGCTGACTTTCGTTTACCTCTTTGATCAATTGCACCGTTGTTCCCACGACCGTATACACCCGCAGTATGATCCTGCCGGCAACGCCTTTTTGCATTTTCATGGTGAAAAGCGTATCGAGCGCCGAAGGAAGCAGCGCGCAATCCACGGTCATCCTGGTCGTATCCCCTGCGACAAAGTTTTGATTCAATGAAAGTTGATTCGTGTTTGCCCCAATGATAACCGGCTTGCCTGCCGAGCTCATTATCCGTGTTTTAATGATTTTTACCGAATCCGCAAACGTAAGAGACGACCAATCGCTCGCATTGAGATACTCTATTCGCAACCGATAATACCGGAGCGCGGAATCCGGGGCAAGCATGAAATCGTAATTGCCGGTGTAAGACGATACGGCCTGTTGCACGGTAGTATATCCCGTCGCGCTCGCGACAAGCGTGTCTGCGACGGCCAAACTCTTTTGCAGCGTCGTACCGAAATCGGTCCTTTTATAAACCATCGTATTTGTCCGGTTATTTACAAGCGGCATTCGAAGCATGGTTTCTTCACCCGCGATCCGCACGGAAACAAAATAAAGACCGCTCGATAATCCGATGAACGGATTCACGGAATAACCGCCTGCGCCGAGCTGCTTGTCAAGCAACACGGCGACCTGTTTCCCCTGGGTATCGAACACCCGTATGCGCACCGGCGAATCGGTCTTCATATGCAGCGTGATGCCCCGCATATCGAATGTGAAGCTGCCGAATTGCGGATTGTCTTTTTGTATGCGAACGGCAATATTGCCCGACAGGGAATACGAACCCAACGCATCGGTGGCGGCAGAAAGGTTTGCTTTTAAAAGGCGAACCGTTGCGTTACTTATCGCCTTTGCGTCTTGAGTTTTAACCGTTCCGTTAATGGCTACGACATCCGCCGCAAATGCGGAAAATCCGCTCATACCGAGCGCAAAAGCGACCATGAAATATCGCCGTAGTCCCTTATTTAACAACATAGTAACCCTCTTGTGGAAAATTTGCTTTTTGGGTTCTTTGCAAAACTTGTTTCCCGCCTCTTTTCCGTCGTGTTTATCTGCAAACCACAAAATACTATTTCCGGTTTTTCACAATGTCGGGAAAGCACCTTTATTATATAGACCTTATAATTATTTTGCAACGATAAACAGTTTCACGTTATCGCTTCCAAAACGCCAAACAGCCGAAACCTCATTGAGGTCCCGGCCGTTTCGACGATCAAGGATTCAATTACACGTGGCTCTAATCGACACGGTATCGTATTGTGTCAATAAACAACATGGAATCCCGATAGAAAGAATCGCGCCACAGAGTATCACGATGGATTGTGTCGCGGTGGACTGTGTCGCGCCATACCGTGTCACGATAGGTGCTGTCTCGCCAAACCGAATCTTGGTACACCGAATCGCGCTTTACGGAGTCACGATGCACGGTATCTATGACAAAGGTGTCGATCGAGGTTACTTCTATAATCCGACTTTGGCTAAGCGCCTTTACTAAAAGCGGTTCAGACCAGGCGGAAACAACAGATGGATTAAATGTGCTCCGAACTCGCGCCAACACCCGATAGGTCCCGGGATACGGAAGATATTCCGATACGACCGGTCTTCTGCAGTAAATAGTGTCGAATTTAGACCATCCCGCATAGGTATACCGCAGGAACATGACTTCATAGTCGAACGAAGCACCGGTGACAAGCGTATCGGTTCCCATTCCCACGGCGAAATAGTATTTCCCCGAATCGGGAGCACCGGGAATGGTCGTGACAATATAGGGTTTAGACGGAGCAACCACGCTCCCACTGTCGTCCGCAATTTCACCTTCAACAATAACATCGCCGGATACCGGTTTATGCAATTTTATGGCGACGCGAGTCACGACGAGCGGATCTATGTCGGTCGATTGCGAACCGTAATACCGTATCATATGCGCGGAGTCGTACACAAAAATCTCAAACAACCTCGTTTGTCCCATCGGGACGCCGTGCACCGTCGTATACAAAGCGGAATCGTTGATCGTCATCGGCTGCTTTATTGAATCCATGTCTGCTCCGCTAACGGTAAGGACCGCCGATTTGGCAACATGATTGAATTCCGGATTCGTTCTGATACTGAAAGCAACGGAAACGGTTTTTGAGGAATCGTCCTTTGAAACGGCATTCACCCCTTTGGAACAATGTACCGTAAACATACCGACCAGCGTTGCAGAAAGCAACGGACCTATAAATGAACGCATTCTCATAAAACCTCCTTATTTCTTTGGGTTTGACGTTGCCCGGAACATAGTAAATAATGTCAAGTTTCAGTAAAACGGCCCTACTTTCAGCGTATCGGACCATAACGAAACTCTCGATGAATCGATCATGCTTCCGACCTGCACGTTGATCGCGCAAACCGGTCCGCCGTGTCTTAACGTTATCCATATCGACGCGTTCCGTTGCCAGGGCGAGAAACGGACGCCCGTCGTATCCGCTATCCATCGGAACCTGTACAAAGCAGTGTCGGGATTCTCTAATGCAATGGCGCTCGTGCCCACAAAGAGCTTCATGGAGTCCGGGCCGGCGATCGAATCGAGTATCCGGGGCTGTAGCGGTCTGGAAATTGTCGATACCGCCGTCTGATTCCGTATGAAAACCGAAAGGGTCGGACCCCAACCCGAAACCGCGGTATCCCCGGCAGCCCGGCAACGCACCCTTGACGAGATATAGTACCGGCCCGGCATCGTAACGCGATAAACATAGGTATTTTGGGTAATCCAGCCGGACAATACGGGTAAAAGAGTGTCCGAAGAAATGAAAAATTGATATTCAAGGGCCGGGCTCTTGTTGCTATAGGCGCCCGAAACCGCAAACCTGACCGCAGAATCCAAAGTCTGGACCGTATCTACAAGAGAAAGCGGGATCGTGACGCCGTTTTCGATAAACCCGAGCGATCCGCTGATGACGATCATCGGAATTCCCGTCATGTCGAGCGTGTCGCCAGCCCTAATGAAAACGCCTGCCGTGTCCGTTTTCGAATGCAATGGAAGAATATCCGAAGAAGTATGATACACTATCGAAACGGTATCACCCGGAACCGAAACGCCGTATTGACCCGGTGTCTTGACCTTCAGCACCAGCGGAGTACCCTTTACCGCCAGATACCCGTTTTCAGCAAATATGGAATCGCCTATTGTAAATACCGCCACACCCGGTTTTTGCAGCGTCTCCGTTCCAAGATTGACAACGCTCGAGTTCACGGCAAGGTTTCTGTGCAAAACCATCTGCGTAACGGAATCGTTGGAAATAAAAAGGTTATAGGTTTGTTGCGGAACGTTTTCTATAGAGAATTTTCCGGCGCTATCGGCCACTGCAAGGTACTTTGCGGTGTCGGCGCCCACCACCATCGTGCCCGAAAGATCGCCGTTGCTTGTCCCCGTATCGGCTGGAGGAAGTTCGGGAAGGAAATCCGCCTTCATGAGATATACTTTGGCCCCTGATGCGGGCTTGCTTTGTGTTGTGCGAACATACCCCGCGACCGTTGAAGGATTTCCCACCTGCGACGCTCCGGCTATCTGCGTCGTACATTGACAGATTTCGCAGACAATCGTCACGATAGCGCATACGACGGCCGTCGGCATTAAACTATGGTTTCTCATTAATCGGCTCGCTTGTTGGAAAGAATTGAAAATTACAGTGATAAACCCGCTCCACGTTTTTCTCGCTTCCGGCGATTTCCATGAGCTTTTCCTGGAACTTTTGAATCTCCGCCTTGATCTTTTGAATGCCGGAGCTCGATAAACCGAGAATGAGGCACGAGATCTCACGGTCCGCAGCGGCAACCGTCTCTATGGATTGTCCGGCAAGAAACAGGTTCTGCTGATGGAAACTCTGCACGGCCAAAGACCGGACTTCGTTGCCCGTGGTGATCACCGGATCGACTTGTTCGTACAAACCGTTGTCCTTTTTCCCAAACCGTTGTCCTTTTTCCGTATCAGACCCAGATTTTCGAGCAACTCGACCGATTGACGGGCCTTTCTGGCGGATATCGACGGCTTTACCAATGCGCCGAGCATGCGGAAATCGTCGCCGAACCGTACGACGCACACAAGTTCACGAATCGTATTATGGTACCAGTTTCTGTAGAAATCATATTGGTTTTGGAGTACCTGCCGCGCGGAATTTCTCTTGTTGTACGAGAGCAGTTTTTCCATGAGGAAGTTCTGCACTTGTGAAGATGTTGCCTGGTTGAATTCCACGAGGTCCTTGAAATAGGCGAATTGCTTGTCCCCAAGCTTGAGCGACTTGTTGAGACGCTCGATCGATTCCGCGGTCAGGTTCTTTTTGCCGTCTATGACGAGCTTGATGAAGCTTTTGGACCTAAAACCCGCCTGGGAAGCGAATACCTGGAAAGAGAAATGCGGATTTCCCGATTTCTTTTCATCGTAAAAATCCTCAAGGAATTCGCGATAATCCAGATAATTGAAAATGTTCGGCATTTTGCGCCCCGTATGTTCCTTTTGCACCTTTGCGTATGTGTAAATTATACTTCGTTCACAAAGATTTATCAACAGCGGTTTGCACAAACCGTTCTCCATGCGGAAAACGATCGTTATGTGATAAGCAATGGAAAATGGTGCAATTTCCCCAAAAGAATTGCACCGAATTGCGATCGAAACGGCGTTAACCGTGCATGATGAGAGATTTATTAAGAAAACGGAAAGATTAGCGTGACGAAAGTGAAGGGAAAGCTTTCTTCACTTCGATTATCGGTTATAAATAAATTGTCGACAAACCCGCACACCCTGTCGGCGAGCCTCATGCCAAAACCTTCTGATACGACATTATGTCAACCTCTATAAATAATAAAATCCGCCCGGAAGACGGCTTATTTTATCGCAGTTATTTCAATAGTTTGACATTCTTATTTGTAACAAGTGATTTCATTTGCGTAATCGCAGTTTCATTCAGCTGCATCAGGCGTTCCGGCTGTTTCATACCCTGATGAACGAGAAGCGCATTAATGCTTTCCAAATTGGAAAGAACAACCAGTTGTTCGAGTGCGGCATGGTCACGGATATTGCCATCTTTGTCCGGGCTGTTTTCGCGCCACTCTTTGGCCGTCTTTCCGAAAAGTGCGACATTCAAAAGATCTGCTTCGCTTGCATAAATAGCATTGGCCTGAGCGCGAGTAACCGGGGCCGGTATAATTTTTTCTTTGATGGCATCAGTATGAATGCGGTAATTGATTTTAGAAAGAGTTCGTTGAAAATTCCATTCAAGATTAAGTCTTTTATTTTCATCGGTTTTTAACCTCTGAAATTCTTTAATTATAAATAGCTTGAATTCTATCGAAATCCACGATGCAAACTCAAAAGCGATGTCTTTATGGGCAAAAGTTCCGCCATATCTTCCGGATTTAGATATTATACCAATTGCATTCGTACTTTCTATCCATTTTTTAGGAGTCATTGTAAAACTATTGAGACCAGCTTGTTTTCTAAACCCGTCGAATTCGACGGGTTTAAAATTGGAATTGTGTAGTTCCTCCCAGAAACCCAATAATTCAATAGTGTTTCTGTTTCTAAGCCAGTTTTTAACAATGTCGTCGGTATTGACCGGATCCTTATGGCGGGCAATATCGGTTAAACAGATATACTCTTCCTTTCCTGTGTCAAAATAAGAAATCTTATGTCCATTGACATCTATTTTTTGCGTTTTCATTAAACTACTCCTTTGCGATTTTCAATTATGACAAATTTGTCATAATATAAAGCCACCCTCTTTATTTTATCATGAGCGATGTTATAAGTTAAAAACTGTCTGCTTTTCGTATCTGTTTTGTTTTAGGAATAAAAAATGCACTTCGGTCGGAATTTAGTTTATGGTTACTGCGTTTCTGAAAAACATGCATTATTGTTAATATCATCTCCCAATACCTGCAATGTCAAATAAATACTCTCCATAGGATAGAAAACTGTTACATAGAACTGCATTGCCAAAACGTTCCACCTTGTTCTCTATTTAGAGGATATTTGCAGGCGGTGATTATCTCAATAATAATATGAACAACGCCTAGTTCATGCTCACTTCTTCAATTCAATCGGAAATGATACGTGCAGATTTATATCTGGAAAATCTTACGCAAGACGAGCCGCATTTACGTGAGGATATGCTGCTTGTTGAAATGCTGGCGGGGATTGCGAATCGGTCAAATTCCGGCTGATAGCGCGGTCATATGGAAGATACCTCGCAGTTGGCTGTGAGGCGATAAGGTGAAAAAGCTTGAAAGGCTTACAAGGAAGAAGTGCAAAGAGAAGATCGAGAGTTTTGAAAAGGGTTAGAATCAAATCATACAAAACATACAGGCCTTCTGGCAAATCAATTTGTCGTTAGTATAATCGTACCGCAAGAGCAATTGGTATCAACCTGTGAAATGGAAGTTGCTTTAAAAGTATAAGTGCCGTTGTCCACTTTCTTCCCATTCATATCCGTTCCATTCCAATAAATGTTACTGAAATTATTTAAGCTTGAAGAATGCAATTGACCGTATGTGGCAAAGTTATTAAAAGCTAAGTTAATAAAGGCACCATTAATTAATTGCTTTTCGTAATTATAAATTTCAAAGTATTCATAGAATTGATAATATCGTGTGGATTCGGGAATGCCTATAAGACTCGATGCGTATTGAACACTGTCCTTGAATTGAAGATTTGAAGGTATCGTCGGACTTCCACAATTACCGATGCCGGCATAATTTGGCGCAGGCGGATATCTGCCGCAGGATTGGATCAGGATGCCAAGAATGATCAAAGAAGGAAAAAAGAGCTTTGCCATAATCGCCTTTCATTTTATTTATAGCCCAGATACCCTACTGTCAGCCTTAAAGAAAACATATAAAACCATTGCGAGTAGGAAATTTGGTTAGAACTCAGTATCGTTCCATACGGACCGATTGTTTGTTCTGTAATTGTCCCGTCATGTTTAAGACTACCGGCAGAAAGATCGATTTTTGCTACCAAATTCTTACCAAATTCGTACGCGAGGCCTACAAAGAACGTTGGTCCATTTGCTGAGAATTCTTTATTGGAATAGTCGTCAAAAGGATACAGCCACAATTCCCACCCGGTTCCATAACAAACAAAAAAAGAAGGTTCGGTTGGCTTCATGAATTGGTCAATTTCAAGGAGGACCGAATTAGCCGACATAATAGTTAAACCAGGCTTTTTCCAATCGTTATGGCTTGAAATGAAGAAACCTGCATTTCCTTTTTTGCTGAACCCGATTTTGAGATCGATAGGAACAGAAAAATCGGCAAGCAAATTGCCCGTATAGGTATGGCCTCCGATAATTGTTTGAGTGAAATTTGTCTGCAGTCCTGTACCTAGGTCGATTCCATAAAGAAATCCACGATGGACGCCGTCAACTCCGTAAACGATACCCACAAATAGTATCAAAAGATTGGCGATATTACGAATTTTCATAATCAATTGCGATCTTTTAAAGAATCTTTTAGGTTTGCCGGTCTTGTTCGCGCCCGCAATATTTAGCGAAGCCATATTAGACGGAAACGCTTTTTATTTTTTGAATTTGATTATTTAATTCTTCAAAAAAATGTCCGACATGTATTCCATCTGCCTATTCTTGCCCATTCGGCACCCCATTATCGTTTGATCCGGCATGGTAC
>JBBIGR010000029.1:0-63803 GCA_037447435.1 Fibrobacteria bacterium
GTTACCTCCGTTTGGGCTAGATAACCGGTTCGATTATTTAAACGGACAAGATCACAACTTGTCTCACAAACTCCACAAGCCCGTTCTTTGCAAACATTAATCTTCTGCATAATTGCTTGAGCTCACGCTTGTTCGGTTTAATTTGGGCGCCGGTAAATCTGAATACGGTCTCAGCCTCATCCGGGCCTTTATAAGAAACAACACGCGGCTCCATTTCGTGATACGTTTTATTATCCGGCAAATAAATAATGATATCCATCACCGGCAAGCCGACAAATTTCCAAGGCTTATCGCCCGGAACAATATCATAAACCCGTGTTTTAAATTTTGGTAATTTCTTAACGTTCGTCGTCATGGTTCTCCTAAAAAAGAATTATAAGTTCTATTGAACGAGAAACCGAAATTTGTTCGATTTTGAAATCATGTCAAGTGAAATAATATTATTCAAACAAAGTGTACACTAAACATTATTTAATGTACATCTTTTGAAACATTTTAAGCAAGCAAATAAAAGACCATTAACATTTATTTTAGAATGTACTTAAATGACATTGCAATGTACACTTATTGAAACATGATAAATGCATGGAATAGAAGGTGTTACAAAAAGGTCGATTATTTTATTATTATGCAAAAAATTAGACCCGCTTTTCTTGGGGATAAACTAAAATCGATAAGACTTGAATCCGGTTTAACGCAAACCGAGCTGGGCAAGCGCGTTGGCCTCAGCCGCCGAATGGTATTGCATTATGAAAAGTACGCAACAAATCCTCCAGCAGATAAGGTTGCCCTGATCGCAGCAGCGCTTGGTGTGAAGATTGAAGCTTTGCTGAAGGAAATTCCTGCAAGTAAAAAGACCAACATAGATCCCAAATTCGCCCGCAAATTGGAAAAAGCCAAATCCCTCCCTTTGAGCGATAGGCAATTATTGGAAACGATGATTGATAGTTTGCTCAAGAAGAATAAAAAAAGCCGACAATGATTCTTCACCCCTCTTTGACATCTTTTCCATAATTATTATATTCTTTGTACTAGGTTCCATTCATTTTAAAATCAAGCAAATCAGAATTCTGACGCTTTTCTTCCAAGTTCTAATTTCCGATTTGTGACTTCCAACTTCCTTTTCCCAAAGGAGCCCGCCTTAGCCCATGTACTATGAAGAACTCGATGAAAAAACCGCGCGCTATTGGCCTGAACCCGGCAACAAAGAAGCCTTGCAAATCCTTTTCGAACCGTTTTGCCATCATGTCATTCGAAGAATAAATAAAACGATAGAAGCGAATAGGGAAGTACTAAATGGAAATAGCTGAAACAATAACCCATAATTTTGACAAAGAATACATATTGTTTTGTGATGAATCGGACAAATACGGAAAGTATTATTCCAATTTTTACGGAGGCATTTTAGTTGCCTCTTCTCAATATGAAAAAGTGACTAATCTTTTAAATGCAAAAAAAAGAGAACTAAATCTTTTTGGAGAAGTCAAATGGGAAAAAATTACTGAACGATATCTTGAAAAATATATCGAATTAGTAAAAATCTTTTTTCAAGAAGTTTTTGCAGGTAATGTCAAACTAAGAATAATGTTCCGGCAAAATGCTCACATTTCTAAAACACTTACTAATCAACACAACCAGGATCAGTATTATCTGCTATATTACCAATTTATTAAAAATGCGTTTGGCTTTGAATGTTTGCGATCTGACCCATCCAATAGACCGATTCGGGTCAGGATTTACGTTGATCAAATCGGCGATACCTACGAACGAATTGACCGATTCAGGGGTTATCTTCATGCCTTACCGCGAAGCAAACGTTTTCGATATGCAAGATTCGAATTTCCCTTTGATGAGATTACAGAAGTGCGATCGCACGATCATGTACTTATGCAATGCTTGGATATAGTGCTTGGTTCAATAACCTTTCGTTTAAATGATAAGCACTTAGAAAAACTTCCTGGGACACAAATCCGTGGAAAGCGGACAAAAGCTAAAGAAAAGGTTTATAAAGCAATTCTAGAGCAAATCCGTAATATTCATAAAAATTTCAATATTGGTATTTCAACAGGAATTATGAATTCCGCAGAGGGAAGGTGGTCTACTTCATATGCTCATTGGAACTTCATTGCGAAAGGGGCGGAGTATCAAAAAGAACTGACTAAAACAGGTTGCCATAAATAAAAAACCCCATCTGGCCTACATAAGTTTCTGACGCATGACGTCAGGGTTCGACCAGACAGGGATATCTTCATATTAATAATACGATAAACCCTTGATAAAAGTCAAACATTTTATTTACTCTGGGCAGGAATCCTTTGCCGGTATACCTGTCGGCTTTGCAAACGTCCCGGCCATTATTCATGCCAAGCCTATTTGCTTAACGTGATAACCAAAGATATCGGCGAGTCCAGAGGCCCGCTTAGTGTCAGTGTTCCGGTCAGGCTGTTGCCGCTCAACGTTCCGTTTGAAAATGCCACTGTCCGATTATGGAACTCATTGTGGGATTCAGGCGAATTTTGCCGGCCACTGCAAACGGATCTGATGCAAAATCCCGGAGTCGATTTCCGTTTTGCAAAACGATCTCACTGTGCCAAGGTCGGCTTTACGAAAATGGGCATCCCGGAGATTTGCTCCGGTAAGGTCAGCATCCTTAAGGTTCGCGCCACGAAGGTCGGCGTTTCGAAGATTTGCGTCGACAAGATTGGCGCCTTCGAGGTTGGCTCCTCGAAGATCGGCATCGGTAAGATTGGCTTCCCGCAAGCTTGCTCCGGCAATATTCGAGCACTGCAAATTTGCGCCGGTTAAGTTGGCTTCCCAAAGACTTGCACCCCAAAGGCATGCATCAAAAAGGTCGGCCCTCGATAAATCCGCCTTCCAAAGGCTGGCTTCCATGAAATTGGCATTCGAAAGATCCGCACCCCAAAGAATCGAACCCTCAAGATTGGCTCCCGCAAAATTTGCTTTCCTAAGGTAAGCACATGAAAGATCGGCACTTAGAAGATTCGCACCGGAAAAATCCGCTTCATGCAAGTCTGCAACAGAGAGTATAACACGCTCAAAATCAGGCGCGCTTATTTTTACTCTTTTTCTATGGTCATTCCAATTTTCGACACCGGATTTCAAAATTTCAAGATGAGTATGTGAAGTCATTGTGCAATTTCTCCTGTCTAAAAAGACGCCTTGGGTTGCGGATTTATTTGACCCGATGCTATTGTTTATCGGACAGTCTTGAAATGTGCTTAAATTTTCTCATTTTGATTGTGTCTTTCAACTTTCGACATTTTTTCTACCCAGTTCTTATCAATTTACTATTTTGTATTTTATAATAGTATTGCAGCACTTTTGTAAAAAGACGATGTCAATAAAATTGTTTTCAAATGGCACATGATCACCAGGTGAAACTGTTCAGGATGGATTCAACTTCTAACTTCTAGCTCTCTTAAACGCAGTGTGTTGTATATTATTGATAGAGCCGGGTATGAGGAGATTAATATGAAATCAATCTTGTTGGAAAAAGTTAAGAGTGCCATAAAACAAATCGAGCCTTCTGCAGAAATCATTCTTTTTGGTTCTCGGGCGCGTAATGATTTCCGGGAATATTCCGATTGGGATTTTCTAGTTCTTCTGGATGGACCTGTAAACACTGCTCGCACAGACCAGATTCGCCATGTTCTGTTTGAAATTGAGTTGGATTCCGATCAAGTTATTAGTTCTATTATTCGAAGCCGCCAAGAGTGGAACAGTCCAAAATATTCAGTTGTACCTCTTCATAAGAATGTTGTGAGAGAGGGAATTCGGATATGAACGAAGATCTGAAAGATCTTATAACTCGTTATGTATCCAGGGCAAAAGAATCTCTTGATGAAGCAGTAATCCTTGCTAACGCAGGGCATTGGAATGCCTGTGTTAACCGGCTGTATTATTCTTGTTTTTATGTTGTGTCTGCATTGTTGAGCAAACACGATCAAGGTTCTTCCAAACAATACCGATACTATATAATAATGGGTATGTAACCCTCTATTATTTCTATTCCGTTGCTCCGCAACCGGATAGTTGTAGCTGTGATTATTATCCCTCGCGAAAAGCGTAGATAATCTTTATATAGTCACTAATCCTAGGAAAACCATGATCAGTGTCATTGTCTGTTGCCGCCAGCCCGAGTCATGGGATTTCCATAAACGCAATGTCGAGAAAACAATCGGCTGCGAATACGAATATATCCGCGTCGATAATACGCAAAACCGATACGGAATTTGCGCAGCCTACAACGAAGGCGTAAAACGCGCCAAAGGCGATCTTTGCGTTTTTGTGCATGAAGACTGCTTTTTCATGGAAGTCGGCTGGGGAAATATTTTAAACGCCAAATTTACAGCAGATAAAAATCTCGGCCTCGTCGGCGTCGCCGGCACGCAATACCTGTTTGCCGATTCGCCTGCCTGGATCAGCGCAGGCATGCCGTTTATCCGCGGCAGGGTGGTGCATGAAATAAACAACGGTGAAATGTTTGTTTTAACCGTTTTCTCATGGGATAAAGCCGATGCCGAAGTCGTTGCCGTCGACGGATTGTTTTTTGCGATTCCAACGAAACTGTTCGAAACCGTAAGTTTCGACGAAGTCACATTTCCGGGCTTCCATTTTTACGATCTCGACATATGCATGCAGGTTCGAAAAACGCATAAACTCCTCGTCACGTGGGACATTTTATTGAAACATTTTTCGGGCGGCAATATGAACCAGGTGTGGCTCGATTACGGAAACAAATTCTTGGCAAAATATAAAAACGAATTACCCGCCACATGTACCGCACTCGTTCCGGACCCTGCAAAAAACATCAAATGCCAAAGCTTCGATTTGCGTGGAAAAGCGCAATTAGGCGTTGTCGTGTAATAAGTCCAGTAGGTTTTAGGACTATACATTTTACTTTTAAGTACCTATAAAGTAAACTTATCCCGGGCGAAGCATGGGGTTAGCCATTTTTAACCGTTGAATCATGGGGTCGATTCTGGTGAGATTTTCGGTATCTGGCTGAAAAGATCTATGCTTGTCGTAATAGGCCAAGGCATTTGCGAGTTGATTACTTTCCAGGAGTTTTGTCAGGGTTTGTATGAATTCGCTATGGCCGGGCGATGGCGGAAGAGCGTCGGGCGCTTTAATAGTTTCAAACGATTCGATCTCTTTAAAATCAATAACTCGTTCATAGGGATCGCCTTGTTTGCAATACGGTAATAATAAGGCCGAAAATGCGGTAAGCAGGTTTTCTCCTGCGGAAGGCGACAAACCGTTTTCCTCGGATCTTACAAACCGCACGATTCCGGGATTTTCCGAAAGAATGACATTGCGCCAATCAGGATTTTTAAGGCTTATTATTTCCAAAACATCCGAAAGAATGATTCGTTTTAGTGGTGGGGAAATATTGGCGTTGACAATAGTACGCATGAGATTGATAGTCAAAATCGTATAGGGCTTTGTCGGGTGGTCTTTGCTCAGAGAATTACAAACAGATTCCATTTGTTCTTTGGCGGTTCGCCCGTTTAGCCGGTAATAAAAGAGCTTTTCGGGTATAAAGTGTACGGAGCCCAAAAACATGAGCTGCATGAGCATCACCACATCGCCGCCGTAACAATCGAGCTCCACATTCATATCGAGCAATGCCTGACGCCGGTACAATCCGTATGAATTATAACCGACATTGGTTTCATTGAAAATTGCCGCGACCCGTGAACGAAGACCCATGCCTACCGTGTGTAAGGGCGGATAGGGAAAATCGGTCGGCATAAGGTCGGGCGTGAGGAACTGCACGGCGGGTACCGCCAGCATTATTTCAGGATCGGATTCAAGAATTTTCACGCATTCGAAAAGAAACCGGGGATGCCATTGATCGTCATGAGACGACATGAGATAATACTTGCCGGTGCCGCGATAAAAAGCGTGTCTGCCGTTATTGTTTGATCCGTAATTCTGGTCTCGGCGAATATATTGAATCCTGGAATCGCGCGACGCATAGTCGCGGCAAAGCTGTTCGGTGCCGTCGGTTGAGGCATTGTCTGAAATGTTAAGCTCAAAGTCGCAAAATTCCTGTGCAAGCAGGGAATCGAGCGCAAGCTTCAGAAGGTCACCGCCGTTGTAAACAGGCATGCCGATGCTGACAAGCGGAGGCTTTTTTAAAGTTTCCATCAGCAAATTTTTCCCCAGCGCAACGCGCAGATTTTACAATAATCGTACCCCGTTTCATCTTCAAAATCAACGTCTTTTTTCAATTCCGTATAGGACTTTGAAGCGTTCAGGGAATTGTAAATTGCGTTGCGTGCACCGCAAATCCGCGGTTCATTCCAGATTTTATACACGTCATCTTCGAAGATGTTGCCGAGTTTATATTGCTTTACGCAAACGCGGTCCAATTTGCCGTCGGCCATATACTCGATGTGATGTTCCTGCGGTTTTTCTTTGTTCAGGCTGCCGTACATGAAACAGCACGGGTAAATCTCGCCGTTGATTCCGACCATGAGCGACGAAAACGGTTCCTGACACGGACGGGGCGACGTGATGATTTTTAAAGGATGCTGTTGATCGGGATAGTGTTCGTTAAAAGATTCGACGGTGCCGGTTCCCGGATACAAACCATTAAAACTGAATTGAAATTCTTCGCAAAATTTTGCTATTTCACCGATATACGGATATGTTTTTTTTGTTATGATACTTTGTATACCGATGCGAATATCGGCCCGCATGGATGCGAGGAGCTGAAGGTTTCTTAATACTTTGGAAACGTCTCCGCCCGGTCGCATGGCCTTATAAATTTCAGGCCTAAAGGAATCGATTGAAAACTGCACAATTGCGTTTTGCGGAAAAGCCCGGATGTTTTCCTCATTTAAAACCATGCCGTTGGTGACGATATGCAATTGCAAACCGAGGGTCCGGACAAGAGCCATTATTTTGAACCATTCAGGATGTAAAAGAGGTTCGCCCTGCCCAATGACCACAAACCGTTGAAGCGTAGGCACTTTGTTTAAAATGGCCTCGATCTTTTCATAGGGCATATTGTACTTCGTTAATTTGTAAACATTGCAAAGGGTGCATTTAAGGTTGCAACCCCAAAGGATTTCCAACGACAAGGAAATCAGGTTGGGACGCGGGAGCGGTGCAATGGTTTTGAGCTGCGGCAACGGATTTGGGGCAATTCTCGTTGCACTGAGGCCTGTTGAAACAGGCGTTGATTCGCAGGTTGTGTTTTCCATTTTTATGACCACCTTATAGGGTAGTTTGAAAGTTTAAAACAAGGTAACTTTACCAATGAAGTACCTATACTATTTAAATTATCGGATATCGATTAAAAAAACATAAGGAATATTTATAAGTGTACTATTTCGTAATCACCAATGTCCCGTTATTATCGGCTAGCGGGACTTTCCGTAAAAAACCGCATTCCTGTTCGAATCGATGCACAGCTTTTTTGACTCCAGGCCATTGCCCATGATTGTATTCGTGGATAAAAAGGTAGCCGCCTTGTACCAATCGAGGATAAAAATAAACAAGAGACTCGTAAATCGATTCGTGAAGATCGACGTCGATGGAGACAAAAGCGAAAGTCGTTTTGTCCAGGCCTTTTGCCGATTCGGGAAAATAACCTTTCCGAATAATGCACTGTTCGGGGAAAGGCATTTTCTTAAGAACCAGTTCCACGCTGGTGTCCCGGAAACAGTTTACGTGTTCCGCGACAACGCCTTCCTTGATTTTTTCCTCGGCATATTCCTTGGTGTCGAATCCGTCGAAGGTATCGAACAGGTATAATTTTTTATCAGTAAATTTCGTATTGATAAGTGAGGCAAAATCACCACGAAATACGCCCACTTCGGCCACGGACGCCAAACGCATCTCATTTGTCGTATTGCGCAGGATCTCGTCTCCGCACAATTCGAAGGTCCGAAACCTGGTATAGTCGGATTGCATCAAACGGCGCTGCGCATCGTTTTTAGGAGGGGCATACGAGTCCCATTCCATTTTTCTATGCATGATGAAATGCGACGGATGAATGGAAAATTCGTCCCCGCCGTTTTCGTCGCAAGCGAGAATTTCATGGACGATCCGATAATTTTCGGCAAGCCCGGGCGAATCCCAGCTCAGGCCGAGCGTGAGAATTTTTTTACGGTCGATATGAAGCTGCATGGTCAGCTGTTCGTATACGTCCTGGGCATAGGGATGAATGGTCACGAGTATGTAGTCGCAAGAATCAATAATGTCCCTGTTTCCCGGACTGTAAACCATTCGGCCGTGAAAGAGCGAACCGTGCCGCGCTGCGTCGTTGTCGAAAAGCCCGACGATCTTCACCTGCGGTTTGATCATCGTAAGTATCCGTTCGGCATTTCTGCCGCATCCCCATAGGGCAACCGTCACCATTGTCGTTTTTCCTTTCGGCATTATACCTTTACGATTGTTCGAACGCCGTCGACGTCCTGAATTTTACTATTCACATAAAACAACTGTTGCAGTCCGTTTTTCGCGCACGCGGCGCAATGATCGCATGTTTCGAATCTTTTTATCAGTTCGGCAAGGGGCACATCCAAATAATTCTCCGCAATGGTCCCGCCTTCCATGTTGCAACAGGGTATGACCGATCCGTCCCATCGGACCGTGGGGAACCCTTTTTTGTTCTGGCATTTTTTAGTTGCGCGCTGGCTGTAGTTTATTTGGTCTTCGATCGAGTAGACCATATGTTCGCTGATGGCCCGCATGTTTTCCGGTATCGGTATCCCTTTGACAATAAAATTGTAAATACTTTCGGGAAAAATGTTTGCGATGATCGGAAGGAACATGAATCCCAACTCCTCAGCAATTCCCTTGACAATATCATACTCTTTTTCCATGTTGTCTTTGTAGACATGGTACACGAGCGCGATCTTGGTCGTTGCGCGATATTTGTCTATGTAGGATTTAAGGAGATACAGGTTTTCATGGAACGTTTTCCAGTTGCCGCCGGTATGATTCCGTTCATAGTGCTCGCCGGTTCCCGAACAGGGAACGCGGATGAACGCGGGCGAGGCTTCGATGACCTGTTCCAATGTCTTGACATAGTTTAAATTTGTGGAAAGTTCAACAGCGACGCCGCAGTCCTGGGCATACCGGATCATCGCAGGCAAGTCCCTGTTTAGCAGCGGTTCCCCCCAACAAAACAGCGATAAACTGGGGAAAATGGGAATTTCCGCACGCATTTTATCGAAAATTTCTTTAAAACCGTCGAATTTCATCATGCCGGTTTTTCTCGGAACTCCCATAAATGATCCGAGATTGCATGATGCGCATTTCAGATTGCAGACCCCAGCGATTTCGATGGTCGGGTAAAGATCGCAAAACTCCAAGCCGTTGATGAAATCCACGTCTTTGACATAACCGGCATTGCCCAGAAATGTCATGATTTCACCCATGTACTTGGACTGCGCCGCGATGATTATCAGCGGTTTTATAAAAGCGGCCTTCTCCGTAACGATGTCGGGCCTATAAATATTCGGGCCTGTTTTGCTTTTGTCAATAAAGCCGGTGACCGAAAAACCGTTTTTATTCAGATAGTCGAACCAAACGTTTCCCCGCGGCCCAGCACCGTAAATGAAAAATTCCCGGCCGTGAGACATTTCGCGCACACGGTCAAGGGTATAGGTGAATTCCTTCATAGTGGTTTCTCTTTTCTTCGCATTAGTACATCGACGTCCAGTCTGTGCAGCCCATTTTCCTGACATTCCCGACATTGCCCGGCGCTATGCCGCACCGTAAGAAGGTCGGGCCAGGAAATTGTCAGATAGCTTTCGGCAATCACCGGTCCGAAATAGGTATGGCAAAGCGACACGGAAGTGTCCCAATTTATTATCGGAAAAATCCTTTGACATAAACAGGGATTTTCCCTGTCTTTTTTGGCCAAATCCAGCATTTCATCAAGATCCCAATCCTGCTTTTTCATTTCACTTTGTACTATTTCCGAAACATTACATTTGCGCGTGTATTGTAAATAATGCTCGTACGGGTTAACATATCCGTGGCCAAAACAAACTTCGAAACCCAATTGTGATGCAATTTGCTTTAACTGATTAATTTCATTGGAGTTAGCGACATAATCGTATGCAATTATCCGAATAGTTGTTTTGCTTTGGCATCTATCTCTTTGTAGGGCAAGTTCATACAAATTTTTTTCGAATATATCCCAAGAAGCGCCTTTCATATTGATTTCATACGATTTTTTAAAACCGTTGACCGTAATATGCAATTGGCTGGGATTAGCCTGAATAACAGGGGAAATCATTTCGGTAATCTGCAGGTTCGTAGAAACCGTACACGGTATTTTTCTTTCCGTAACTCTAATTATTTCAGGAAGTTGCGGATTACAGAAAGGTTCACCCCATGTATATAATTCAATATGAGTGAGATTTGGAATATCACTTTGTAATTTATCGAATACTTTGATATATGTCTCTAACGACATATTTCCGCCGGATTTTACCCCGTTAAAATTTCCTCTGGGGCAGCTGAGGCAGGAAATAGTACACATTCCCGAAACATCAATTGCGGCAGCAGGCCGTGAAATTTGAAAATGCGTTATATAAGAAACCATTTTTTCTTTGCCGTATGCTTGACACATTGCAACGGCGGCATCCCGAACCGAAAGGTTTGCGATTATTATAAATGAAGATGGGTCTTTTACAATTTGCTCGGCAAATAAAACAGGGAGATTGCCAACGCATGTTCCAGCCTGGGAAATTCTTCCGTCCAAAAAGCCGGTTACGGGTATTCCGGATTTTTTCAAACTAAGGAGTACGCTGCATCCGAGCGGACCGCTTCCCCAAATATACACATCACGGTGTTGAGTAATTATTGCAAGTTGTTCAGTCGATAATCCCTGCAAAGTATGTAATGGAATCATTACCAAAAACCTCTTATGCCCGTGAAAGAAGTATGGAATAAATTGCGTTTGCGGTAATATCTCTGTTTTCACCGAGCTTTGGCTGATTTTCGGATTCATACGATTTCGCAATAAAGCGGGCCGCGGTTTCGCCGTGAATGTCGTAATCCGAAAAGCGGACTCCCATGCCGATTTTTCTGAAAAAATTCTCTGTTGCCAGAATCGCATTGCGGGCGATCTCATCTTTAGTTCCGGTAAGTTGCCAAACCCGCTCACCGAATTGTGCCAATTTTTCTTTTTTCTTTTCCAACTCGTAGGACCAAACGCCGGGAAGAACTATTGCCAGAGTTGCGGCATGATCAAGGTTATAGGCGGCAGTCAATCGATGACCGATATCGTGTGTGGACCAGTCCATTATAACACCGCGATTTATCGCTCCGTTTAATGCTTGCGCAGCACACCACATCATGTTTGCGCGAGAATTGTAATCGTTTGGTATGGCCAAAACATTGTCGGCAATTTCAATGATGGTCAAAAGCAATGCCTCGGCCTGTCTGTCCTGAAGCAAAGAATTATTGGGAATTGTCACGTATTGTTCAAGGACATGAACGAAAATATCCACAAGCCCGTTTCGGAGTTGCCGTTGCGGCAAAGAATAGGTCGCTTCCGGATCAAGAACGCTGAATAAAGGATAGACGCAAAAATTTCCGCAAGTAAGCTTTTCCCGTGTTTCGGTCCGGCTAAGAACAAAGCCGTTGTTCATTTCGGAACCTGTAGCAGGAATTGTGAGAACGGTTCCGATAGGCAAGGCCTTTAACGGAGCTTTGCGGTTGTCCTTCATCATTTCCCAAGGAGAATCGCTCTCCGGGTAAAAATAAGCAAGGGCAATAAATTTTGCAGCATCTATAACCGATCCTCCGCCCACAGCAAGAATAAAAGATATTTGGTTCTTTCGAACAAATTCCAAAGCTTCCATACATTTTTCAAAAGTCGGATTTGCCGGGATGCCGCCAAATTCCAACACACAAAACCCTGAAAGCGCCTTCATAACCTGCTCATAAACGCCGTTTGTTAAAATCGATCCGCCGCCATATAGGACCAAAATTTTGGAATCGGCAGGAATTTCGGCGCCGATTTTGGCGATCATTCCTTTACCGAAAAGGATTTTAACCGGATTTCTGAAGATAAAGTTGTTCATGTTTTTGGTAAATTCCGATCACCGGTAGTGGTGTAAGGTATAAAAACCACCGTATACGGTGGTTTCGTCAATCGATATGCGAGTTGTTGACTAATGATATAGACGTCGTATTTTAATGTATCGGATTTTTATGGAAAAAACATAAGCCATATTTAAAAAATAAAAGTATCATAAGAAAAGGCATACCAACGACAAAGCTCATTTTTGTCTAAATATTTTTTTTCAATATTCCGATAGAATAAATATATATATAAAAGAAGTTGAAAATTCTCCGGCCTGTTTTTTAAAACATGCGGGAAAGGGGTTCAAATGAAAGCGGTAATTTTAGCAGGAGGTCTCGGCACAAGGCTCAGCGAAGAGACCGTGCTTAAACCAAAGCCCATGGTCGAAATAGGGACCATGCCGATTTTATGGCATATCATGAAAATTTATTCCGCGCACGGCATCAACGATTTTATCATTTGTTTAGGTTATAAAAGCTATATGGTCAAGGAGTTCTTCGTAGATTATTATCTGCACCGTTCCGACGTGACCGTCGACATCCGCAACAGGTCTTTGGCCGTGCATCACAATCATGCCGAACCCTGGATGGTGACGCTGGTCGATACCGGGGAATCGACGGCAACCGGCGGCCGTCTCAAACGCGTGACCAAATATCTCAATAACGAAACTTTTTGTCTTACCTACGGCGACGGGTTATCTAATGTCAACATTACCAAAGAAATAGAATTTCATCGGTCGCACGGAAAGCTCGCCACGCTCACGGCCGTGCATCCGCCGGGCCGCTTCGGCGCGGTCGTACTCGACCCCAAGGCCCATGTGAAACGTTTTGAAGAAAAAACCGAAGGCGAAAACAGCTGGATCAATGCGGGATTTTTCGTGCTCGAGCCCAAGGTTCTGGACTATATTGACAATGAAGATACGGCCTGGGAATCGTCGCCCCTGCAGCGTTTGGCGACCGAAGACCAGTTGCTGGCATTCCATCACAACGGGTTTTGGATGCCTATGGACAGCCTACGCGATAAAAACCGCCTCGACGAAATGTGGAAAAGCGGATCGGCACCGTGGAAAATATGGCAATAAAACAATAAGGGCGTTACAAAGCATGGACGGTTTCAACGGGTTTTACGCGAATAAAAAGGTCTTCGTGACGGGCAGCACCGGTTTTAAGGGTTCGTGGCTTTGCTTGTGGTTGACAATGCTTAATGCAAAAGTCATCGGATATGCATTGAAATCAACGTCGTGGCAACCGCTGTTTTCGGATTTGAAACTCGATTCCTTTATCGCCCAGTTCAACGGCGACATTACCGATGCGAGCGCGATAAAAATTGCTTTAGAAGAATCATCTCCAGAAATCGTGTTTCATTTGGCCGCGCAGCCGCTCGTGCTGGAATCGTATAAAAATCCCCAGGCAACGTTTTTCATGAACATCCAAGGCACGGTGAATGTGCTGGAAGCTTGCAGGAATGTAAAAAGCGTCAAGGCCATTGTCGTCGTCACGACAGACAAATGTTATTTGAATACCGGCGCATTGGCGCGTTACCGGGAATCGGATCCTCTGGGCGGCCGCGATCCGTACAGCGCGAGCAAGGCCTGCGCCGAAATCGTCGCCGCCTCGTACCGGGATTCGTTTTTTCTCGCCCAAAAAACGGGCGTGGCAACCGCGCGAGCGGGGAACGTGATCGGCGGCGGCGATTTTTCGCCCGACCGCATAGTGCCCGACAGCATTTCCCTGTTGCGGAAAAACGATCCGATCACGCTTCGTAATCCTTTGTCAATTCGTCCGTGGCAGCATGTTCTGGAACCGTTGCGCGGATACCTGATGCTCGGCGAAAAATTATTTTCGGCACCCGAAGCATTTTCATCGGCATGGAATTTTGGGCCTTCCGACGATGGACTCAGGACCGTGCAGGACCTTGCGGAAAAAATATGCTTTTTCTGGGGAAGCGGCAGCGTTGTTGCGATGTCGAACAATTCCGCGCCGCATGAAGAAAAGATATTGGCTTTAGACACGACAAAAAGTAGAATATCACTGGGATGGCATCCGTATCTTTCATTCGACGCCGCCGTACGGGAAACCGTTTTGTGGTATCGCGATGCGGCAAAGCAATCGGACATACGGCATTATACCAAAGAGCAAATTGAACGAATTTCTCAATACTGACGTGGAAAACGTATGCTTTTTATTCCGACGTTGATTTCCGACGTAAAAGTGATCGAAACGACGCCATTTACCGACGATAGGGGTTTTTTCGAACGCAGGTTTTGCCGCAACGAATTTTCGG
Source organism: Fibrobacteria bacterium (assembly GCA_037447435.1). Lineage (GTDB taxonomy): Bacteria > Fibrobacterota > Chitinivibrionia > Chitinivibrionales > FEN-1185 > FEN-1185. The sequence goes on from JBBIGR010000029.1 coordinate 14,366, forward strand.
CCGCGGGGATTTCGTTTTCAATGGCGCAAATAAACCGTTCCATGTCAAAAGCATGCGGGACGATTCGCGGGCTGCATTTCCAACGCGTTCCGAAAAGCGAAATGAAAGTCGTGCAATGCCTCAAAGGAAAGGTGTTCGACGTTGCCGTCGACATTCGGGAAAATTCGCCGACGTTTTTAAAATGGCATGCGGAAATTTTAAGCCCGACCAACGGCAGATCCTTATGCATTCCCCACGGATGCGCGCACGGGTTTCAAACGCTCGAAGAAAATTCCGAAGTTTTGTATTTTACCGACGAGTTTTATAGTCCGGACCATGAAGGGACCTTGCATTATGCGGATCCGGCGGCCAATGTTGCCTGGCCCCTTCCGGTAACGGCGATTTCCAAAAAAGACAACGATGCTTCAACGGCCGATATGATTTTTTCTTCCCGAAAAAAGAGCCATGAAAATGCCGAGCAGCAATAAAGCTACCACCGGTGAAACGGAATTTTCCACAGGCAAACGACCCTGCGTCGCGGTAACCGGGGCCAATGGTTTTATCGGAAAGCCGTTGATACGGGCGTTGGAAACTATCGGAACAACGGTCGTTGCAACCGCGCGAACTCCCCAAAAGGCGGAACAACCGAAAGTCGATATTGGCGATAAAGCCTCCTGGCCTTCTCTTTTTGCGCAAGGAACTCCGACGCGCCTCATCCATTGTGCCTGGAGCGATTTGAACGATTTCGAATCCCCGGTTCATTACACGGAACATTTTGCCCGCCATCTGGATTTTTTATTATGGTGCATCGGCAATGGGATTTTGGACATCACCGTAGCCGGCACCTGCTACGAATACGGCTGCGTCGACGGCCAGCTGCATGAAGACATGCCCGCTCAACCGGAGGCAGCCTATGCAATTGCAAAAGACGCTCTGCGAAGGGCGCTCATGCATTATGCAAAAAGCAAAGCTTTTACCCTGAAATGGGCAAGGATATTTTACGTAAGCGGAGACGCGGAACAGGAAAAAGGCGTTTTTAAATATGTGAAAGAGGCTGGAGAAAAAGGACAGTCATCGATCGATCTTTCCTGGGGAGAACAACTGCGGGATTATATTTCACGTACCGATGCAGCGAAGTTTCTGGCACATTTTTGTCTGCAAAACGATATTTCCGGCATTGTCAACTGCTGCAGCGGGGAACCGAAGGCAATGCGACGGTTGATCGAATCGTATGCGCGGACCTGGCCTTCACTCAAGCTCAATTTCGGAAAACTTGCGTATAGGGATTACGAGCCGATGGCGTTTTGGGGAAGCACGAACAGAATGAAAGCCGTATTGGCAAGCGGCATGGAGTTTTTGCAATAAGGGGCGAACAAGGAACAATTATGAACAAAACCGATATTTCAAAATTGTGTGATCCGGCAATACTTAAAAAAACTATTGGGAACCGTGACTTGTACTTCTGGGGCGCCCGGCATGGGTACGGTATGTGCAGGGTCTTTCAACGATTGGGTTTTTCACCCAAGGGCTTCATCGATTCGAGTACGGCCCTTATCGGAAAACACATTCTCGGCTTTCCTGTATATCAACCGACGCAGATCATTACCGGAAAAACCCCAAAGCCCTATATCGTCATCACGTCGTCCTTTTTCGCAGATGAAATATCCGACGAGTGCCGGCGATTGGGGCTTATTGACGAAGTGGATTTCATTCCGTTTACAAAAATCCAGCGTTTCGATTACCAGGTCGATATATCCGGGCTTTGCAATCTTCGTTGCATTTCCTGTCCCCGCGGAAATATGCCGAATCAGCCCACGGCGGGTTTCATGAAAGTTGATCAATATGAAAAAGTGCTGGACAAAATTTTACGTGAAGACCCGTTTACCGGGGTCGTGACATTGTACAATTGGGGGGAACCGCTTTTAAACCCGGACCTCGCCGATATCGTGAAAATTTCAAATGAACGCAGCGTACTGACGGCCATATCGAGCAATTTGAATATCAAACGGGATTTCTCGGATGTTATCAAGCAAAAACCCATGTGGTTCCGTATATCCGTATCCGGGTTCGGGAAAACCTACGAAACGACGCATACGGGCGGCGATTGGAATTTGCTGCTTAAAAATATGAATCTGTTAAAGCAATGGCGCGAAGAATTCCACCCTGACATGGTTGTGGAAATGTTTTACCACATTTACAATCATAATAATACCGACGATTTTAAAAAAATGAAAACGCTGTGCGAAGATCTGGGATTTACTTTCAGGTATCGCCATGCCGCCTTGGCGCCGCTGGACAACATACAGTCGGTTATGCAGGGAAAACCCGTGAGCGACCAGGCGAAGCGGGCAATGGAACTCCAGATCCTGCCGGTGCATGAGGCAATGGCAATTGCAAAAACGCAAAAAGACAGGGAATGCTCTTATGAACGCTGCATGTGGATAACCTGGGATACAAGCGTTTCGCAATGCATGGAATGGTATGCCGACGGCGCCAAGCTCGTGCCGAAAAGTTTTCTGGAAACACCGCTTGCAGAAATCATAGAAGCGCGAAGCGTAAACGCATTTTGCGACAAGTGCAAAGAACAGGCGATACACCGGTGCTATGTCGTATACGGTGATGAAGCCTTGATACGAAGCAGAAAAAGCGTCGAGGAATAATAGAGTATGTCGTTTTCGCAAACCGTCCAAACGTTTATGGCGAATATCCGCAACAGGCCGCTGTATTTATGGGGAGCGGCGCAAACCGGAATCGGTATTGTGCATGCGCTGTCGCGATTGGGCATTACGCCGGCCGGGTTTATTGATAAACGGAAAGAAACACTGAAGGGTTCGGTGTACGGCCTGCCGGTATTTTTGCCGTCGGAAATCCTTCCGACGTTTGCTAAAGATAACCGCTTTTTCATCGTAGACACCACGACGCTTCATGCGGACCAAATAGCAAACGACTGCCGGGCCGCAGGGCTTACGCATACCGAAGATTTCATTTCGTACGAACAGATTTGTCCCTACGATTTTCAGGTCATTGTTTCCTCAGTTTGCAATCTGCGATGCATTTCATGCCCGGTGGGAAACAGGCAAAGCGGCATGCATTCCGGGTTCATGAGTGCCGCCGATTACGAAAAGGTACTCGACAAAATACTCGCCGAAAGCCCGCTTATCAGCATGATCCAGCTCTTTAATTGGGGTGAACCGATGCTAAATGCCGACCTGGCGAAAATCGTCGAAATCACGAATAGCCGTTTTGTCATGTGTTCCTTGTCGAGCAATATGAACCGTATACAGGGCCTTGAATCCGTCATTGCGGCAAAACCCGCGTTTTTCAGGGTATCGATGTCGGGGAACGAGAAAACATATCCGGTTTCCCATACCGGCGGCTCGTGGCGAAAACTTCTTGACAATCTCAAAGTTTTGTCCGGTTTGCGAAAATCCGTTAACCCGGACATGGTTGTCGAAGTTGCGTATCATGTGTACGCAAACACGACAAGACAGGATATTGATGCGGCAAAAAAACTATGCGAATCCATGGATTTTGTGTTCAGACCTCATCTGGCCGCGTTATTACCGCTTGACAATGTATTGGACTATAAAAACAAAACAACGATAAGCCCCGAGGCAAACACAACCATTTCCATGGTCAGACTGTCCATCGACGAGGCGCTTGCCCGGGCCGATGCCCAGAAAGATCGTGCCTGCAGTTTCGAACGCACGCTTTCAATAGAATCGGATCGTTCGGTTAAGCAATGCGGCTTATGGACAAGACCGGAACAAAACGAAGTTGCCCGCGATTTTTTGACAATGCCGCTCGATAAAATCATGGAAAAAAGGCGGGAACACGGGCTATGCAAATTATGCAAGGCGCACGGCCTTCATCGCTTCTGTTCGATTTATACCGACGATGCATCGAATTTGGCCTAAGGAACATATATGGTTAATTTGACATTCAAGAGTCCGGAGGAATTAAAAGCGCTCATCGGCGACAGGCCCGTTTACTTATGGGGCGCCTCGATTGTCGGTTTCGGCATATGCCGTTCGCTCGAGCGAAACGACATCATCCCCAAAGGCTTTCTGGACATAAGCAAGCGATTGCAAAAAACAAGTTCGCTCGGATATCCGGTGTTTGTACCGTCCGATATTCTCGACGCCGCGCAAACGATTAAGCCGTTTATCGTGATTACGTCGGGGCATTACGAAGATGAAATCACGCAGACCTGTACAAAAGCAGGGCTGTTGGCCGGGGCCGATTTTATTTCGGCCCGCTCTATTTGTCCGCTCGATCCGAGTGTCGACATTTCGGGAATATGCAATCTGCATTGCATGTCGTGCCCGCGGGGAAACATGTCGCAACAGCCGCCTAAAGGTTTCATGAAACCCGATGTGTATGCGCAAGTGCTTAAAAAATTGCTGGGGGAATTGCCGTTTATCGGTAACGTGCAGCTTTACGCTTGGGGAGAGCCGTTTTTGAATCCGGATGTCGCGGAAATCATACGAATGACCGTGGATCATCGCGTGCTGTGCGCCATTTCCACAAATTTAAATATTAGAAAAGATTTTTCGGAAGCAATCAAGGCCCGGCCCGACTGGATAAAGGTGTCGGTTTCCGGCTACGGCAAGAATTACGAGGAAACGCATACCGGCGGAAGCTGGCCGCTCTTGCTGGAAAATTTGCATAAGCTCAAACAATACAAAGACGCCTACAATCCGGACATGTATGTCGAGATAAATTATCATTTATATAAAAGAAACACCGGCGACGAATTCGATAAAATGAAAGAACTGAGCGAAACGCTGGGTTTTGCGTTCAGGCCCAATCCCGCGTATCTGTATTCGCTCGACAACCTGCTTGCGTACCGGCAGGGGAAGGAGCTTTCTTCACAGGCGAATAAAACGCTCGACATGCTTTTATTGCCCATCGACGAAGGCATAGCCAGGGCCGAAAAACAAAAGCATTTGCCCTGCGCCGAGGAACGTTGCTTTCCCATTAACTGGAATTTGAACGTTCGATTTTGCGGGGCATATTTTGAGCCCGTCATCGTCGATAATTTTTTGGAAACGCCGCTTTCCGAAATCATTCGTTTGCGCAATGCAAGCCCGTTTTGCGGCGTATGCAAATCGAACGCATTGCACCGGTTTACCAGCGTGTATGTCGAAGAAAAGAGAGAAGCCAATGGCGCAGATACAAAACAATAAGGTCAATACCCTGCAGATCATTCAGGATGCGGTATCGAGCAGGGCCTTATACATTTGGGGTGCGGGAAACCAGGGAAGAGGGTTGTGCCACGCGCTTATCCGCCAAGGAATTAAACCGTTCGGCTTTATAGATAAAAGCGCCGAAATGCAAAAAATGGAGCCGTTGGGAGTGCGGGTGTTTTCGCCGGATTCCGTTTTGTCGGCAATAACAAATGATGCCAAACCGTTTATTATAATCGCTTCGTTTTTCTTTGAAAACGAAATAGCCCAACAATGCAACAAGGCCGGCCTCGAACAATTTACGGATTATATTCCCTATACCGAAATAAAACCTTTCGATTATGCGGTGGATATTTCAGGTACCTGTAATCTGAGATGCATGTCGTGCCCTCGGGCGCAGCGCAGCGAATCCCGTCCCAAAGAGGGATTCATGACGTATGAAACGTTCACCCGCGTGCTCGATAAAATAATCGTCGAAGATCCGTTCGCCGGAAGCGTACAACTGTATCAATGGGGCGAGCCATTGCTCAACGAAAATGTCGCGGCGATGATCGCCTATGCAAACGGCAAAGGGATTCAATGCGCGGTGTCGAGCAATCTCAACAGCAACAAAAACCTCGAAGCGGCTGTCAAGGCGCAGCCGAGCTGGTTCAGGATTTCGGTATCGGGTGTCGGCGCACAATACGAAAAAACCCATACCGGCGGGTCGTGGGAAAAATTCCGCAGCAATTTTTCCCTTTTGTCCAAACTGCGAAAACAATATAATCCGACCATGAAAACGGAAGTGTATTATCATCTCTATAAACACAATCAGGGTGAGGATCTCCAAACGGTCGCAACCATGTGCAAAGAAGCGGGGTTTGAATTTCATCCGGTGTTCGCCTATGTCATTTCACTCGACGACGTCCTTGCGCATCTGGAAGGCGCCGCGCTTCCCAAAGAAGCGGCCGAGGTTGCCGGCATGCTCGCCTTAAGCCTCGATGAGGGTATGGCGATTGCGAAAGCGGAACGGGAGAAGGAATGCCAGACACTCCGATGCATACATGTCAACTGGGACCTGTCGGTAAGCGGTTGCATGATGTTTTATTATGCGCAGAACAACAGGGCCGCCGATAATTTTCTCGCGACACCGCTTTCGACTATTGTCGATAAAAGAAATTCCAATGCGCTGTGCCCCCGGTGCAAGAAACAGGGATTACATCGATACTGCAGCGTGTATGCGACAAAAAAAACGCCCGTATCGTTCGAACCATGAACATAGTACATATTACCCCGCATTTAGGCGGCGGCGTGGGCCGCGTACTGCTCAGCTGGTGTACAAAAGCGAAAGTACTGTACCCCAAAACGCTCCATTCCATCCTGAGCCTCGAAGATGCAAATGATGCGGCAAAGCAATGGGCCGCGAAGGAAGGCATCCCGCTTGCGGATGAAATCGGACAAAAACCCCAAACGATGTTTGCGTCGATCGAAACGGCCGACATCGTGGTCGTCCATTGGTGGAACCATCCGTTGCTGTATAAACTATTTGTCAATATACCTTTGCCGCGATGCCGGCTTATCGTGTGGTCACATGTTTCGGGCCATACCATGCCCCATATTTTCACGCAGCGCCTGATTCATTTTCCCGATTGTTTCGTCGTTTCCACGCCGTACAGTTTCGATGCGCATGAAATTCGAACCCTGGACCAACAAACAAAACTCGAAAAGGTACGATTGGTTTTCACCTGTGCGGGCACCGAACGGGTGGAAACGGTCGAAAAAACCCCCCATGACGGTTTTAACGTCGGGTATGTGGGAACCGTTGATTATTGCAAACTCCATCCGCACTTTTTACGCATGAGCATGGCCGCCGGACTCCGTGACGCGCATTTCATCGTTTGCGGGGGCGAAAAGCAGGACGAGATCCGCGCCGAAGCGACGAAATTGGGAATAGGCGGGCATTTCGAATTTACTGGCAAGGTTTCAAACGTCAACTCCTACCTGAGCGTTTTCGACGTTTTCGGGTATCCTCTTTGCAAAGAGCATTACGGCACCGGCGAGCAGGCGCTTATCGAGGCAATGGCCGTGGGTCTGCCGGTGGTGGTGTTCGACAACGGCAGCGAACGCGCCCTTGTCGAACATGAAAAAACCGGTTTGGTCGTCGGTTCCGAAATGGAATATTCGGCGGCGTTGCAACGATTACAAAACGACAACGCGTTCAGAAAAAAACTGGGATCGCAGGCGAAACAGACCGCGAGGCAGCGATTTTCCTTGGATACGATGGTCAGTTCATGGGAAAATGTTTTCCGCGAAATTTTCCAAAATGCCAAAACCGGTCACCAGTGGAACAATGGTGCACCCATTGATGACGGTGCTCAATTATTCGTTGAATCCCTCGGAATTGCCGGCGGGCTTTTCAAAAAAAGCATGCAACCCAAGCAAGAACCTCTTTGCATCGAGGCCGATGGGGAAATTTCGAAACTGGGCGGGTCGTTTCGCTCGCAAACCCGCGGCAGTACATTTCATTATCGATCTTTTTTTCCCGATAATGCATACTTAAACATGTGGTGCGGTTGCATCGAAATGTCTCAGCGGCAATTCGAAAAAGCATTGCTTTCTTTTATCGCGGCCAAAAGTCTTGGACAGTGGCGCGTCGCATGTTATGCAGGTTGCGCGTTGCAAGCGCTCGGACGCGGCGACGAAGCCGCGTGGTATTTCTCATTGGCAAAGCAACTGGGCCAAACCGCGGAAATCGGCGATTTGTTTAAGTAAACGATATAAAAAGTGTGAAAAAGGATCCTTGTCATGCGAATACTGTTGATTTCATCGTATACCTTGTCCGATGTTTCACGCGTGGACATCGCGCCGCCGCTATCGCTACTGTATATATCGGCCGCGTTGCGAAAGGGCGGACACGAGCCCATCCTTTGCGACCTGACGCCGCTTATCGTTCCGCACGGCATGGACCGCGAAACGTTTTACCACGACCATATCATGAAAATGTTTTCCGACATTAAGCCCGATGCGGTGGGACAAAATTGCTTTTTGTCGGTACATTTCGGTTTTGTCAGGAAAATCGCCAAGTCGGTCAAGGCGATTTCGCCGGATATTCCGTTTATCATCGGCGGCATCCATCCGACCCTGTTCGCGCAGGATATTATCGCCCATTGCCCTGAAATAGATTTCATCATCGTGGGAGAGGGCGAAAAACAATCGCTTATGCTGGTGAATGCGTTGGCGCAAAATAAACCGCGAAAATTCGATTCGATTCCGTCCATCGCGTTTCGGGATGAAAATAATACACCGGTACTGACCGCGCGAAGCGGCTACGAAGAACGGCTCGACGATTGCGCTCCGCCGGCATGGGATCTTGTGAATGTCAAAGCCTATTATACCGACCATTCGAAATGGTATAACCCGAAAAACCTCGATATCAAAATGTCGGTTCCCATTCTCACGAGCCGAAGCTGTCCGTACGATTGCAATTTCTGTTCCGCCCATTCCATGATGGGTCGGGGTTTGCGAATGCATAGCCCGCAGCGCGTCGTGGATGAAATGGAACTGTTGTATAACGAATACGGCCTCAACTATTTCGGCTTTGTCGACGATAATTTGACCCTGAACAAAAAGCACATTCTTGCCATTTGCGACGGCATAGTCAAACGGGGATTGAACATTCAATTCGAATCGTTCAACGGGTATAACATCGCTTCCATGGACGAGGAAATCGTGAGCGCCATGTGCGCGGCAGGCTGCGTATACGTCATCATGCCGATCGAACACGGGTCCGATTACATGCGCAATAAAATCATCGGCAAGCATTTGCCGCGGGAAAAAATTTACAGCCTCGCGCAAATTTACAAAAAGCATAATCTGCTCACGCGCGGCGTTTTCATCATGGGTTTTCCCGAAGACACGAAAGAGACCTTGAACGACACCTACCGGATGATGCTGGATTTGCAGCTTGATTTATACAACGTTTTTACCCTTATTCCGTTTCCCGGCACAAAGGTATTTGATCAGGCGATGAGAGACAAGCTCCTTATCAATGAGGTTGCGAAAGAAAAATTATGGGAAGGAACGCTTGAACTCAATGCCCTACATGCGCAGGTGTTTTTGAAACCGTACAACTTGTCGCTTGAAGAAATGGCGCAGTTCAGGGAAACGTTCGATGCCATGCGGATCTTTTCGGATCGTGCCAAAAAGCTCCAGGGAAAAAACGCATGAGCAACCCAAACCCGGATCGCCGTAATTGCCCGCTGTGCGGAAAACAGGATAAGGTTACCATTCTTAACTTGCGGTATTCGCTGTTCGACGATAATCCGCTCACCAGAGAATTCGCTTTGGTTGCGTGCGGGAATTGCGGTTTTGCCTATGCCGACACGCCGTCTCAAGAGGCCGAATTCGAAGCGTATTATGCGCAAAACGCCTACTACTTTACCGCTGTAACAACGGGTTCCGGCGGAAGCAGTGACGCCGATAAAAAGCGCTTTACCGAAACAGCCGACTGCATTGCCGCGCATGTAGGAAATAAAACCGTATCCGTTTTCGATATCGGAAGCGGAAAAGGCGGGCTTCTTGCGACATTAAGGGAAAAAGGCTTTTCACATGTTTACGCTATAGATCCTTTGAAGGCGTGCGTTGATTACATGGAAAAAAATCTGGCGATTCCCGCACAATGCGGAAAGGCGAACTGCCTTGGTTTTAAGAACATTGTTGCTGGTTGTTGCATATATTCGCATGTTTTGGAACATGTACTCGATCCCAGAGCGGTTTTGGAAGAAGCCTGGCGCAGGCTTGACGAACAAGGGTTGGTGTACGTCGAGGTTCCTAACGCATCGCAGTACGGCAGCAATACGAATGTCCCGTATGCCGAACTGTACGTGGAACACATAAATCATTTCGATATGGCTCATTTAAAAAGCCTTTTGTCAGCCTGCGGATTTGCACCGATCGAAACGGGTAATAAACTCATTGATATCGGCGAAGGCGGACAAACCGCATGCCTGTACGGCGTTTTCGGAAAAGTGGCAAAAAAAGATACGGTACCGGCGTATAACGGGGATTTGTATGCTACTTTAAAAACCTATGCGTCGCGATGCGAGGCAAGCCCGATGCACGAAAAAATCCGGGCCGCATGGGAAAGTTCTCAACCGTTGTATGTGTGGGGTCTGTCGCAATTCGGGCAACTATTGCTTGGCCAGACAAATCTCGGAAAATGCAATATCAAAGCTTTTGTCGACGGCGATTCGTATAAGCAAACTAAGACCATCGGAAAAAAGGCCATTGTATCGCCGGAGGCTCTTCGCGATGCGACCGCCAGCGACGGTATTGTCCTTACGGGAATCAATTACCAAAAGCAGATGCGCGATTTTTTAAAACAAATCAATTTTAAAGGTAAAGAAATTATTTTAGTGTGAAATGAGCGCCACCAATTCACCCAAAATGGCGCAATAAGTTTAAAAAAAGATATATTAATATAATCACTCCAAGACCGGGCCAAAGTCCAAAAGAGCAATGGGTGTTGAATATTTCGGCGGAACGGATTTTATGAAAAAGCTATCTGAAATAATTGAAATTTTACATACACACTCAGATGAAATGCGTAAACGTTATGGTATTGTAAACCTTGCGGTTTTTGGATCCGTAGCTCGAGGTGAGGCCACTGAGGGTAGCGATGTTGATGTGTTAGCCACTATCGAAAAATCAATAAGCTTATTGGATATTATTGATGCAGAATACTATCTCGGGGAATTGTTAGGTGCAAAAGTTGACCTTGTACCTGCAAGGAGTGTACGACCGGAGTTAAGAAAACAAATATTTAATGAGGCCGTGCCAGTATGAAACGTGATGTAACTCTCTACTTGGCGGATATTTTAGAGAACATGGACGATGCGGTTACTTTTATTGAAGCAATTTCATTTGATACTTTTGTAAATGACAAGAAAACAATAAATGCGGTCGTTCGATCACTGGAAATAATTGGTGAAGCATCGAAACATGTTCCTGAAGAAATAAGATTAAAGAAGCCAGATGTTCCCTGGAAAAACATGGCCGGATTGCGGGATAGATGCATTCACGGTTACATCGGAATAGATTATGAAATGATATGGAATGTAATAAAAATCGATATTCCTAGAATCCGTTTATCAATCCAATCACTGCTCATTGAATTGCGAGGATAGCGTATAATGCTACTCTTGCCCGTATCAATTCCGTAATAATTTATTTCTGTCTTAATGTTTGGAAAAAGGTAATGAACATCACAACCAAACGTAAATGTCCCTTATGCGGCAAAACCGGCGCAATACTTTACAAATCCATGAAAATCGCGGATTTTGACGGCGAAAACCCGTTATGCGATTTCTCGGTTGTCGGCTGCAACTGCGGGTTTATTTTCAACGATTTGGCCGCAACGCGCAGCGATATAGAAAATTTTTACAATAAGAACGAATTATATCCATCGGAAATGGGCGTTGGATCGGGCGGCTCTTCGATGCTCGATAAGGAACGCTATGCCGAGGCGCTTGAATTTATTGCCCCGTATTTACCGAAAGGCAAACAATCGGTTTTGGCCGATGTCGGCTGTGCAAAGGGCGGTTTTTTAAGCTATTTAAAGGACAACGGTTTTACCGATCTGGGTGCCGTTGATTTGAGCCCGGTCATGATAGAATCTATTGTAAATAACATCGGGATACGGGGAAATCAGGGTTCTGCGGATTCGCTCGGTTTGCCTTCCGAATCTGCGGAGGTTTTAGTGTACAGTAATATCCTGGAACATTTGTACGATCTGGATCCGGTTGTCGTTGAAGCCAAGCGGGCGATTTCGAAAACCGGTATCGTTGTGGTCGAAGTGCCGGATGCGAGCAGGTACGCAGAATCGCGCATTGCGGATTTTTACTGGTTCAGCCAATGCGAACATATAAATCATTTCGATGCGCATTCATTACAACGGCTTTTTAGCAAACACGGTTTTTCGCTTATAGCAATACAGTCCACATTCATGCGTTTGGGCATAGAGGCGAAAATGCCGGTAATACGCGCGGTTTTTGCCTTCGGTGAAAATAACCGGATTTTGGAAATGAACCCGGGAAAAAACAAAGCGCTGACGGCATATATAGATCAGGAAGAGAAAAGCCTGTTTGGCCACAAACAGCAAATAAAATCGCTCAAAGAAAACAGGACCCCCGTTTATATTTGGGGCCGCGGCCTCGAGCTGCAATGCCTTTATTCGGAAGGGGGCTTGCGCGATTGTTTTATACGATGTATTATCGATAAGAACCCGGTAAAACAGGGACCGACCATAGACGGACTCATGGTTTCGTCGCCGTCATGCCTTGCAAACGCGGATGCGGGAACTGCCGTCGCAATCACGTCCGCGTTGCATCATAAGAGTATGACCGAGCATTTGCAAACTATACAATATCCGGGCCAGATTGTGTATTTAGTGCCTATACTATAAAGTACCTACGCTTTTTGCGACCTATTGAAAGGTTATTTCATGGATCCAATTGCCGAATTTAAACAGGAATGCAAAGACCGCATTGCTTCGTATCCGTCCGATAAACCGTTGCAAGCGTCCGGAAAAAGCTTTTTGTCCGAAACGTTGCGAACGAAATACAGTTACAATTTTACCTGGATGGGACGGCCTATCATCCAATATCCGCAGGACATGGTGGCAATGCAGGAAATCATCTGGAAAGTAAAGCCTGATTGCATCATCGAAATCGGCATTGCGCACGGCGGATCGCTGATTTTTTCGGCGTCGATGCTTGAACTTTTGGGAAACGATGGTCGCGTCATCGGGGTCGACGTTGACATACGCAAACACAACCGCGCGGAAATAGAAAAACACCCGATGTTCAAACGCATTTCCATGATCGAAGGGTCGAGTGTCGACGATGCCGTTGCCGCACAGGTGCGAAATCTTGCGAAAACGCATAAAACGATTCTGGTGAGCCTCGATTCCGACCATACGCATGCGCATGTTTTGCGCGAACTCCAATTGTATGCGCCGCTCGTCTCGGTCGGCAGTTATTGCGTGGTATTCGACGGTATCATCGAAGATATGCCCGACGGCTTTTATGCCGATCGCCGCTGGGGACCGGGCAACAATCCGAAAACGGCGGTTTGGGAATACATGAAGACCAACGATTCGTTTGAAATCGATACGGAAATCGAGGCTAAGCTCGTTGTCACGGCTGCGCCGTCGGGATATTTGAAACGGATAAAATGAAAAGGACTCACTATGTCGTACATCGATCCCAATGCAGAAGAAAGTTTTTTCGTCCGTCAAAAGGAAATCCTGTCCCGGCTTGGCATAAAAGAATCGCCTAACATTTTTGACGTCGGCGGAAACATCGGACAAAGCATCGATGCGTATAGAAAATTATTTCCCGCAGCCGCGATCACGACATTCGAGCCGTTGCCCGACTGTTTTTCGACATTGCGGCAAAATTACGGATCGGTGCCGGGAATAAAACTCGAAAATTGCGCGCTCTCGAAACAAAACGGAAGCATGCCGTTTTATTCGACGAAATGCCGCGCGGCGTCGTCGTTGTTTCCGCCGGATGAAGCGGTTCAAAAGAAAAGCGTCAAAGGCAATTACGATTACGACCGCATTACGGTTTGCGTTGAAACGCTCGACGATTATTGCCTTGCGAAAAAAACGGGAATGATAGATATATTGAAAATAGATGTCCAGGGTGCGGAACTCGATGTTTTGATCGGCGCGAGAAAATTATTGACGGAAAACAGAATCCGTTTCATATATGTCGAGGTGATTTTCGCCGACAATTACAAAGGACAAAGCGACGTGTTTGCGCTGGCCGCATTCCTTGCGCAGTACAAATATATCCTGTGGGACATCCGGCCGTTTTTATTCACCAAAAGCGGCAGGCTGTGGACGGCCAATGCGATGTTTGCCTCGGACCCGACAAGGGAAACTTTGGAAAATTGCACGGAAGAATTTCCCGTCACCTAAGAAAAGAAATCGATGACAATACAAACAAAGCCCTCGTCGCTTCGCGTGCTGTTTCAAAACAGGCCGGGACTTAAACAGCAGCCGGGCGGTGACACGGTTGTCATGGACAACCATCAAAAATATTTGGAATCGCAAGGACATATAGTCGATGTCAATTCCGATCCCCGGTGCGACCTGAGTTCATACGATATCGTGCATCTGTACAATCTCACGCTGCCCGCGCTTACCGATCCGTTTGCAAAAAATACGGTACTGCAAACAAAACCGTTTGTCGTGACCTCGCTGCAGGAAGATTTTCCCTTGTATATTAACAAATGCATCGTCGTGATGCAATTGTTCCAAATGTATTTGCAAAACGGGCAGAGAAAAGACGTGTGGCAAAAAGGCATGGATTTTATTGCGCAATCGCCCCCCGCCCCCTGCGAACTCACCACGTCGCCGTTTGCCGTGGAATATGCCGACCGCCTGTTGACTTGCGGCGATACCGAGGCGAAATTCATTAAAAGCCGCTTTCCGAAGGCAAAATGCGAGACGGTTTTTTTCGGGTCCACGATTAAAGAATCGACCGTCGGCCCGGAATTGTTCCAAGAGCAATTCGGCGTGCGCGACTTCGTGTTGTGCGTGGGCAGGATCGAAATGCGCAAAAATCAACTTATGCTTCTTAAGGCCCTGGAGGACGACGACGTCCCGCTCGTGTTCGCGGACGGCGGTTTTTCTTATCAGCCGGGTTATGTCGATTTGTGCAGGAATTTCAAACGCAAGGGCAAAACGATTTTTACCGGCCGTTTATCGCACGATGCGCTGATATCGGCATTTAGGGCCGCCTCGGTCCATTGCCTTCCGTCATGGTATGAATTGCCCGGTCTGGTTACGCTTGAAGCCGCCCGCTACGGCAGCCGCATCGTGGCTTCGTCGTGGGGTGCGATCGGCGATTATATGAAAGATACGATAACCTATTGTCAACCTGACAGCAGCGAATCGATACGCAATGCGATTTTTAATGCCATGGCTTTGCCAAACGATGCGAAACAAAAGGATTTGGGCTCCAGTTATACGTGGGAAAAAAGCGGAGAACATTTGGTTTCGGTGTATACCAATGCGATCGACGCTTACGACGCGTCGGCGATAAAAGCCCTTGGCCAAAGCGGAATATTCGATTCGCCGCTCAATGCCGTGGATTTTTTACAAAGGGTGACCGGTCTTGTGGAAGCGGGGAAAAATAAAGACGCAATAGCGTTTTTCGACGCCTACCGGAAAACATTTCAAAATATGCCCGATTTGGAGAGATTCGACGCCTTAATCGCCCGGTTAAAAACAACCGTCCGTTATTAAAACACGCTTATTTGTCTTTGTCGTCGTCAAAAAGATCCAGGAAGCGGTTCTCGTACAGCGTATACAGGTTCCATTTGTCCAATTCGCGTTTCAGTTCCGACGCCGCCGAATGGTCGAGCTTGACTTTATCAAAAAGCTTTTCGATTTTTTCCATGATATAGTGGGGGACTTTCTCGTCTTCGATGTCGGGCATTTCCTGGTCTTGTTCTTTTTCCGCAGGGAACAATTGCTTTATGCGTTCCTCGATAGCCGAGAGCTGTTGGTTCATTTCTTCGGCGTTGGACCGCAGCTCGTCAAGATCGACTTCGACGTTTAAAAGCGTGGAGAACAATTTGACAATTTCAACCGACGCTTTCGGATACGGAATGTTCGCCGCATATGACGGCATGGTAGAAAGCAGACAGGCTGCCTCAAGGCCGCGCGAAGCGGCAACGCCCAGCAGCAGTCCGTTTAATCCCGCGATATATCCATCGGGCATGGGAACAATTCCGGTAGGACGGATTTTTTCAAGATATTCGGAACTCGAACAGGCAACAAGCACGTCGGAATTCGACAAATAACTCATAGGCTGCGCCATGGCTGCGGCGGTGTAGATTTGCGAAACATTGAATTTGATCGCCGTATCGAGAATGGTCTTGATAATTGCGATTCCGTCTTTTCCCGTTATCTGAGCGTTGCTTTCGAAAATGATGATATCCGGGTCCTGCGAATAATGAAAAATACTCGACGGGATTTCGGGCAACTGGGCAATGCCGTCTTTAACGATGATCGAATCAGGGATGAAATACGGGCTCATGTCTATTTCGGCAAGCGGTTGCGAAAGAAGCTTTCTTCGTAAATAATCCATCGCAATCAGGCCGACATTACCCATGCCCGGCCATGCGGCAAGGAGAACCGGGGATTTTGAAAATTTAATGTCTTTAAACGATTTCATGTCTTAATGTCTCCTAAGGTATTTGGGCTAGCATCGATATTTATTGTATAATAAATATACTTGTTTCAGAAAATAAAATTCTTCTTCTTAACCCGAGCCTTTATTTCGTCAGAGAGAGCGTCGCCGCTCACGAAAAGCGCGATACCAGAAGTGTCGCTTACACCGGTAATTATTCTTGATTTCCCGATTGCGAGTAATTTATACTATAGTGTAAATTACTCGCGAGTATTTCACACTATAGTGTAAATACAAAGGACGTCTTCATGTTGTACGAAAGATACCTGTATCATCAGATACAGAGGGACCTTAAGAAAAAAATGGTCTTTCTGGGTGGGCCTCGCCAAGTCGGTAAAACCACCTTGGCCAAAAGCATCCTTGGCAAAGAAAATAAAAACGGGTATTTAAATTGGGACATAGACGAGCATCGCGAACGCATCCTAAAAAAAGAACTGCCTTCCGGTTCAACCTGGGTTTTTGATGAGCTCCATAAATATCGCGCGTGGCGAAGGTTGCTGAAAGGGTTGTATGATGGAAAGGAAGACGGTCAGAAAATCCTTGTTACCGGCAGTGCACGGCTGGATTATTACCGTCAAGGTGGCGATTCATTGCAGGGCCGATATTTTTACTGGCGTTTACATCCGCTATCTGTCGCAGAACTCAACATTACCACTCAAAAAGATTTCAAAGACCTTCTGACTCTGGGAGGCTTTCCGGAACCTTTTTTCAGCACCTCGGAAATCGATGCAAAACGCTGGTCACGCGAATACAGGAACAGGCTTATCTACGACGATATCGAAGGACTCGAACATGTCAAGGACATCGGTACGTTGGAGTTGCTGATCATGAGGCTGCCCGACTTGGTGGGTTCGCCGCTTTCGGTAAATGCCATTCGTGAAGACCTTCAAATAAACCATCTCACTGCCGAGCGTTGGATCATGATGCTGGAACGGATGTACGCAATTTTCAGACTGCCGCCTTTTGGATCGCCTCAAATCAGAGCGGTAAAAAAAGAGCAGAAACACTATCATTTAGACTGGACCCTGGTGAAAGACCAAGCGCTTCGTTTTGAAAATATGGTTGCCTGTCATCTGTTGAAATGGGCGCATTTTCAGCAGGATAGTGCCGGCCGGGATGTGGAACTGCGGTATTTCAGGGATGTGGATAAAAGAGAAATAGACTTCGTCGTTGTTGAAAATAAAAAGCCGCTTTGGTGCATAGAGTGCAAATGGGATAAAAGTACCGTACATCCCGCTTTACGGTATTTCAAGGAACGGTTTCCTTCATGTGAAGCAATACAGATTTCGGCAGAAGGAAAAGATGACTTCGTGACACCGGAAAAAATCCGGGTCATGCCAGCAAAAGAGTTTCTCAAGACTCTTGTGTAAACATTAAAATTTGCCCGCATGCACGAGGCAAGCATAGGCGTATTGTATATTTAACCGTTCCAAATCCTCGGAAGCAACAATTTCAGCAGCGGAGAATTTTTTTAATGGAAAAACAGTATAATCCGGTTTCGGTGGAAGACAAATGGTATGCCATTTGGACGGAAAAAAAGCTTTTTCACGGCGATGAGTTTTCAAAGAAACCTAAATATTCCATCGTAATACCTCCGCCGAACGTGACCGGAATTTTGCATATGGGGCATGCGCTCAACAATACCATTCAGGACATTCTCATCCGGTTCAAGCGCATGACGGGTTATGAGGCAATGTGGATGCCCGGCACCGACCATGCGGGAATCGCGACGCAAAACGTCGTTGAAAAGAAACTTGCCAAGGAAAACAAAACCCGTCACGATCTCGGACGTGAAGCGTTTTTAAAGGAAGTTTGGAAATGGAAAGAACAATATCATGCCACCATAACCAATCAGCTTAAAAAACTCGGTTCGTCCTGCGATTGGGACCGGGAACGTTTCACCATGGACGAAGGCCTATCCAAAGCGGTACGCAAGGTATTCGTGCAGCTTTACAATGAAGGACTCATTTACCGCGGCAAATACATCATCAACTGGTGTCCGCGCTGCCAAACGGCCTTGTCCGACGAAGAGGCCGAACATAAGGAATCCAACGGAAAACTGTATCATTTCAAATATCCGTTTAAAAACAAAGAAGGCTTCGTTATCGTGGCGACGACCCGTCCGGAAACGATGCTCGGCGATACCGCTGTAGCGGTGAATCCTTCCGACGAGCGCTACAAGGACCTCATCGGCCAAATGCTCGTACTCCCTCTTGTCAACAGGGAAATCCCCATCATTGCCGACGATTTCGTGGACAAGGAATTCGGGACCGGCGCGGTCAAAGTGACGCCCGCGCATGATCCGAACGATTTCCAGATGGGACTGCGTCACAAAATGACTCCCATCGTGATCATGGACGAAACCGCGCATATGACCGGCCCGATTCCGCAGCAGTACATCGGCACCGACCGGTTCGCATGCCGCAAGCAAATCGTCGCCGATCTCGAAGCGCTGGGACTTGTCGAAAAAATCGAAGACCATACCCACGCGGTCGGTCAGTGTTACCGCTGCGCTACCGTGGTGGAACCGTATTATTCGAATCAGTGGTTCGTGAAAATGAAACCGCTTGCGGAAGGCGCGCTTGCCGCCGCGGTCGACGGTAAAATCACCATTTATCCGGAACGTTGGAAAAAAACATACATTGACTGGATGGAAAACATCCGCGACTGGTGCATTTCGCGGCAAATTTGGTGGGGACATCGCATACCGGTTTGGTATTGCAAGGAATGCGGCAAGACAATCGTTGCCGAAGAAACGCCGAGCGAATGCCCGTATTGCAGAAGTTTCGACATGACGCAGGACGAGGATGTTCTTGACACATGGTTTTCGTCGTGGCTGTGGCCGTTTTCCACCCTCGGGTGGCCGCAGGACAAAAAAGCTTTGCAGAAATTTTATCCGACCGATGTGCTGGTTACCGCACCGGAAATCCTGTTTTTCTGGGTTGCTCGCATGATCATGGCTGGGCTGCATTTTACCGATACGCTTCCGTTTACCGATGTTATTTTGCACGGCACGGTGCGCGACAAAACCGGACGGAAAATGAGCAAATCGCTCGGCAATTCCATCGATCCTCTGGAAATAATTTCCGTGTCGGGCGCCGATGCATTGCGTTTTTCGCTTATCGTGATAACCGCCCAGGGCGCGGACGTGTTTTTGTCCAAAGACACGTTCGACATCGGAAGAAACTTCGGCAATAAGCTGTGGAACGCTTCCCGGTTCTTATTGGAAAACATCAAAACCAAGCATGTGTTTACGGGTTTGCCGTCAAGCGCTTCGCTGTCCGCTTTTGACAAATGGATATTGTCCCGTCTCAATACCACGGTCGCCGAGGTGTCCAAAGCGATCGAAGCGTATCGGTTCAATGAGGCTGCGCATTTGTTGTACGATTTCACCTGGCGCGATTTCTGCGACTGGTATATTGAAGCGAAAAAAGCAGATTTGTATCAGACCGAAGACAATGCCCGCATGGAAAACGCGCTCAATACCTGTTCATGGGTACTGGGTAACATACTCAAACTGCTGCATCCGATCATGCCGTTTATCACCGAGGAAATTTACAGCACGCTCAGGGAAAAAATCGACTATTCTTCCCTGCTCGACAGCGAATATATCATGACCTCGTCGTATCCCAAGGCGAACGAATCGTTGGTCAATCCGGTCATCGAAAAGGAATTCTCATTGTTGAAAGACGTGATTACCGCGATCCGCACCATTCGGTCCGAAAACAATATTCCGCCGGATAAAAAAGGCCGCGCGATCATTGTTCCGTCGTCGCAGGAAAACGCGGACCTGTTGTGCCCGCATATCACGGAAATCAATATGTTTTGCCGGTTGAACGAAACGATAATAGACCTGAAAGCGCAAGGACCAAAATTCAGCGGCCAGGCAGTTGTCATGGGAAACCAGGTGTACCTGGAACTTGCTGGGCTTATCGATATTTCGGTCGAGAAAGACAGGATCAAAAAAGAAATTGCCAAAACGGAAAAGTTCGTGGAAAGCACAAAAGCCCGCTTGTCAAATCCGAGCTTTGCCGACAAAGCGCCTGCCGACGTGGTTGCCAAGGAAAAAGAAAAACTTGCGGGAATTATCGAGAATCTGGAAAAATTGAAATTGAGTTTGAAGGCTTTAGAAGAATAGAAAAACACCGAAACTATATGAGCGATTTTTATACTGTCGCGTGTCTTATTAATTAAGACACGCATCTTTTTATAAGGAGGCAGTATGCAATCGAAACATTTTTTCTCCGCACTGATTTTTCCACTGGTGTCGTTTGTCGGGTTATCATCCTGCAGCTCCTCAATCAACGATCCTAAACCACAAACATTGACCTATAGTATAGAAAAAGCGCAATGGGTCAATGACACCGCGGGGTTTAGTTCGGTAAGCCTCTATTTAAAAGGAAAAACAAACGCCAAAAAAATGGCTGTCACCACCCGCGGCGATGGAGTGGTAGGAGACCAGGCGATAAACCTCAATGTATTGGGAGAATTTGATGATTCCATTCCCATAGCATTTAGTCATGTTGGGGGAATAATTCTTCAAACCAGTACGAATGTAAAGTTTTACGGCAGCAATAACGATTCGCAGTACGTTCTTTTAGGAAATTGATAAACAGTTCACAGATAAAATCACAGTACATGTTCGAATTCACACCGCCCTCATTTGAGTCCCGAGGACCCAAGTTAGGGAAGTACGAAAGCTGTAACAGAAGCAGCCTCTGTGCGTTTACAATTATTGTTTCATGCTTCCGATATTTATCATGGGAATATTCCCGCTCGAAACCTGCGGTAAATGGCCGTCCCATTTTTCTATCCAGCGCAATTGCAGTACAGCCGGCGTGACCTGTTCTTTTTGCATTTTTAAAGAGGCTGCTTCGGCTTGGGCGGATGCGACTTTTTGTTCGGCTTCGATTTTTATTCTTTCGAGGTCGCGTTGCGCTTTAAAAGCGTTTTGTTCGGCGGTTTGTTTTGCCTCGATGGCGGCTTCGAACTGATCGGAGAATTTGAAATTGACTATCGAAAAGTTGTCGACGACGATATTGTAAGAAAAAAGTTTATCTTTCAGCAAGTCCTGAATTTCGGCGCGGATCTTTTCGCGCATAGTAATGAGCTCCACGGCATTGTATTTCGCCGTTACCGCCTTGACGATTTCCTGAATCGACGGATGGATAATGACTTCATCGTACGAAATCCCGATCGACTGATATACGACATTTACTTTTTCGGGTATAATGTGATAATTCAACACGATTTTGGAATCCGTCTGCTGCAGGTCTTTGCTTGCGGCAAGAGCATCGGCCTCGGTTTTTTGAATTTGTACCGACATTTTCGCAACGGTTTGCATAAACGGTATCTTGAAATGAATTCCCTCGCTCCATACAGCCCCGACTTTTCCCCAGGTTAAAACAATGCCGCGCTGGCCAGGACCGACAATGACGACAAGCATAGACAGAACGATAATAATGACAAGCAGGATTGCTGCAGAGCTAAAAACTTTTTTCATGATCGCCTCCGAAGGTTTGCTGTTTCTTTCACCCATATTCAGTGCCTCTTATGAGATGATTTCAGTAAATGAGGAAAATCGTAAATTGACAGAAAAAAAGCACGTAATTTCAAGATTTGGGAGCGTGGCGTTGGTTTGCTCTACTTTGTATCCAGTTTAGCCAACGCGGATTCCGCCTCTTCCAGTAATTCTTCGATGGCATTTATTTTTTTTACCTGGGCAGGGCTTGGATTATTGGTCCGGAAAATGGAACGAGGCTGGATAATGGCATTCATTTGACCGAACATTTCCCGTATTTGGTGTTTGTGGCGGGGCGTAATCAGGTTTTTCTGCGCAACAGAGGACAGAAACTTGATCATTTTCTGCAAGGCGGTTACCGTTATCGTAGCATAGGCCGATTCGGGCGATTCCTGCCAAAAACGTGAGGCAGCTTCAAGACAATCACATATCGGTTTAACATCCGCAATCATTTATGTTCCCTTAAGTTAATTGAAATTGTAATCAAGACATGGTTGCATTGCCCAACAATAAAATACAACCTGGTAATCATCCGTGTGATAGTCCATGCGATTATAAAACAGAATCGCATGGAAGGCATTTTTCCTTTATTATTGAATTATCGTTTTTAAGAAACTAACCACTCCATATTTTTAAATTTTGCATTTTTGCAAAAATCTTTTGCAATATTTGTAAAGCACATTCATAAAACTTCCACCGATTCCCTATAATGAGAAAGGCGGCACGATTATTGCGATTTATCATTATATACAATAATTGTTGAGCGCATGTTTTCCAAAGAGGCGGGCCGTGGAAGAGGAAAACACTTTCAATTCAACCGGTCCAAAAGCCGAAACATCTATTAACGTTGGTGCGGTTACTGCAATTTACGGCAGTATCGTTGACCTGCAATTTGATAAAAAACAACCTGCCATCCGGAATCTTCTTTGTACTCCCGACGGATTGGTTTTGCTCGAAGTAGCTGCCCTTATTGATGTTACGCATGTCAGAGCAATTGCGTTTACCGCGATTTTCGGGCTTTGCCGTGGGTCGATCGTTCACGATACGGGCGCTTCGATTGCGGTGCCGGTTGGGCCGGCATTGACTGGAAGAGTTTTTAATGTGTTCGGCAATCCGCTCGATAAAAAAAAACCGCCTGACTGCTTGGAATTTCGGGGAATTTATCAAAAACCCGTACCGCTTAAAGAACGCACATACAAACCGACCATTTTCGAAACCGGCATAAAGGTCATCGATCTTCTCTCGCCTCTCGAACGCGGAGGAAAAGCAGGACTATTCGGCGGAGCAGGCGTCGGCAAAACAGTACTTATTATGGAAATGATCCATAATGTCGCGACACTTCACCACGGTACCAGCGTGTTTTGCGGCATCGGCGAAAGGTCCCGGGAAGGCGAAGAACTATATCGGGAACTTGCCAAAGTGGATGTTCTAAAAAATGCGGTAATGGTTTTCGCGCAAATGAATGAACAACCCGGAGCAAGGTTCAGGGTAGGACACACGGCCCTCACGATTGCCGAATACTTTCGAGACGATGAGAAAAAAGACGTGTTGCTTTTAGTGGATAATATTTTCCGGTTCATCCAAGCGGGGTCCGAAGTTTCCGGACTTCTCGGAAGGCTACCGTCGCGGGTAGGGTATCAGCCGACGCTTGCTACCGAGCTGTCGGAATTCGAAGAACGCATCTGTTCCACCGACCATGGGTCCATCACGTCGATTCAAGCGGTATATGTTCCGGCCGACGACTTTACCGATCCTGCCGCAGTCCATGCGTTTAATCATTTATCATCCGCGATCGTTCTTTCCCGTAAAAGATCTGCCCAGGGGTTTTACCCGGCGGTCGACCCTCTTGCTTCACAATCGAAAATGCTCAACCGGCGCTATGCCGGAGACCGCCATGCCGCAGTGGCCTCATCGGTGCGGACCGTTCTTGCGCGATATGAAGAATTAAAGGACATCATTGCCATGCTCGGTTTGGAGGAACTTTCGACCGAGGATCGGGCCGTCGTCAATCGCGCCCGACGTTTGGAACGCTTTCTCACGCAACCGTTCGTGTGCACCGAACACTTTACCGGTAAAAAAGGCTGTCGCGTTTCTTTGAACGACACGCTCACGGGATGCGAGCGCATTCTTGACGACGCGTTCGCCGATTGGCCGGAAAAAGCGCTGTATATGATCGGAACGATAGACGAAGCGAGGAAAACATGACGATGGGGACGCAAGCGGAAAAGGGAAAAACGCTGCTGGTGACAATCGAGACGCCGTCGTTGTCGTTGGACCCTATTGTCGCGACGAGGGTTCGCGTCAAAACCGTTTCGGGATGGTGGGGATTTATGCCGCAGCATCGCGATATCGTCACGCTGGTATTGCCCGGCATCGTGACGTGTTCGCAGGGAAAGGGCCGGTTTTTGTTTGTCGCCGTGGACGAAGGAATATTGACAAAATCAAAAGAACGCCTGACTCTTGCGGTGAGAAAAGCGGCAAGCGGACCGAGCACGGCAGCGCTCGAACGTATCGTTTTGGAAGAGTACAAAGCTGCCGACGAGCATGCTGCCCATACAAAACAGATCATCGCGAGACTGGAGGCGGATTTTTTAAAATGTTTTCCGGTCGGGTCCAGATTGACATGACGGATAAAGTGAATAAAAACCGTTCGTTTGCGTTAATGACCCAGCGGGAAAGAAAACGCATCGATTCGCAAAAGCCCCGGCGGTCGCCGCTTTCGTGGGTAGCGGTTGTGGGCGGTGCAGGCTGGCTAATCGTGGTCCCGCTGGTTGGTTTTACCGTAAGCGGCCTATGGCTCGATCGCCGGTTTCCCGTATCTTTTTCATGGACATTGTCGCTTCTTATTGCGGGGACGGTTATTGGTTGTCTACTGGCGTGGAGATGGATAAACCGGATACCGAAACAGTAAATAAAAATGTTTGTGCCCCAACCGTGACGAAATGGGCAAAAAGAGGAGGCTTCGATGAAAGACAGTTCCGTGATCATGCTGGCGATCGCCTTTTTATCCGGGCTTTGCTTCGGCCTTTACTTTTTTAACGGACTTTCGAGGACAATCAGGGGATTGCTTGAACGGAAAGGGGGACCGGCCTTCGTATGGCTGTCGTATCCGTTCCGGCTTTTCGTCGCGGCCGCGGTTTTCGGCATATTTGCCCACAACGGCGGAACCGCGGCCGTTTTAGCGGTACTGGTTGGGTTTACCTGTGTACAAACGGTATGTATCGTCAAGGCAAAAACGAAAAGTTCAATCGGGCGATGACGCCGTAGATTGGCGGGCATCATGCGTATCACTCCGGATTCGATCGTTATTTTCACCTGGCATGGAATCCATTTCAATGCGACCATCCTTTTTACCTGGATCGTCATGGCCATACTTACTTTCGGCTCATTGATTGTGACAAGAGGGATTTCTTCACAAAAGCCGACGCGGATACAATCGGTACTCGAAGCGGTTATCACGGTAATTCGCAATGAAATCCGGAATGTAACTCATCATGAACCCGATATTTTTTTGCCGTATCTGGGAACGCTGTTTCTGTTTATTTCCCTGTCGAACCTGCTTGCCGCGGTCCCGTTATACCATCCGCCCACAGGTTCTCTTTCGACAACGGCGGCCCTGGCCTGTTGCGCATTTGCGGCCGGGCCTTGGTACGGTATACGGCATAAAGGATTGATCGGGTACCTGAAAACATTTAGCCGTCCGTCGGTGCTCCTGATTCCGTTCAATGTGACCGGGGAACTTACGCGAGTGCTTTCCATGTCGGTCCGCTTGTTCGGTAATGTACTGTCCGGTACAATGGTCGGTGCGATTCTGATTTCCCTTGTTCCGTTGTTTGTCCCTGTTGCCATGAGCGCTCTCGAACTTCTCATCGGTCAAATCCAGGCGTATATATTCACCATTCTGGCTGCGATTTTCATCGCCTCCGCCACCCAGGCGGCACACGACGGTACCGCAGCCGATTTATAAAGGAGTATCTATGGACAATCAAACCCTTATAGCCGCATCGTCGATCATCGGTGCTGCGGTATGCATGGGTATCGGTTCACTCGGACCGGGATTGGGTGAAGGCCGGGCCGTTGCGCAGGCGCTTATCGCCATTGCGCAACAGCCCGACGAGGCGAACACGATTTCACGAACCCTGTTCGTGGGCCTTGCCTTGATAGAATCGCTGGCAATTTATTGTCTGGTCATATCGATAATACTTCTCTTTGCCAATCCGTTCGTATCGGCGGCGGCAAAGCGCGCCGGCGGGTGACGCAACGCAGAGGAACATCCATGGGCATCGATCTCTTTACTTTCGCGGCACAAGTCGTAAATTTCATCGTCCTGCTGTTTCTTTTGAAAAAGTTTCTGTTCAAAAGAATCACGGCGGCAATGGACGAACGGGAGCAACGAATTGCCGCGTCAATTGAAACGGCGAAGGAAAATGAAAGAGCCACTGCGGCGGAAGCCGAGGCAGCCCGGGCGATACGCCGCGAAATCGAACAAAAGCGAATTGCCGACGCGGCCGCGCTCGAGGCCGAAATCCAAGCGCTGCGTATGCGTTTGGAAAACGAAGCGAGGGCATTGGTGGAGAGAGAACGGGACCGGTGGTTCGAACAGCTGACAAATGAGGAAAAAAGCCTGACCGAAGAAATCGCCAAACGAAGCGGCGACATCATGCTGTTGCTTCTGAGAAAAGCGCTTGCCGATTTGGCCGACGAAACCCTGGAAGACCGTATGATTAGCCTTTTCATGAAAAAGATGGCTGCGCAAAAGGCAGGGTGGTTTGTACCGGGGGCAGCCTATACCGTGTCAAGCACGTTTGAATTGAGCGAGGTGCAAAAATCCCGGCTGAAGGAATTATCGGAAGCGCTCGGCGGAAAGACGGCATCGGTCAGTTTCATCCAAAAACCCGACACGCTGTGCGGCATAGAACTGCGGGGCGGCGGGGGACGATTGTCGTGGAACCTCGACGAGTACATTGACAAATTGAAGGAATCGATTTCATTTCCCGAAAAGGCGAAATCATGACCATAAACCGTGAACCCATTCAAGCGGCATTCGACGGCCTCAAGGAACACGTTCTTGCGTACCAGCCTCAGGCAGCGGCCGTGGAAATCGGAGAAGTTTGTTCCGCGGCAAGCGGCATCGTTATGGTCCAGGGTCTGTATGGCGCCGGCTATCAGGAGCTGGTGCATATCCATGATGAAGCTGGAAATTCGCATCCCGCAATGGTCGTCGATCTTGGGCCCGACATTCTGTCGGTCGCGTTGCTCGACGACGCTACCGGCATCGGCGCCGGGTGGGAGGTGAGACGGACCGGGCGCATTCTCGGGGTTCCGGTTGGTAAAGCACTTCTCGGTCGCGTGGTAAACCCGCTCGGCCTTGTGCTCGACGGCGGGCAAAGCATAGAATCGTCCGAAAGCATGCCGGTGGAACGGCCTTCGGCTCCGATCATGGATAGAGCGGCCGTCGATACGCCGCTCCAAACGGGAATCCTGGCCATCGACACGCTCATTCCAATCGGTCGCGGTCAGCGCGAGCTTATCATCGGCGACCGGCAAACCGGCAAGAGCGCCCTCGCGATCGATACGATACTCAATCAGGCAAACAAGAACTGCTTGGCCGTGTACTGTGCGATAGGTATTCCCTTGTCGACGGTGATGGGAGTCGTGGAGGACCTTCGCGCGGGCGGAGCGCTTGACTATACGGTAATCGTGGTGGCTTCGGGCAACGATACGCCGGGGCTCAATTACATCGCCCCGTTTTCGGCAACGACGATCGGAGAATATTTCATGGAACAAGGACGCGACGTTCTGGTCGTGTACGACGACCTTACCCGGCATGCCCGTTCCTATCGCGAACTTGCTTTGCTATTGCGGCGGCCGCCGGCACGGGAGGCATTTCCCGGGGACATTTTTTATTTACATTCAAGACTTCTGGAGCGGGCGACTCACCTTTGTAAGGAACGCGGAAACGGGTCCTTGACCGCATTGCCCATTGCCGAAACCGAGGCGCAGAATATTTCCGCCTACATCCCGACCAATCTGATTTCCATTACCGACGGTCAAATTTATTTGTCGTCCAAGCTTTTTGTTTCCGGACAATTGCCCGCCATCGATGTCATGCGTTCGGTTTCCCGGGTAGGCGGGCTTGCCCAGCTTCCGGCATTCCGCGCAGCCTCGGGCGAGTTGCGGCTTTCATATGCCCAATTCGAGGAACTGGAGGCTTTTTCCCGTCTCGACACGTCGCTTGACACTGCGACACGGGAAACTCTTGAGCGGGGCAAACGCGTTAGGGCGATTTTATCCCAGCCGCAACTTGCGCCGATGCAGGTTCATGAACAAATCATCCTGCTCATTGCGCTGAATGCGGGCGTGTTCGACAGCGTTCCTCTTGGGTCAATAAAAGAGATGAAAATGCGGGTGGTCAATTCGGTTTCGGCCCTGATGCCGCAATTCCGGGTTTCGGTCGAAACCGGAAACCCGATTTCCGAAAATGACAAAAAAGAAATCGCCGATGCCGCAAAAAAGGCAGTAACGGAAGGTGCGGGTCATGCCGAAACTTGAAAGCATCAAAGATCAGCTGAAAGGCGCAGGCGACATACAAAACATTGTCAGGACGATGAAGAGTTTTGCCGCGGTTCATATACGGCATTACCGGAAAGCCGAACAGTCTCTCTTTCGATATCGCGAGACGGTGGAAGATGCGCTCGGGGCCATTATGCGGCATCAAACGCCGGCCGGATCTTTACATAAGCGGAAAAATCCGCAAAAATGCGTCACCGGGATTGTTGCTATGGGTTCCGATCAGGGTCTGGTTGGTCAGTTCAACGACAAAGCGGCGCGAGTGGTAAAGGATATGCTCGCAGACGGTAATAAGGAACCGTCGCAAGTCTGCGTTTTGGGAAAACGGCTCGCCGGAAAGCTCGACGGATACGGAGTTTTTGTCCGCGAGCGCCTTGCGATGCCGGTTTCGGTACAGTCGATTCCGATTGTGTTGGAGCAACTCCTGACGATACTTGACCAATGGAAAATCGAACATTGTGTCGAGGCTATTTTCATGGTGAACAACCGCATGAAATCGACGATTGTTTCAGAACCGGTTTGCCGTTCGATACTGCCGCCCGATCCGCTTTGGCTCGAGGCCTTGTCGAAAAGGGAAAAGAAAAAAAATATCGTGCCGCTGGTGACGATCACGCCGGTGGAATTACGAAAGGCGCTGGTGTCGCATTATCTCTATGCGGAATTGTTCGGCGGCCTGATAGAATCGCTGTTCAGCGAGAATACCATGCGGCTCATTGCCATGGAAATTGCCGAAAAACACATTGCCGACCACCTTGAGGCGCTCACGGGTGAATTCAACCAGGAACGCCAGTCGGGAATAACCGAGGAAATACTGGATATCATGGCCGGCGTTTCGGCATTGGAAAAGGGCCGGTAAAAGTAGGACATCAGGAATATTTTCAACTTTCTTGCACTAACCGCGCCTTTCCACTTATTACCGATCAAGCGCATGCATCAGAATGTTTGAACATTATTTATTGCCCATATCGTATTTAAATAGTATATTCCATATTCGCGATTCGCGAATATGGAATACTTGGAAAGGAATGACCCTGTATGTTGAAATCGCAAGACATTCTTGTTGGGTTGAAAATATTTATTTATAGGAATAGGGACTGGACAATAGCTGCGGTCGCGCATGCTGTAGGATTAAGCGCTTCGGAAGTCCATGCCGCTTTGAAACGTTTAGCCCTTAGCCGGCTTTATGATCCAACGCAGAGAAAAATTGTTGTATTAGCTATGGAGGAATTTCTTACTCACGGTTTTAAATATGTTTTTCCTGCAGAATTTCAGGGATTGGATCGCGGTCTTCCTACTGGTGTAGGAGGCCCGGTACTCTCATTAAAATTTTCCTTACTTCCAGGAGAAATGCCTGTTTGGGCATGTGTTGATGGGCCCGAACGCGGATTAGCGCTCAAACCGCTCCATCCAAACGTGCCAATTATTGCTTTGAAAGACGCGCAATGGTATGCCATTATATCTCTATTGGATGCATTAAGAACTGGGAAGATTCGAGAGCAAGCAGCAGCAGTCGAACAAATCAGAAATTTTCTTAAAGGAAAGGAGAATTTCTTGAGTGAATCACCCAAGCATTGATATGATAGAGACCGTCGCCACAGTCTTCGAAAAAATTGGTGAGGAGATTCTCTTTGTCGGCGGATGTGTTGTCCCTTTATATGTGCCAAAACATCTTTGGAATTGGGTACGCCCAACAAACGATGTCGATGGTGTTGTGGAAGTGGCTAGCCATAGAGAATTTGCAAAACTTGAGCGGAAACTTGAGGCGCAAGGATTTCTTCGGTGCCGATAAAAGGATAATGAAATCCAAACCTGAAAACAGTTCAGCAGCATATCTTCCTTAATCGCACTCCCATATTCATCCATATTGTAATTTTTCAAACAAGGGTTTTATGCTCACATTTTCATAAAGATATAAATATGATAACACCATCGCTTGAACAAGTGAAAAAACTGGCGGAAAAAGGCAATGTCATACCCGTTTGTACGAGGATTTTGGCAGATACGGAAACGCCGGTTTCCGTATGGCTTAAACTTTTTAAAGACGAACCGTACAGCTTTCTGCTCGAAAGCGTGAGCGGGGGAGACAAGGTCGCCCGATATTCGTTTATCGGCGCCAAGCCTTTTTTAACCTTTAAAAGCAATAAAAACGATTGGGAAATAAGCGGCAGGATTTCGGAAAAAGGGACGGGAAATTCTATCGGAAAACTCCGGAATTTGCTTTCGAAATATAAAGCGGTACACAGTGACGATTTACCGCGGTTGTGCGGCGGCGCGGTTGGATATTTTTCCTACGATTCCGTGCGTCTATTTGAAACCATTCCGGACAAAAACCCGGAGTCGGGACTGCTTGACGAAATATTTTTCGGGTTTTACAAAGACATCATTGCCTTCGATAATAAAGAACATAAGCTGCTTTTGATAACGACGATACATACCGACGAAGACGGCCCCATAGAACAGGCGTACAAAAATGCCTGCCACTCACTGGGGAGTTTACAAGACAAACTCGCGGTCCGGCTCGCATCCAATGCGCTTCATGTAAACGACGTCACGAACACAACCTCGACATTCACCAGGCAGCAATATGAGGCCGCGGTTGAAAAATCCAAGGAATATATTCTTGCCGGCGATATTTTCCAAATCGTTCTTTC
Organism: Fibrobacteria bacterium; assembly: GCA_037447435.1. Lineage (GTDB taxonomy): Bacteria > Fibrobacterota > Chitinivibrionia > Chitinivibrionales > FEN-1185 > FEN-1185. The sequence goes on from JBBIGR010000029.1 coordinate 45,519, forward strand.
GCAGCGCATGAGCGTTTCGGTGGACATGAATCCCTTCGATTTATACCGTATTTTGCGGACGGTCAACCCGTCGCCGTATATGTATTATTTGTCTATAAACGGCACCAAGGTCGTCGGCGCTTCACCCGAAATGATGGTCAGGGTCGAGAACAAAATCGTCGAAGTCCGCCCCATTGCGGGAACAAGACCGCGCGGAAAAACCGAAGCCGACGACGAAAAGCTCATTGCGGATTTATTGAAAGACCCAAAGGAAATTGCCGAACATATCATGCTTGTTGATTTGGGAAGAAACGACGTGGGCCGCGTATGCGAAAGCGGCACGGTGAAGGTCGAAGAGATGATGCATGTGGAAAAATATTCGCATGTCATCCACCTGGTATCGAACGTTTCTGGCAAGCTCAAAGAAGGGCTTGACAGTTTGGATGCGTTGTTTTCGTGCTTTCCCGCAGGGACCCTCAGCGGCGCGCCGAAAATTCGGGCCATGGAAATAATAGACGAACTCGAACCCGTGCGGCGCGGCATTTACGGCGGCGCGCTCGGCTATATCGATTTTTCGGGATCGCTGGACACGTGCATCGTGATACGCACGGTCGTTTGCAAAGACAATATGGCCTATATCCAGGCCGGCGCAGGGCTCGTCGCCGATTCCGTACCGTCGAAGGAATACGACGAAACTATGAACAAGGCCGGCGCGATGCTTAGCGCCATTAACGACGCGAAAAAAATTATCGGAAGGGACTGATGTTGCCGTGATATTGATAATAGATAATTACGATTCGTTTACCTTCAATCTGGTGCAATACTTCGGCGAACTGTATACGGGAAAACTGCAGGTCGCTCGCAACGATAAAATTTCCCTTGAGCAAATCAAGGAATTGTCCCCGCATGCAATCGTTATTTCCCCCGGCCCCTGCACGCCCAAAGAAGCGGGGATTTCGGTCGAGGCGATAAAAACGTTCGGGCCAACGGTCCCGATTCTGGGCGTATGTCTTGGCCACCAGTCTATAGGCTACGCTTTCGGCGGCAAAGTCATTCGGGCCCCGTATCTCATGCACGGCAAGGTCTCACAAATCCATCATAACGGGAAAACGATTTACAAAGGAATGCCAAATCCGTTTACCGCAACGCGGTATCACAGTCTTATTATAGAGAAAGCTTCTTGTCCCGATTGTCTTGAAATAACAAGCACCACGGAAGACGGACTCATCATGGGCGTTCGCCATAAAAGCTTTCCCATAGAAGGCGTACAATTTCATCCTGAGGCTATTTTGACGCAAGACGGAAAAAAACTGATTAAAAATTTCATCGCAGGACTATAAGCAGCATGCAGTCCATTCTCGATACCATTATTGCCGCAAAAAAGGAAGAAGTTGCGCTTCTTAAAAAGAATAAAGCTTCCCTGGTTCCCCGTTCCTTGGAAAAACGGCCGTTCATAGCGAATTTAAAACGCGAGAATGCCGTTTCGATTATTGCCGAAATCAAGAAAGCATCGCCGAGCAAAGGGCTTATTGCCCCTAATTTCGACCATAAAAAAACCGCCGCGGCATATGAAAAAGGCGGCGCCGCAGCAATGTCCGTATTAACCGATGAGAAATTTTTCCAAGGATCGCAACGCTATCTCGAAGAGGCCCGCGACACCGTAGCCCTTCCGGTCATACGCAAGGATTTTATCATCGATCCGCTGCAAGTCGAACAAACCGCATCGATGAACGCCGATGCCATGCTGCTTATCGCGGCATGTTTGTCGGATATGCAAATGCAGGAACTTTTTTGCGCGGCACGGGAATTCGGTCTTGACGTGCTGCTGGAAATACACGATACTAAGGAAATGGATAGGGCGTTCAAACTTTCGCCGCTGCCGCAATGCATCGGGGTGAACAACAGAAATCTCAATTCGTTTAAAACCGATATCGAGACCACGATGAAAATCGCGCCCCATATACCGAAAGAAATCATCCTGGTATCGGAAAGCGGCATCGAAAACGGCGAACAGGCGAAAAAGCTTTACAAAGTAGGAGTATCGGCCTTGCTTGTGGGAGAGACCCTGATGCGTGCAAAAGACCCGAAAGCGGCAATTAAGGAATTATTGAGCTAATGATTTTATGCCGATAAAAATTAAAATCTGCGGGATAACGAATTACGAAGACGCCAAAATAGCGGTGAGCCTCGGCGTTGACGCATTGGGATTTATTTTTTATCCCAAAAGCCCGCGCTACATTCCGCCCGCGACCGCCCGGGAAATAATTAAACGGCTTCCGCCGTTTGTGACCAAAGTCGGCGTGTTTGTCGACGAAGACGAAACGTTCATTCAAAGCGCGTTCGCCCAAAGCGGAATCGACACGGTACAATTGCACGGGAACGAAACGCCGGAATTCGCCCACAGCATATCGTGCGCTGTTGTCAAGGCGTTTGCGGTAAGCCCGAAATTCGATTTGAATACCCTGTCGAAGTATAAGGTTGCGGGATACCTGCTGGATACCTGGAGTGAAACGTACGGCGGCAGCGGCAAGACTTTTGACTGGAACATAGCCCGTGAAGCGGCAAACGTCTATCCGAATATCATTCTTGCAGGAGGTTTGAGCCCGACCAATATCCGCGACGCTTTGCAAAATGTGGCGCCGTATGCCGTCGAATTCAATAGCGGCGTCGAAATAAAACCGGGTGTCAAGAACCATTACAAAATGCGCGACGCCATTGCTATTGTAAGAAATTGGAATTCCGTTTCGGGAAAATGAATACAAAAAAGCAATGGGGATTATTTTTCTTTGCGAGCGCGTTTTTGACCTGCGTTGTGGCACTTTACTTCGGCATCACCTATCCGTATCCCTCGAATAAAGAACTCTACTGTTCCATATTGCCGTTGCTCGGTTTGATTTTTTCGGTCACGGCTTTTTTTGCCGGGCATTTTTCCTATCCGCGTGTCCATAACCTTAAAGTGTATCTGCTCGGATACCTTACCGGTCTTTTCGGCATCGCCTATTTCGTATTCGTGCGGTTCGTTTATCCGCTGCCCTTGCCTTTTGTCGGGCGCACATATACCCTTGCATTGTATTGTCTCATGTTTATCAATACTCTCGGCATCCTTTTCGTTCCTTCTTTTGTCAAATACCGCATCGTTCGCACCGTCACCTTGAGCATCATAACCGTGGAAGGAATTTTATTGATTGTCGGCAGGACATCGGCGCTTGTGACCTCGTGGGCGCTGGTGTTGCAGCCAGACACGATTTGGGATATCCGGTTCTTTCTCGGCTGCATCGTTTTCATCTTGGTACTGCTGTTCAGCGTCTGGCGTGTGCGCAAGGAATTTTTCTTGGGCGGTCTTCTGGCCGGATGGGCGCTTTTTTTCGCCTGCGCCTGGACATCCCGTATATTTTATCATGGCGTCAATCCGGTAGAACTCCTTCTTTTTACCGCCATGCCGTTGTATTGTACCGCAGCAGTGCTCGTGCATTGGTTTTTGCGCATGGAACAAAGAATCGCCTACGATCCGCTCCTGCATATTTACAATAGGGATTATTGTTCGAAGATCATTTCCGAGCAAAGCAATTTGAACGTGGCGCCGCCGTTCGGGATCGCCATGGTGGACATCGATCATTTTAAAAAAGTAAACGACACCTACGGGCATCAGGCCGGCGACCAGGTCCTGTATGCCGTTGCGCAGGCGATACAAAACGAAGTGGTACCGAGCGGAACGGTTTGCAGGTACGGCGGCGAGGAAATGATCGTGTTTTTTCCGCAAAAAACAATTCGAAACGTTGAGCCGATTGCCGAAAATATCCGCGCAGCAATAGAAAAAATGAGAACAAAAACCAGAAAAAAAGCATTAAGCGTTACCGTTTCCATCGGAGTTTCGTGCAAGGAGCAGTCCGGGGTTTCGATAATGGATGTGATAAACTCCGCAGACAAGGCCCTTTATAAGGCAAAGGAAGGCGGGAGAAACCAGGTTAAAACGGCAAAAACAGCAGGCGATAATGGAAAAAAGAAATAGAAAAGGCAAATAATGACGATTCAAGATTAAAGATTGAAAAGTAAAAATTGTAAAAATCTCTAATTTTGAATCTTTAATATTCAATTTAGAATTTCTTATACCCCGGCAGGAAGTTATTTTTTGGTTTATAATAGTATGGAAGACCTTTGAAGTCCCTGTAAAGTCTTAGCCCTTTTTTAAGGAGATCGAATAATGCTGGATGTGCTGTGGGGTCCTCATCTTTGGACCCGTCTTTTGTTTATTTTAGCAGCTTGTGCCGCAGTCGGAACGTTCATATGCACCTTTTTTACCGTGCTGTATCAGCGTGTCATTTATTTCAAAACCCTGAGACCTAGATTCGACCCGTCGTTTCGTCCTCGCTGCAGCGTCATTGTCCCCTGCAAGGGAACCACCAAAGGGTTTGAAACGAACCTCCGATCTTTCTGCAAACTCGATTACAGCGATTACGAAGTGATTTACACGGTAGAAAGCGAAACCGACGGTGCCGTTGAAACCATAAAAGCCGTTTTGAAGGACAATCCTCGCGCTTCGCTTGTCGTGGCCGGTCTTACGAAAGGATGCGCGCAGAAAAACTGGAACCAGATCGAGGCGGTAAAAAAAGCGAAAAATCCGGAAATCTATGTGTTTGCAGATGCGGATATTTCCCCGAAACCCGAGTGGTTGTCGGAACTCGTTTTGCCGCTTTCCGACCCGAAATTGTCGGTAACGACGGGGTTTCGATGGCTGCATGCCGAAGGACGGTCGCTCGGACAACAAACCCATTTTTATATGAATTCATTTTTGTATACCTTGTATTGCTTTGCATCGTTTTCGGGGAGCGTCGGCATTTGGGGCGGCTCGATGGCGATCCGGCGCAAGGATTTCGACGATATCGGCGTTGCGGCCCGCTGGGGCGAAACCGTGGTGGACGACAGCAGTCTTTCGCAACTTGTCAAGAAACACAAAAAACGGTCAATTTTGGTGCCCACCTGCATAACCCATTCCGATGATCTTATCACCAGCGTGCGGGCTGCAACGCGATGGTTTGAGCGGCAGATGATGTTCTTAAAAGCGTATCAAAAACCGTTGTGGTGCGTCGCAATCCCGATTATCGCCGTAGCACTGGTGACCCTCTTGTGGTTGCCGATAGCGTTGATAATGGGGCTCACTACCAAATATTCATTTTTCGCAATGGGCGGCGGCGCAGGACTCATGCTGTGGCTGGGCAAATTCGCTTCGGATTTGATGTACCCGTTACTCGGGACAATGCCCCGGTTCGGGACGTTCATGCTTTTGCATCCCGTGACCTTATGGATATTTTTACTCAGCTGTATGAGAACGGCATTTACCAATACGGTGACCTGGAGCGGATACAAATACAAAGTTTCTTTTGCCACGGGTAAAGTCACCAACGTCGAACGGATTTAGGCACCATGAATATCGCGGTATTTGCTTCGGGAGGCGGATCGAATTTCCAGGCGCTCATAGACAAAGTAAAGAGCGGGGAATTGGATGCGACATTATGCGTTTGCATCGGCAACAACGGTAGCGCCGCGGCGTTTGAACGTGCAAAAAAAAACGGCATTCCGGTCAGGCATATTTCACCGTCCCATTTTTCAACGGAACAGGCTTATGTCGACGAATTGCTCGGCGAGCTTTCCAAATACGATACGGACCTGATCGTGCTCGCGGGCTATATGAAAAAAATCCCTTCGCCAATCATAGCCGCTTACAGGAACCGCATCGTCAATATCCATCCCGGTCTTTTGCCGTCGTTCGGCGGAAAAGGCATGTACGGTGAAAAAGTGCATCAGGCGGTCCTCGATTACGGTGCAAAAATTTCGGGAATTACGGTTCATTTTGTGGATGAGGAATACGATCACGGCCCAATTATTCTTCAGGCAAGCACCGATGTTTTGGACACCGACGACGCGCATACGCTGGCGCAACGCGTATTGCAACTCGAGCATGCGAATTTGTGGAAAGTATGCCGCGCAATCGGCAAGGGCGCAATAACGGTGAAGGGCCGGAAAGTATATGGCCAAGTCTGACAATACGCAAGCCCTGTATTCCTTCGACCGGGAAATTGTACAAAAGCAAGGCCATTGCATAGCCGGCGTCGACGAGGCCGGCCGAGGTCCGCTTGCAGGGCCGGTCGTTGCCGCTGCGGCGATACTCGATTTGGATGAGCGGATCATCGGCGTCGATGATTCAAAAAAACTTTCTGAAAAAAAACGGGAAGCCTTATATTCGGAAATTACGACAAAAGTCAAATGGGCGGTCGGCATTGCCACGCCTCAGGAAATCGACAAAATCAATATTTTGCATGCAAGCCTGCTGGCAATGCAACGCGCGCTAAACGGCCTGAACGCGCCATGGACATTGGCTCTGATAGACGGTAACGTTTTCATATCGACTTTGGATCGCAGCAAGCAGCAGACCGTGGTCCAGGGAGACGCAAAAAGCGCTTCCATCGCGGCCGCATCGATTATCGCCAAGGTGACGCGCGACAGGATCATGATGGAATATCACGATGCATTTCCCGAATACGGTTTTGCCCTTCACAAAGGATATCCGACGGAATTGCATCGTAAAAAGGTGCGGGAATTGGGAATTTGCAGTATTCATCGGAAAAGCTTTTGCGAATCGATTTTAACGCAAACGACAATGAATTTATAATTACAATACAGCACGCTGCGTTTAGCCTTGCAAAAGAGACATCTCTTCGAACCGGGAAAAAAATATGAATTTAGAAATATCGGAAACCGGCGGGTGGTACAGATATTCCATGCAATTCCAGGACCGGTGGACGCCGTCCACGTTTTTCCCGGAGCTCGACAGCGTCATGGCGCGTATCAAGGAACATTTGACCGGAAAAATAAAACCGTCCGTCGTATTCGATTTGTCGCAACTCGATAGTATAGACAGTTCCATGATCACGGTGATCGTGCAAACGGTCAGGATTGTGGGCGAACGGAAAATAAGCATTATCGCACCGAATAACGATGTTTACACATGGCTTAGTCTGCTGGGAATAGACCGGCTTTCCGATTTGTTCGAATCGGAAGATGAGTGGCGTGTAAAGAACAATATCATATCATAATTATAGCAGGAGAAAAAGTGGCAGACATTCAACCCTTCCGCGGTTATCGGTTTAACGTAGAAAAATCAGAGGACCTTTCCCGTTATATTGCGCCGCCGTACGACATGATCGACGGAGCCATGATCGACGCGTTATACGCAAAAGACGAGCATAACGTAGTGCGCGTCATCCAGAACAAAAAGGAATCTTTTGACAAGGAAAACAAAGATCGCCACGGCCGCGCCGCGAAATTTCTTGACTCGTGGATCGAATCCGGAGTATTGAAGCAGGACGAGTTGCCGACTTTGTATGCATATACGCAGGATTTTTCGATCGGATCGGGCGATAATGCGAAATCGTATCGGCGGACCGCGATAATATCTCTTGTCAAACTGGTAGACTACGACCAGGGCATCGTGCACCCGCATGAATACACCCTGACAGGACCGAAAGCAGACCGCTATGAGCTTTTCCAGGCAACGGCCACGCAATCGGAACTCATTTTCGGCATAGTACCCGATGAGAACGGTTCGTTGTATTCGACGATCGCCTCCTGCGTCCAAAGCAAGCCGGTGGGCACTTTTGAGTCCGAAGGCGGCGTAAAGCATTCACTCTATACGACCCAGGACACCCGGGCGATCGCATCATTGACAAGTGCAATGAAAGACAAATCGATACTGATTGCCGACGGCCACCATCGATATGAGACATGTCTGAAATATTTCCGCGACACCAATAACCCCGCCGCAGGGTATGCGGTCATGGCGCTGGTATCGATGGCCGATCCAGGGCTCGTGATACGGCCCTTTCACCGGCTCGTCAGGACGTCGCCAGGAGCCTTGGCGACCCCTATGCCGCAAGCACTTTCGACGTTCTTTACAGTTAAGAGTTTAGGAAAGCCCGATTTTTCTCAGGTAAAAACGTTCATGGCATCGGATTCCGGATACGATATGTTGTTCTGCGATGCGGCACAAAAAGAGATGTTCGGCCTCGTTCTGAACAATGCCGGCGAAAGATATTTGGCCGACAATCCGCACGAGATGTCGGCCGTGTGGAACAAGCTCAATGTTTCGACGATAAATTCGATCGTTGTCAATCGATTGCTCGGCCTGCCGCTCGACGGCACGGTATTGCACGATCTTATTGATTATGTCAACGATCCACTGGCCGCTTTCGAACGGGTGACCGGCCCCAGGGCAAACGCGGAATTCCGCGGCGGATTTTTCATTCGTCCCCTCGACATTGCAACAATCAACACGATCGTGTCGGGCGGCGAGCGGATGCCGCAAAAGTCGACGAATTTCTTTCCCAAGTGTTTTTCGGGACTTGTGTTTTACCGTATGGGTAACGAATGAAAATAAAGCCGGTACTCCAATGGGTCGCCGGCATCGTTCTTGCGGCGGGGGGGTTCTATGTGTTTTTCACCATGGTTAATCCCCACCGCTTATTGTCTCAAGTCATGCATACGAGTCCGCTGGTCATTGCGGCTGTCGCGGTTTTGGCACTCATGTCGATTTGGTTGCGCTCGGTTCGCGCTTCGCTGCTTTTGCCAACCTGCTCCAAAGAGCAGCGGAAAAAATTGTTCCCCATCATTATCATTGCTTTTATGATAAACAACATTTTGCCTGCCCGGCTTGGGGAAGTCGCCCGCGCAATGTTGTTATGGAAAAACGCCGGCTATGGCGGTGCCGTGAGTGTCGGGTCGGTCATTCTTGAACGGATTCTCGATACCCTGGTCTTTTTGGCCTGTTTTTTTGTGCCTGTTTTTACGCTGCCGTCGCTCGCTCATTCGAGCGTTGCGGCCGCAAATGTCAAGACCTATACCATGGACACCTTTGCGATATTGTTTTGCATTTTATTCTGCGCTGGGATTTTTTCCCTTGTCGCATACGCATTATATCCGAAATGGGCTAAACAAACTGGAAAAAAAATCCTCGGTATCCGCCTGATACCGGAAAAAATCAGGGCGCGGCTTTTACGGATTGGCGGAGAAATCATCTCCAATTTGGATTGGACGTTTTCCTGGCAAAAAAGCCTCGCGATCATAGTATTATCGTTTTGCATCATTGCCTGTTACGCATACAGTATAGTGATACTCGTCCGCAGTTCGGCCTTTACACTTTCGCACGGCGTATTTTCACAAGCTTTTGCCGCGTTCGGCGCCGCCATTCCGCTGTCGCCCGGCTATGTCGGCACGTTGCACGCGGTGTTTTTACAGGGGCTAATGCTTTGCGGTGTTTCGCGCGATACCGCAGGGGCAGTCACGGTTTTAAGCCATGCGGTCGCTTACATTACCGTCACGCTGGTAGGGCTGTTTTATTATTTTAGAATGCATGTCAGTTTAAAGGAAATTTCAAAACAAAAACAATAAGGCTTATATGAACGACAGGGAATTGCTTGCCGAAGTCGGTGTAAAAGTAAAGGATATAAAAGCGGAATTGTCGAAGCAGGTTATCGGCCAGATCGCCGTTGTCGATGATTTGTTGGCATGCCTTTTATGCGGCGGCCACGGGCTGCTCATCGGAGTGCCCGGTCTTGCGAAAACCACATTGATACGCAGCCTTGCGCAATGCTTGTCGCTTTCGTTCAACCGTATCCAATTCACCCCCGATCTCATGCCATCGGATATTACCGGATCGGAAATCCTGTTCGAAGACCATGCCGCGGGAAACAGGGAATTTAAATTTGTCAACGGCCCGATTTTTTCGAATATCGTTCTGGCCGACGAAATTAACCGGACGCCGCCTAAAACCCAGTCTGCCTTATTGCAGGCGATGCAGGAACACGAAGTTACTTCGTCGGGTACCACATACAAATTACCCGCACCGTTCTGGGTGCTGGCGACCCAAAATCCCATAGAGCAAGAAGGAACGTATCCGCTGCCCGAAGCCCAGCAGGACCGTTTCATGTTTTCAATGGAAATGGGTTATCCGTCGTTCGAGGATGAAAAGGCGATCGCGTCGCTGACGACGTCGGATCATCAGCAATCCATCAACCATGTTTTAGACGGACAAAAGATTGCGGCGTTTTGCGAATTGGTGCGACGGGTCCCGGTTGCGGATTCGGTCATTGATTATGCGGTACGGCTGGCACGGTCTACTCGTCCTTCGGACGAAGCTTGTCCCAAAGATATCCAACAGTTAATAACCTGGGGAGCGGGTCCTCGCGCTTCGCAAAGCCTGGTACTTGCAGCCAAGGCGTTTGCGGTGCTCGACATGCGGCCCACGCCCGACATCGACGACATAAAACGCGCGGCAGGTAATGTTTTGCGCCACAGGATAGTCAGATCATTTCATGCCGAAACTGAAGGTGTTTCCGCCAATGATATTGTAGACAGGCTAACGGAAAAAAACAGCCGATAAAAAAATGACGGCCATTCAAATCCTTTAGAATTGCCGTCATTTTCAGAAGAATAATCGCCTCGTAGGCTCTCTATTAACTACCGTATTATTCCGAAAATCCTTTGGGCAACTCTTCCGCGGCCGGCGCCGGAGCAACCGGTGCGGATTGTTTCGGGGACGACGAAGCCGAGAAACCTGCTTGACCGGGTGCGGATTCGCCCCCGGAGCCCATTTGGTCCGCATTGTATGATGCCTCGTGCATGTCGTGGACTTCCCTGATTTTCTTTTTACTTTCGGTAATATAGGACCCCGTGTTTTTCCGTTCTTCACCGATGGAATAAATTTCTATGGCTCCTCGTCCGTAAACGGGACACGCTTTTTCGCAATACCCGCATCCGGTGCATTTGTCTTCGAGTACAAAGGGCCGTTTGAAATTACCGGTGAAATTATCGACAATACGGGTTTCGATGGCGTTAAACGGACAAATTTCGCCGCAAATGAGGCAAAGCTTGTCCTGTTCCCAGGCTATACAACGGGAACGGTCTATGACCGCGGTACCCATTTTTACGAATTTTTTTTCTTCAATATCAAGCTTTCGTATCGCCTGGGTCGGGCACACATGGCCGCACATATTGCATTCTTTTTCGCACGGCGCGTGTCGCATAACATTATGTGGGGTCCAGAGCCCTTCGAATCCGATTTCAAGGCTTGCCGGTTGAAGCGTGTTGGTCTTGCATACTTTCATACATTCGCCACAACGTATGCATCGGGCCAAAAATTCGTTTTCGGGCAAAGACCCGGGTGGTCGGATAAAGCGGCCCTGAATATTTTTAATGCTGTTGATTCCTGCGCGTACCGTTGCGGCAAGGGCAAGTCCCGCGGCCGAAGCTTGAATGAAACCGCGACGCTGAACATTGAGCTTTGCGTCATTTCCCGAAAATCCGAATAGGCCGAAACCTACCGAAATGCTTTTCTTTTTGCATGCGTCAACGCAATCGCCGCATACCGTACATTCGGATAAAATGGTGGTTTTAGCAGTGTTGCCGATTGCACGCATGTCGCATTTGCTATTGCAAAGCTTGCAATCGGTACAGGTTTCCTGATTTACTTTTCGTTTAAAAATGCCGAAACGGGAAAAAATGGAAATAAACGCGCCCGTGGGGCATATATATCGGCACCAGAACCGTTTTCTCCAATAATTTGCCGCAATAATGAATACGAAAAACACGAGCGTCGCTATTCCGGTTGCAAAGAAAACCCTGCCGAAATCGAGTTGTGTGAAATTGTCGAGCCCCATACCCACCAGTGCGGGTCGCAATAAATCGATTGTCGCGGTGACCAGCCATAAAAGCGGCGGAAAAATGACCAAGGTGAATATTCGCGGTGCGATGGACATAGGACTGAAAAATCCGAGGAAATTCGCGCCGAGCAATGAAGCGAGGATAACGCCGGTCAAAATGTAATATTTGACGCGGCGATTGGGTTTTGGTTCGCCGGATTCTTTTTTGTGCTTTTTCCCCAAAACAATGAAATCCGAAAAATCAATAAGCGTGCCGAGCGGGCAAATATACCCGCAAAAAAACCGCCCGAACACCACGGTGAGACCGAGCAAAACGACGGACCAAAGCATGGTGGCTATGATCGCCCGCGAACCTGCCATTGCGACAAAAGCGACCAGAGGATCGAAACGAAGGAAAATATCCAATGGAAATTTCGTCGCGTTCGGATAAGTGGTAAATAGAAAAATAACGATAAAAAGAAGAAAAGATACGGCCTGCGTCAAGCGGCGGAATGTTGACAACCTCATTATTGGAAAATCCTCTTTTAGTAGTAATGAATAGGTCTTGGAATTAGTGGGGCGGTTTGGGGGCCGCCCCGAAAATCATGCATCGAATAAAATCGAAAATTTCATCAAACTATTTTTACATCCATTTTATCGACATCGATCTGACCGAGTCCCATGTCGTAGGCGTTTTTAATGTGCTTTACCTGTGCGCCTTTGAATTCCCGGTTATACCAACGGGCAACACCGACGGTATATGAATCCGCCGCGACAGGGTCCGCGCTTGCGACAACCATGTTCAATTCTTCGGTTTTTCCGGGACCTCCCGGCCCGTTTGTCAGCAAGGCATACACGCAGTCAACAATTGTCAAGGTCGGTTTAATGACCAGTAAAAGGTCTGCAATCGCCTGGTTCAATTCCATTTGCTCGTGCATAACCTTGCGGTCCCATATAAGGCCCATAAGGTTCTTTATGCCGAGGCTGACGCCGGTTGCGGAATGGGATTTTGCAGTTGGAACGTTGATGATGCAATTTGCACGGAGAACTTCTTTTGCAATCGAGGTCGTTTTAAGCTGTTTGCCGCCGGGAATCGGGGTGTCTTGATAAAATTTTGGATCTTCAAGCAAAGCGATGACCACGCCTTTCATTCCTTCGACAGCGGCCCCGATTCCGCTTTTTTCCTTACACACTTTTCCGTCGCGGAGCGGATTGTCGATAACGATCACGCGTTGGGCGCCGGCTTCGAGACAAAGCTCGGCAGCTGTTTTTACGATGACGGGATGCGTTGTCGTTCCCCATTCGGGAGGGTTTGGAAAACCCATATTTGCTTTCAAAACGACGCGGTCTCCTTTTTTGACGAAATTCTGCATGCCACCGAGGGCGGTAATCGCCTTTTTTACCAATTCCTCGGGCTTTCCTTTAGCAACGGCAACAACGGGTTTTTTCACATCTTCGGCCAAAACATTGACGGACGTAAATGCTGCGGTAGCAGCTGCGGCGCTCCCTGTTTTTAGAAAGTCTCTTCTGGTAACCACTATAAAGCTCCTTTTTTAGTAAGGAAAAAGTCGTTTAAAATGAAAATAATTGGTTTTCGTGATTTTATCCGCCAATACCGATTTTTTTGTCTATGTTCCAATAAAATTGTTTTGCCATGTTTAAGGCGAAATCGGATTTCTCGGTTGTGGAAATCCTGAGAAAAATATTCTTTTTTACGTACAATATTTGATAACCGCTGGCAAGGGAATGATCGATAACGACGATGGGGTTTTTCTGACTGATAAGCTCGGGAGATGTTGGATAAAACCGTTCGAAAAGATTTTGGGCATTTGTTTCATCCCCCTGATTAAATAATTGTATATCAATATCGACGCTTCCATTGCTATAAAGCTGTTTTACGCCTTCCATGAAACCGTAATCGATATAACGTTGGGCTTCCCCGTTAATGGCATTGAAAATCGATTGTTGATCGGTCATGACCGAAGTTGATCCTTTTTTTAAAAACCCGCTTATATCATTATCAATAGGGAGCAAATCTGCAGGATCCGCAGCAGCTTCGGGATTCTGACTCACCCTACAAGAGCCGAAAATAAGGCAAGTCAATAAAAATGATGTCAGAGCAACGTATTTAAAATTCCGGAAAACGGTCACAAGACCTCCTGGACTTTATAATTTGTCGAACCCAATGAGTAAGGAGGCAATGATGCGACGAAAACATGGCGGGCATCTTTGTCAGGACCAAATGCGATTTGCGCTTTTGCGCTGCGATTCGCATTGATCGTATCTAACGCCCATTTGTCCATTGCAACTGGATCGGTGCCGATGATAATCGTGTTTACATATTTACTGGGGGCGCCGGTCGGCCCGCCGGTAAAACAGGCAAGTAATGCATCGCCGACAATAAGCCGGATTTTGTCTTTAACAGTCGCGCCGTTCACCGGAGTATTGTATAAAGCCGGAATAAATGGACAGCACATATTGTCGTGCATTGCCTGCGGAGCGTTAACAATACCGTATAGGTTTTTCATGGAAAACGTTATGCCGGCCTGAATATGGTCCTTTAAAACAGGGACATTAATGAGATAATCAACGGCATCGACAATTTTACTGAATTGTTGCGTGATGCCCGCAACACTGAATGTCGTGCCCCACAACTGAGAGCTCGGCTGTTTTGTTGTTACCGGCACCGAACTGTCGAGGGTGGTGTTGTAGTTGGTACTTGCGATCCGATAGGTTCCGGGAACATTTCTGAGAATGTAACCGGCACTTTTCATTTGGTCGGTAGGGCTGCGGTCGTCAAAAACAATGATGTTATATGCGGGAAAGGTCCCGCCGAGCATTTGCGTAAGCCCGTATACGATGGCGTCGACGACCACGGGCTGGGTATTGACGCCGCCCATTCCCGCAAGCGTGTTGATTTTAATACCGACGAGCTTATCGGCTGTCAAATTTGGAAACAACGATTCCCAGGCCGATGCAACGGTTATCTGATTTGTCATTTTCATCAAAGCGGAATTGAGCATCGATTTTGCGACTTCGGGTTGAAAAGCCATTTTTCCATCTGCATTTTTCCCATAAATTTCCGGTTTTGTCACGACAAAAACATCCACAAAGGGTTTTATGGGAATGGATAAAACAACCGAATAGTCACTTTCGTTTCCCGAGACGTCCACAGCGGAAATTTTATATTGAAACACAATGTTCGGGTTGTCGTTTAACCGTTGGAATGCGGATTGGACTTCGGCGGAAATATCCGAATAGCCAGTCGATTGCAGATGGGCTGCAAGCGGATTAATGTCAAATGACAATTGCAAATCGGTTTTCCGATAAATATTGTACGTGACGGCGGTTTCCGATTTTGCGCCTGTATTATCCGTCAAGTCATGAGCGTTCCACGACAAGTCGATGCTGTATGCCGACGCGCCTGCGAGAAAACTTAATTTTTGAGAAAGTCCGGTGGGTGCGGACGGCGAACGGACATCCGGGCCAACGATGCTGCGCTTGTCGCAGCCCGCAATGACGCCGATTCCTGCCGCGCTTTGCAGCGATGCGATCAAAAATTTTCTTCTGTCGATTTTTTTCTGCTTCATAAAATCCTCAAAGTAAAATGGATCCGAAACAAAGCATAATAGCCCATTATTATACGAATATCCATACGCCGGAATTTTCCAATTTATTCCATAGCACTAATAAATGCCGATATCTTTAAAATAAAGCCGTAGCCTTTAATTCTGCCAAATTATACAGCATTTTCTTTTGGTCGAATAAATAATCAACATCTAAGAGCATGCGAATAAAAAAGTTAGCACCTGCTTTCACTTGAATGTCCAACTTGTTTTGCTCCGCTTTATCATATGAGCTGTATGTATAATTACTTCCATTCGCAAGTACAGCTCCGATATAGAGTTGCGTCCTAAATTCTCGAATCCATTTTCCCTGAATTCTCCAATCGAATAAGACGCCGGGGGTAATGGAATTTAAATACCCTGTGGAAGTGTCGGCGAGCCTTGTTGGTGTAATTATACTGGAATCAATGTTTTGCCAGCTTAAAATAATAGGAATTTCTGTACGGAAATTAGGAACCCAGCGCTCGGTCCATTTAAACCTAAATTCATAAGTATTTGATTTTGCGGTTATTGAATCGATTTTCGTGCCTAAATCAGGTGAATACAATGCTGCGTCGAAATAATTTAAATCAAAATCCAGCCTTGTCTTTCTTTCCCTAAATGCGAGTCTAGCTTCATTATACAGTTTGATCCCGCTTTGGGTAAGCAATGAAAAGTTAGTGGTGTTTGAAAGTTCCAACCTCGAAGCAAAATGCAAATCTTCGGAAAAATCGAGCATCGGTTTGATCGATGCGGTCAATGTGTATCCGTCAATAGCCTTTATCGTGTCGGGTTGTGAAGTGGATGCGTTTTTTATCGAATCGCATTGCGTTGTCGTAAAAGAATATCCGGCGTTCACCTGCAACGGATTGAGCGGACTCCAATAAATTCCGGGAACAATGAGCAAACTGCTGTTGAGCGAATGATCCGAGCTTTGGAACGTCAGGTCTTGGCTAAGTATATCTTCGTTTCCTTCGTAAATATAATCTCCGAAAAGCGTTATGCCGGGAATAAGCTCCTGTGTAAATAGTTTTATCTCGGGCCTAAACCTGTTGCCCGAATACTGCATGGATTTGGCGTTCGTATCAAGGCTTTGGAAATACCGCCAGATGCCTTTTAATTCCAGTTGTAGTTTTTTTACAGGAGATAATCTGATCCATGTAAAAATGTTTTGATTGAGTTTTTGCTCGAAAACGGGTTGAAGAATATTTGCACCGGTAAACTGGTTTGCAACGACCGTGTCGACCGTATCGGAAATAAGATTGATTGAATACGAAGCATTGTACCAGACCCGGTCGAAATGCTCGAACGATTTTCCCCACTCCGATTCTATTTCGCCATTCCAGCGTGTTGATTTTAAGGAATCCCTGGGAAGCGAATCGCGCAGGACCTTGGTGTAGTTTTTCATTTCCTGATACATGCCGAACAAACGAAGCGAAGGAAGATCTGGCGCTGAAACAAGATATTGAAAATATTCCCGGGATTCATTGCCTGCAGCTGCATCGATTGTGCTGGCACCAAGGGTTATCGGCATATACTGTTGCCATACATCGTAGACAAATTCTCCCGACGCCTGATGATTAATACGCCCGTAAATCGAATTTTGATCTGCAATTGTAACAAAATCAGGGGTTTGCAGCATTGCCGATGCTTTTATTTTCGCATTGTACATAACCGAATACAAATCCAATTTTCCCGCATTTCCCTGTTTTGTCACTAATATTGAATCATTATAACTACCTGATATTTCGGGGACTGCACGAAGAAATAGTTTGCTGTCCGATGATTTTAATTCGACCTTGCTGTTAACGCTTCCAACATACGCGCGGTTGGTATCAAGAGCCTTTCCCGTGGCATTTGGCTCTTTAATTCCGCGATATGCGCCGTTAGCTCCTAGTGAAACTTTATCGTTAAGCACAACGACATTTTCAGCTGCTGCCATTTCATTAGTATATTCGCCGATAACCGGTTGGTATTGACAGGATATTTCTATGCGCGAATCGGGATTTGCCAAACCTTCGTTTTTAAAGGTTAAAAGCCCCATTGTCCTTTCGATGCTATAATCGGCAGGGTCGATCGTTTTGCCGTCTACCGTTATTTCGACGCTTTCGGTAATTATGTTCTGGACCCCGAGTTCGTAAAAATTGTCTTCACGAAAAGCAACCAACTTGCGCATGTATTCGGCTTTTCCCCAGCCTGCCCAAAATCCGGAATTTACACGACGCAATTTTTTATCGCCTACCCGGTCGCCGAATTCCCCTCGTATGCCGGCACCTTCCAAATACGTGGGATTAATGAGTGTGCTTTGGAAATAATCGGTTTTCTGATCGGTACGCCATCCGAGCCTGCGCAAATTGTCGTCCCCGAACCCGCGATATTCCGCACTATACCGCAAATCGCCCAAAGGATCGGTATTGTCGAATGTCCCGCGGAACGTTCTGCCGTTATTCAAATCCGCATTGAGGTTGAGCTGGGCTTTCGCGTTTCCGTAGAGCATATCTTTGTATCGGGGAATGAGCGAGATCGTGGTGTCGGACTTTCCGGTCGAATCGATCTTGACCGTTGTGACAACGGAATCGAGGTCTTTGTCGGTTATGTAATTGCCGATGCTTTGGGAAAGCGGCTCGGGGAAGGTCGCCTTATTTGTCAATTTATAATAGGCGCGTCCGAGCAAATTCACGCTTTGCCCGCCGGGAGCATTGACACCGAGCCCGGTTTCATCCATATGCGCTTTCCAGTTCTGCTTTCCGGACCCGTTACCGCTGACTTTGATTTCCGTAGGATACCAAACGTCTTCCGTGGGCTTAAGGTAGGAGAAGGTATTTCCTTTTTTGCACAGGGTTGTCTGACCTGTGGTGAAAACCTGCTCCTGCACATCGTCGCTCAGACCGTCAACGGCAGTATAGGTTTTCCATCTGCGCTGGTCTTCGTCGAACGAATAGACGCCGTTTGAGGTGGTGAACCAGGACGTCGTTCCCGAAGTGGAAATACTCAGCACCGTTGTTTTTTCT
>JBBIGR010000030.1:0-62283 GCA_037447435.1 Fibrobacteria bacterium
CAATACACACAATTAAAAACAAAAAACTGTAAACATTTTTTAGGACTTGACCCTTTCAGCCACCCCTCTCCTAAATGAGAGGGGTAAATACAATACAGTACAAGTTTATATCCCCCTTCTCTTTATAAGAGAAGGGGTTAGGGGTTGAGATTATAAAAAGCATTTTCCTTGCGGGACGCTTCGCAGGGGCGGAGCCCTTTCCAGAAGATATTTTATAACTATGTATTTGGTTTAATAATTAATTCTTCGTATTGCTTTCTCAATCCATCCCCGATCTCCGCATTTTCGCCTAAACAATCAAAAGCCATTGCTATTGCTTCGATTGTGGAAAGCCCTTCTTTTTTTGATTGACCCCTGAGCGACTCGTGTTCCGGATTTAAGGTAATCCGATTGAGCTTGAGCAACCAGGGATTTCGCCACCACATTGCCTTGGATTGTTTCCAGGAACCATCCAACACTATGATCCCATCAAACTTAGTCTTAAGAGGCATGAGACATTTTTTAGTGTCAAAAATTTCAATTTTACGAGTTGGATCTACTATTCCGCGAAGATAGAGAACGGCCCAGTTCTTTTTATCTACTTCTTTATCAATGGCTTGAGCTAAATTTTTCCAGGAAAGCCCTACCTTGAGGGAGCAATTTGTAAGGCATAATTGACTTAACTTGGCTGAATTAAGTAACTTATATTGTTCTTGAGGATGTTGAAGGAGCAATATCCGGGTGGAATTATTGAGGGGCTGAACTTTGTTGCAAAAGCATTGATATAAAGGTCTTAGGCAACTTTTACAGGCATTTGTTTTATCAATTTTTTCAGCAGACGATATTTTTTCATTCATGCGGTTCTAGTGGAGTTTCTGGAACAGGTGATTCGGATTCTATGGGTGGAATTTCGCGATCGGTTTGAGGACGACGTTTAACAAAAATGGTTCCGAATTGCGCTTCCTGGCGAATTTGTATTTCCTGCATTTTGATAAGTTCTAAAATCGCCATAAAAGTCACAACAAGTACAATACGACGTTTATCTTCCCGGAACAGTTCTTCAAAAGGAATTTCTTTATCGTTGTCTAAAAATTGGATCACATGCTCGATACGGTCGTCGATTCGCACGGTGTCGATTTCGACTCTGTGTTGAAATTCTTCTTCGGTTGAAGCCCGCTCCAAAACGCGCTTGAAAGCGGAGATCAAATCGAAAACGCTGATCGCTCCAACGACCAAACCTTCTTCTTCAACGGGCATATCGATCGTTTCGGTTGTACCGCGCGTAAAGCAACCGATTTGCTCGGCCTCGAAATGGCGAAGGGAATGGGCGGCTTCCTTGAATTTTTTATACTCAAGAAGCTGGGCGATGAGCTGCTCCCTATTGTAAATGCCATCTTCGGCATCCAGGGGCTCCTGTTCGCTTTGCGGCAGAAGCTCGCGCGCTTTGAGGCGAATCAACGTACTTGCCATATATAAATATTCGGCGGCGATGTCGATATTAAGTTCGCGCATGAGGTCGAGATAATCGAGATACTGGCGGGCAATTACCGAAACTTGTATTTGGGTGATGTCGACTTCAGATCTATTTACAAGATATAAAAGCAGGTCGAGCGGTCCTTCAAATAATTCAAGCTTAACAAGGTATTCCTGTTTCACCGCCATGCAATTGCCTCAATTTCGATCATGACGTTTTTAGGGAGGCAAGAGACTTCGACGACGGAACGCGCAGGTTTCCATCCGTCAAGGGCTTTTTCATATATAGAATTAATTATTGGAAAATCGGCCATTGATTTGATAAAAATTGTGGCTTTCACAAGGTTTTGAACAGACAAGGATTGAAAAGCCAAAATTGCCTTAAGGTTATTTAAAGCAAGTTCGGTTTGTTCCTGAATCGTATTACCGGCGATATTCCCGGTAATCGGATCCAATGGAATTTGGCCGGAAATGAATATAAAAGACCCAGTATCAATGGCTTGAGAATATGGGCCAATGGGAGCAGGGGCATTTGGCGTGAGAACTATTTTAAGATTTGCCATTTTTTATCTTTCTTAAATATCTATTCAACTGTTACGCTTTTTGCCAAATTTCTTGGCTGATCGATTTCGCATTTTCTCATCGCAGCCATATGATATGCAAAGAGTTGCAACGGAATCACCGATAAAAGCGGGCTCAACATTTGAATCGTGTGCGGAATATATATCACATGCTCCGCATACTTTTTAATGTTTTTGTCACCTTCGGTTGCTATTGCAATAACCTTTCCGCCTCTTGCTCTAATTTCCTGAATATTGGAAATAACTTTGTCGTAAACACTGTCTTTTAAAGCTATTACGAGGCTCGGCATATTTTTATCGATTAATGCAATTGGCCCGTGTTTCATCTCTGCAGTCGGATACCCTTCGGCATGAATATACGATATTTCCTTAAGCTTGAGAGCACCTTCTAATGCCACAGGAAAATTATATGATCGACCTAAAAATAAGAAATTTGAATATTTATAATAACTATTTGATATTTCTTTAATTGCATCATTTTGCTTCAATATCTTTTTTACCTGTTCCGGTATTTTTGCCAATGCCTTTGCGATATCGGTGCCTTCAGTATGCGAAAGGCGTCGAATCCTGCCTAATAATAATGTAATTAAAGCCAAAACAGTGAGTTGTGAGGTAAAGGCTTTTGTAGATGCTACGCCGATTTCGGGTCCTGCATGCAAATATACGCCGCCATGGGTTTCACGGGCAATAGAAGAACCTACCGCATTGCAGATACCTAAAACGGTTGCCCCTTTGTTGGCTGCTTCGCGAAGTGCGGCAAGCGTATCGGCAGTTTCCCCCGATTGACTAATGACAAACACCAACGTATTCGCATCGATAATGGGATTTCTGTATCTGAATTCCGACGCATATTGCACTTCGACGTTAATCCCGGCGATGTCTTCTATCATATATTCGCCGACAAGGGCGGCATGCCAGGACGTACCGCAAGCCGCAATGATGATACGATTGATTTGTCGTAATTGCGGCAATACGACATTAAGCCCGTTCAAACGGGCACTACCCTCTTCTGTCAATAACCGGCCGCGCATTGCATTCTGAATGGTTTCGGCCTGCTCGAAAATTTCCTTCAGCATAAAATGTTCATAACCGCCTTTAGCGAGAGCTTCGGCCGAATATTCGATTTGTTGAATTTCGTGGGTCATGGGCCTTTTCGCCAAATCCATTATCATATGTTTATCGCGGTTCAGCATGACGAGCGTGGAATCTTTAAGATAAATGACCCGTTTCGTATAGCGAACGATTGCGCTTGCATCGGAGGCAAGAAAAAATTCCCCATCGCCAACGCCGACGACCAGCGGTGAACCGCGTCTGGCGCCGACCAGCAGTTCGGGCTTGTCGTAGGCAATAACCGCAATACCGAAAGTACCTTCGACAAGTGCCAATGCCTGCGAAACGGCTTCCACCAAATCGCCTTTGTAAAATTTGCCTACCAGTTGGCTCAAGACTTCGGTATCGGTTTCGGACCGGAATTTTATGCCTTCACTCTGCAGTTTTTCTTTTAATTCTGCATAGTTTTCCACAATGCCGTTATGAACAAGCGCTATGGTATTTTTTTCATCGGTATGCGGATGGGCGTTGTTTTGCGAGGGAACGCCGTGCGTTGCCCAACGGGTATGCGCGATGCCGAGCGTGGCGCTTTTTTTGAGCATTTTCTTTGCCAGGGTTTTAAGCTGCTCGACTTTGCCCTTTGCTTTACAGACAACAAGCTTTTTGCCTTCTTCCAATAAAGCAACACCGGAACTGTCGTATCCGCGGTATTCGAGTCCGGACAGGCCTTCGATCAGTATCGGGAATGCTTCGCGATTCCCTATATATCCTACTATTCCGCACATAATTTTTTCCTTTCACTAAGGCATGATTTTATCGAAGAAAAATAAAAACATAATATACATAATGTCTCTTTGCCTTACGTGCGTCATCAAATCAGTATATCCAGGGTTTAATTTTCCTATTAATAAACGCTTCGGTTTTAGATGAATTAAGGTGAACGTTGCCGATTCGAGGCGGCCCGTTCACATCGTCGTGACGAGACCAACATTTCAAAGCAGCTTTATTATAATTTCCCTTTTCCAGGATTTTTCTGCCGATTTCATAGAGGCTTACCGGTTTGGTGCCCCCGCAATGGAATAAGCCGCGGGCGTTTTTAAAAACCATTTCAACAATAAAATCCGCCAATTCATCACAATCGATGCAGCTTCGCCATTCATCATGGAAAAGCGACATGGGTAAATTCCGTTTCAACCGGTTTTCAATGAAATCCACTGCGCCTTTTTCTCCCTGAATCGAATCTCCCATGGGAAGCCCGATGCGGACAATACAATGGTTCGGGCAATGCACAAATTCTTTTTCTGCAAGCAAATATGTTTTCCCGACAACGCTTTTAGGATCGGGCGTATGGGTTTCATCGTATCCATTCTCCGGGGGATTATCACCCGAAAAAACAAGATCGGCGCTCAAATAGGTTATATGGCAAGATTGTCCGAAAATTGCGGCGATATTTTTGGCTCCGCAAACGTTGATGGCATGGGCATAGGCGGGTTTGGCTTCGCCAATATCAAGATCGCATACGCCGGCGGCATGAATAATATGCGTTGGCCGAAAGGAATTTTTTATTTCATGCAATTTTTTTTCATCGGTCATGCAGACGGACGCAACATTACTTTGGGCGGGAATTTTCATTTGCGGAGGACGAATGCCGAAAAGGGTATCAGGCGCGAGTACGGATTGCAGCTTTTTAAAAATTGGCCAACCATGTATGGACGTGATGCCGGTAATGAGGATTTTATGAGTTAAAAAATTTGGGCTAGTCATGAAACAGGGGCGTGCCCCAACTGCCGCTAAAAACGAATTGCGATTGCGGCCTGCGTTTACGTTCGGCTGTTTCCCTTTCAGCAAGGTCCGCAGGAAGGATCGAGGCCTCGCCGGCATATCCCATTGCAATCGCCGTGAGCGGAAAAAAGCCCGGGGGAATGGAAAATTCCGCTATTGCTTTATCCGGCTCGAAACCCGCCATTTGATGGACAAAAACACCTTCGGAACAGGCTTGAAAAGTTAAATGGCCGATAGACTGACCGCAGTCGTAGGCATACAATTTATTTTCCGATTTCCCGGATAAAAACGACGACCTGCCGCATAACAGGGCAAGAACATTTGAATTACAAGCCCAACGCCGATTGTTCTCTTTAAGCACTGAACAAATACGGTCGAAATCGGAACCCTGATTTTTTTGGCCGACGATATAAAACCATTCCTGATCGTTCATGCAGGACGGAGACCAACGGGCTGCTTCAAATAAACGCTGCAAAACGTCTGCGGGTATCGATTTGTCCGTAAAAGCCCTCGGACTATATCTGTTTTTGAGCAGAGGAGATATATCAAAATCGGTTTTTGCAGGATTTGCCATAGTTTTTTAGTTCGATCGGTTTCAGGCGACGATTTTTTTAATATATACCGGTAGTAAAAAAGAACCTCGATGAATATCGGCATTATAATACAAACATTCCGATGAAACCGATGCATAACGTTTATCGTTAAACGCATCGAGGCTCACGCCTTCCTTTGCCGAAAGGACGAAACTGCATATTCCTTCGGGAAAAGAGGGAATGGTGCAAATATACGGTTTATAGCTTGCAAAAAGAGAAGAAATCGTGGATACCGTAGAACGAAGATATTCGCTGCGAATAGTTGGCGAATCGGTTTGAAAAACCGCAATTCCGCCTTTATCGAGACGTTGATGTACCAGTTTGTAAAACCCGGTGGTTTCCAAAGATTGAACAGGCCCACCCGGATCATAGGAATCCACAATTATAACATCGAAAGTATCTTTTGTTTTTTCAAGAAAAGAACATCCCTCTGCGAAAACAGTCTTGGTGCGCGGGTCGCTGAAACCGGCAGCAAGTTGCGGATAATGTTTGGCGACCGCGTCTTTGACCTGTTTATCGATTTCAACAACCCGGACGGATTCCACTTCCTTGTATTTCAGCACTTCACGAAGGCAACCGCCGTCTCCACCGCCGATTATACAGACTCGAGACGGGTTTGTATGCAAATTCATTGCAGGATGGACAATTGCTTCGTGAAAAATGTACTCATCGCGCTCGGTAAGCACGATATTATCGGCGAGCATGAGAACTTTGCCGAAGGCATACGATTGGAATATTTCGATTTTCTGAAATGGGCTTGAACCGTGATGCAGGGCATGCTTTGCGCGTATGGTGATTCCTGCCAAACCATTGACAAGGTTTTCGAGCCAGAGTGAAGCGTTGCTCCCAGATTCGTATCGAGGCGTATTTTCCATAAATGTCATCCCTTAATTAGTCGATTAAAACGATTTTTGCTTTTGGAAACCCGTTAAAATTGCTTGCGCTCGCCGTTGTATACGATCCCATTGAATCAAACATCAGTAAGTCACCGATTTCAAGGCTCGGTAAAGCAATGTTTTCGTACAGAACGTCTATCGAATCGCATGTCGGCCCTGCAAGAACGGAATTGAAGGTTTCTCCGCTCCTGGGTGTAAACAAGGGGTACTCGGCATGATCGTAAATTTTTCCCGAAAACGACCCATACACCCCTTCGTCAAGATAATACCACCACACGCCGCTGCGCAAGGATTTCCCCATTACTTTTGTTCCCAACACCATGCTTGGCCCCGACAATACGCGCCCGGGTTCGGCAATGATGCGGTATTTTGAAAAATAGCGTTCAAGATATTCGTTGATCGGCTGGCAAAACGGTTGAATAGGCAGAACCGGATTTAAATAATTGATCGGAAAACCGCCGCCGATGTCGATAATATCGAGATTGATACCGTTAAGCGCTGCTTTGCGGCAAATGTCCCGGCAAAAATCCAAGGCCTCTATATATTTGAGGGAACTTTCGTTTTGAGAACCGACATGGAAGCTTATACCGACCACGTTTAATCCCTTGCTGTGTGCCTTTTCAATGAGAGAATACGTTTGAGTAGGGGCACAGCCGAATTTATGCGATAAATTCACGAGGCACGTGGGATTTTGTATGCTCATACGAACCAGCAGTTTTGCTTTGTCGGCATAGGGAAGAAATTTATCGAGTTCGTATTCATTGTCGACTACAAACAAATTGATTCCGAAATCGAGTGCATAACGGATATCGCCGTCACGTTTGATCGGGTGCGTATGCAGGCATTTTTTCGGGCCGATTCCGCATTCCTTAACTATATCGATTTCTCCATTCGTGCACACGTCGAATAAGCATCCTTCTTTTGCCAGAATCGAGATTATAAGCGGATTCGCATTTGATTTTACTGCATAAAACAGTTCTACCCCGGGAAGGGCATACGAGAGCGAATGATAGCTGTCGATTAATCTGCTTTTTGATAAAAACAGGGTCGGCGTACCGTGTTCCGCAACCAATTTTGTGATTCTTCCAAAGTCCATATGCCTCTTTCTTTAGAATAGATAAAATAAAATGTTTTCAAATATACAATACATGGAATAGCGTAAGGGAGAAAACAACCGGGTACAGGAAAAAAGTGGGATTTTTTTTCTTGATGCGCCTTGGCGGCTTAGAGGTAATAAAAACACGTTTAGCATTGATTGTATTAAGATCTATCCTCTATTTGTACACGATTTCATCGGGAATATCGGGTCGATTATCGGTAAGAACACGGCATTTTTTTTTCAATAACTTGGTAAGACAAGGCCAGGCAGCTTGCGAGGCCGTATGAATTTGGCCATTATAATACTCAAGGCCTGAAATAGCATTCGCTTTAAGTGTTTTATCGATGGACAAAGCTTGCATGGCAGATATGTTCGATTTATTTGAGCACACGGTTATTGACCATAATACGGCGTACATCGGTATGTAAGTATACATCGGGCAAGTGTGGGCAAATACCGATTTTAACGTATGCTGAATGCACGAAAAGGTTTTCGGCCTTGCAACCGGCGATTCGGTATGCATGGCAAAAATGCCGTTTGCATTACGAAACGAATTACTTACTAAGGAAAAAAACTCTTTCGTGTATAAATATTTCGATGGCCCGAATGGATCGGTCATATCCATAATAATCACATCGAAAGTCTTAGGGTTTTCCTCGACGAATTTTCTTCCGTCAATTAAATGCACGGAAAGCCTCGGGTCGGAAAAGGCTCCTTTATGAACCGTGGGAAGAAATTTCTTCGAAAACGCGATTACGCCTTTATCGAGTTCCGCAAGGGCAACCGATTTGACGCATGGATATTTAAGCACCTCCCGGATGATGCCGCCGTCTCCGGCACCGATGACGAGAATGTTTTCGGGTTTCGGATGCGTGCACATTGCCGGATGGACCATAGGTTCATGATAAGCGGCTTCACTTTTTTGCGCGATTTGGGTTATTCCGTCAAGAATTAACACACGGCCGAATTCGGGTGTATCCACGAGGTCGAGTTTTTGAAAGCCAGTTTTACAGGAATGGATATGCCGGGAAATCGTATAAAAATATCCTGACCGGGCGTTTAGCCATTCGGTATGAATGGTTTTTTTTGGTTTTTTTGTTTGTGGCATGATTCCCGATAAGGCTAAATATCATACGTATAAATATTTTTACATTGGTAAATTTCAAGCATTTCCTTGCGAAGAAGGCTCGAAATTTTAGTCCGTGCGGACGGCGTCAAAGATTCATTTTCGGGCCCGAAAAGATAATTTTCCTGTTTGAATTTTTTCAGCATCATCTTGGTGTGGAAAATATTGTCTGAAACGATATTGATATCGTAAGCCGAATAGCGTTCCAGGATTTCGTCGGAAATGTAATCTTGAATCGAAGTGATGTCGTGATCCAAATAAATTTTTTGGCCGTGAACGTCCCGGGTAAATCCGCGGATTTTATAGTCCATGAGGACGATGTCGGAATCGAAACTGTCGATAAGAAAATCCAAAGCGCGCAAGGGAGAAATCATTCCGCAGGTCGACACATCGATATCGACGCGAAAGGTGGAAATCCCGGTATTGGAGTTGGTTTCGGGAAACGTGTGGGCCGTAATATGGCTTTTGTCAAGATGGGCCGCGGCGCCGGTTTGTATGGGATTATGCCCCTCATTGATAAGCACGGTCACCGAGGCGCCGCGCGGTTCATAGTCCTGGCTCGACATATTGATGATATTCGCTTCGATGATTTTGGTGACTTCTTCGAGAATGCTCCGGATTTTTTTCGAATTGTAAACTTCGTCGACATAGTCGAGATAATCGTTTTGCGAGGCTTTGGAGCGGGCATAGCAAATATCGTAAATATTGAAGCTCAGGGATTTCGTCAGATTGTTGAAGCCCTGCAGCTTGATCTTTCTACCGCGGCACCTGTTAATCATTACGCATTTCCTCTTTCATTAAAACGCATATTGAACCTTAAAGCTCATTTATATACAGCGGTTTGTAACCCCGATACTTATGGGAAAAATAATTAATGAGTATGACTTCGGTTTTTATTTTTGGTTCTATATTGATAATCATGCGATCGGAAAACAAACGGCTCATATGCAATCCGCGGCCCGAATCGTCCAAAACGCCCTCACCGCTCATTTGTCTTTCTATTTTGTACAGTACCGTGTCTTTGGTAAGGCGGCCCATATTGTCCACAACGGTTAAGCCGTATTTTTCGGGATCGAACCCGCATTCAAGATACACGTATTCATGCGGTTCCAAATTAACTTCGGTGAATTCCTCGTATTTCTCCGTGCCGTCCGGGAACGATGGCGCATGGTAGATCGCATTGGTGACGATTTCATCGACAAGGAGCCTCATATCGCCGGCAACGCCGAGTTTGCTCAAAAGTAAATCAACACACGCTTCGCGGACTTCTTTCGCGTCCCGGGACGACCGGATGCAAAATTCTCCCAAATGCGTATATTGCGGAAGCATATACCGTTTTAAGCCGAATATGTTTTTGGTGAGCAGGCCGGAAATAAGCGAATCGAGTTCGGCAAAATTGAACGGCGATGTTTTGGGAATGATGTTCGAAACATTCGATTTGCGGGCGAGCCGGATGTAATCGTCGACATTATACGCGGTAATTAATACGGTACAGGTCGACGGATGCATTTTTTTAATTTTGGATAATAAATCCGGCCCTTTCATGCCCGGCATATTCACGTCGGAAATAACCAGGTCGAAATTTTTATTGTCGCAAAGACTCAAAGCCGATTCGGCATCTTCCGCCGTGGTGACGGCATACTTTGATTCCAAATAATCAAGCAACATGTTCCGTATGCCTGCCTCGTCGTCCACAATCAGTATGCTATGCATGGAGCTCCTCCTCCTGAGTCGTGTGGAAGGGCAACAACACGGAAAACGTCGTGAAATTTTCCGCACTTTCAAAGAAAATGCGGCCATTGTGTTCGTCTACTATTTTTTGACAAATTGAAAGACCCAAACCTGTCCCCTCTCCCGGCGGTCGCGTGGTGAAAAACGGATCGAAAATTTTATCTTTGATTGCCTCAGGAACACCGGTTCCATTGTCCATGATGTCGATGCGGACATGTCCGTCCTGCGATTGGGTGGCAATGAGTACAAGTCCTGAAAATTGTTTTCCCTCCCGGGAGTATGCCGCTTTTTTTTCCAGAATCGATTGAATTGCATTGGTTAATAAATTGATGATGATTTGCTCTATTTTAATGGGGTCGCACAAAACGCGGCCGATTGTCGGATCGGTATTTATCTTGTGCTCGATGATTGGAAAGCCCTTCAATTGTACCGAATCTATGGCTTTAAGCACAAGGGAATTGATATCGATGAGCATCGACGTGCCTTCCTCTTTGCGCGACAAATGAAGCAGGTCTTTGACTATTGCGCTTGCGCGCGACGACGATTCCAGCATGGTCATAACCCGGGAAACGCCTTTTTCGTTTAGCCCGTATTTTTCGGGCATTTGCAACATGTTGGCTGCAGTGCCTGCGATTCCCGATAGCGGGTTGATCATTTCGTGGGCGATACCGGCAGTCATGGTTCCGATAGAGGCGAGCTTTTCGGAACGGATAAGTTGTTCCAAAATAGCCTTTTCTTCGGTACTGTCGCGAATGTGTTCGATTACATTGGTGGTCTTGCCGTCGCTACCGAAAACCGGGTACGAGGCAATGGTAAAAAACAACGGCCGGTCTTTACCCGGCATTTTAAACGTCCGTTTATGAACGGGTTTGCTATTTGCAAAAGTCAATAAAGCGGGACAATGCTCGCAGGGCGAAGAGCGTTTCCAAAAAACTTCATAGCAATGTTGCCCTAAAAGCTTGGGAATCGGGATTTGAACAAATTGCGAATAACTTTTATTGACCCGGGTGATGATGAGATTTTCATCAAGCGCGCAGATAAAATCGGTAATTGCGTCGAAGGTTGTTTCAAGCTGATTTTTCGACAAGGTGATTTTATCGGTAATCACCGTATCGTGACGCTGGTTTTTCATTGTCAAAGACCGCTTGAAAAATAGAGCGTCTTTGCGGGCAACAAAAAACAAAACGGCAAAACCGATGCAAACCACGAGGACGATAAAGAGAAGTACTGTTAATAAAATTGGAAGCATACAAGATACCATAATGATAGATTATTACCGCACAAAATACAAATTACTTCCATAATTAGGGCCCGGTGGAAAATTGCCACAACGGTCCGGCTGTTTGCGATTTCCAATCTTTGCCGATTATTTGCCAATAATAGGTTGTTGACGGAGTAAGACCATATAATGAAAAACTCGTATCCGAAGCGGTTCCGACTTTCATCAATCCGAGCGGATTCGTGCCGGCATAAATATCGTAAGTCAATGAATCGCCGTCGATATCGGAACACGAATATTTCACGGTAACGTTACTTTGTGATATTTTTGTAAAATTAAGCGGGTATATTTGTTGCGGCGTACCCGGGGAGGCGCCGTAGTAAAGCCGCACCCGTACGGTATCGGACGTGGTGGGATCATGGACCATTGCCGTGATGGTATCGAAACCCAGCAAGGTCGTCGGGTCGACCGTATACCCGAACGTGTCGACCACCGCGGAATCGAATGAACTTGTCGTGTGCGTACGGGATTGGAACAATTCGACGTTATGCCGTTGCACCAGCGGATCATCGGGATCGAAAATTTTAAAAACAATCCTGAACGGTCCTTTTATTGAATTAAGATTGAGAGCGCCGTTTGAAAAACTGTCTGTGGGCGAGTGATAGGCAACGGCAATCGAACAGGGTCTGTTTTCAGGAACGACAAGAATACGCGGATACAGTGTGTCGGTTGCGGGAAAATTGTCTTTTACAATAATTATAAACTGGCGGTATCCGGTATCGCTTGGGGAAGGTTTCCAGAAAACAATATTATCTGCACTGTTTTCGAGCAAATCGGTTTTTTTCCCTATGATGCGGCAGGAATAGGAAAACGGCGCTACGCCGGTATTTGTTTTTATTTTCAAGGCCAAATTAAGAGAATCTTTTCCCGCGGTTAAATAAACGGGGAAATCGCTTTCGCGCGTTGCGAACGAAACCGGTTGCGGCAAAGGCTTTCCGGGCAAATTGACGAATAAGGTAAAGCCTGCGAAAACAGGTTGATATCCGTCCCAAACGCGAATGGTCACGTTATTGGCGCCGCTGTCGGCCTGCGAGGGAGTCCAGACGATTTTTCCACTCGGCAAAACGGAAAGGTTGGGCGGGCCTAAAACCCGTTGATAGGATATCGAATCGTTATCGGAATCGAACGCAAATATAGAATCGGAATAAATGCTGTCGGCAAACACATACATTGATTTTGGGCTTTTTAACACAACCGGAACTTGGTTTTTATAAATCACCGCCGATTGAAACGCTTTGTTTTTCTTTTTGTCTATTGCCGAAACGGTTATTTCGTTGCCCCCGGTTCCATGCCGTAAGGCGATCGTATCGTAGTACCAGAAACCGCCGGCACTGTTTTGGGCGATGCCGTTCACCAGCAGGGTGTCTATGCCGCTTCCTTCGTCGAAGGCCCGAATAGCGACAATAATCGTCGGCTTATCGGTATATTGGCCCTGTACGGCTTTTCCGTCGGTGATAACATCGAGGATTCGCGGCGGTACCGTGTCGATAGTGTCGGAAACCAAAAACACATTAGTTTCCTTTTGATCGAAAATAACGCCGGTCGCATTGTCCATTGCAATAATACGCAAGACGTTTTTTCCTGTTTGCAAACTGCAATTCCAGTCCCACGTTTGCGAATTGGTTCGAAGCAGTTTTTCCTGGAGCAGAGCGGTGTTGTTGACATAGGCGCGGAGCCTGACGTCGAATGAATCGAGGGAATAGTTACGTATCGAGCCGCTGCACAGAAAAAGCGGGTTGGTCACGATTAAAGAATCGCGATTCGGCGAGGTGAAAACGATATCCAACTTTTTGGAATGAGGGACACTGTTTGAATAAACCAGCCAAAAGATTTTTTTCGTTGAATTACCGTTTTGGAAATGGTCCTGCGCGAAAATCGAAATGACAAGGGGATTTGATTGCGACTTCGTGAATACTCTGTCGAAAAGCCTGTAATAGGAATCGCTGCTTTTGCCGTCGAAAGCCTGGCCGTTTACGGATGCCGAATCGACAAATCCGTTGAAATCGTCCGTGATTTGTGCGCGAAAGGTAAACAGTGAATCGCTTGTGTAAATGGTATCGTTGCTGATGTAGTTATCATTGAGGCAACGGATGATCGGCGCGATGGTATCCCACAATATGAACGGAAAACTGTCTTTGGGCGACGAGAAACGGCCGTCCCATACCCATAAGCGCCCGAATCCGCTGACGATTGGGGCGACGATGCCGGCTTTCGTACTGCAAACGGGCGAAACCACTGCGGACTGATTACCGAACGACCAGAAATAAGACACGTCCTTGTCTTTTACTTTTGGAGTTTTTAAAACAACGGAATCTCGCGCGACAAGGGAAATGAGGTTTTGATGCAACGGTGACTTTGCATACACCGACAGGGTTTCCCGATAAAGAGAGCCGTTCTTTTTATATACCGTGAAAATGATCGAATGCGAACCGGTATCGTACCAGGAAACCAAAACAGGAAAAGGCGCCTGGAAAAAAGAACCGGGAAAAAACATGGTGTCGTCTTTTTGCCAAAGCCTGTTTCCCACAGAGGATATTCGCATGCTGTCGACCAATTCTTTTGCGGTTATATCGACAAAAAGGCTCTCGGTGGAAAAAATCCATACCGTATCGTTATTCCGGATGCTTTGGCTCGTCAGGTATAATTGGGCATTAGAAAAATCCTGAAACGGGTTATAATCTTTGGCGCAATGCATGCTAAAAGTCAGGCATATGAAAAACGCAAGCGATAGTTTGATAAAGGTTTTTTTCATAGCTAAAACCTATATGACCAGAAAAAGCCGACACCGCCGATTACGGCGATTCCCGAACTTGCAATAAAGCAGGAAAAATCCCTGTCGCGAGCTATTTTACTGTTTGTCCAGTCCTGGGTCGAATTTTTGGTAAGATTAGCTTTAGAGGTATTGCTGATTGCCGAAAAGCCGTTTTGCGACTCCTGTAACCGTACGGCGAAAACCAATGCGGCGATACAGCCGATGCCGAAAACGGTAATTCCGCTTTTCCGCAAGACTTGCCGGGAAGATTCCAAAGGATCTTTTTTCAGAACGGAAAACGGGGAATTGAGGTCCGGACCGGAAAGAGCGTATTCGAACGGTTGATCCGAAACCTGCTGGACAACGCCATCTATGGTAAGGTTTGCCCTCCCGTTTTTTAAAAACACGCACGGCGATAATTTAAAAAATTTTGTTTGTGCGGTGATTCCTTCGACCGAATACAAAACCGCACAATAGGATAATTGCGTTCCGATACCGTCTTCATGAATGTAAATTCCGTTCCAGTCGTAGGGTGCGGCATCGACCGCGCTTTTTTTATTGTAATCCTTGTCGTTTTCGGAGGTAAAAACAATAGGCATTGTTTTAACTCCTTTCGCGATCAACGTACCCATAATATGCAAACCGGTGAAATTTTTAAAACATAACACCGCTCCGGCGGAAATGGTCACCGTTTTACCTTGCGGCACATAAATATCTCCCGAAACATAATACGGCTGTTTTTTTGCCATAAGCATGGGAGGAAGATCGCCGGCAATGGTATCGAAGGCGGCGGAATCGGCGACGGTCTTTGCAAAAGGGAACTCGGCCGCAGCAACGTTGCACGCAGCATTCATAAGAAATAGTAAAATAAATAGTCGCATAATTTATTTATTTGCCAAGGTCGCGCTTATCCGGCGAATTTCACTGTCGGCCTTTTGAAAGTATTTATGGTCCGGTGAATTTCTAAACATGGATTTAACTTCGAACCATGCCTCCATGGCGGCTTTCCTCGTATCCGATCCGGGTTTTTCGTCGTATAGGGCGCTTTGGCAAAGTCCCCGCGAATACAAAAGCAATTCCCTGTATTGGCGCTGATCGAGATATTGACTCGGGGAAGTGGAAGCCCGTTTGATAAACTCTTCCGCTTTCAAATAATCTTTTATATTGAAAAACCACCGGGCTTTTTCCAGATAAAATTCACCGTCGTAAACATCATTCGAAAAAAGGAATTTTTTTAATCCGTCATTGTCGCCCATAGCCTTTAAAATCCGCAAACGGTAAATTTTGGCCTTTTTTGAATTCGACTGGTCTGGGGGAAGCATTGCAAATAATTGCGCCGCGTCGTTGACTTTTCCGGATTCAACCGCCAAAGAAAACATGGTCATCAAATCGGACGTGCGATATTGCATTTTCATTTTTTCGTAAAAAGAAATTGCAGGGGATTCGTCGCTTTGCTTGGGCTTGGTTTCATTGGCAGGTATTGTTAGATTTTTTTTAATGGAAGCGGCCACCGGGACTATGGCTTTTTTTGCGGAAACCTTGAGTTTCGGTTTTGGCGCGGGCGCCGCCGGCCGAGTAGGGGTCTCATTTACAAAAGCAATTGAATCGTTGATGGTCTCTGCGGGTTTTTGCGCCGGGGTTTTGTCCTGGAGCATTGCTTTTTGCGTGTTGAGAACCGAATCGATTCGCTTAATTATTGCCGCCTGATTTGCCTGCTCATCTACAATGGGCGGTTTGTTTTTGGCAAACAAGGCCGAAAGGACGGTCAAATTTTTAAGAGAGGGCATCGATATGGATACGTATGCGATGCCTGCGGTAATAACCAGAAAAAGTGATGCAGCCAAAACAAATGCCGGTACTTTGCTTTTTTTCTTTTTCAGCAAAACGAGGCGTTTGGGCCGCGACGGGGCGTTTAAAAAATTCTCTATGACTTGTTCGGGGGAACGGAGGGTCAGGGTTTTGTGGATCGCGCAGAGGGAGCGTAGAAATTCCAGAACATCCTGAACGCGTTTTTCTTTTTCACAACGAATGAGCCGGTGAATAAGGTTGCAAAAAGCAGGCGGAATTTTGGTTGAGAATTCCGTCAATTGAACGTAGTTGTTGTTGAGTTTATCGGTCACGAGTTTTCCCAGGTTTTGTTCGGGAAACGCCCGGGTACCGGTGAGCATTTCATACAAAACCACTCCGAGCGCATACAAGTCGGCCCGGGCATCGACTTCGTTTCCGTCAAGTTGCTCCGGGGCCAGGTATTGCATGGTGCCCATGATCACGCCTTCGATGGTATGCTTGCTTGCCGTCATGGGTTTGGCAATGCCGAAATCCATCAGCTTGACCGTACCGTCTTTTGCGACCATGATATTGCCCGGCTTCAGGTCCCTGTGAATGACGCCCTGATACCGTTTTCCGTATAGCATATAGCTTTGATTATGCGCGTAATTCAAAGCTCTGCCGACCATTATGCCAATTGAAGTCACGACTTCGGGCGGAAGACTACCCGCATCCGCGATGAGCGTTTCGAGGGTGGCGCCGTCGATCAATTCCATTTCAATATAGGGCAATTGCTCGTTCCATTTTCCGACGGAGTAAATTTCTACGATATTGGGATGATGCAGTTTGGCGGTAATTTTCATTTCCAAATGAAAACGGTCTTCGCTTTCGGCAGTGTGGTCGGGTTTTAATAATTTTACCGCGCGTCTTACTTCAAGTTCGGCATTCCAAATTTCGTACACAATGGCCATACCGCCGCTGCTTATAAGCGAGGTAATCGTGCCCGAGCCGAGCTTCAGAGGCTTTTTACCGTCCGGTAAACTTACAACGCCGGGTAATTGGATAGAGGTAATTTCCGGGCGTTTTATGATGATTTTTTTATCATCCATGATTCATTCGTTTGTAAAAGTCGTTACCAACGGAAAGGCGGGTTTCACATTTCCGTTTTAAGGAAGCCGTAATTTCGATCAATTAATATTGTACAATTATGATCAATTATTGGGAAGTGGCGTCGCAACATCGTATTTTGCAGCATACTACGGTAACCCTTTTCGTTTTTTGCAATGAGACGTCGGGCGCTGTGTCTTTACAAATTTTTGCCGATAACAAAGGCCTACAAGGAGAAGAAAATGAAACCGTTAAGACAAATAATTGCAATCGTGTCGTTGGCGAATATTTTATTAATTGCAAATGCGGAGCCTTCGGTTTCGGACATCGCATCCGCAAATAATCGTTTTGCCCTAGATCTGTATAAGCAATTGAAAACAACTTCGGGAAACGTTTTCTTTTCTCCGTACAGTATTTCTACGGCGTGCGCGCTGACGTACGCGGGGGCAAAAGGAAATACCGAAAAGCAAATTGCGGAGACAATGCATTTTGCCAAGGATCAAAAAAGCTTTCATACCGATTTCGGGTCATTGCAAAAGCAAATCATCCCGGACCAACCGAAAAGCACTATCCAACTCAACGTCGCAAACGGTTTATGGATGCAAAAGGATAATCCTTTTTTACCCGCATTTACCGATGTGGTCAAAACCGACTATCAGGCAAACCTGCAACCGGTAGATTTCAAAAAATCATCGGAAAAGGTCCGTGCCGAAATCAATGACTGGGTCGCGAAAGAAACCAATGATAAAATTACGGACCTGATTACGGGAAACGCGGTGAATCCGCAAACGAAGCTGGTGTTGATAAATGCAATTTATTTTAAGGGGCTATGGGAAGAGAAATTCGATTCGACGAGGACCTTTAATAAATTGTTCTGGCCGCAAGGATCCGATTCAATAGCGGTACGGATGATGACTATAAGCAACAAGGAATTTTTATATACGGCCAACGATGAAATGCAGGTTCTGGGTCTGCCGTATGCGGGAAGCGAATTAAGCATGATCATCATATTGCCGAAAAAGAAACGGGGCCTTTTGGAAATCGAAAAAACAATCGACGCCGATTCGATTGACGCTATTGTAAAAAGAATGCAAAAAACAAGAATAGAAATAATGATACCGAAATTTAAGGCAACGCAGGAATATGAACTAACCGGCGCGCTGTCCGCAATGGGAATGAGGGACGCTTTTTCACACAATGCCGATTTTTCCGCAATGACGGGAAATAAGGACCTTCGCATTTCTGCAATACTGCATAAAGCTTTTATCGAGGTCAATGAGCAAGGTACCGAAGCGGCGGCGGCCACCGCGATTGTAATGCGTGCGACAAGCATTGCCGTAAAGCCCATGCAATTTATTGCAGACCATCCGTTTTTATTTATGATTCGGCAAAACAGTTCTGGAAGTATTTTGTTTATGGGAAGGATAAATAACCCGAAATAAAAAAAATGCAATACAGAAAAAACCCTTACGATTTTACCTATCTTGATACGGTGCAGCACGCAGCAGGAGAAAACCTGCCTATCAGGGGCGTTGCGCCGCTGGCGGCAATACCTTATGCCGATGAATTGGCTTTAAAACAGAAAGCATTTGCCGAATATATCCGGCTGTCGAAGGTCGAAGGCAATTATGAAGACATCACGCCTTCACCGTTTAAACGGCATTATCGTACGACAACAAAACGGCGAGTGGTTTTTTCAACCGGCTCAATTCAATTCCGCTTTGGAGAAGGATCGGGCGATTTTCCCGATCAGGACAGGAACGAAGCTCTCTTAGAACCCAAGCAGCATACCATCATCTATTCGTTTTTGCTCGATATTTTGAACGATAAATTGTACGTTCCCGTGGGCAAGCGATGCAATTACATAGTCATTCGGGGTTCTTATAAGGAATTCTGCGTGATTTTCAACATGCATCAGCTCGACGGCACCGTCGTACGCCGCATCAAAACATTGGCGGAAAAGCTTTCGAAACTCGAAGTCAACGTTATTTCGAGTTTCATCGTATCGAATCCTGCGAGGTCCCGGTATTACCTCGACAGCAAGAACAACGACTCGAAACAGGTTGTTAAAAAATTGTACGGTCCGGAAACGTTGCGGTTTACTTCCGATAACCTGACCTATTT
This sequence comes from Fibrobacteria bacterium, assembly GCA_037447435.1. Classification (GTDB taxonomy): domain Bacteria; phylum Fibrobacterota; class Chitinivibrionia; order Chitinivibrionales; family FEN-1185; genus FEN-1185. The sequence continues at coordinate 19,340 of JBBIGR010000030.1, forward strand.
ATACGATGCCATGTCATTTTCTCAGATAAACCAGTCGATGGTACCGCTTATGATGAAAAAGGCCGGAATACTTCTCGATATGCAAAACCCTGTCCATAAAGGGATGCGTCTGATCGATTTGTATTGCGGTTACGGGCTTTTCACCATGTATGCGGGCAGATATTTTTCCGAAGTCTTCGGCATAGACGGCGACCAGGCGTCGCTGGACCGGGCAAACGATTCGGTAAAACATTGTAAAGATTTTTCAAAAGCGATAAAGATCAGATTTACAAGCGGTCAAATTACCGCACATGTTCTTGAAACCGTATTGCCGATTAGCGGCGATAAGCCCGAAATCGTTATTTTGGACCCGCCGCGCATGGGGGTGGAAAAAGGCGTAATCGGTGCGATTGCTTTTCGCAAGCCGGTAAAAGTATTGCATATTTTCTGCAATGCGGATTTAATTCCGTCGGAACTTGAACAGTGGAAAAAACTGGGCTATATAACCAAGAAAATCGTTCCCCTGGATATGTTTCCGGGCACCGCGCATCTTGAAGTCATGGTGTTATTGGAGAGACGCTGATCGCATATCGGTTTTATATCATGCGGCTTTTAATTTCCCTAGCCAACGTTATAAATGCGTGCGATTCGGCACGGTTCTGTTTGATAAAAGTATCATTTTCCGCAAGCACCACGGTTGCTTTCATTTCTTCCGCATTTCTGTAGGTTGCTTTCCGAAATTCGTTTTCGTCGTCTTTTTTCCGGGTCTTAAACACCTGTTCGCATTTGAATTCCCGGATTCGCATCACTTCGTCTAAAGCTTTTGCCCATTGTGCGGGAGAGACGGTATCCGATTCCAGCAGAAAACATAAAACGGCAAAAGCATGCTTTTGTTTTTGCAACGGATAGGTATCCCATAATTCATCGTATCGCTTATGAATGCTGTCCCAAGAGTCAAGAATACCTTCGGAAATATCGCGCCGCAGCGCATCGGCCTCCTTTGTCGTTACGATTTGGCCGCCTAAATTAGACCAATACATTTCCCGTTGCCCGGAAGCGGCAAGGGCTTTTGACATTGACGCTAAGGAATATTCCCCCCGGAATTTTACATATTGCATGCAGTTTGAAACCGCATAATAAAGCAACATTTCGGAATATGCCCGATAGGCCTTCGGCGCAGAAGCGACAAGACATTCTCTTTTTGATTTTTCGACGTTTTCGGCAAATATTTCAAGATCGGAACCGTTTGTATCGGCAGTATCGGACAAAAACTTTTTGCCCGCGGCACGCAATTGGGCGGTATTGCGTAAGTCAAGATCCGTTTTTTGGAGTTTTGCCAACGCCTTTCCTGCCCAGAGTTCCATATTGGCGCGCGCTGCAATGATTTCTTCAACGCTATCGGGGGCCAAGGGGTCGAATTCGACGTGTTGCGTCTTGTTTTTCCGTTTGTCGCGGGTCACGAATTTCCAGGAATTTCTTTCAAGGGCGTACATGTCGTGCATCCACCAAAAGGCGGGGATGATTTCCAGGCGGTCTTTAAAAACGTTGTTATTGACAAGTGAAAACGGGAAACAGACGTTGAGCTCGTGCGGATAATCGGCTTTTGCGAGCAGCACGAAAGAGGCGAATTTGCTCGAATGCTTGAGGCTGGTACAGAGTCCGGGCCAAAAACCCCTGCCCGCCTGGATTTCATTGTCGTTTGCGCGCGTATTGTGATTGGAGCCGATCGTTGCGCCGGCCGCGATATTGCTTTGCCCCATGACAAGGGACGCTATGAGGAATGAATTATTATGATGCTGTTCGTGCGCGGGGAAAATGAGATTGTTGAGAACTTCGCAGCAGGAAATGGTCGAATTTTCCCCCAGAAAGGAATTAATGAGCCGCGCGCCGTATTTGAGATTCGAATTGTTGCCGAGTATGAACCGGACCGCTTTGCATCCGTAGAAAATCTTGCACCCGTAGCCGATGATTCCGTTGACAAGCTCCACGCCTTCGCCGATTTGCGTCGGCTCGCTTGCCGAGGAATTGATGGAAACGTTTTTGATTTTGTTGGCGCCTTTGACATACGCATGTTCCCCGATTTTCGTGTCTTTGATGATCCGCGAGTTTTTTACCACCGACTGTTCGCCCACGACGCCGTAAAAGCCCCGGCGGGAATCGAAACGCTTTTGCGTAATGGTTTTTAAGGCGTCGAGGAGTTTTGTATCGTCGCGGTATTTTGCCCAGATATAGGCGTCGGCGGGGATCATGCCGTCGAACGGCAACACTTTTCTGCCGCCGCTTTCATTCATGAGTTCCATCCAGACGCGGACATCCTCGGATTCGCCGTCTTTTAAAATTCCGTTGCCGAATTTCGCGTGGTTCGACGTATGCATTTCGTCTATGTTCGCCAGGATGCAACGATTACTTATGATAAAATGCGAAAGATACCGGACGTTATGGATCGCGACGTCGTCGCCGATGTCGCACGAGATGATTCTGCTCTTCGAAATGCCCGCCGGGATTTGCATGTCGTGATGCTGCAAAATCACGTTCCGAAGCGTTCCGATTCTGACAAGCCCGAAAAAGTCGTTATCTCTCAGTAAATTAGGATCAAAGTCGTCGCTGACGAGCAAATCGTTCCAATTGTCGGACGTGTTGTTGTTGCGGATGAGCACCTCGATTTCATTGAACCGCAGGTTCCGCCATTGTTTGCGGCCGTTTTGCTCCTGTTGATTCCGTATGTAATATTCATCTTGACCTGCGCCACAATATTCTTTTGGTATGAAATTTCTTCCGATGCTTATTTTAGGCAGAATGACGACATTATCCATAAGAGGTGCGTTCCGTTGAAGAAAAAGAAAAAGGAAAAGAATGAATATAAAATAAATATGTGTGGCAACTATATATAAAATATCTACGCTTTTTGCGTAGAAAGTACTCTAAATCGACAGCAATCCGCGAGCAAGCAGGCGGATTGCTATTTTAAACACAGGAAAAACAATCTTTTGGGAAAATGGTTGCAGGATAATAATAAAACCGGCTAAAGAGGATATCTTATATATTTAATGATATGAAAAAAACAGCCATTCTGCTAATCCTTTTGTTGTTCGGTATGTTCGAACCCGGCATTGCCGCGTCGGAGATCAAAGAGAATGCAAAAGTAAAGGTCTTCGTCATTCCGGTGGAAGGCGACGTGGAGCCGGCAATGGCCGTTTTCATTGCCCGTGCGATCCATGACGCGTCCCGGTATCCCGATGCGTTATTCGTCCTTGAAATGGACACCTTCGGCGGCAGGGTCGATGCGGCGTTTCAAATTGTCGATACCATGCTCAATGCCCCGCGCAACCGGACGATTGCATTTGTCAAAACAAAGGCTATTTCCGCAGGCGCGCTCATCGCGCTGTCGTGTTCCAAACTCGTAATGAGGCACAATACGACCATTGGCGATTGTGCGCCCATTTCGATTTCGCAGGAAGGCGGGCCGCAAATGCTCGGGGAAAAATTCCAATCCCCTTTGCGCGCCAAATTCCGCACAATGGCAAAACGAAACGGTTTTCCCGAAAAGCTTTCCGAAGCCATGGTCACGACCGGCATGGTGGTGTATGAAGTGAAATTTCCGGACAGTACCGTGTATTTGGATTCGACCGGGCTTGCGGATTTGTCGAAACAGCAAGCGGGGAAAATTCTTTCCAAAAAAACGATTGTTGACAAAGGTCAATTGCTCACGATGGACGACGTCGAGGCGCAAAAGCTCGGGTTTTCGAAAATGAGCGTAAACACCATTGAGGAAATGCTCGAGAATTTAGGGATAAAAAATTTTGAAATTATCCGGGTCACGCAAAATTGGTCGGAAGTGTTTGTCCGTTTTATAGCGACAATAGCGCCGATTTTGCTGATCATCGGGTTTGCGGGTATTTACATAGAATATAAGCATCCGGGACTTATTTTACCCGGCGTCGTGGGCGGTTTATGCCTCGGATTGGTATTTTTCGGTCAATATTTGGTCGGTTTGGGTTCTCATACGTCGCTTTTGTTGATAGTGCTGGGCATCGTATTGCTCGGGGTGGAAATGTTCGTGCTGCCCGGATTCGGCATTGCGGGCATAGCCGGCATTGGCGCCCTGGTTATCGGCATGATCTTATCGTTGCAGGGATTTGTCTTGCCCAATCCTTCGATGCCGTGGCAGAAATTGCAAATGACTTCGAATATCGGTATGGTGGTCGGCAGCTTTGTTGCGGCGTTCATCGCATCGATACTTTTCATACGATTCGTCATTCCGAGGTTTTCGCAAGTTGTAAAGGGTCCGTATTTGACGGAAACTTTGTCGGGTGGCCGGGCGGATTCGGAAGCGGGCAAAGGAATTGCCGTCGGAGACAGCGGCATCGTGGTGAATCCCCTTCGACCGTCGGGAAAAGTGAAAATAGGGGAAAAGGTGGTTGACGTCGTTGCTGAAGGCGATTTCGTTGAAAAGGGTGCCGCGGTTATCGTCACATTCGTCACCGGAAACAAAATTACCGTTTCCCGAAAGGTAAACGATGACCCCATGCTTCCCATGGGATAAGTTTATTTTATATATTATATACGCTAAACGCGTATATAATTCAGAATATAGGTGCTAATGCTTAAACTTGTTTTCCCGATAATTCTGCAATTGCTCGGAACGCTTGTCGTCATTGCCGAATTTTTCATTCCGTCGGGCGGGCTTATTTCGATTGTTGCGATAGGATTATTCGGATATTCGTTATATTTGGTGTTTGCGACAGTCTCCGCTGCGGCCGGCTTTTGGTTTGTCTCCGCCGACATTCTTCTTATTCCGGTTTTAATCGTTGTCGGGCTTCGAATTGTAGCCCGATCTCCGGCTTCACTTAAGAAAACATTATCCAGCTCGGAAGGCGTTTCATCGCAGTCGGAGCATTTGGCTTTGTTTATTGGAAAAGAAGGTCACACTGTTTCGCCATTGCATCCCTCCGGTATCGCTCTTATTAACGGCCAGCGGGTCGATGTTGTTTCCTCGGGCGAATTTATAGACAAAAATACCCCGGTAACCGTCATTGCGGTTACTGCCAATCAGGTCGTTGTCAAAAAAAAGTAACATAAAAAATTTGTAACAAAAATCATAACGGAAAAGTCAAACCGTAATATAAAACCAATAAATCTCAAATAATCCGGATTTATTTTAAAAGGCCCTCTTTTCACATTCGCTTAAAAAAGGGCAGAGCGAGAATTTTCACTTGTTTGAAATCAAAATATGAAAAAAAAATTATTTGCACTGTCGTGCGTTGCTAGTGTGGCCGTAATGCTTTGCGTATGTTCCAAAGGCCCGAATAAAAACGTGCCTGCCGTTTCCGTAAAATCGGTACCGGTCGTGGAAGGATTCGTCGTACGGCCGAGCGTCATACAACAAGCCATAACCATTTCGGGTACTTTGAAACCGTTTGAAGAGACCGTTCTCATGCCGGAAGTAACGGGACGCGTTACAAACGTTAATTTACCGGAAGGAAAATTCGTACAACAAGGGACCTTGCTTGTTAAATTGTACGACGGCGATTTGCAGGCAGGTCTTAAAAAGGCCCAGACGCAACTTGACATTGCGGAGCAAACCCAAAAAAGGCAAAGCGAGCTTATAAAAATAAACGGCATCAGCCAATCGGATTACGATCAGGCCGTACTGCAGGTGAACTCGATAAACGCGGACATTGAAATTTTGAAAGTGCAAATACGTAAAACGGAAGTGCGGGCGCCGTTCGACGGTGTCATCGGACTTCGCAATATCAGTCTTGGCGCCGAAGTTACTCCTACCACATCTCTTGCAACAATACGGTCTCTGCAACAGCTCAAATTGGATTTCAGCGTTCCGGAAAAATACAGCGGCGATGTGAAAGCGGGTATGAAAGTAAGATTTTCCGTACAAGGAAACGATACAAAGTACGATGCGACGGTCATGGCAACTGAAGAGGGAATCGATGTGACGACCCGCAATCTGAAAGCGCGTGCGGTTGTGAAGAATAAAAATGCGGTACTAAAGCCGGGCGCATTTGCAAATGTGGAGCTCGAATTGAAAGACATAAATAATGCCCTCATGGTCCCGACACAGGCTATTATTCCTCAGGACCTGAATAAACAGTTGATTGTGGAAAAAGACGGAAAAGCAAAATTCGTCACCGTGCAAACAGGAGTACGGCAGGCTTCAAATATTCAGGTTTTAAACGGCGTAGCTGCCGGGGATACTATTGTTACAACTGGAATTCTTTTCTTAAAACCCGGAGCAGCCCTGAAATTTTCCAAGGTAAGCCAATAACGATAATAGGAAAATCCCCTTGTCGTTAGCGACAAGGGGATAAATAATTTTTAAGGAAACATCCCCTCGTCAAAGCACGAGGGGATGAAATTTCTTTAAGGAAACAAATAACAATAGGGCTTGCTCTTCCGGCATTAGCCGGAAGAGCAAGCGAGAAATTTCATGAATCTTTCCGAATTCTCTCTTCATCGTCCCGTTGCTTCTATTGTAATGAGCCTGGTCATCGTATTATTCGGTGTCGTGGGCTTTAATTTTTTGGGAGTCCGTTTATACCCTGCAATTGATCCGCCGGTTATTTCCGTACGTACGAATTATACGGGTGCGAGTGCCGATATAATAAAATCACAAATTACCGAACCGCTCGAAAAAGCAATCAACGGTATTGAGGGCATCAGGACGATTTCATCGTCTTCGGCAACGGGATCCAGCAATATCACGGTCGAATTCAATGTCGGGGCAGACCTGGAAAAAGCGGCAAACGACGTTCGCGATAAAACAACTGCCGCAGTCAGAAGCCTTCCGCAGGACATAGACGCACCGCCTGTTGTCAGTAAGGCGGATGCAAACAGCGATCCGATCGTTACCCTTGCCGTGCAAAGCACGACTATGAACGCGCTTCAACTGAGCGATTATGCCGAAAATATCCTGCAGGAAAAATTGCAAACAATACCCGGCATAAGTTCCGTGGCGCTGTACGGTCAAAAAAGACCTGCCATGCGATTATGGTTAAATCCGGATAAAATGGCGGCCTATAGCATTACGCCCGAAGACATAAATATCGCACTTGACAAGGAAAACGTCGACCTGCCGGGCGGAAAATTGACCGGAAAATCGACCGAGCTCATTGTAAAAACGTACGGACGGCTCGTTACCGAACAGGATTTCAATAATCTTATCATAAAGCAAACAAACGACCAGATCATCCGGTTCAGCGATATCGGCGAAGCGGTATTAGGTCCGGAAAACCCCGAAACCGGGGTGAAACTGAATGGCGCCGAGGGGATTAACCTTGCTCTTATACCGTTGCCGGGTGCCAATACCATCGATATCGCGAATGAATTTTACAAACGATTCGATGAAATTCAGAAAACCCTGCCTCCAGGCTTGAAATTGTTTATCGGGTACGATAAATCCGTTTTCGTACGGCATTCGGTCGAAGATGTCAGAATGACTATCGGCATAGCGCTGTTTCTGGTCATCCTGATCGTATTTTTATTTTTCAGAAATTGGATTTTAGCCCTTCGTCCTTTAATCGATATTCCCGTGTCCCTCATCGGCGCGTTTTTCATAATGTATCTATTCGGGTTTTCAATCAATGTGCTGACATTGCTCGCCATAGTGCTTGCTACAGGGCTTGTCGTGGACGACGGCATTGTCGTAACGGAAAATATTTATAAAAAAATCGAACGCGGCATGGATGTTTGGACCGCGGCCATTCAAGGGACGCGTGAAATTTTCTTTGTCGTCATTGCCACGTCGATGACGCTTGCCATCGTTTTCATACCCGTGATTTTCCTGCAGGGTTTTACCGGGAGATTGTTTCGCGAATTCGGCATCGTGCTTGCCGGTGCAGTGCTTATTTCCGCGTTCGTGTCGTTGACGCTCACACCCGTCCTGAACCTGAAACTCGGAAAAATCAATACGCAACATTCCCGCTTTTACACTGCGACCGAGCCCTTTTTTGTCGGCATGGAAAATGGGTACAGACGGCTTCTAAAAGCCTTTATGAACCGTAAATGGTTATCGTTTGTCATATTGGGCGTTTGCGTCCTCCTGATTTTCACTTTATCGAAAACGTTGAAATCGGAATTGGCGCCGCTCGAAGACCATAGTCTCATACGTGCGTCGGTGACGTTGCCCGAAGGAACCGGTTTCGATTATACGATGAACCTCGTTGACCGGATTGCGCAATTGCAAATGGACAGTTTTCCCGAAACACGGCTTTTATTCTCGGGTGCCGGCCTGGGAGGCGGCAATACGAACGCAGGCGTTGTCCAGGCATTCCTTGTCGATCCCAAGGAGCGAGTCGCATCGCAACAACAAATTTATGACCGGTTGACGAGAATGTACAAACGATTTCCTGCAGCGCGGATTATTCCGAACCAGGAACCGACCATTTCCACGTCGCTTGCCGCAGGAAGACAATTGCCCGTTCAATTCGTGGTTCAAAATCTGGACTTTAAAAAGTTGCAGGAAGCGCTCCCGAAATTTTTTGAAGAAGCCCGTAATGACCCGACATTCGGTAATATCGATGTCGATTTGAAATTCAACAAACCGGAATTAAATCTTACGATCGACAGGCTGAAGGCAACCGATTTGGGCGTCAACGTTGTGGATGTGTCGAATACCTTGAACTATGCTTTAAGCGGACGCAGATACGGGTATTATTTACGGGATGGAAAACAATACCAGGTCATCGGCCAGGTCGAGCGGGAAGAACGGAACAAACCCGCGGACATTGCTTCGCTCTACGTTCGCAATAATGTCGGCAATTTGATTCAACTCGACAATTTAGTAACAATGAAGGAAAGCAGCAGTCCGCCGACGCTCTATCATTTCAACCGTTTTGAATCGGCAACGGTTTCGGCGACGCTTGCTCCGGGAAAAACATTGGGCGAAGGTATCGCGGCTATGAAGAAAATTGCAAAGAAAAATCTGGATGAAACGTTTCACACCGAACTTGCCGGGTCGTCTCGGGATTTTGCGGAAAGCAGTTCGAATACGTTGTTTGCCCTGATACTTGCCTTATTGCTTATCTATCTGATTCTTGCGGCTCAGTTCGAAAGTTTTCGGGAACCGTTTATTATTATGCTCACCGTACCTTTGGCATTGGCCGGAGCAATGGTTTCGCTCTGGGTTTTCGGCATGACGCTCAATATCTTTTCGGAAATCGGCATGATCATGCTCATCGGCTTGGTTACCAAAAACGGCATCCTCATCGTGGAATTTGCAAATCAGAAACGTAAGACCGGGCTTGCGAAAGCGGAAGCCGCTTTCGAAGGAGCGGTGGCGAGGCTCAGGCCGATTCTCATGACGTCTCTTGCAACGATTTTCGGGGCCATGCCCATTGCACTCGGGCTGGGTGCGGGAGCGGAAAGCCGCATGCCGCTGGGGATCGTCGTTGTCGGCGGCCTTTTATTCGCTTTGATTCTAACGCTTTTCATTATTCCGGTCATGTATATCGTATTGGCAAAAAACAAAACCCCTCAGGTGCATACAGCAGAGGCAACGGTCAAATAGCGTGAAAATTACTACCATGAAATCACTTTTGTTATTAGTGCTTGCCGCAGTGGCCGCATTTGGTCAGCCGATGCTTACTTGTGAGAATGCGATTGAAATCGCACTGAAAAACAATTACGATATACTTATTGCACACAACGACGCCGATATTGCCAAAGTCAATAACACCCTCGGAAATGCCGGCGTGTTGCCGACCGCGGCAATAACAGGGTCCGATAATTATTCCCTGAACAATATCGATCAGAAGCTCCCGGGCAAGGTTTCCGATACGGCATATAATTCCCAGTCCAACTCCTTAAACATCGGCGCCGTTTTCAATTGGACATTGTTCGACGGCGGTAAAATGTTCGTGACCAAACGAAAATTGGGTGAAATTGAGGCCTTGGGCGGTGTTCAATATAAAGATAGAGTGCTTCAAACGATTTACAATGTGACAATAGCCTATTACGATGTGGTGCGCCAGAAACAGCAATTGGCATCTTTTAACGACGTCATCGCCTATAATCAGGAACGGGTAACAATCTTTCAAACAAGTTTCGACGCGGGTCTGTCTCCTAAAACTAATATTTTACAGGCAAAAATAGACTTGAATGTCAATAAAGAAAGCGCGATGCGGCAGAAAACGGTGATAACCCAGGCAAAAAGGACGCTGAACCTTTTGCTCGGCAGGGACGCAAATACGTTGTTTGAAGTCGCGGACTCCATACCGAATACGTTTACACCCGACAGAAGCAAGTTGTTGGAGAGAATCAATACAAGCAACACGAGTATACTGGAATTGCAGAAACAGCTTTCGATTGCAAAAATGACCGTTGAGGAAACCGGGACGCTTGGATTGCCGAAGCTTTCCGTGAGCGGAGGATATTCGTTTTCGCAAGGCGATAATACGGCCGGAAGCGTATTGACGAACCGTGCGAACGGACCAATGATCGGCGCAGCGGTGTCAATTCCTCTATATCAGGCAGGGAACGTGGTACGGCAAATTTCCACGGCAAAGCTTCAACTTAAATCGACCGAAATCGAACTCGATAACGTGAAACTGCAAATAAACATTTTGCTGCAAAACACGTTCGATGATTTCGAGAACCAGCTCCAATTACTTTCCATTGAAAAAGATAATGTCACGCTCGCTAAGGAAAACCTCGATATTTCGTTGGCCAGATTAAAACAAGGTCAATCTACCTCGCTTGAACTAAAACTTGCAGAACAAAGTTATGAAGATGCTTTGACCCGGCTTATTTCGATACAATTCAATTGTAAGGCTGCTGAAACCAAATTAAAACAGCTTTTAAATTTGTTTTAATATTTCATATTGCCGCAATCGGTTGCTCCCCCTAATTTTATCTCACAAACCATCTCTTGCCAGTCATTAAGGCCAATGATATTTTAGGGAATAGAACATAAGGCGGTCTACAATGGATTCATTAGTAGAAAAAATCGGTAATAAAATAGCAAAAAGCCCTTTTCGCATTACGATGCAGGTTTTTTCGCGGTCGACCACAGGTTCCGTGGTTCACCGGCAGTTTGAGCGAATCAGGGAAACGTTCAAGCATCACACTCCCCCTATTATCATTGGCGAGCATATCGGGTCGGGAGGGTTTGCCGACGTATTTTTGGCCACATCAAATTACGATGGCGTCACCGATTTTGCCATAAAAATACTGCGCAGCGATTTATTGGCCATTCGGAAAAGCCAGCTCCGCGATCCGGTAGTGGAGGAAATGCGCGTAAAAGACGTGAAAAAACGGTTTACAAACGAATCATACGTGCAATGGGACTTGAGCAAAAGTTTGTCGGACACCGTGTCGCGCAGCGTCGTGAAGGTATTTGATTTCGGTGAATTCGACAGCAAGAACAATTTCCGTTTTATTCTCATGGAGCAAATGGGCAAGACCTTGCGCCATTTTTTAAGCGACAAAGACAATATGGTCGAATCGTGGGACATGCTCATGTACAAAACCCGCATCATGATAACCATAGCCGAAATCATTTCGAACGTGCATACCGAAGGGATTTTTCACCGGGACATCAAGCCCGAAAACATCCTTTTTCCCAAAGGTTTCGTTCAGCCGCAACTCGGAAATCCGCAGTTATGGAGAAAAGGCACGGACAATAAAATCGAGCTCAAACTGGCGGATTTCGGGACGGTACGATGGGTAAAATCGTATACCGCGCAGTATGACGCGGTCATCATCGGCTCGCAGTTTTACATGTCTCCCGAACAAATTTACAATCCGGAACATATCGACGTGCGTACCGATATTTATTCTTTTGGCATCGTTTGTTTCGAACTATTGTACGGCAAGCACCCCAAAAACATCGGCAAGAACACGACGAACGTTTTGTCGAAACTGGCGGAGGAAAAGCCGATATCGAAAAACCCGCCCAAAGGATTCGAAGGCCTGAATGACATCATTGTCAAATGTATGGGAGAAATAAACCAGCGGTATCAATCGATGGAAGAGGTCGTGACGGACCTTCGATCGTTTTTCGACAATACGGTAAATTGATTTTTTTGCAAAAGTTATGCCGTCTAATAAGGCTATGCCCTATCTTCTACTTGTCAATGAACCGTTTTTATTGTATAGTTAATCGTATAAGCAACGAGTGAGGAATAATGGATACGAAAGCGTTTTTACGAACAGGGATTGTGTTGGTTGCTTGTGTTTTACCTGTTTGCTATGCTTCGGTGGTCACCATACAAAAAAACGGTACTGCCTGGCAGCTTCTCAAGGACGGAAAAGCATACTATGTAAAAGGCGCCGGCGGCGGCGCATATCCCGAAAAGCTCGTTGCGTGCGGCGGCAATTCCATACGGACCTGGTCGCCCGACAAATCGACTCTTGACAAAGCACAAAGTCTGGGTCTCACGGTTTGTTTGGGCATATCGGGCTCCGATATTACCTCTGCGCAGCAATCGGTAACCGCCTATAAAGACCATCCGGCGCTTCTCATGTGGGGTCTGGGCAATGAGATGGAATCGAGCGTTACCGATCAGGTCGCGTTATGGCAGAAACTGAATTCGATCGCGCTTATGGTGAAAAGTATGGATCCGAATCATCCGTGCATTACCGCTGTTGCGGACATCGGCGGAACCAAACTCCAGAACCTCGCGCAATACGCACCCGCACTCGATGCGGTCGGAATCAATACCTACAACGGGCTATCGACATTAAAAACCCGGGTGACCCAAACCGGCTGGACAAAGCCGTATTTTGTCACGGAATTCGGGCCGGTCGGCTGGTGGGAATGTCCAAAAACTCCCTGGGGCCTTCCCCTGGAACAAACGAGTTCCGAAAAAGAAAGCACCTACGTCGCAAACTATCAAAAAAGTATTGCGGGAAACGACCAATGCCTGGGCGGGTATGTTTTTTTATGGGGCAATAAGATGGAAAAGACCCATACCTGGTTCGGCATGTTTTTGGCCGACGGCAGCCCTACGAATACCGTTGACGGAATGCAGTATGTATGGACCGGCGCCTACGGAACGAACCGAAGTCCCCGAATCAAATCGGGAAAGATCAAAGTTGGGCGTGTCGAGGCGTTCAATGACGGGGCCGACCGATATTTTAGGCCAAGCCAACAGGTCAAATGCGTGGTCGACGCCGATGATCCCAACGGCGATTCCATCATCGTGTCCTGGGACTTGCGAGTAGACGTATCTGACAATACCGCAACGGGCGGCGCGTATGAAACGCCTTCGACCCCTATTGCAAACGCGGTGATATCGTCGAGCGGATCGACGGCGGTGATACAACTTCCCGCCGAAGCCAAAAATTACAGAATTTTCTGTTATGTTAAAGACCCGAAAGGCTCGGTTGCCACTGCCAATTGCCCCATCGTCGTCGATCCGAACGCGCCGATGGGTATACACGGCGCCGTATCGTCAATGCCGAGTGCTATTTCGTACGATCTTTTTTCGAAAGACGGATCTATAGCCGTTGCCGTTCGGCTTCAAAATACGGAAAACATCTCTATTGCGGCGTATAATGCGAACGGACGGAAAATTAAAACCATTAAAAGCGGATTACAAAATGCGGGGACGGATACCTATTATTATAAGGTAAAAACGTCGGGTGAATATTTCATAAAATTATTTTCAAAACACGGCCTTCAAGTAAAAAAGATTGTCTTATAAATTAAGAATTAAACAATTGGATTGCCATGATTAAAAACCGCATTTTTCGGCGAAAAGCGATTTTGTTTTTCGGAATTTCCGTTTTCATTTTTTTCAAAAGCAATGCAGCGGAAAACGATCTTTTTGCCTTATCGCCTGAACAAGTTTCGGCAACCTTAGACACCTATTTTAAAAAAGCGGAATCGGACCTGGAAAGCGGGAAAATCCGGGATGCACGGCAGGGAATTTCTCTGATTGAGTTTAAAATTCTTAAGTATAAAAAAACGATTTCGAATGAAGAAAAAAAGAATTATGAAGTAAAAATAACCGGTATTAAAACTGCGATTAAACAGAAAATAGATTCTTTAATAAATGTTAATTTGGCAATAATAAAGAAAAGCGGAAGAAATGCGGGAAATGAGTACCGGCAATTTTTATCCGCGCAACAAGGACTTTCGGAATCGGAACTCGCAATAGTCGACGACGCGATCATGCAAAGTCCCGTTTCCGAAGAAGAGTACAAACCGGTTCAGCAACCATCGGCTCCAGTGGAAAATCAGCCTGTTTCATCCGTGCAGCCCCCTGTTTCACAACCGCATGTTTCCGTTTCGCCGGCGCAGCCTTCCGTATCGCAAACACAACCGGTTGTTTCACCCAAACAACCTCCGGTATCGCAAACCCAGCCGTCCGTTTCACCCAAACAACCCCCGGTATCGCAAACGCAACCGTCGATACCTGCCGAAAAACCGGTACAGCCGTTGATTGTCAAAGAGACGCCCAAACCGATTTCTTCGGAACCCCTTGTAGCCCAGACACCCGCGAAACCGCTTGAAATATTCAGAGAAAAACCCGCGCCGGAATCGAAGGAGGAACAACCTCAAATCAATTACAACGAGGAATTTGAAAAAAACAGGGTTAAGGCAATGGCGACGGCGGCGAAAATCCGTGCGCTTTTGGAAGATAATAAAACCGATGAAGCGAAGACGGTGTTTCAAATTTATCAGGTCAATATGTCCAGGTTTTTAGAAGCGAAAACTTTTTCCGATCTAAAAACAACGGTGGAATCGAGGGTGGCGAAAGAAAAAGGCGACAAGGCCCGCATGTGGGAGGTTTTCCTCAAGATCAATAAATTGCTCGATCAGAATAAAGCGGCCGAAGCCTATGGAACGCTCAAAGGGGAGCGCGAGAATTTAAAAAAATATATCGATGAAAAAGATTACAAGGACCTCGAAACGCGCACGTTCCGTGCACAGTCGGACTATAACAGGGTACAATCGACCGCCCATACCGTCATGGCCGAAATAAAGGCCGATATCAAAGACAAAAAAATCGAACAGGCCTACAAGGTATTCGAAAAGAACAACCCCGTCCTTGAGGATGGGTTGACAAACGATGAATTGGCGGAATTGAAAAAAGAGGTCGTTGCCTCGCAATCGGATTTCAAAGACAAAAAAAAGCTGGCCGAGATCGGTAAAAAGGATATCCTAACCCTCATTCACGATAAAAAAGGAAATGAAGCCGAAGCCCGGTTCAACGATAACAGGGTTTTATTAAAAGAATATCTTTTTGAAAAGGATTTCGAGGCATTGGCCGCAGACGTCGAAAAAGCCAAAAGCAACTATGCGGCCGACCGGGTACGGGCTCTAAAAACATTGGACCGGATCGATTCGTTGCTGGGAAAAGGCAAGGTACAGGCTGCCAAAGATCTGTTCGACGCGACAAGCGCCCGTGTAAAAACCGATTGCGCAAACGACAAGCGGTTTTTTGAAACCAAGGAACGGCTGGATCTGGCGTACGGTCTTTTGCGCGCGCAAAAGATGCAAGCCGAAGAGACTTCCCGGAAAATCGATTTCCTCATTGTAAAAAAGGAAGGGAAAAAAGCGTATGAATTGTTCCTGCAGGAAGAATCTCGGTTAAAAGAATTTCTCGATAATGCCGGTTTCGACAAAATTAAGCAAGCGGCATTGAAAGCGAAAAATGAGTACGATAAAAATGTGGCGAACGCGCAGGCCACCGTGAAACGGATAGAAGGTCTTTTGAACCTTAATAAAACGGAACAGGCGTTTTCGGCATTTAAGGATGCGGAAGACGATCTGTATACGTATTACGAAGACGAAAAATATTTACAAATATTACAGAAAAAAACCCGCAACGCGTATGACGACCTCCAAAACAAAAAGCAGAAAGCCGAATCCGTCGTCAAAGACATCAGGCGCCTGGTAGAAAAAGATAAAGGGAGAGAGGCATTGGACGAATTCCAGAAAACGAAACCCGACCTGAGTAAATATTTGGATGCGAAAACGGTTTCGGCTTTGGAAATACTGGTTAAAAAAGCAGGGGCGAAATTTGCCGGGTATAAAGCGAAAATGGAACAGCAGGCCGGCCATATCCGAACGTTAATTACGCAGAAAAAGATCGAGGACGCCTACGACGCATTTGATTCGTTGGAAACGCAATTGCGGACCTATTTGGACGAAAATACGTTTACAAGCCTGAAAACGACCGTTGAAAAATTCAATAATGCGCTCTTGGACAATAAAAAAGAAGCGATGAAAATAATCGGATCCGTAAACCGTTTCATCGATAAAAACCAGGGTGATTCGGCATATATCCTTTTCATGCAACGGGATCCGTATCTTTCCAAATATTGTGCGCCGAAAACATATACCGCCGTATTGGGACGCGCCGCGCATGCAAAGGCGGAATTCGAAAAAAACTGCAAAATTGCCTTGGATATTTCGGCGAAACTAAAGGCGATGATCGCCAAAGACAATCCGGAAGGCGCATATGGGTTGTATGACGACAAAAAGGATTTTCTCGAACATTATATGGACAACGTTACGTTCAAAAGAACGCAAACGCTGGTTTTTGTCCCCTATGATTTTTTCATGGACAAACGCAAACAGGCCCGAAGCGGCGTCGCCATGCTCAAACGCATGATCGGGCAGGATAAATGCGTCGAAGCCAAAACCGAGTTTTTAAGCCGCGATAAAGACCTTACGAAATATCTTCCGAAAAAGGAATACGACGATATCAGGGACAAAGTGTATGTCGCATACGACAAGACAATAAACGGGAGGAAGGAAGCCAATCAAACCGCGACGAAAATCCGCGCGCTTTTGGCCGACGATAAGATCGCCGAGGCCTATAAAGCATTCAAGGACGCCAAATCGATTTTAGAAACGTATTTGTCGAAAAACGAATATACCGGATTGCAGTCGGAAGTCATTTCGACCTACGATGAACAGGAAGACAAAAGAAAACAGGTAAAAGACTATGCGCAAAAATTACGGCAAATGGTTTCGCATAACAAATTGTGGGATGCCTATAAGGGTTTTACAATGAATAAAAAAACGTTGAACGACTATTTGGATGCGGAAACATATGCGGATTTGGAAAAAACAGTGATCGGCACGTATAATAAAGCACGGGAAAAATCGGGAAATTAGCGAGCACATTCGGCGGGTAGCCGTGGCGCTTTACTTTACCGTTCGCACGCACATATTTTGAGTACCGTCTTTGGCTTGGCTCCATGATTTTTTTTAACAACAATAGTTTTTAAGAGGAGATATAATGAAAGACGAAGTTATTGAAAACCCCATTCCGGCACCGATCCGGGAATTACTAAAAGTGTTCAAGGAAGAATTATCGGCGGTCGCATTTCCCGACGTAAGTTTTAAGGTTCTTGAATCGTTATCGCAGGTCGTTGAAAATAATGCGAAAGAACTGGAAAAAGCCCAGGAAGCGGCCAAAGCAGCCGAAGAGGCGCTGGAAAGCAGCCAGAACGAACTGCTTTTAAAATCGTCCAGGGCAATAGCATATGCAAAGGTGTTTGCAGAAGATAAAGCGGAACTGCTGGACAAACTTTCGCAAATCAATGTAGGCAAGGCGGGCCGCGCCGCCAAGAAAGCGGGAGGCGAAAAGCCGAAAGCCGACGATCCCGATGCTTTGGAAAAAGCGGAAAAGAAAAGCGCAAAAGCCGCTAAAAAAGCCGAGCAAAAGCCCGACGCCGAAGTTCCGGCGATCTGATAGTTATCCTAAATACAATTCCGAGCGCGAGATGGTGATTGCATTTCCCGAAAGCGTTTTGCAATCGCCATCGAGCGTTGCTTGCCCCGGACCGAAATTTCCCGCATAACAATACCCGGTGCTTTCTTGACAAACCGATATCGGATACTTGCCGGTTTTCAGGTTAATGACGATTTCTTTCCGATTCGTTTTCGAGAGTTCGGTGTTTATGATATGGGCGGCGGCAAACAAAGAACGGCCTGCCTTCCATAGTTCCGATTTGGCGGTGAAAATACGGATATCATACCCAAAGTCGCGCATTTCATCGAGCATTATGAACACCGTTTCGGAAAAACCCGTTTCTTTTGCAATACGCTGCATATCGGAATCGAAAAGCATATAGCCTGATAAAAAAACGCCGAATAGATTTTCGTACAAACAGTGTTCGCTTAAAACCGCTACTTCAAAAAACGGAACGGTATTGAACGGCGAGGCCTTTTCCGCTGTGTTGACAGTGGAACAAGACTCCATATCGGTCCATAAAGAAGGGTACAAACCCATATTGGTTTTCGCCGTAGGTACGAAAGATTTTGCCGATAAAACAGCCGATGAATTTTTCATAAAAAATTTCTTTTTTTAGAATGTGTTTAATCGGCGTGCTTTTTACAATGATGATAATGACACGGAAAAAGCACGGTTTTTAAAATCCCTACGACAAAAAACAGGCCGACGCAATTCCAAAACCCGATCGATTGAAATACCTGAGGCAAAAAATAAAAGAAATGCTGTCCGATATGACAATGGGTCCAGATAAACCAGAACGGAATTGCGAGCGAAACATTGAGAAAAAGGGAAATAAGCCAACCGACAACCGGAATATGATTAAACATAAAAAATCCTTTCTGTGGAGCGGACTTTGTAATTATTCCCCGCAATAAACGCGTACCGTATCGCCGTTTTTGGATTTCACATTGATTTCCATATCGGCAAGGTTTTTGATGAGTTCTTCGATATCATCGGGCTTTATATTGTTCAAATCGAATTTCATGCCCTTTTCATGCATCGTACTGTTGATATGTTCCATTGCCTGTGCGGGAATGAGCGCGGTAAGGCGCATGCCCGCCCGGATAAGCCCGAGCGGAACCCGGACATCGACATTGTCGTTTTCACTGCTGAGCACCTTGACATATATATATTTGATGTTTTTTGGAACTTTGCGTTCGAACGAACCGCCTTCGGACGATTGGTTTGCTTTTCCCATTGCGTCGAGCAATTCTTCAGCCTCGGCAGCCGAAATTTTGCCTTCGGCAAGCATTTTAAGTATCCTTTTTCTTTCTTCGCTCATATATTCCTCCGGATTTCAATGTTTACAATAGTTAATGATAAAATCGGGCCGCCCTTAAAATGAAAAGCCGATCACGATATTTTCACCTGCACGACCGTATCGCTTTTCGGGCTGTTTACCTTTACCAGAGTTCCCCGCAGCGATGAAAACACCATAAATACGCCCGAAAGTATATACCATAATTTTATTCGCACGCCGGTCATTCGAATTATGAGATCCGCAAGAAGCAAAAACGGTAATGCGAGAATAAACAATACGATAAAAATCGGCCACAATATAAAGAGCGGTATCCATAAGGCCAACTTAAAACGCGTGCCCGTGCGGATTTTTATATAAATGATACTCGGTATCATACGAACTCTCCCTTAGTGCCGATATTTGAATTATACGCTCGAAAAACCTTTGTTCCATTGCCTTTGCTTTTTGCGTATATACGGTAAACAAATCCCACGGGCTTATAATTCCTTCAATTTTTCCGTTGCTTCTTTTGCCGAAATTTCGCCGCGTTCCAATTGACCGAGAATTTCTTCGCGCTGCGATACAGGCATGACTTCGACCAATTGAAGCTGACTTGCAATTTTATTGAGCCGCGCTTTGATGGTGGGATAGCTGACACCGAAAGCCTGTTCCATTTCTTTAATGGATCCGTGCGTGCGGATGAAATGCGCGACAAAAACCTGGTCTTCATCGGATAATCGGGCTATAGGCGTCAATTCAAATTCGCCTTGTATTGCAATACCTGTTTCTTTCATTTTAATCGAAGTTACGACAAACTCTTTTTGCCCGGTTAGGGCTGTTAATTCATACCATGCTGATGCCATAAAAGCCTCCAAATTTATTTTCTTAATTAAATATACGGCGATTTATTAATTAAATCAATATTTTTTTTAATTTTTTTAATTTTTTAACGCGAAATAGTAAGTTTTATTACGGCAAACCTTAAAAAATGAAGGGATTGAAGCGTTTTTTGGAAAGTTATTTTGATTTATTAGAGGCTTTTTTTATGCTTTTTGGGGAGATTTTTTTTAATAAGCATTTCGGCATCGGCAAGATCTTTTAAGCGGGAAGATTTTTTTTTGCATTGAAGCAAATCCATATAAGAAATAATATTTAAAGATAATTTTTTGAATAAAATTTCTTTTTTATGTGCGAAAATTAAGCGATTTGAAACGCCTTTTAATGAAGTCAGAATATCAATTCTGTTAGGTTCGGCACCTAGATGAATAGCGCTGCCCTTTTTTTCGAAAACTGCTTTTGAAAAACCGATATTACCAAATCCGAAATCATTTAAAACCGCGAGCATTTTCTCCGCATTTTCAGAAGAAGGGAATATTAAAAAATCAATATCTTGCGTTGTCCGAACATAGCCATAATAAAAAACTGCAAATCCTCCAACTAAAACGTATTCCACCTTATGCTTTTTAAGCAATCGGATAAAATCTTTCATGTCTTGAGTAATTAGCATTGACATTATTACCAGGAAACTTTTTCATAGGAAATGATTTTTTTAATAGGAGTTTTGGTCCATTTATCGCCCCATGTTCGTTTTTGAAGAATAGCGACTTCGTCGAGACGTTGGGAAGGGGTCATTGTTTGCATCCGAAGAATTTCAAATTGATTTTCTTCTTCAAGAGAAGTAAACACTCTTATCTTAAGGGATCGTTTATGAGGAATATGCTTTTTCATAGCCTTAAACAAACCGTATTTGAGGTATTCTCATTTTTTTGATTTTAAAAATATAATTATCGCCCGAACCCGCGTTTCCCCATCGCCATAGCCTTGGATGACATGTTGCTGCGGCATTTTATAAAAAGATACAGGCTTGCCTGGAAAGCATTTAAATTTATACTTATGGTAATCCGTGCTTCCCAACTGGATAATTTTAGCTGAGATCATATCTTTGCGCGGATATTTTCTATAGGTACTAATTTAAACCGGATTAATCGGGAGTGACAATGAAACGCATTGCATCATGCGTCCTCGTCTTCATATTTGTTAACATTGCAGTTGCCTTTAATCATCCTGAAATCAAATGGCGGTCGGTATCGACGGCGCATTTCATCATTAATTATTACGATAGAACCGAGCCTGCCGTTTACGCGACCTGGAAAATTGCCGAAGAGGCGTATGCGTCGTTATCGTCTTTATACGACTATACCGAGAAAGATAAAATTGCCATTTCGCTTGCCGATTACGACGATTACGCCAACGGGTTCGCATCATGGACCAACGGCAGTATTTTAATTTGGGTCACCGATATCCGCTTCGATTTGCGGGGAAACAATACCTGGCTCAACAATGTCGTCACCCATGAATTGTCCCACATCATGACCCTCGAGAAAACGCAAAGAAAACAATTATTGGACTGGGTCTTTTCTTTTGCCTATACCTCGCCCGGGGTTTCGGTAGACCTTTCGGAACCGTTTGCCACAACAAGGTTTTTCCCCGAATGGGTCACGGAAGGAATTGCTCAAAGAGAATCGGAACGGCGGGGCAACGATTGCTGGGACACAAAACGAGATATGTTGCTTCGCGACGCGGTACTGTCGAACAAGGCATTATCGCTTGCGGAAATGGGGCATTTCAATCATAATTCGACGGGCAACGAATTGGTGTATAACCAGGGATTTTCTTTCATCCGATACATCGAAGATAAAATCGGCATCGCCGGCATAACCGCAATATTCAATAACGGCCGCAAAGGCGCCTTGATATCGGATAATTTTTATTCAGCGTTCGAAGACCAGACCGGACGATCGCTCGACGGTTTATACGTGAAATGGATGGATAGCCTGAAAGCGGTATACAAAAAGCGGATTCCGCCAAACCCCACGCAAACACAAACGGTTTGGAACAGGGGTTTTATCAATGCAATGCCGAAAATATCTTCGAACGGAAAGTATTGGGGATGGCTGACCAACGACGGCGACGACGGATCCAGGACCGACCTGGTGATAGCCGAATACGGAAAATCCGAACCGGTAATGACCGTCGAATGGGCGTTGACATCATGGGATTTTTCGGCAGACGGCAAACGGGTGTACTTCGTCAAATCGCATGAGACATCGGACAACGGTTCCTATTTTAACGACCTGTATGTCGCGGACATAAATGACAAATCCGAAAAGCGACTGACCCGCGGGGCAAGGATTTATGATATCGCAGCCTGTCCGGACAATCAACGGCTTGCGGCGGTGCAATACGGAGACGGCGCTTTTTCGATCGTCACGATGGGCTTAGACGGATGCTGCCGGGAAACGGTGGCAAAGGGCGTTATCGGGCAGCCGTTCGTCGGGCTTTCTTTTTCTCCGGTAAAAAGCGCGTTCCCCGCACCGGTTATGGCTGCAATGCCCGACGGCGCAAAGCAGGACAGCACAAAAGCGAACCCGACGGCTCCTTTACAAAACAGTACGGAAGAGACCCGGGAATTTTTGCTCGCGACGAGTAAATTCATCAACGGAAAAGCGACGCTGCAGATCATAGGATATGCAAGCAAAAAGGTGCTGTCTATAGGCTCCGGCATCGCGCAGGAAGAATATCCGCAATGGTCGAAAGACAATCGGATTTACTTTGACGCGGATTACGACGGGACATTCAATATTTATTCAATTTCAAATGACGGATCCGATTTACGCAAACATACCGATGCCCGCATAGCAATGACCTATCCGTTCATAGACAATAACGGCAAAATCCTGAGCGCGGAATATAGCAATTGCGCGTTTTCCATTGTTTCGACGCCGCTTACCGCCGGGACCCCGGTTTCGGTGGCCTCCAAACAATACGGCTGTACCTATCAGGACCTTCCCAGGCCCAAAGGGGAAGTTACCATAAAGAGCAGGCCCTACGAAGCAAAATTGCTGCGAAGCGTATGGGAGTTGCAAAGTGCGCTCCAAATAACCGATCCGTACGGGACAATGGGCAAGGCCATACAAAAGACAAGCATCGACAAATGGTTCGACAGCACCGATGTCACGGCGGTGACGGGTTTTGCCATGAGCAGGTCCGACGCGTTGGAAAAGAAATCGCTTACGTTCGGAATAATGGGCGCCGCTGTCCATTCCGGATTTGTCCGGGACTCATCGAAGGATTCGGTAGGCAATAATTTTTCGGCCTTGGGAAAGTACAATAAATACGAATATCTTTCACTGTTGACGGGAAATAATAAGGAAAACCTGGCGCAAACCACCGGGAGAAGCTTTTCCAAAAGCCTTCCCGTTGCGGAATACCTTTTGCGCAATAGTCGCTTTAGTCAAAATGCGTCGTCCGATTCGGGCAGTTCCGCAAAGCAAAGCTGGCTGCCTCTTTTAGGCCCTTCCATAAGCTATTTGAATAATAAAACAGCGGTCAGTTTCGGTTTCAATGCGAATGTGACCGTTCTCTATTTTATTCCGTATATTTTCCAATTGCAAACTTTGGCGACATGGCAAATCTCCCGCGATTTTTACGCAGGCATTTTCCCGTCTATCGAGGTTATTCCCATAATGGGATTTTTGGTGCCGCAGGCCATGCTTCCCGTTGTCGTCGCCTATTCCACTTCCGGTTATGTCAATACCGACGAAAGCTATAACCTTGCCGATATTTCGCAAGTGCAATTGGCATTGATCCCCGAATCGTTTATGTACAGTGTTTCCACCGGTATCAAAGATTCCACGGAAACCAGACAAGGAAGCGGAACAACGGTTTCGCTATCCGCAATGCACGGATTCGGCATATTGAAATATTCATCGATAGTGGTGAGTACCGAAGACAGCTATACCGGTCTTTCGGAAAAGTTAAACGATCCGCAAGGGTTGTTGCCGGGATATTCGAACGAATATTATTCGATGAACGCCGGAGTTTCGCTGGTGTTTCCGTTGTGGCGACAAATTAATGCAGGGCCTGCCTATGCCGATGCTTTGTACGGCGACATCGGCTACGATCTCCAGGTGTATACGAATTCCTCCACGCAAAAAGAGCCGTTTTCAAAAGCATTTACGAATTCGAACTGGGACACTAACCATGTTTATGTCGGTCATGTATTTTCTGCAGGTGTAAAATTGGGATTTTTCAAGTCCTTTATTTTTGGACGCTTATTATCGGCACGAACGTATTGGGATGCTTTTAATAAGAAGTATGGATTTAAATTGTCGGTAAATTAGTGCCGGTAGGGGCTCTGCCCCTAAGACCCCGTAGGGAAAATGCTTATTATAGCCACGGGCCGCTAACGCGGCCCTGGAAGAAATAAAATCAATTACAACGAATCAAACTTTTGGGAGAAGGTTGCTTGAAATTCTTGCTTGTTTATCCGAAATGGCCCAAGTTACCGTATCAGACCGAATTCCATTTGCCGCCGCACGGGCCGGTTGTCATGGCGGCCGAAATTCCCGCATGGGCGGATGTTACCTTTGCCGATGAAAATGTCGGGGAAATTCCATTCGACAAACAATGGGACTTTGTCGGGATATCGGTCATGTTAACCTGCCAAGTGGCGCGCGCGCTTGAAATCGCCGATGCCTTTCGCGCTAAAAAAGTACCGGTCATTTTCGGCGGAATATCCACCATGCTTCACAGTGAAGAAATGATAAAACACGGGGACAGCGTTTTTTTGGGCGAAGTCGAAGGCCGATTGGAACAGGTGTTTACCGATGCGGCGAATAAAGCATTAAAACCGATGTACAATTACCTTAACAATTTCCCCGATATATCCCTTGTCGGCCCTGCGCGCCGGAGCATTTTGGACCATAAGAAATACGAATATAAAGGCACGCGCATGGTCGATTTGTTCCATGCATCGCGCGGCTGCAAATTCAATTGCTTTCCCTGCTGCACGCCGTATCTCGGCGGCAGGCAATTTAGGCCCCGCCCCATAGACAAAGTCGTCGAAGAGCTTGCGACAATAGATAATGACGGGCTCTTTGTGGTGGACAATTCCCTGGCCCAGGACAAACAATGGGAACTTGACCTATTTAAGGCCATGGTCCCTTTTAAAAAGCATTGGTGCTGCCATCCCATTGAAGATGACGACGCAGTTTTAAAGGCCGCGGGCGAAGCAGGGGCCTGGTACGTGTATCAGGCGGTGTTCGACACATCGGATTATATCCGCAACAGGGTGAAACGATATAGAGACCACGGCATCGGCGTCGAAGGCACCATTATCCTCGGTACGGACGATCATACCGAAGACAGCATCAAACGGCTGGTCGATTTCCTTTTGGAAATAGACCTTGATTTAGCGGAATTTACGGTTCTCACGCCGTTTGCACATACTCCCATCCGTGCGGAGCTCGAAGCGTCGGGTAGGATACTTACAAACGATATGTCGCGCTATACGGCAGGCGAAGTCGTATTTAAGCCGAAAAACATGAGCCCCGAAAAACTGCAGTCCCTGTACGAGTATGCCTGGACCACCTTTTACAAAGACGAACCCCAGCGTTATAAAATGTATAAGCTTTTTAAAAGGGTGATGGATAAAAAGGCGGCATGAAACCCCTCGATGTTTGCATAAGCGGAATGGGCATAGTTTCGGCGCTGGGAAGCGGTTGTACCGATCATGTCGATGCGATCGTTCAATCGAAAACAGGCTTATCGAAACAATCGTTTTTTGAAAATGCATATGCCGCCGAATTTATTTGCGGTCCGGTTTCCCAAAAAATCTGCACGTATTCGATAGAAGAAAGCGCTGCGGACAGGGCAAATATTTTTTGCGAAATCGCAAGCAGGCAGGCGCTGCATCAAGCTTGCGTAACAAACGCTGCAAAAGAAAAAGTCGACGTCGTCATCGGCACCACCTCGGGAAATTTTCACGGCGCAAGCCGATATTATGCGCAAAAACGGAGCAACGGTAATCCGAATGTTTCGCTGGTCGCGAATTTCGTGCCCGCCTCGGTCGCCGATCGTACGGCAGCGGCAAATTCGCTATTGGGAAAATTGCTCACCGTGTCGTCGGCATGCGCATCGGGAACGACGGCAATCGGCCGCGCTTTCAGAATGATAAAAAACAAGCGCGCGCAATGCGTTTTGGCGGGCGGGGTAGACGTACTGTGCCCGTTCATTGTCGCGGGCTTCAATTCCTTGCGTTTACTTTCGAAAAAGCATTGCAGTCCGTTCGATGCGAACAGAGACGGGTTCAATCCCGGCGAAGCATGCGCAATGGTCGTGGTGGAAACCGTCGAATCCGCACTGTCGCGCGGGGCGGTTCCGCTGGCGCGTATTTGCGGGTACGGCGAAGGGCTCGAGGCTTTCCATCATACGCGATCCAACCCGGACGGTACGGGCATAGCCTCCGTCGTGAAAAAAGCGATCGAAAGCGCGGACATGTCGTTGGACCGCATAGACCACATTCATTGTCACGGGACCGCAACGCAGTTTAACGATATGTCGGAATACAACGGATTAAAATTGCTGTTCGGAGATTCCCTGAAAAACATTCCGGTATGTTCTTCAAAATCAATGACCGGCCATACGCTGGGAGCGGCAGGAGCATTGTCGGCCATTTTGGCGATTCTTTGCATGCAAAACAGCATTGTACCCGCAACATTGTTCCATAACGACCTCGATCCGCAATTTGCGGATTTGTTCGTACAAAAAACCCCTTTGAAAAAAGATCTGCGCCGCGTTTGCACGACATCGCTGGGCTTTGGCGGTGAAACCGCTTCATTGATTTTGGAAAGGGCCGATCTATGAACGCCGTCGCGATAACCGGCATTGGCCTTATCGTTCCCGCAGGAACGGATTTGACCGCTTTACAAGGGCCTATGCAGCAAAACGGACAAATTGCCGCAATCCCGCAGATCGACGGGTTGTCGAGAAACGATGCGCGGAGAATGTCGAAGCTTACCAGGTATTCGATATTTGCGGCGAATGCCGCGTTGCGCATGAGCGGCAATTCTTCCGAAGCAATGAGCATTTATGTCGCCTTGACTCATGGATCGGCATCGCTGCTCGAAGAATTCCATAATTATTTATTCGACTATGGGCCCGATATGGCTTCACCGAATACCTTTTCGAACGGCGTTACCAATGCGCCGCTATCCTCGGTTTCCGCATTTTCTCAAATCAAGCAAGGCGGGACCACGATTTTAGGGTATGAAAACGCGGGCCTCGATGCGCTTACCTATTGCGCCAATGCAATAATCGATAACGAGCACGACGCATGCATTGTAGGAGGGTCGGAAGAATATTCGGAAACCGTTTTAGATGCATATAAAAGATGCGGATGGTATAACACATTGAATCCCGAGTATTTACCGTATGAATTAAAAACCGGAGACCATAAAACCGGCTTTGGCGTGAGTGAGGGAAGCGCTTTTTTTACCATCGAGTCTTTATCTCATTGTAATAACCGTAATGGCAAGGTATTATGCCATTTTATGCCCATAAATCTTGAAAAAGATGATGTAACTGCGGATATCGTTATTTGCGGGTGCGGCGCCGGTCCTCAAGACGGATATGAACTTGATATTCTTGAGGATATAGCAATAAAAAATAACGGAAACAAGCCTGTCTTGTTGTTTTCGAAGCCGTTTTTTGGAGAATCTTTCGCTTTGGGCTCACTGTTGTCGTGTTGCATGGCTGTGGATGTTTTAAAAAACAACTCGGAATATGCATCGTATGCGATGAACCCCGATATTATTCAACAGTTTAAACCGAAAAACGATTCACGCCATAAAAACGTTTTAGTAATTGCAGCTGGAAAGAACGGGCAGATTTCCGCAGGAATGTTTTTTAAGGAAAAGTAAGCTGTATGGATCCAATTTCCGAAGCTTGTTTCTGCGCTTTCGCCTCACCCCGGCTTTCAGCCACCTCTCTGCGCTTGTTATGCCGCTCTAAGCTTTTCCTTAATCCATTCGTGAACAAGATCAGAGTCTGAAAGCCCTTTTTTACGGGCGATTTGTTCGATGGATTCAAATTCATTTGAATCGAGGTTTACATTTACGCTTATATGTTGTTCGAAAACAGATTCCTTTACTTCTTCAAGTTCATTTTCAAAATCAGTTAAATCGTGTTTGTCCCAAAACTCGGCTAATTCGCGAATTGAATCTGTTGTGGGTAATTCTGTTTTTTTCATGATTCTCTCCATTTTTTATATCGTTTCTTTTCTCCCTCAGTCATATCTCGAGCTGTAACAGGATATCCTTTACCATCAGGAAATTGAATAATAATGCAAAGAAGAAAGCATCCTAATCAGCACCGTTTTCCCAAACAACGGTCTGGAGTTCCGGATCACTTTTTTTCTTATTTAGCCTTATTCTTAATAAACGTACCGTTATTGAATTCTTCAAAAGCTACTTCGAGTTCCTCGCGGGTGTTCATGACGATGGGCCCGTACCAGGCAACGGGTTCACCGATCGGTTTACCGGAAATCAAAAGAAAACGCACCGGTTCGCTATCGGTAGACACATAGAATTGGTCTCCGTCGCCCAAAAGAACCAATGTTCCGTTACCGAGAAAAGGGTCCTGCGCAAAGTCGAAATAATTCTCGCCTTCAATATCGTATGCAAAGGGACTTTTTTCGGAACAAAACGATCCCTTTCCTTCTATAACATAGGCAAAAACGGTATGCCCTCTGGTCGTCGCATGAGAAAATTCGGAATGAGCGCCTACGGTAACGTCCAGATATTCCGGGGAAGTTACGATATCGGTTACCGGACCGGTCGTACCGTTTACTGTTCCCGCAATGACCTTGATCTTGACATTTCCCGGTACCGTGACCGAAGGGATTTGTGCAGCGGTCAAGCCCCGATATCGCGGGTCCATCATTTTGTGGGAAGCGGGAAGATTCGCCCAAAGCTGAAAGCCGTACATATGACCGCTTGCATCGCCTTTCGGCATTTCCTGATGAATGATGCCGCTGCCGGCAGTCATCCATTGCACATCGCCGGTGCCGATGACGCCGGAATTACCCATACTGTCTCCGTGTTCGACATCGCCCGAAATAACATAGGTGATTGTTTCGATTCCGCGATGCGGATGCCAGGGAAATCCTTTGAGAAAATAACGTGGTTCCGAAGAACGGAAATCGTCGAACAAAAGAAACGGATCAAACAAAGGTACTTCGGCATTGCCGAAGGCCCGATGCAAATGAACTCCCGCACCTTCGATTGTGGGTTTGCTCCGAAAAACTTTTTTGATTTTCCTGATTTCCTTCATGGCATGTTCCTTTGTTGTTAAAAATTGTTAGACCCCTTCCGCCTCCGGCACCTTCCCCTTAACCAAGGGGAAGGGAAGGGTAGGGGTGAATTTATCTTTTAATTATTGGGCTAATTAGTTAGCAACAAATACGCCAAACAATAATTTTGTAATGAAATAATTATAACTATCGCCGATTTGTATTAAAAATTATTAATTCTGAGAAAATCCATTTTTAATTATAGGAATTCCTAAAGGCGCCGGTCCCATCAAAAAAAATAATAATTGTTTATTCTTTTCCCGTTTATCATATTGAAATTATCATTCCCCTCTTAAAATAAGGATGCTCTATCATGACGATATCAATAGAAGTATTATTGGTAATTGAATCGGAAATAGCGGCATTAACTCCTGAAAAATATCGCCGCCCGGCCATAAGGTTTGACGTTTTTATGGACGAATATGGAAAAAATCTTATCCAGGCGGAACGGGATAAAGATAAACTTATTGCAACGCAATTCGATTGGACAAAAATGGAAAAGTTCCGCGGTTATTCGGAACTATTAACCATTGCTCATGGAGAACGAATAGGGTGTGGGGCGGCAATTATTAAAAAACCGCCCGAATATTCGGCAAAAATGGCGGTGGTGAAGGCCGACAGGCGATACCTGTTTCGAATTGCCAGGCATATTGCGGACATGAGCAACGATAAAAACGTGAAACAATCCTATAGTGCCATAAGTAAAGGAACCGGCGAACTTGATATCCTCAACGACATTCTTTCTTTAGTGCATTTTATACGCAGGTTTCCGGAATATGCCCAAGAGATATCGCCTAGCGGCATAAAAATCAACGAGGAGTATATGGACAAAGCAATAGGCCGCGCCAAAGAAGTATTTGTATTGCGCGGTGATGTGATAAAAAAAGGCGAGCTGAGAAATAAGAATACAGACCGACAAAACCGGATTCTTACCCTTTGTCTTAATGCGCAATCCGAAATTAAAAAATTCGCGGATTTCGCGTTCTATGAAAATCCGGAATATTACAGGACTTATTATGCAAGCAAAGCGCGCAAACAATCTAAAGCATCGGTACCCGTACCGATGGCAGAATCCGTTGTCGCGGCAAAATAATAATTTTTAGTACTGGGCTCCGGCAGAGATGTGTTTCAGGGTGCGTTTGGTTTCTTCCGCTTTAAAAGGCTTTGTAACAAGAGCCAATTTCCTTGTAACGGCCATAAAAAAACGCTTCAAAATCAAATAATTCTGTAACAGAGTTTCTTTT
The DNA here is from genome assembly GCA_037447435.1 of Fibrobacteria bacterium. GTDB lineage: Bacteria > Fibrobacterota > Chitinivibrionia > Chitinivibrionales > FEN-1185 > FEN-1185. Next base: position 49,703 of record JBBIGR010000030.1, read on the forward strand.
TTAGCTTCAGTTAGAAAATTTAATGTAACAGGATTCTTTTTTTCTGTAACAATGTCACAATGACTTAATAAAACCTTTGTCAATGAATTTTTAACCTCCGTTACAAAGATTTTTGAATAAGTTACATATTTTTTATACTCCGTTTCATCTTTTTTTCCTATTGTTTCATAAAAATTCATATGTGTCACATTACTTTTGAGCATTGTTAGCCGTCTTTTGCCCGCTGTTTGTTATTCTTCAACTTCTGTTAGCTAAGTTTTTTAGCCTGCAGGTGATCTTTTTACCCTTTTGCTTCGCCATGAAGGCATGTTTTTGATTTTTTTCCATTTTTCATAATGCATTGGTATTGCGTGAGTTAAGGTGTAATCAACGCTTGATTACACCTTGGCTTGACATGCTATAATAACGGGATTTATTTGACTTTTAAGGTATTGAAGGACGATATTAACAAGAGGTAGGGATGTTTTTTGATTTGGTGAATATGCATAATACGCTCCGTCCTGTGGCGAGAAATAATATGCTCAGTATAAAAAGGAGGTTTATATATATGGACAACGTTCAAATAACTGATGTAAATAAATTATTACAGGAAAAGGTATTTAACGATAGCTTTTACCAATTTCAAAGAGTTTTCCAACCAAGCATGCAAGATTCACCAATTATTGATTTGTTTGGCGATTACCAAGACGGGAATCTTGACCATGAACCCGAATATCAACGAAAGTTTGTTTGGGATGACGAAAAGCAATCTCGCTATATTGAAAGTATAATGTACGGTATAGATACACCAATAATTTACTTCATCGAATCTCAACGAGAAAAAAATGGAATAGTCAAGCTTGTGAAGGAAGTGATTGATGGTCGCCAACGACTTAGCACTATATTTAAATTCTACCAAGACAAATTAAAACTTACTGGTTTAAAGCAAAAAACACCTCATTATGAAGCACTAGAAGGAAATACTTTTAAAATTATTCCCAAAAAATATCAAAACATATTTAAAGCATATAGCATACGTACCGTAACTTTTAAATTGATAGATACTAGCATTGATATGGACACACAGTTAAAATTTAAATATCAACTCTTTTACCGGTACAATTCAGGGTTAACTGCACTAAACCAACAAGAAGTTCGTAACTGTACTTATCATAATGACAGTTTTCTTATAATGTTTAAAGAAACCGCAAGCACATCATCCTTCTTAAAAGTCTGTCCATTTTTTAAAGATGAAGTCAGGATGGCTGATACAGAATTTGTTTCTCTTTTATACTTTTTAACATCCTTTGATGACGGCTTAATAATTTATTCAAAGAAATGGAAGAACGCATTCATTGACCAATGTTATAAAAGGTTAAGTTCTGAAATTTATTCTTTCGAAAGCTATTTTGAAAACAATGAGAAAATTGATGTGGACGAACAAGACGAAGAAGCAGAGGAAAGCATTGACGAAGAAACAGGTCACAATGCTTCCCATATTTTCTTCGAAAACACAAAGAATGAAATTATTGACAATTTAAATAAAACATATGCGATATATGGCGATTATTTAACTGGCGCACGTTTAGAACGGTATATAATTGAAACTTTGTTCTATAATATCTACCACTTAAAAAGTAAACTAACACGATCATTCCTTGACCAGCATGCTACCCAACTAGGTAAATATATTTATGATTTTATTGAGCAATCTAAAAGCAAAGAAAAACAAGGGGACCAAGCCTTTGGCCTTTGGGATGCATTTAATGATCGTGTCCAGGATACATCAAGAATACAATATCGTTTCAATAAAATCGGGGAATTAATTGAAACATACATCACAACCACAAAGTGAGATCACCATGGATGAAAACAATACTACATTAGCTGTTGATACCATTGACAATTCATTGTTATCATTGCGCCAAGGGGTTAGCTCAGACATTCGTATTAAAACCTTTGTGCGTTATTACATGGAAAGCAACCTCAATCTTCGTCCTACTTACCAAAGAAACGAGGTTATTAACCGTACAAAAGCCAGCAGAGTAATTGAGAGTGCAATTCTAGGGATTCCCTTACCTCCTATTTATTTATTCAAAGACCAGAATGGTCTTTTTGAGGTGATTGATGGCCAGCAACGGTTAATATCCTTTTTAGGCTTTCTTGGTATTCTAACCATTCCAACTAAATTAAACAAATTTTTATTAACCGGTTTAGAAATATTAACCAATCTAAATTGTAAGAATACTGATAGTGATGAATTTAAAATATTTCTTAATGAAAAAATTCGCGATTACACTCTTAGATCAATAGTATTTGAAGAGGAAAAAGGGTTTTTGTCAGAATTGAAATACGAAATATTTGAGCGCCTTAATAAAGATCCTTACCCCATTAAAGCTAATAGCTTTGAATTGTGGAACTGTATTTACCTTAGTAACTATACAAGAATGATTAAACAAATAGCAAGAGATGATGATTTTTTACAAGTGCTTTCTAGAAAAAGTACTCCCGAAAAAGATTTAAGAATGGATAACGAAAATGATATTTTGAGATATTTGGTTTTATTAAAAAACTACAATGACTTGAAAAACCGGGTGGATATCCCCCGAGAATTACTTTTAAATGAAGTAAAATATCATTTTGAACAAAAAACATCCGCAGAAGATTGCGAAAATATCAAACGTGAATTCTTGTCGGTTTTAAAGAATATTAGAATTGTATTTTCAGACAGAATTACACTTGGTAATATGTCCAACAAATCAACCCGTATAAAATATCCAAATTTGACAGTTGTAGATGTGTTGTTGTTATCCTTCCGAAATGAGCAGCCCAAATTTCTAACCAAATATCGTGACGAATTATTAGAATCGTTCAAATTATTTTTCGAAGACGATATAAATCGCGCATTTATCCAAAATGCTAAAAGGGGCAACAATAAGGCCAGTTCCCCTTTAAATGATCGCTTTGAATTTTTAAAACTTCAAACTTCAGATTTAATTAAAAGGAAATACGGTCTTGATGATTCTATTCGTATTAAAATCAGGGACCTAGATTTAGAGCATCGCCTTCTACTCAAACAAAACAACATTTGTCCTTATTGCAACAATATTATTAAACCTGGTGATACAATCCATATTGATCACATGCAATCTATCTATAACGGCGGTGGCAATGAAGAAGGCAATCTAGCAATAATGCATAGCCTTTGCAATCTTGAAAAAGGTAAAAAGAACCTTCGAAATTGGAAAGATATTATTAAATCCGGCGAAAGCGCTATTTTGGAATTTAAATCTTCCTTTAGGTGGGATTTAAAGTTGTGCCAAATCAACAAAAGTCTTGAGCAAGTTTCAATTAAGGTTGTTTTATCATTCTTAAATACCGAAGGCGGAACTTTATTAATTGGTGTTGGCGACGATGGCTCAATTCTTGGAATAGAAAATGATTATCGCACATTTAGTGGCCGCCAAGATAAAGACGGTTTTTTGCAAAATCTTACAAATGCAATTAACACCTGTATTGGCAGACAATTTTATGATTTTATTCATGTTAGTTTTGATTTTGTGGATGAGAAAGATATTTGTGTTATTCAAGTTGACCGATCTTACCAGCCCGCTTATTTAAAAACTGAAAAGGGTCAAGAATTTTATATTAGGGCAAACAATACAACTACGCCTATGAATATGCAGGAGGGAATTGAATATATTCGAGCTCATTTCTCAGATGCACCATAATTTCTATAACGGCGCTGTCGCTCATCCTCCGCTCCGGCGCTGGAAACAAACACAAAGAGGGGCGCTACAATAAAAAGAAATATGAAAACAAATAGAAGCGGCGGCGGAAAGACATCAAATAATAGTAGCATTCCAATTTATGTGCCCACAACACACGCATGCGGGGCGCAAAGCCGCCCCAAATTGCCGCATTGAAGGCTCCGTCACCGTCTTCGCTTCGCTCGCGGTGTCATGTCGCCAATGCGGCAAGGCGGGCATAGCATATGTTTAGCAAACGTTGTGTCAATAAATTTGAATGGATAGAATTGATAGCCGCCGCCGAATCAAAAGGCGAAAGAAAGAGTGGCATGCAAAAAGTCAACACAAGCCGCCTTCAGGGGCGGCGTTAATTAGGAGAAACAATGTTGCCGACCGACCTTAAAGAGAAATTTGATTTGATTCATGCTGCAGCCAATTTATTCCTTCATAATTTTGGCCCGCAATTTACGAAAACCCCAGAAGGACATATTGAAACTGATATTATAGGAGCAAGCTCTATTGCGGGTACACTTATTCTTCGGGAAACTGTAAAGGATTTAGATAAATACACCCCAGGAACCGCAATCCTTTCTGAAGTTTATGATGATCAAAACGAAGTACTTAAATTTGTTACTGGTGTTGCGTTAACATTTGGTGTGAATTTGATGGAACACAAAAAGAAAAAACACAATTTTGAGAAAATTATTGATTCCCACCAACCCTTGATAACGCCATTGGAAATGACACGGATATTGGAGCCGAAACTAGTAAAAGCATGTAACGATAATAATTTATCAACAGATTATGGGGCTTTTGTTGCAGGTTTGACCGCTGGTAAATTAATTGGTGTGGCTATTGAATATGGGATGCTTGATTCAAACGTTTCCAATGAATTACTTACTTATTATGTAATTGCTGGCAGCAAAACGGTTCCCTATCCATTTCACAATGATAATTAAAAAGAGCGCATACAATGCGCTTAAGAAAATGCATGCCACGAAAACAAAAAGAAAGAGCGGTAGTTTACAAACAACATACAACAGCCAAATGAATGCTGCGTCCGGGCAGACCAGCCTAGGCCTTTGAAGGCTTTCTTTAATTTGTCTGTCGGCAAATTGCCAGCGTTTTAAAGCCGACACGTCATGTCGGGCATAACGCCCTTCGTCGCACGGTTGTCGCTGACAACGTCTTGCGTTTGTTGAACGTTGTAAGAAATGCTGCCCGGCTGAATGAAATTATAGTCGGCGGCGGGAAGACAAGAAATTCAAAGACATAATCAAGGCTGAAAGCTATTTTTAATCCATGCTTCGCATTGGATAGGTTAAAATATGTATTATCTACGCAAAATACGTAGATAATGCTGATATAGGTGCTAATCGATAAAGCAAAAGAAAGCGCCCCCCCCCCTAAGACAGGCCGCCCCCGTCTGTCGCACAGGGATGTGCCAATGTCAGACGAGGCAGGACGCCGGAAGCCTGATCTAAGGGCGGCAAAACAAAGAAATATAATAATATGAATTTTACTGATTACCATGCTAAATATTTTGCCTATGAACTTACTAAAAGGTTTTCCTCCGATGATATTGGCAAACTTGCCGGCATTTTGGTTGATGCTCAAGTTGACCTAAACCCACACCAAGTTGATGCCGCTCTTTTTGCATTTCATTCTCCTCTTGGTCGTGGAGCGCTTCTCGCGGATGAAGTCGGCCTTGGGAAAACAATAGAAGCTGGCTTGGTAATTTCGCAGAAATGGGCAGAGCGCAAACGGCGAATATTAATTATTACTCCGGCTAACCTCCGCAAACAATGGCACCAGGAATTGCAGGAAAAGTTTTTCCTTCCTTGCCGCATCTTTGAAACAAAATCTTATAATGCAGAAGTTAAAAACGGTAATCCAAAACCATTCGAGACCACCGATCTTATAACAATTTGCTCTTATCAGTTTACAAAGACTAAAGCAGCCGATGTCCTACAAATTCCTTGGGATCTTGTTGTAATTGACGAAGCCCACCGCCTACGGAATGTTTATAAGCCAACCAATGTAATTGCTAACACTTTGAAACTTGCCCTTGCAAATGTGCCTAACAAGCTTTTGCTTACTGCTACACCATTACAAAATTCGCTTTTGGAATTATTCGGCCTAATCAGTTTTATTGACGAACGTGTTTTTGGCGATTTAAAAAGCTTTCGTGAGCAATATTCCCGCCTCAATGACAACCATGTTTTTGACAGTCTGAAAGTTCGGTTGCGCCCGGTTTGCCACCGTACTCTTAGACGGCAAGTAACAGCATATGTCCCCTATACAAAACGGCATCCTCTTGTCCAGCCATTTACACCGGAAGAAAGCGAAGACCGCCTATACAATCTGGTTTCAGAATATTTACGAAGGGATAATTTGCAAGCCCTGCCGGCAAGCCAACGCTCTCTAATGACTTTGGTATTGCGGAAACTTTTAGCATCTTCTTCGTTTGCAATAGCTGGTGCATTAGAATCAATTATTAAGCGATTGAAAGGCAAGCTGGCAAAAAATTCTCCCGATGTTGCGCTTGAAGACGAACTGAACAAGGACTATGAAGGTCTTGATGAAACTTCCGAAGAATGGTCTGAAGATGAAAATCTCAATTCGCCACTAACAAACGATGAAAGCAAAGCAATTGCAAATGAAATTGCTGATCTTGAGCAGTTTCGGGAACTCGCCGTATCGATAACAAATAATGCTAAAGGAAAAGCACTTGTAACAGCACTTGAACGTGCCTTTGGCGAAGCTGATCGGCTAGGAGCTTCTCGTAAAGCAATAATATTTACCGAATCGCGAAAAACACAGCTTTATCTCCTTCGTGTTCTTGCAGACAGTCCTTTTTCAAATGGTATAGTGCTTTTTAACGGCACAAATACGGATTCACGGTCTAAAGAAATTTATTCGGAATGGCTTGAACGCCACAAAGGTACCGATAGAGTCACCGGTTCACGAACTGCTGATATGCGCTCAGCTCTGGTTGACTATTTCCGGGAACAAGGGCAAATAATGATTGCAACGGAAGCAGGTGCAGAAGGTATAAACCTGCAATTCTGTTCTTTGGTTGTAAATTACGACTTACCCTGGAACCCCCAACGTATTGAACAACGTATCGGCCGTTGCCATAGATATGGTCAGAAACATGATGTGGTAGTTGTCAATTTCTTAAATGTGAATAACGAAGCAGACCAAAGGGTATTCACACTCCTTGCGGAAAAGTTTTCTTTATTCGAAGGTGTTTTTGGAGCAAGCGACGAAGTCCTCGGTGCTATTGAATCGGGCGTTGATTTTGAAAAGCGGATCGCTGGAATTTACCAGCGTTGCCGAACACCAGATGAAATTAAAACTTGTTTTGATCAACTACAGTCAGAATTAAGTGCCCAAATTAGTGATGCCATGACGCGTACGCGCAAACAGCTTCTGGAAAATTTTGATGAAGAAGTGCATGAAAAATTAAAAATCAACATGCTCAGCAGCAAAGAATATCGTTCTCGTTACGAACAGATTCTTATGGATTTAACTGAGTATACCTTAGGCTCCGATGCAGAATTTAAGCCCGACCAGTCTTCGTTTATCTTGAAACGAAATCCCTTTGAATATAATGCAAGTATTCCATTCGGCACGTATGAGTTACCAAGACGCACAGGTGAAGCACACATGTATCGCCTTGGGCACCCGCTCGCTCAACAAATACTTCAGCATGCAAAAGAAAAAGAATTGCCTATTGCCGAAATCACTTTTAAATATGATGGCCTTAAAAAGATCTCAATACTTGAGCCTTTTATTGGTAAAGCCGGCGAGCTGACTTTAACGCAGTTCACCATTGAATCACTCGATCAAATTGAAGATTATCTCATTTTTTCTGCGGTTACAATGGATGGACAGTTACTTGAAGAAGATGCCGCCCGAAGACTTTTTTCATTAGTAGCCAATAATATAGTGCCCTTAACTCAACTAACCTATGATGACAAATTAAAAGAAGTTGCTGATAAACGTAATGCTGATATTCAGAGGACAATCTCTGAACGAAATGCTCATTTTTTTGAGGCAGAGGCGGAGAAGCTTGATAATTGGGCAGATGACATGAAGGTAACTCTTGAACGTGAAATCAAAGAGATTGACAGACAAATCCGCGAGGCAAAAAGAAGCACAACAGTTGCCCTCAGCTTGGAGGAAAAGCTTGCCGGCCAAAAGCAAATCCGAGCCTTAGAGTCTGTTCGGAATACAAAACGAAAAACATTGTTTGAGGCTCAAGACGATATAGACAAAAGGCGCGAGGCGCTGATTAATGACATTGAGGGTAAACTTACTCAAAAATCTACGGTTAATGATGTTCTTAAGCTTCGCTGGAGAATAAATTAAACCTATGCCATCAAACGAAGAAAAAATAGCGCAACTTGAGGCTGCTTTTCGCCGTCGTTTCTTTCCTCATGTACCTAAAGTTGAAACGCCACAACGTTCACAATGGGATGAACTTAAACATGACAACGACCGCCTTTCGCGAGCGCTAGCAGCATACGCATTGGTAGCACTCATTGACCTTAATGATGTTGAAGCAGCTGGCGCAATTATTGACGGCGGTGATGATTTTGGAATTGATGCTATTTATTTTGATAAATCACAATATCGTCTTTACATAGTCCAATCAAAATTCAAGCGAGCAGGGGCAGCGCCTTCTCAAGCAGAAAACCTGAAAACTATAAATGGCATACGAGCATTGCTTAGCCGAAGGTTTAATGAATTTAATGCTACTTTTCAGCGCAAGCTAGATGATGTTGAAGAAGCACTAGATACACCTGGAATCGTGATCGATCTTGTTTTATTGTACCTTGGCGAGAATTTTTCACCACATGTAACGAATGATTTAAATGCACTCCGCGACGAACTAAATGTTCTTGCGCCCAGAATGTCATGGGAACCCAAAGGATTGAATGACATATATAATTGGCTGGTTGCAGAACAACATCCTGACTCGGTTACTCTTGACCTAACGCTTGAAAATTGGGCGCCAGTGCAATTGCCTCGTAAGGCAATTTATGGCCAACTCAATGCACAAGAACTCGCTCAATTAGTTCAAACGCATGGCAAAGCTCTTTTTGAAAAAAATATTCGCCATTATCTAGGCACCGTTGGGGTGAACCTTGCAATTACTGAAACCGTTCGACGCAAACCGGCTGATTTTTTTTACCTAAACAATGGGCTGACAGCGCTTGCTGAATCAATTACACCGGCAGCTGGAACACCCGTAAGATGCGTATTCCGGCTTTCAAATGTGTCAATTGTTAATGGAGCACAAACAGCAGGAGCGATAGCAACCGCAGCTGTCCTTGGCACAATTTCCCCAGACGCGAAAATTCTCTTAACCATTATAGAAACAGGTACTACACAGGATGATATTGGATTACGCATAACAAAAGCAAGAAACCACCAGAACATTGTAAGGGGTGTTGATTTTGCCGCACTCGATCCAGACCAAGAAAGACTAAGACAGGAAACAGCAATTGCCGGGTTTACCTATTATTACCGCCCATCGGCTGAAGCGCGTATACGCCGCTATGATTCATTTACAATTGAAGATGCTGCTTTGGCAATTTCAAGCCTCAATTTTACCGCTTACACCTCAACTGAAATACTGGCAAACAGGGGTACCGGCCTTCGATTACAAAATGCCATTGATTTTGTTGTTGTGGCAAAGAAAGAATTAGGGCGCTTATGGGAACAAACTGGTAATATTTACCCTGCACTTTTCCATTCTGAATTAACCGGAGTCCGTCTTATTAGACTGGTCTCAGCATATAGGTTTATCGACCAAATCCTTGCAAGCACCGAGCAATCGGAAACCAATTATCAGCGAAGAATGTTTTTTCGCCATGGCCGCTATTTCTTGATGGCCATTATAGGCCACCGTTCTAAAGATGTGTTACAGAAAGCGGCCATAACTATTTCTACTGATGACAAAACGCTTCTTTCTCAGCGAGTCAATGAACTTTCCGAAATCGTATACGCCGAATCAGAGCAGATGCAAATAGACAAGGGCTATCTTTCAATATTTAGAAACTTAACAGATTCACAGCCGCTTGCAGATAGGGTTATTACTCGTCTTTTTGCACGTGATCAAGAGGCCTTAGCTGCACAAGCGCAAATAGCTCAAGTGGCAACAACGACAACAACCATTACAGGAAATACAAATTAATATGACGAACAAGAAAACGAAACTTGAATTAAATTGGATCGGAAAAGAAAACCGGCCCAAACTTGAACCACGAATTCTTATTGAAGATCCCGGCAAAAGCTACCATGCAAAATACCGTATGTCAAAGATGGATTCCTTCGATAATAAATTGATTTTCGGTGATAATTTACTTGCATTAAAAGCAATAGAGCAGGAGTATGCGGGTAAGGTAAAATGTGTGTTTATTGATCCGCCATATAACACAGGAAGTGCATTCACTCATTATGATGATGGGATAGAGCATTCAATCTGGTTAAGCTTATTAAGGGATAGGCTTGAGCTAATCCGTCAATTACTTAGTATAGATGGTTCAATATGGATTACGATTGATGATAACGAAGCACATTATCTAAAGATTTTATGTGATGAAATATTCGGTCGGTCCAATTTTTTATGCGATATTGCATGGGAAAAAAGATATTCGCCACCACCTGATACAAAAGACTTCGGTTACATTCATGATCATATCTTATGCTATAGAAAAACAAGCCAATTTCAGCGGAACTTGTTACCATTGACAGAAGATCAAACTGGCCGCTATAAAAATCCAGACAATGACTTAAGAGGACCCTGGAAGGCAATGGACTATACTTGCCGATATACAGCAGATGAACGCCCAAACCTCTATTACCCTATTACCCAGCCCAACACAGGAGAAACAATCTGGCCTAAAAAAACGCGTGTATGGGCCATGTCAAAAGAAAACCATTTACTTAATGAAAGAAATAAGAGTATTTGGTGGGGTACTGATGGCAAAAATTCGGTACCGGCATTAAAGAATTTCCTGAGTGAAATAAAGCAAGGCATGATGCCCATGTCTTTGTGGAAACACACACTCACAGGCCATACTCAGGATGCTAAAAAAGAAATGCTGGCACTTTACGGGAAGGATTTTTTCAGTACTCCTAAGCCGGAAAAATTACTGAATGTTATACTCCATATCGCAACTAATCCCGGCGATCTTGTTCTCGACTCCTTCGCCGGTTCCGGCACCACCGGCGCCGTAGCCCACAAAATGGGCCGCCGCTGGATTATGGTTGAACTCGGTGAACACTGCCATACGCATATAATCCCAAGGCTAAAAAAGGTTATTGATGGCGAAGATAAAGGCGGCATCACCGAATCCGTTTCTTGGAAAGGCGGTGGTGGTTTCCGATATTACCGGTTAGCCCCATCATTACTCTTAAAAGACAAATGGGGTAACTACGTTATCAATAAAGAATTCAATCCGACTATGCTTGCCGAAGCTCTTTGCAAACTGGAAGGATTTACCTATTCACCATCAGATTCTCTTTATTGGCAGCAAGGCCACTCAACCGAGCGCGATTTTATTTACGTAACAACACAGACGCTCACGCACGAGCAACTACAACAGTTAAGCGAGGAGGTTGGCACAGACCGCTCCCTTCTTGTTCTTTGCCTTGCTTTTCGTGGTGCTGCAGACCGTTTTCCCAATTTAACTATAAAGAAAATACCCAAGCAGGTACTTTCGCGCTGCGAATGGGGACACGACGATTACAGTTTAAAAATAGAGAACCTTCCCAAGGCGCCGAAAGATGTACAACCGCAAACGAGCCTTTTTGAGGAGGAGGAAGAATGAAAACCTCGTTTCCTTTTCAGCCTGATAAACATGCCGACAATCTGTTTGAATCAATCAGCACAATTTGGAAAACTGCCCGAGAATATTCTTCCCGATCAATTAACGCCGCGCATTCCTGCGCGTGCTGGTTTTCCGGAAGACAAATCGTAGAATATGAGCAACACGGGGCCCGTAAAGGCGCCTACGGTGCAGGTGTTTTAAAGAGTATTTCTGAACGGCTTTCTAAACAGTATGGCATCGGTTTTTCTGTAAGCGGGCTGCAATATATGAGGGCATTTTATCGTGAATACCCCGAATACTTATCAATTCAACACGCAGTGCGTGTTAAATCTAACATCGAAACATCGTCGAAGAAACAACACGCAGTGCATGTCAAATCCGGCGATATTAAAGATGTTATTATGGATTTTTCAGCAATTCTCCACGCTCCGAGTGAAATTTCCGACGCATTGCCTCGAAATTCTAATAGCGATAGTAGCAGAAAAAATACGGCATGGAAACCTGGGATTTTCAATCCGAATTTATCATGGACACATTACAGGCAACTGATTAAAGTAAAAAGAATTGAAGCCCGCAACTTTTACGAAATAGAATCCATAAAAAACGGTTGGTCTGCGCGGCAACTCGAACGGCAGATAGACTCTTTGCTCTTTGAGCGGCTGTTGAAAAGCCGGGACAAAAAAGGCGTTCTTGCACTTGCAAATAAAGGGCAGGAAATTTCAAAGCCAATTGACATTATAAAAGATCCCATTGTTCTGGAATTCCTCGATTTGCCCGAATCTCATCGTCTCAATGAGACACGACTCGAAACAGCCCTGATCTCAAAATTGAAAGACTTCCTTCTTGAACTTGGGAACGGGTTTGCATATGTTGGCCGCCAAAAAAGATTGACCTTGGAGGGTGACCATTTCTATCCGGATCTCGTCTTTTACCATATCAAGTTAAAATGTTATAGCCGCATCGCGTGATTTAATGGGTAACCCCAATATATTGTGTTTTAGTATTT
>JBBIGR010000031.1:0-61709 GCA_037447435.1 Fibrobacteria bacterium
AACAGGGTGCCGGATCAAACAATAATCAGGTGCCGAATGGGGCAATATTATGCAGGTAATGGTGTCTCCATTTTTATTTTTCACAAAACATTTATATTCACCCGAATCGGAAAACGCAAGCTTTCCTATTACCAAATTAAAGCTGGTTTGTCCAGAAATTTCCGAAGAACCGTGAAACCATTTATAAATAAATGGCGTATCTCCAATTGCTGTGACGGCAAAAACCATTGATGAATCTAATAGCTTTGAATCTGAAATCGGTGAAATAGCCGCTAAAAGCTGCTTTTTTGCAATTAAAGTAAATGTTGATTGAGAAGTTCTGATTGTATCGCCCCATTTATCCGATACAAGGCATGTATAAACACCTGTATCAGCAATTGAAAACTTTGTTCTTATGAACATGACATTAGTATCATTTCTTAGTGGTAATGTATCATGATACCAAAGATATGAAAAGGGCGCATCTCCACCAGAAATTTCTACGGTGATTGTAGACATAGAATCAATTGTAGCAATTTGATGTATTGGTTTGATAAATAAATCAAATGATTTCGGCAAAATAGTTATATCACCGGTCACTTTCCGGTTGTCGCCATTTGGAAGAAATGCAATTGCAGAAAAAACCCAATTTCCAGTTTTCGAAAAGGAAAAGGAGCACCATAAAGTATCTCTTGTTAAATCTGATTTATTAAATTTGTATATAGAATCTTTATTGTTTTTATATTTTTTGATTGTGACATAAACAGAATCTACCAAGTTTGCTAAAGATAATATCGGTCCAATTTGAATTGTACTTCCAATGGAATCGGTAATGGAAGAAGTATTCATTGGTAAACCTTTTGCATTCTTAAGAGCAATACCAATTTGAACATTGTTATAATCTTCGAAAGGATTCGTTGTGTTTATACATGAAAATAAAAAGATTGAGGTTGTAATTAGAAATAAAAATAAGCAAAATATTCTTGTTAACATAAAAAACTCCCTTGTAAGGATTTTATTCAATTGTGATATTTAGTTAAAATAAATTTGGAAATTTCACTTATGTGTGATAACGATCACAAAACGAAGAATAATGCTAAAAAGTCTTTAATAAAATGAAGAGCGATTGGTAAAATATTTAAATCAGCTATTTTAATTCTGCGGTATTAAATTAAAATGGTCGAAATCTCGTAAAAGATTCCGACCATTCCGGCTAATTTTTAGACAATTACTGCAAATTTACCCTGTAAGAATTCCCGTTTCCAACGGAAACACAGTACACGCCTCGCGACAGTTTTGGCAAGGAAAATGCGGCAGAATTCTTACCTTGCGGAACAACCCAATGTGCCAGATTTTTACCATTGACAGTATACAAAGAAATTGGGGTTGATTCAGAAAGTCTATTTGAAAAGCTGAAGGAAAGCATTTTTTTTGCAATAAATATTTTTAAACCTGAAATTGTCTGATGAGATTTTGACTCGGATATATTCGATACTGATGAAACCGGTTGAACCATGGATGCAACAGCAGCCAGCATTCGTATTGCATGAGGAATCCATTGTTCCATTGAACGCCATGTATCGCCATTTGTGATATATTCGATGCCAGATCCATCGCCATTACCGGCTTTGCCGGTTATACCGTTAGAAATTCCACCTTTTGTAGATGTATGCCCAAAGCATGCGCTCGTTACCGGGGGATAATTCTTACCAAAACCGTACATAAAGCACATTGAATAGGGGTTGCAACCTAAAACCCAGTTGATTTGCTGTGAGGCATATTCTGCGAGAGAATCTTTAATTCCCCATCCGTTGGTGCTTGTATTATCCGATGGATAAACAAGCCTGCCGCCAAGAATTGCTGCGGTAGCAAGTGATCCCAGTCTTGCATTTTCACCCTGCCACCACCAGCCGGTTTCATTTGTTTGCGGAATGAAAAAGCCTTCTTTGATTGCATTATTATAGGCAAAACTTTGCCGGGCATATCCAAAAGGATTTTGAACTTTATTAGTGATACTGAGCTGATAATCAAGGTTCTTTTTGATGGTGGCCAGAGCTGCGGCCCGGTTTGTTGCATCGGTTTCTTTGTCGAGATACCGAACTAAGGCCCAAATTGGAAGCCCTGCATCGCAAGCGCTCCAAAAGGGTCTCGTGCCGTTATCGGCAATAAAATATCCGGCAGACGACATGCGGGCATTAAGATTTTGGGCGCGTTTTCTTGCATCGTCACGATAGCCGGTGCTGTCTGTCGCAATCCAAAGTTCGGTAGCAGCCATAAGCGCGCAATAATCATCAATAATATTTTCCTTGCCGTCGTAAAGATAGGTCGTATTATTTGCAACTAAATGCGCATAGCCGCGTTTTGCACCGTCAAGATAGTTTTGATAGGTGAATATTCCATTTTTTTTCAATTGAGAAATACGTGCAAGAGCGGCAATGCACATTCCGCCTCCTGCGCGGAAAGAACATTGCCATCTATTATCTTCTGCGCTATTGGCAAGTAAACCGCAAATCCTTCGTTTTGAGGTTGTGCAACTTAGAGAATCGAAAACTACCATATAAAAGAATCCTTGGGGAGATAAAATTCTGTATAAATAATCTGCTCCCCAAACAGCTTCGGCCCTCATGGTATCTCTTATTCCAAGCGTATTAAGAAGATCGGGAACTCGTTCCGTCGCGTCGCACAATTCCCATGCATGCATCGGTATTTGTTGGGGAGAAAAGAAATTTGCATAATTCAAATGAGAAACATATTTACTGGAATTACCCGCATCGTCGCCCCAACCTCCACGCAAATTTACTGTTTGGGAACTATTATACAACCTATCTGTGGAGTCAATTGACCATTCAGTTGCCGTATTTGCCCGTTGATTATTTATATACTTTAAAATCCATGGCATGGTTTGTTTTGCCAAAGCATTATCATCCACCACAAAAGCTTCGGAGGAACACTGTGTCCCGCTTACGGTTGCGCTTACTTTGAATGTACCGGTGCCTTTAAAGGCGGAAAAATTGGCCTTGTAATACGTTTTACCGGTATTCCAGTCGGAAACGGTCAAAGGACCGCGAAGCGTGTCGGTATATACAACTGCCGAAGTCGATGAATTGATAACATTGAACAGGGTAGTACCGCTTAATTGGGCATCGGCTTGGAGAACGGCGACTTTTGCGCCTCTGGTGTCGTAAGCGACTTGATTGCTGTAAAAAACCGGTGCGCCGATCACCATGGAAGCGGTTACAAAGAGGAAAAGAAAACCACGAATGTCACAGAACTTTTTCTGCATGAATACCCCCCCTAGACAAGTTAAAAAAAATCAAGGTTTGTAAAGTTTTACGGATTACCGACAAAAGTTCATCAAGGAATAGCAAGCGAAAACGATCGAGATATTATGTGCCGCATATCAAAAACTAAATTCCTTGGGCAGAGAATTTAAAATGGCTTAAACCCGTTTCTATTCCAAAATATAAGGTTGTATATATAAGTATGCTTGGAAAAAGTCGAATTGCCGAAAAAAGTGTATACATTACGTGTATAGTTTAAGATGCCACCGAAATATCGGGGAGAGTTTCTTTCACAAAAGAATTGAGGCGTTCAAAAGCTTTTTCGACTGAAATCAATAAAGTTTTTGCATCGTCTTTTATCGAAACTTCAAGTGCAAATTCAAGTTTTTTGGCTTCTTCGCTCAATTCCGCCGCACAAACGTTTCGCGCGCCTCCTTTGATACTATGGGCAAGGCGATTGGCTTCTTTTGTTTCTCCGTTGGTTAATGCGTTGTGAATATTCTCCAAGTCCTTTGGAACAATTTCCATAAAACCGGTAAGAATTTTAATTGCAATTGTGCGGTTGCCGCCCATCCTTTCAACATAAGCATTAAAATCGAGCGGAACGGACTCATTTATTTCTTTTCTGTTGGCTACAGAGTCGAATTGTTCCTGCGAAACCGGACCGATCATGGAATCGGCCAAAACGATAAGGGCTTTTTCCCAGTCTACCGGTTTGCTGATGACGCCGTTCATTCCTGCAGCAAGGCATTTGTCCCGGTCCGAAGCAAAAGCATATGCAGTCATGCCCACTATCGGTACGTTTTTGCCGTTTTCAAGATCGCGTATTGTTTTTGATGCGGTTAACCCGTCCATAACGGGCATTTGGACATCCATGATTATCAGATCGAATTTTTGTTCCTGTACAAACGAAACCGCGTCCATTCCATTTTCGGCCGTTGTCACGATAGCATTGACATTGTGCAAAAAGAACAAGGCTATTTCCCTGTTCGGGGGATAATCTTCAACCAAAAGAATTTGCTTGTTAAGGAACTTTTTTGAATCGAGGTCTGCCGATTGAATGCTTGCCTGATACGATTCCGGCGCACGTTCAAGAGGGATTTCGAACCAGAATGTCGAACCTTCACCTTCTTTGGTAATGACGTCCATTTCACCGTTCATGAGTTGCACCAGCTTTAATGAAATGGTGGTGCCCAGCCCGGTTCCGCCGAATTTCCTGGTAATCGATGCGTCGGCTTGTTCAAACGGATTGAACACTTTTTTTGTGATTTCCGGAGCCATTCCGGGGCCCGTATCGGTGACGCAGAATCGTAATCTCCCTTCCTTATGCCCCGGCTTGACCTTCACGATAACCGAGCCGCGTTCGGTGAATTTGATCGCATTGCCGATTAAATTGACAAGGACCTGACGCAGCTTTGTCGAATCGCCGACAATATCGGAAGGAATCCGGTCGTCATAGCTGACCGCGAATTCCAGGTCTTTCTGACGGGCCTGGGCTCCGTAATTTGAAATCAGTTCTTCCATTAAATTTTTAAGTGAAAAGGGCCGCTTATCAAGCTCCATTTTTCCGGCTTCTATTTTTGATATATCAAGAAGATTGTTAAGCAATTCCAAAAGTCTTTTTGATTCGGTCCGAATGCTTTGTGCGACATGCTGATGTTTGGTAGGGTCCTGCATGACGGAGAGCATTTCCGAAAAACCGATGATCGCGTTTAAAGGGGTCCTGATTTCATGGCTCATATTTGCCAAAAAATCGCTTTTTGCCTCATTCGCCGATTCGGCGGCTTTTCGGGCATCCAGCAATTGAACATTGGTCGTCACCAATTCCTTTGTTCGTTGCCTGACTTTTTCTTCCATTTCGGTATATGCTGCTTGTAAATCGATTTCGGCGTTTTTTCGTTCTATATACGAGGCGGCGATGGCAGTCATTTCCTCACCGATCCGTTCGACCATGGCCTGATCGCTTTCCGACTGAGGGCGGTTTGTGCAAAACTCGAAAGAAAAATAGCCGAAAAATTTGTCGCTGACGTATAACGGGATGCAATAGGCGAGCTCGTTTTTTGTTTGCATTTTGAGCTCTTCAATCAACGGACCTATTGCTTCAAGTTCTTCCTTAGAAAACATTTTGCTGATAGTTTCGGTAGATATTAATTGGCATTTTTTCGGAAGCAGCAACTCCATAGTGCTGAACGGTATTACCAGGTTGGCCATCGATTGAATATGCGGTTTATGCCATTGTGCCCTGCAGCGGAACAAAAGATCCGTTGCATTGTAGGCCATAAACGTCGCCCGATCGAAATCAAGGAATTCGCCGGAGATTTTCAGCATGTTTTGAATGAAATCAAGTACGCCGGATTTTTTGTTTGATGCGAGTTTCCAGATATCCGCACGCAAATGATTGAGCTTATTATCGAAAACGATTCTTTTTTCCGCAGCTTCTTTATCGGCGAAAATCGCATCGAAGTCATGCTTGATAAAAGAAATCGATTCAAACAACGACGACAACGGGTGGTTGGAGGGGAATTCGATCGACGTGTTTTCCAAACCGGCTTTGTCCCAGTTTATCGATGCCAGGAATTTGAGCAATTCTTCGATATCGGTTTTTGCACAAGACACATAATCATCGGTTTTTTCACTGATCAAGCCCTGCTTGAGAAACTGTTCCCTTTTATTGCGTAAAATTTCAACGGATTCGTTTAAGTCGCGTGCCGTAAGAATAGACATTTCCAGCACCGGTCGTAATAATTGCAATATCGGTTTTATTAATGCGGTAACGCCGAATGCGACAATGCCGTAACAAGGATGCGTTTTGCTTAAATTCTTGAGGCCGTCCGAATAATTTTTCAAACCTTTATACGAACTTTTATGTAAACGTGACCAATTCATGATTCGTCCATAGCAATTGGACTGTTTGGTCATTTGTTCAAAAATCCGGCGATTCACATCGAGCATTCCCTGAACATATTCATCTTTAAATACGCCGATAGGTTCGATATAAAGGATGTCGGGATCAATAATACGGAAAACGGCTTTAAATCCCTTTTGTTCATATACAAGCTCCATGCTTGAATCCGCAGTAAATTGCGTTGGCAAGAATGTTTTTGCACGGGATTCGCAAATGCTCTTTGCACGTGCAATCGCCATTTCCCGGGTTTTGACATGCTCAAAAAGAAATTTTGCTTTTTTTAGCAGTTCCGAGACCGCAAAAACGATTCGTACGGGAGGGGATGCATGACAGGTAATGAAATTTATCATTCTGCCGCGCAACTGTTCCTTGACCATCAAACGATAGAAGTCCTGCCTGCCGTTTGTGCTCAATTTTCCGGTAATTTTGCTGTAGTCTTTGATTTCGATATACCAGGTTTCCCATAAACCGTGTTCTTTCAAGAACATTTCCCTGAATTCGATAAGCCGCTTCATGCCGTTCATACCGGAATTGCCGATCGGCGTATTGATGAAAATATTATTGTCTATCAATTCGAACGTCGCGCGGTATCCTTCACCTAAATCAATATTTTCCCATTTCGACGAGGGAGGAATAACGTTACCGGTGGAAGTATAGAAAACCGTGGAAGGCGGAGGGTCGGGAATTTTTGAATTCCAGCCGACTTGTATCGTTTTCGAAACCGCTTCATGATAGTTTGAAAAGATTTCAACATCATACGGGACGATTTGCGTACGCATCGACAGTTTTACCGTCAGCATGAAAAAAGGGGAGAGCCCGCAAAATACGAGTTTATCGAGTTCGTCGATGGATTTTATAAAATTGATATAATTGAAAATTGCCTGCAGAGACGCACCGCGATGTCTGGCGTAATCGTTGATAAGCGTGACCTGAAATCCTTGTTCGGCTAAGGAAGAAAAATAGGGGCCTAAAAAGTCAAAATATATTTTTTGCAGTCTTAAATTTGTAAACCCAACCGCCTGTTCTATTAAAATGCCGTTGCCTAACGAGTATAAGTTGAGCTGATATTGTTTTTCGTTTCCTGCGGGGGGCGGAGCGGTATAAATAAGCTTCAACGGTAAACCGCTTACCGGGCATGTTTTATGTAAAGTCAAATCTATAATCGGCATGGTATGGTGAAACGGTCCGGCTTTAAATCAGCTTGTGTTTTTTTAATTGCGCAAGAAGACGAACGTTTTCCACCGGTTTTGAAAGGTATTCGTCGCACATGTTGTAAAATGATTTCAACACGCTTTTAGGATCGGTTATTGCGGTGGTCATGAATATTTTGACATGCTGGTTAGCAGCAAGGCCGAAATCGTCTTCTTTCTCCCTGATTTTTTTAAGCAATTCATTGCCGTCCATTCCCGGCATTTTAACGTCGAGGCAAATAAGCGAATACGGTTTTTTTTCACTATGCGCCGATTCAAACGCTACAAGCGCTTCTTCACCGTTAACGGCAACATCGCATTGCCCATGTTCTTCCAAAAAATATTTTAGCTGCATTCGACTGGTAAACTCATCCTCAACAATTAGGCTTCTCATGGAAATTCCCCTTATAAAATAAGAACGATCGAGTTCGCATGTGAACTATTATACACCTAATTGAATGCAAAGGTCAAGGTAATAAAAAGCAAGTAAAAAGGAGAAAAACCGTTTTTACGGAACTTTGTTAAGACGAAGAATTTCGACGCAAGTTTTTCCGTGATTGACATGGGCGGTTTTAACCGTGGTCATATTCAACCCCGAGGAAACTGCCGCTTTTTTAAAACCGCTCCACCAATTCCTGCAAGGGTCGGCTATCAGCGCAAAACCGCCGGGTTTTAACCCACCATTGATAAAATTAATGATCGGATCAATCCATCTTTGTTCGTACAAAATGTCGGAAGCTATAATCGCATCAAATCGTATGGAAAAAGGCATTGTCCGCCAATCAAAGCATACAACCTTTTTTCTTTCCGCATTTTGTTTAATGTTCGCTGCGGCATATTTGCACGAGTCTAATGAAATATCGGTTGCGATCGTAGTAATGCCTTTTAAAGATAAAAGCGCCGTCATGATACCGAGTCCGCATCCCAATTCACAAACCAGGGAATCATTTGCAAATATCATTTGATGTTGAGTATCAAGAAATTCCAGCAAAGGCAAACAAGCCGGCCATTGTTGGGCCCAATAGGGCAAGAACTTGTCTTTTTCATATTGTTCGTTACTTAAGGCGTCGAGAACTTCCTCGGGATCCTTCGGTCTTATTATCGATAATGAAACGGAACGAAGGTTCAGTGAATCGTGTGCGTGGGAAAAAGGAAGGTCATTACAGTGATTGCCGCATATTTTAGATTGACCCGGGATCATTTTTATCGGTATAATCAAGTATGATTTCCTTTGCACTGATTTTTGTTTAGGAAGCAAGTAATGAACGGTTTCATGAAGAAAATTAAAATAGACCAACTCAAAGTAGGGATGTTTGTTGAAGACGTCCTTAACGCAAGGGATGTTCTTGTTCTATCTGCAAACAGCCTGATATGGGACCAGTCGCAAATCGATGCTCTTAAACGTCAAGGAGTGCAGTCGCTTTTTATCAATACCGAAAAGGGGAGGGACATTCTTGTAGACGAAAAGCCCTTAGCGCCGGTAACGATCGATCCTAAAAAACGTGAAGACGACTATTATAAAGAACTCGAAAAGGCCAGGGTCGTGCATAGGCAAACCCTGGAAACGGCCCGTGAAGTGCTTGACTCAATTAAAAAAGGTGTCACTTTTTCAATGGAAAAAGTCGAAAAAGCGGCGGAAAATGTCGTCGACAGCATACAAAGAAATCCCGACACGCTTATTAGTTTAAGTCAGTTAAAAGGGTATGATGAATACACCTATACCCATTCGGTCGGAGTTTCGATCCTCGTTGCTTCGTTGGCAAATTCAATGGGCTATAGCGGCGAGTTGCTGGTGCAAGCCGGTATCGGCGGTTTGCTTCATGATATAGGCAAAATGCGCGTTCCGGAAAGCATCCTCAATAAGCCGGGCAAATATAATGATCTGGAATTTAAAATAATGAAAAAACATCCGGAACACGGATTGGATATTGTAAAGGACAAAAAGAAATTCTCGGATATTTCCAGGACAATTATTATTCAACATCACGAGCGATATAACGGCCGCGGATATCCTTACGGACTAAAAGATAATCAAATTGCGGAAGTCGGTCTTATTGCCGCCGTTGCGGATGTCTATGACGCATTGACCTCAAACAGAGTCTATCGAGCGGCATGGCCGCCGCAAAAAGCCTTAGCTTTAATTTTCCAAGGTGCCGATGAAGACTATTCCAGGCGAATTGTAGAGTTATTTACCCAGCATTTAGGCATTTATCCTGCAGGAAGTTTTGTTCGGCTTGTGTCCGGTGCAATGGGTGTGGTAACCAGAGTGGATAGAGGAAATCTGCTTGCTCCGACAATGGTCGTTTTATTCGACGAATCCGGGAAACGGCTGGAAAAACCGTATGAATGTGAATTGGCCGAAAAGCAAAAAGGGGTAGACGGCAAGAATTATCATGTGCAAATATCCTTGAACCCAAAAGCCTATCGGGTCGACGTTGGTGCGTATCTTTCCGAGAAAGCGTTCGATTAAATTTGTGAAAACAACAGTGCATGAATATACAACTATTGAGGAAGGTAAGCATGAAAGGTAAAAATTGTAAATTATACGATGAAAATCTGGTCAGAAATATCATGATTTCGACGGGATTGTCTATTGTTGAATATATAAAGCATTCAAAAAGCGTCGACGCTATTGATATTTGTGATTACATAGATCAAAATGCCGATACTATTATTGAAAATACCATCGATGAAATGAACCATGAATTTCCGGAGGATATGGAAGATCCGGGTTTTGAAGACGATTCTCTGGACGATTTCAAAGATGACAATAAGCCCGATGGGAAAAAATAAACCGCATTATTTTTTTTACATTGAAGTTTTTTCATAAACTTTGTGTCATTTTTCCGCGCAAAAATTAATTTATAACTCCATTACTTGACGCCGAGGTGGCGGAACTGGTAGACGCAGTGGACTCAAAATCCACCGAGGGCAACCTCATGACGGTTCGATTCCGTCCTTCGGCAATTCAAAAAAGCCTTAATTAGCGCTAAAAAAGCGGTTTTTAAGGCTTTTTTATTTGGTTTGCATATCTTCACTAATCTTCCAAATGATACGGAATACTAGTTCCTTTCTTGCTTGCTAAATCCGCTTAACATATCTTCATTTATGTTATGTGCCCTAAACCGGGATGCATAAAATTAAATGCAATGTAAAACGAGTATACTTATTTGGTGCTTCTTATTTTATTCGATATGCTATTCAAACCATGATAGTGTCTCTGTAAATTCCGCAAATTTAATTTCGATAAATAAAACAAATGCAAATGAAAATAGTTCGAAGGATAAAACGAATATTTCAAGAACAAGTGATCCTCAAACTGCAGCCCAAGATACAATCGATTATAAACCGAAGAAATTAATTGGAGAAAAAATAGTAATTGGAGTAGGAATTTGCGCAGCATCACTTTTTGTTATCGTACTTATTTATTCGGCAATTATTTCATCTTTTTCAGGCCATAATTCAATGAATATAATGTAAAATGTTCAATCTTCTCCAATGGGCGAGCGCGAAACGGTTCGGGTTTTGCAACGATATCTTTTCAAAAAACAGTGGTGGCTTGCCCCCGAAAGCTGGGGAGCGGAATTAATCGTAATAGAGTTCCTTAGTTCATTAACAATGCCTCAAAGTTCAGTAATGGAGCCTAAAAGTCCACTGACAGTATCCAAAAATTCATTAACACCGCTTAAAAGTTAACAAACAGAGCCTTAAAAGTCTGTAACATATTCAAAAATCTCTGTAACAGAGGTGAAAAAATCATTGGCAGAGATATAATGAGGTCATTTTGCCATTGTTAGAGATAAAAATACTTCTGTTTTATTCAATTTTCTTTCTGAAGCGTAAAAAAAGGCTCTGTAAATGAACTTATAAACTTTGAAGCGTTTATTTTCTGCCGGTGAGAAAAAAATCAATTTAAATGTGATGGATTAAACGCTCTGTTAATGGGTTTATGGAGACGGAAGGGGAAAAAAAAGAATACCCGGCATAATGGACCTCGAGATTATATGCCGCAATGTTACAAAAAAATTCCGATAGAACCTTTTCATTCATAAAAAAGTATGATAGTATACAATTTGTGTAAAGGATAATGTGCTTTGCTTTTTTTTTAAATCGCAAGAACGGGTTTTTATGTTTATATTAGTCGCTATAAATGACAATGGCTTAGAATGAATTAATCAAAAGCCTGCCAATGTAGGCAAAATCTTGCAAATAGTTAGTAAATAAAAAGACAAAATATGCAATAGCTGCATCCGCATAAATTAATCGCTTAAGGGGGTCGTATGGTGGTCAAAAAGAGGCATGGGGCAATACCGTCGGGGATTTTGCTTATTCAAGCTGCATTGGTTTTGACCTTTTTAGGCAGCTCAGTTCATGCTCAACAGGTTTCGGTTTGGGTTACCTCCGGCGATAAAAGCAAATTGCTTCAGAAACAAACAATTGCAAGTTTTGGCTCAAGCAATAATGCAACAAAAATTACCCTAAACGAGAATACAACCTATCAAACCATTGATGGTGCCGGACATTGCATGACGGAAGGCAGTGCCCAAGTTATTTATGGTTTGGCCGCACAACAACAAGACAGCTTGCTCAATCTTCTTTTCAACCTGAATACCGGTATCGGCATGCCCGTGATACGGGTTTCGATCGGCGCAAGCGATTTGGGAAACGGTGTTTACAGTTACGATGACGTTGCCGGCGGCGATACCGCCATGGCAAAATTCAGTTTCAAAGGAGTGGATTCGACCTATTTAATTCCGATATTGAAAAAAGTCGTGGCAATCAATCCGAAAATCAAGATTCTTGCCTGTCCATGGTCTCCGCCCGCTTGGATGAAAACGAACAATTCGTTTGTCAACGGGAACCTTGCAACGCAAAATTATGCCGCTTATGCCAAATATTTTGTGAAATATATACAAGGAATGCAGGCAAACGGTATTCCGATTTATGCGGTCACGGTTCAAAACGAGCCGGAGAACTGCTGCAACAACCCCTCCTGCGTTTGGACATCGGCACAGGAAACCAATTTCATAAACAACAACCTCGGCCCGGCTTTCAAAGCCGCAGGTATTACGACAAAAATAATCGCATACGACCACAACTGCGACGATACTAATTTTCCGACATTTGTCTGCAACAACAGCACCTATGTCGACGGTTCGGCGTTTCACCTCTATGCAGGTGATATCTCTGCAATGTCAACGGTATACAATACGACACATAAGAATGTCTATATGACCGAACAATGTACGTGCGGCGACGATTTTTCAAATGATATGTCGTATCACATGCCCGGTGTAATCCTATCATCATTTTTAAATTACGGCAAAATGGCATTGGAATGGAATTTGGCAACGGATCCGAATTACGGGCCCCATACGGATAACGGCGGTTGCGGTATTTGCGACGGCGGAATCACGGTGAACAATCCAACGAGTTTTTCCCTTAATCCCTCGTTTTACATAGTGGCACAGGCGACCAAAGTCATTAAAACGAATTCAACGAGAATCGCGACCGCATCGACCAGCGGAAACATGACCAATGTTGCATGTATCAACCCGGACGGCACGCGAGGATTGGTTGTGTATAATAAGGGTTCCTCGACTACTTTCGACGTCGTGTGGAACGGTCAGGCGTTTCCCTTCACCTTGGGTTCCAACGCAGTCGCTTCGTTTTTATGGCAGGGAGCGGTGAAGGCGGACGATCGCAAAACGGCCGCCAAATTTGCATTTGCAAACATACAAAATTATCCTGAACCGTTTAAGGAATCTACGCGCATCAATTTTACACTTACCAAAACCGCCAATGCCGATGTTTTTGTTTATAACAGCAAAGGCACTGTCGTGGCTTCGCTTATGCATGGATCGCAATCGAAAGGAAACCAATCAATAACGTGGAACGGCAGGGATGTCAACGGCTGTGGGGTTTCGGCCGGCGTATATGTCGTCAAATTGACTGCAGAAGGATACTCGATTGCAAAAAGGATTCTAAAACAATAAAAAAATTAATAATTTCCCGTTGTTAAACCGCCCGATTTGCATAGACTGCAAAGTTCTAAAAATATACTTTTTAGAACTTTTTTTTTTCGTACATTTTAAAAACCGATGTTCATTCAAAAATGCCTTGTAATTTGCAAACAACGACATTTTAAGGGGTTTTATTTGGTAAAGTATGATAAAATATAATGATATATTATTGATAAGGTTCTTCGTCATTTTTTTAAATGGCAAGAACGGGTTTTTATCTTTATATTAGTCATCATAATCAACAATGCCTTATATACAATTTTAATAAGCATGTAAAAGTGGCCGGAAATTTAGAAATAATAATACTATTGAATAAAAAAGATCTGCGTCCGAGTCATTTAATCGGTTAAAGGGGGATGGGTATGTTCTTGAAAAGGGAGTTTGGCACAATTTCAAACAAGCCGCATGGTGTTTCAATAATGAGAGCTTTGCTCGTCGTGACCTTTGTTTGCGCATCCGTCTATGCGCAAGCAGCATCGGTGTGGGTCACTTCATCGGATCAGAGCAAGCTGTTGCAGAAACAGCCCAACTTAACATTCGGTAACTCGGCAAACGGTACCAAGATCACGCTGAACGAAGCCACAAAATATCAGAACATCGATGGCTTCGGCGAATGCATGACCGAGGGAAGCGCGGAAACAATCTACAGTTTGGCAACCAAACAACAAGACAGCTTAATGAACCTTCTTTTCAACGTGGAAACGGGAGCCGGAATGTCCGTCATGCGTATTACGGTCGGCGCATCCGATCTTGGTAATGGAACGTATACGTATAGCCTTGTTGCGGGTGATACCGCTTTGAACAATTTCAGTTTCAAGGGTGTCGATTCAACGTATCTGATTCCGATTCTGAAAAAAGCGATTGCCATTAATCCGAATTTAAAAATTTTGGCTTGCCCCTGGACGCCGCCGGTATGGATGAAAACAAACAATGCCTATCAAGGCGGAAATCTCCAGACGCAATATTACGGCGCATATGCAAAGTACTGGGTCAAGTACATTCAGGGGATGAAGGCGAATGGAATTCCCATTTGGGGTATCACGGTTCAGAATGAGCCTCTCAACGGCGGCAATACGCCTTCGTGCACCTGGACGCAACAGACGGAAGCGACCTTTGATAATGTTTATCTCGGACCGGCGTTCAAGGCCGCAGGCATTACGACAAAAATAATCGCGTACGATCACAATTGCGACGTTACGGCTTATCCGATTTACGTATGTACGACGAGTACCTATGTGGACGGAGCCGCCTTCCATCTGTACGCCGGCCCGATCAGCGCTATGACGACGGTTCATAACGCCACTAAAAAGAACGTGTATTTCACGGAGCAATGTACTTGCAGCGATAATTTTTCCGGCAATTATTCAGGCCATATGCGCGACGTTTTCATGGGGGCATTGACAAACTGGAGCAAATGCGTCATCGAATGGAACTTGTCGACGGACGCGAACCTCGGTCCTCATACGAATAACGGCGGATGCGGCATCTGCGTCGGAGGAGTAATGGTAAATAATCCCACTTCATTTACGCTCAAGGCCTCGTATTATACCTTTGCATCATTCTCCAAAGTCATCAAGACCGATGCGGTACGGGTGGCGACGACCTCTACCAACAACAATCTGCTCACGATCGCGGCTATCAATCCGGACGGTTCGCGCGGCGTTGTCGTATACAACAATACCGGATCGACCGCAACATTCGATGTGGTTTGGAACAACCAGGCTGTCCCGTTTACTCTGAATAACAGCGCGACGGCATCGTTTTTATGGCAGGGGCCGGTTCCCGTACAAGAAAAACCCATGCCGGCTAAAATGGTGTTTACGCAAATACGGAATTTCCCCGAACCGTTCACTTCGGCGACCCGTATCAATTTCAATCTTACAAAAAACGCCAATGCCGATGTCGTTATTTACAATAGCAAAGGCGACGTCGTCGCTTCCCTTATGCACGGTACGCAATCAAAAGGCAGCCAATCGGTGGTGTGGAACGGCAGGGATTCCAACGATCGTCCGGTATCGGCGGGAATGTATGTTATTAAATTGGCATCGGAAGGATATTCTATTGCAAAACGGATCCTTAAGCAATAGGGTTGGTGATGTATTTCCGTTCCAAATTATTCGGTGTAAATTCTCGTTGAGAAGTGTGTAAGTCCTAAAAATATTCTTTTTAGGACTTTCTTTTTTTTAATACTGTTTTTTAAAACTAAATTCAATTCAAAAAATCCGATAACTGCGGAATTAGTTATTTTAATTTTTTGGAGGCAATTGTTTTGGGATCAATCATCCAAAATTCCGCAATAGACTGGAATTTATTTATAGGCCGGGATCTCGGGACGGTCACGCTTATCCGTGAACTTGGTCGCGGCGTCATGGGCGTTGTTTTTATTGCCTATCAAAAGACGCTCAAACGCCAGGTTGCCGTTAAGGTGCTGGTTAAAAAAAAGGCAACCAACGATCTTGCCAGAGACCTATTCAGAGATGAGGGAGAAATTGTAGCAATACTTTCGCATCCCAATATCATTCCGATTTTTGAAATGGGTGAAACCGATGATTGCTATTTTCAGGTCATGCAGCTTGTTGATGGAATAGATTTACGAACAATGCTGCGTCGGCAGGTTAATCATCCATTGCCCGACAAACGGCTTTTGCCTCATAGCGACGCCATCGGCATGTGTATACAAATAGCGGATGCTCTGGGATATGCGCATGAAGAAGGAATCGTGCATCAGGATGTAAAGCCGGCAAACATTTTGGTCGAAAACCGTTTGAAGCGGCCGCTCGTCGCCGATTTCGGCATAGCCCGTGCTTTTGCAGGCGAGTATAAATCCGGCGGCCTGATTGTCGGTTCCCCTTTGTATATGGCACCAGAACAGGCGACGGGTAAAGTCACGGACGGAAGGGCCGATATTTATTCCCTCGGAGTAATTCTTTTCGAATTGGTTGTCGGTCAATTGCCCATACGGCTCGAAGAGCATTCGGAACAAATCCTGGAGCGGAAAAAACGGATGCCTGAAACATTTTTCATTGCAAAGCCTTCGGATATCGTGCCTACAATAGATAAAAATCTGGAAAAAATCATTCTAAAAGCCACGGCTTCTCTTGCATCGCAACGGTACTTGTGTTGCGCCGAAATGATCGATGACTTAAAAGCGTTGTAAAAGGATTGTGAAAATGGATTCTGCATTAAATCCCGGCGTCGCGTTGGATAGGCGACAGGCGGAAACGATTGCCCGTCTGTTCAACATGGCCTACAATAGCGCGGTATTATATGGCGGCAACCATCAGGCAACCAAAGAAGGTGCGATAGTATTTTATAATTTCATTTTCAAATGCATATCCGCTTCCGGAACAGTATCAATAATCAATGAACGCGAATCAGTGTTCATAGAAAATTTCTGCGTCGATAAAATAATAAATACGAAACGGCTTGTTTCCCATTTAAAAAAAACCCGCATACAATCGATTTCTTTTTCAAGCGAACTCACTCAATCCCATGTAATGATGTTGTTTGAAGTTCTCAGCGACGCTCAAAAATTTCCCACGGTCGATGAAATGAAAAAGGGTTTGACGCTTTTTAATGCCGCCGGCGTGAAACTCAATTATGTCGTGTACCGAAAAATGACTATCGACGAAGCAATTGTCGATAAGGATGTTGCCGAGGCGGGAGCAGCGTCTGCCGAAATCGGCGGGGAATCTTTGAAATATTTGGCGGAGGCGACCGATTTACTTACTTTAAAACAAATGTTGGAAAAACCGATAGTCAATTTTGGGGAAAATGCCGGGGATACGCATAAAACGGATTCGGATCGAATTCATGAAGTTGTGTCCCATATACGTTCGATCAATGAACAAGTGAAAAAAACGGACGCACATTCCGGATTTATGTCGACATTGGAATTGGGGAATGCGGTACAAGCATTGAAAAAGGATATCGAACGGAATTTACATACGATCAAAGCCGATACGCTTGTGGAAGGGGCGACCGGCAATCTTATGAGCGCATTGGATCAATTAAGCCACGATGTGTTGATGAACATCGTTCGACAGGAATATAAATCCGGGCAAATTTCACTTAAACGCCTTGCCCAAATAATAAGGCGGGTGATTCCCGATGTAAAGGAATTGAAGAGACTATTACCTCGATTGAAACAAACATTGCTTGCCGAAGGAATGGAAATTGTCGATTATTTAAAGCTTGTCACTGAAATAAGAGCAGACCTCGATTCCGAAGGATTAGAGCAACTTTTTATTGCAGCCACCGATGATATAGGGATCGGGCCCGATGAGCTGTATGCGGCTATAAAAGACGATCCCAAAGATGCGGCAAGGCTTATCGTGCTTGCAGCAGAAATACGGAAAAGAAACCTTTCGGATACAAAGGAATTTTCGGCATTGCTCACGGATTATATCGAGCAAGCGAGTAAAAGCATGGTTCTTGAATCAAAAGATACCGCCGGTCCTGCGGGAATAAAGCTTCTGGCGAAAACAATGGACGATGTGAAACATGAAATTCTTGATAACATAAAAAGCATCGGCATTACCGAGCCGGTAATAAGTCAAACAAGCCTTCTTTTATCAAATAGAGCTTCCGGTGAATTGAGCGAACTCAAAAAGGAATGGCTTGGGAAAATGTTGGATGCGTACAAAGACTATTCCGATACGGATTTAATGCGTATTCTGCCTCAATTGCTGCACAATGTTGAGGACACTGCGCTAATTCGGGACACCTTTTCCAAAACGCTATTGCAAAAGGGATATACCGAGGATAAGGTTAAAGAATTTTTCGAAAAGGTTGCTCCGCGCCGCGTACAGGCCGATTTGCCTAAAGGTGTTCTGAACGTGAGCGCCACGGTTTATTTCCTGGAAAGGGAAATAAAAAGGCAGCAACGATATGCGACGCCTTTTTCCAGCGTTATAATAACGCCGATCAGAATTTGGTCAAAACGGGGAGCGCCGATTTCGGTAGGTGAACATGAGACGAAATACGTATTACCGCAAATTATCGCTTTTGTAAGGAAAATATTGCGGGATCTGGATTTGGTTGGGTCTTTGGGTTTTGTTTCCCGCGATATTCCGTTTATTATTTTGCCCATGACCGATCAAAGCGGAGCAAATTCGGTTATAACGAGGTTGGAAAAGGCATTTGCTGCCGCGGTTTTTGAATGCAATAAGGATCCGGTGACCGTCGATTGCGCTATTTCCGGCTCTTCTTTCGATACGAAAACAATGGAAAATTACAAGCAATATTTAGAGCATGCGCTGTTAGAGCATAAAAAAAATGAAAATTTACTTTTGAAGAAATAAGTCCCGATCGATTTAAACGGTGCAAAGTATACGCGGTACGGAATCATAAAAAAAACGGAGGGGAGAGGATTTGAACCTCCGGTAGCGGGTTAAACCACTACGACGGTTTAGCAAACCGTTGCCTTCGGCCACTCGGCCACCCCTCCATTAAGAGGTTTTCAATCTTGAATTTTCAAAAACGACTACTAAATATAATACCTAATCCGTTGTTTCGCAATCGGATAGTTGCTACGGTGTTCATATATGCGCAATTTGCGTAAATAGTATCTGTAACAGTTACTAATGCCGGGCAACGCAAATACCTTTTTTTTTCATTGGATTTTAGCTTCCAAAAGAATCCTTTAAATATTTCTTGCAATAGAATTTATAATGAGTTAGTATTAGTGTATACATTTTGAATTTAATTTTTTATTATAGCTCTTTAAATTATTAATTCGTATCTTTTAAATTGGAAAAATCAGGCTGTTTTCTATCTTTTTTTATGTCGCGGCCGCAAGTGCCCAAACGGAAAATGTTA
The DNA here is from genome assembly GCA_037447435.1 of Fibrobacteria bacterium. GTDB lineage: Bacteria > Fibrobacterota > Chitinivibrionia > Chitinivibrionales > FEN-1185 > FEN-1185. The sequence continues at coordinate 19,199 of JBBIGR010000031.1, forward strand.
TCCGAATTCGGTTTATTACATAATGTTAATTAACATCACAATTTGTTCATTTATTTTAAAGATTTAACAAAATGGAATCAATTAAAGAGTCGTATTACCGGTATCTCCGATATTTTTTGGCAAAAGACGACACCACGGCGACCCATTACGATAAATATATGGCTTTGGCCTATGCCGTTCGCAGCGAAATGGTCGATCGTTGGATAGCGACCCAGCGGCAATATCATGAGAAAAAACTCAGACGGGTTTATTTCCTGTCTATGGAATACATCTTCGGGCGAAGCTTGCATCAAAATATCGTGAGCATGGACATAGAAAAACATGTCGCATCCATGGCGCACGACACCAAGATTTCGCTTGATGAAATTTACGAACAGGAAGAGTCGTTCGATTTGGGAAACGGCGGCAAAGCGCGATTGGCTGCTTGTTTACAGGGTGCGATGGCTGCCGCGGCAATTCCGGCCATGGCCTACGGCCTCCGGTATGATTACGGTTTGTTTCATCAGGAAATCGAGCAGGGCGGGCAAATCGAAAAGCCCTACGATTGGATGCATAAGGGGCATCCATGGGAAATAATTCGTCCGGAATATAGTTGTGAAGTCAGTTATTACGGCCGAACGGAATTAAATGTGTCGAAAGAAAACCCACACTGTGCAAATTGGCTTGATACCGAACAGGTTGTTGCGGTTCCATACGATTTTCCAATACCCGGATATAAGAACAAAACAGTCAATACGCTTCGCCTTTGGTGTGCGAGAGCTTCCGAGGAATTTTTGCCCGATTATAATAATCACGGCGATTATCTTCGTGCATGTGAAGACAAAGCGAAATCGGGAACCATCACAAGACTTTTATTTCCTGAAGAAGATGTCTTGCGCGCGACCGAACTTCGTCTTAAACAGCAATTTTTTCTCATAAGCGCCTCATTAAGCGACATAATGCGACGATACAAACAGAACGGCTGTCCATTGCGCGAATTGCATGAAAAGATCGTCATTCAACTCAGCGGGAGCAATTGCGCCATCGCCATTCCGGAGATGATGCGCATACTTGTCGATAAAGAAAAAATGGGTTGGGACGAAGCCTGGAGCATTACTTCGAAAGTATTTTCCTATACAAGTCACTCGGTTTCTCGAGAAGGACTTGAAACATGGCCGGTTTATCTGATGAATGAAGTTTTGCCGCGGCACATGGAAATTATTTATGAAATCAATCAAAACAACCTCGATAAAGTCCGCGGTTCGCATGGAAATGATACGGATTTGATTCGTGATTTGTCGGTTATTCAGGAAGGCGAGGTCAAACGGGTAAAACTCGGCCATTTGGCCATGATAGGCTCGAAAATCGTCAACGGCGTTTCCGAGGCGCAAACAAAAATCCTTAAAACGACCGTCTTCCCCGAATTTGCAAAAGTTGCTCCGGACATGTTTATTGCGAAAACAAACGGAGTGTCGCATCGACGCTGGTTGCTTTCTGCAAATAGACCTCTTGCGGACCTTATTTCATCGGTCATAGGTGAGAAGTGGGTCGGCGATCCCCAAATGCTGATGAATTTGGAGCCTCTTGCCGATACCGTCTCTTTACAGAAAAAAGTAATTGAGATTCGGAATGCGGCCAAAAGGAATTTAGCGGAAACCATTCGTAAAAACGTCGGTATCGAAGTTGATCCGCTTGCGATGTTCGACGTGCAATGCAAGAAAATCCATCAGTACAAGCGACAGGTATTGCATGTGTTCATGCTTTTGGCTCGATATCTGCGTTTAAAAAACGGTGAAAAACTTACCGCAAGCCGCGTGCATATTTTTGCCGGCAAAGCGGCTCCTGCCGACCAATTGGCAAAGCAAATCATCAGGCTTATTCACGTCGCTGCTTCAATTGTCAACAATGATCCCGATACGAAGGGAATCATGAAAGTCGTGTTTCTACCGGATTACGGCGTCAGCCTTGCGGAAAAAATCATTCCGGCAACGGATTTGTCGGAACAAATTGCAACGCCCGGCCAGGAGGCCAGCGGCACGGGAAACGCTAAATTTGCAATAAACGGTGCGCTTCTTATGGCAAGCAGGAGCGGATCAAATGTCGAAATTATCGAACATGTGGGATCTGAAAACAGTTTTGTTTTTGGAAGTCACGCCGATTCATTGCCCGCTTTCTCGCAATATCAGCCTTATGATTTGATACAATCGCAACCGGTGTTGGCCTCAATTTTTAAATTGCTCGAAGCGCATAGCGATCAGCCGGGGCAATTCAACCATTCCATTCGCCCGCTCCTTGCGACGCTCATGGACACCGACCGCTATTTTGTGCTGCTTGATTTCAACGATTATATGAAAAAGCAAGATGAAGCCGATCGTTTATTTGCCGATAAAACGCAATGGTTTAAAAGAGGACTTGTTAATATTGCCCGCTGCGGCTATTTTTCAATAGATCGTACCATTTCGGAATACGCACACGATATCTGGAATATACCATGAAAAAAGAGGAAAAACTCCTTGGAATAACAGTTGTTCCCGGCAAGGGTTTGGGAACGGCTTATTTCGTGGGGCGCGGCATGGAACAACCATCAAAAGTGTCCATTTCCCGCCAGGATGTCGGCGATCAAATAATGCGGTTCAACGAAATCAGGGAAAAGGCGAAAACCGATTATAACGAAATGGTTCGTAATGCCGATTCTTCACTGACTCCGAGTATTCTCCAAATTTACGAACATATTCTGGACGATCCGTCATTTATAGGTCAAGTTGTCGAATCCATTTCCACCAAGCTTTACGATCTTGAAACTTCCATACGTTTAGTGCTAAATGATCTTGTCAAACGATTCAATGCCGCCGGAACTCCGTATTTGAAGGAACGCAGCGGCGATATCGTCGAAGTCTGCGAAAAATTAATCTCCTATTTATACCAGGACGACGGCCGGGCTAAAGCCTTTATCGAACCGGTGGTTTTGGTAGTGCTCCGCACGTTTACGCCGTCGGATATTTTGTCCTACGATAAATCGATGATACGGGCCGTGGTCAGCGCAAGCGGCGGTAAAACTTCTCATGCGGCAATTATTGCGCGTGCCTATTCGATTCCCGTGGTATCGGGAATAAAAAATATCGACAAATTCATCTATCCCGGCGATCAGCTCTATGTCGATGCGGACAAAGGAATCGTGCATGTGCGGCCATCGGCCGCAATGGTTGCCAAGGTGCCCAAGCAACGGCTCTGGCAGGAAGAATTCGAAAAATTACAAAATAAATGGCAACGACCTGTTTATACTCGCGACGGTATTCATATAGAAGTGCTGGCGAACGTATCGCTTCCCGAAGACGTTGAAGAAGCCAATAAGTACGGGGCCGACGGCATCGGATTGGTTCGAACCGAATATTTGCTTTCCAATAGAAAAAGCTTTCCCGACGAACAGGCGCAGCTTTCTTATTACGAAAAAATATTCGAAGGAATGGACACCAAGCATTGCGTCATTCGCGTTATGGACATCGGGGGAGACAAAATACCGGAATTTTTCGACATGCCGGCCGAATACAATCCCTTTATGGGCTGGCGAGCAGTGCGAATTCTTCTTGAACGCCGGGACTTGTTCGAAGAACAGCTTTCAGCGATCATGAAAGCGGGAAAAAAGAGAAATTACTCCATCATGCTTCCCATGGTGACCACGTTGCAGGAATGGCAGGAGTCCAAGAAAATCATCGTATCGGTTGCTGAAAAACTCGGTATCAAAATTCCGCATTGCGGAGTTCTTTTTGAGGTGCCTTTGGCAATTCTCGAAATGAATACCTTCATGAAAGAAATCGATTTCGCATCGATCGGTACCAACGATCTTATTCAATATCTCAGCGCGGCCGATAGAAATAATTCAAAAGTAAACTATTTATACAATCCGATAGAGCTGGCATTTTTGCGTATTATAAAAAATGCAATCAACGTTTCCCGGGACAACGGAAAACCGCTTTCCATTTGCGGTGAAATGGCGGGAAATGCTTTTCATACGATATTGCTCGTCGGGCTCGGTCTTCAGCGTTTCAGCATGATCCCTCGCAATATTCCTATTATTAAAGAACTTATTTCCCGCATCAGTTTCGCCGAAGCGGCCGAAAGCGTTTCGCACATCGATTCCTTCGATACGACGGAAGAGCTTTCACGCTGGCTCAAGAATCTTAACAAACGCATGCTCGGCGATTTCTTCGAGAAGCTTCCGATGACGATGGAAGTGTAATCGGGAATACTCGCCTTGGCAATTTAAAATCAGAATCTGGGTTGTACCATTTCCGCTTCGACGCTGATTTTGACCAATTCATCTATGTTTTTTTCGAAAACATCGACGATGTCGGGGTCAAAATGGTTTCCTTTTTCCTTTTTTATGATACTTGCGGCATGGTCGGTGGAAAACGGATCCTTGTAGGACCTTTTCGAGGTAAGCACATCAAACGTATCGGCCAATGCGACAATCCTTCCGGCCAAAGGAATTTTATCCTCCTTGAGTCCGTACGGATAGCCCGAACCGTTCCATTTTTCATGATGGGAGAGTGCTATTTGACGAGCGATAATAAGGATTTGCGATTTGGCGTTATCGAGGATTTCGGCACCGATTATCGTATGACGTTTCATGATCGCAAATTCATCATGTGTCAATTTGTTCGGCGAAGTGATGATGCTGTCGGGTATTCCGATTTTACCGACATCGTGCATCGGTGCGGCATATAAGATATTAAGTACTTCCCGTTCGGGAAACCCCAACTTTTGGGCCAAAAGCGCGCTGTACCGGCTCATTCGCATGATATGCTGGCCGGTATACTGGTCTTTGTATTCGACGGCAAGGACCAACCGTTGGATCGTATCGTAATACGCTTCCTGCAATTCGTTGTTTACCGATTTTAAAATGGAAACGGTTTTCCTAAGGTCCGAGGCGTATTTTTTCAGTTGCTTGTTGGCGTTCGAAAGTTCCGTCTTTTGCGCTTTGGCTTCTTTAAAAAGCACGGAAAAATCCTGCGCGTACTTGATCGATTGCGAATTAGCAAGTGTCAACTCTTTCTCGAGGACTTTGGACCTTTTTGATCTTAAAAGCATGGAAATAGGGGTCCTTTTACATAAAAGAAATTGAAAAAATGCTTGCGAATCGCGACTAAGCGGTTTGGTTTCTGCTCAGCATAATATCCTCGACTCTTTGCAGCAAATCCAACGGACTGAAAGGCTTTATGAAATAGCATGTCGCACCGGCCTTGATGGCGTTACGTTGCATTTCCTTATCGAGGGTGCCGGTTAACATGATAATGTCGCAATGTCTGGTCAACGGATTGCTTTTTATTATTTTTGTCGCTTCAATCCCGTTAATATTTCCCGGCAGCATGACATCCATGATTATGAAATCGGGTTTTTCCACGGTCGCGACCGCAATGGCTTTTACCGCATCGCCGGCTTCGAGAATTTTATATTCCGATGCGTCAAGTGTCGCGATCACGAGGTCCCGAATGTCTTTACTATCGTCGACAATAAGAATTTTTTTCATGTGGTGGATTCCGTTAAAGCTGAAACTTCTTAATTCATTTTTTCACATTGATTGTAATATCGGGGGCACAAGTTGTCAATACCCCGCAAACAATTTAAACTTTATTTTTCGAACCGGATAAAAATCCACACCAAAAAAAAAGAGAATGGCATCATGGAAATTTTTACCATCATGATGGAAGTACCTGCCCCAACGGCAAATCATAATTACCGCTTTTTAGTGAATTAAATAAATTACATTACATTTGTAACAAGTTGATTATCAATAGCTTATTAAAAAGTCACATGCGTTTCGGTTCCCATGGCACAAACATTGCTCACCAATTGGTAGGGCAAACTCCATCCTTATTCGATTTGAAGGGATTTTGTTTATGAAGTTGACCCTTAGAGACATAATAATTATCGCGCTGACAACGACCTTATCGTTCCCGATAATTTATTTGCTGATACTGTTTGCAACGGGCGGGGCGCGCATTGAAATAAACCAGCCTAAGAAAATGGATGAAAAGAAAGAACAACAAATAAAATTGGTTAAGCTATCTGCGAAAAAAGATTCGATCACCGCATCGCAATCCCAGACATTCGTGGCGTTGGAACAACAAAAGGCCGATTTAGCCGTTGAACGCGCCGCATTAAATGAAAAGCAACAACAAGTGACCATGGTTCAACAGGAACTCGATAAAACGAGGGCAGACCTCAAGGCGGAACGGGAAAAATTGGAAAAACTGGTATCTCAGAGCGATGACCTGGACAAAAAGAGAATAAAGCAGCTTGCAAAGGTCTATGGGGCCATGCGTGCGGATGAAGCCGCGAGGATATTGGAAACGCTGGATGACGATTTATGCATCAATATTTTATCGTCTATGGGTGATGACCGGCAAAAAGCAAAAGTTTTGGCAGCCCTGTCGCCGGAAAAAGCGTCGAAAGTAAGCAAAAAAATAAGTATGCCGTTAAAAGCTAAAAAAGAACTTAAATAATACTTTTTTGACAAGGACTGGAGGTGAATAAAATGTCCAATACGATTGTTGTCAACTTGAAAAGCGGCGACATTGTCGCGCATCAGCAGATTGCGATGCAAAATAACGGAACAAAAGCAAAATCTTCGGCCGTATTTGCCAAGCAATCCGTCGTATCGCCCGACAATGGCGACCAAAAAACGGATGCCGCCGCATCTCAAACGCAAAATCCTGAAGATTCCGGCGCTTCGAAGTTCCAAAAAATTTATCATGAAATTGCGCAAAGCAATAAAATTGCCCAGCGCAAGAATGGAACTCAAAACGGGACGGAATCCAAGGATACTGCGGACACGCCGTCGAATGAAGGGCCCATCGATGCGGTAACATTGATACAATCCCTGCTTAGTCCCGAAATTCTCAAACAGCTCGGGCTAACTGGTGGTAAAGATCAAACGTCCGGCTCCGATTCGGTTACAGTAGACGGGTTGGGCCAAACGCCCGCATTGTCGAACTTGGTACCCGCAGGCGATTCACAAGCATCTGCGGTTGCATTAATTCAAGACGCTCTGGCAGCTATTTCAAAAGCATTAAACATTAAACTGCAACCCGGTTTGGAAGATTTATCTCTTAAGAACCCTTCGAAAGAGATAGTGGATCAATTTGCGGAAATGATTACTGCTTTGAAAGGGATTGCCGGCGTTTTGGATCAGGCTGTTGCGCAGAACCAGCCGGTAGAATACAAAAACACGGTTTTTGATGTTCAAACGGCAAAGCAAGTACAGCAAACCATTCATCAACAGATTTTTAAACTTGAAATCGCCTTTAAAATGGTCGGTATTTCAGGTGATGTAGCACAAGATGTTGCTGCGAAGACCGATACCGTGTTGCAAAATACGAACGCGGGTATCGTCACCGCTGTTGATCCTATGAAACTGTCTATGCCTGCAATACATACCCAACAGATCGCCGGCGAAGCCATTTCGACAGATGAGAAAAAAGTCGAGACGCTTTTGGCTAAACTGGCCCAATCCATTAAAAAAGACGTTGAGCCCGATAAAACCGCACTCATGAATAAAATCGTGAATGCGACAACGGCTGTTGATACGTCCGGTGCCGCCAAGGTTGCCGGAGTGTCGCCGATCGACGGGGCTGTTTTAAGGAAGATGCTCAAAATCGACGGTGTAAAAGCCGCTGCCGAACAAAATAAGCAAGCGGCTTTAAACCCGGAAAAAGCCGATCTTCAAAAGCAAGATGGGACTATTTTGACCAGTAAGACATTGACCGGGCAACTTCAGCAATCGCATGTTACAAACGATACTCAAACGGTTGTTTCGGACGATCTTCTGAAAATTGCAGGTAATGCGGACCGTACGTTTGTCGCTCAAAGAGTGGCTGTTCCTTCCGCGGGAAAAACCATTGAAGAATCCATCATGCAACAAATCAATGAAAAATTGAATGTTGCGGTCAAAACCGGCATTACCGAAATGCGAGTGATGTTGCGACCGGAATCTTTGGGCGAAGTACAGCTCAAAATCCGGGTCGAAGGTGATGTCGTCATGGGAAAAATGTATGTGGAGAACCAGCAGGTCAAACACATTGTCGAAGCAAATTTACAAACGCTCAAAGACAGCTTGACTCAGCATAATTTGCAGGTGGGTTCCTTTGATGTGGATATTAATCACGGCAATGGCGCGCAGCAGGACATGCGCGATTTGGCCAATATGGGTACGCAAAGAAAAAATGAAGACGGTGCCGAATCGAATACTGAAAAACCGGATGTTGCCATTAACGCTTCGGGGCTTGTTTCCGGATTGGAAACAGGCAGAAAATTCGGTACTAACTCGATAGAATATTTTGCATAACGGAGGGAGGTGACACATGGCTTTATCTACAAATATTGATTCGATTTCAAAAGCGTCAAGCGCTCCGGCAGTGGTGAGTGCGGGGATCGGTGCCGACGGCAATATTGATGTGACAACATCAAAGGTTACCGGTGGAACGGCGTCGAAAACCGATACGACCACGGCTAAGTCGTCGACTTTGGGAAAAGACGATTTTCTGAAACTTCTGGTCACACAATTGAAATACCAGGACCCGTTATCGCCGATGGATAATTCCCAGATGATAGCACAGGAGGCGCAATTCGAGTCGCTTGCATCGAACAACAATATCCTTGCTGCGGTAAACGCGTTGAATGATTCGTACAAGGCAACGGTTGCCGCCCAAAACAGCAGCGCGCAGACCATGAGCAACGCTTCGTCGGTTTCTCTTATTGGGAAACAAGTGCGGCTCAAGGAAACGAATGTCGATTGGGGAATGGTTCCCGGGCAGACGGTGCCCATTAACGTTAGTTTGGGCAATAATGCGGGGGCAACGGTGCAAATCCTCGATAGCAATGGAGCTGTTGTAAAAACATTGCAAACTGCGGGGAAGGATTCCAACAATTCGGCAGTGGTGGAATGGGACGGTACGAACGATACGAATGGGTACGCACAGGCAGGAACATATAAAGTCAATGTCGTTGGGAGCGATACGGACGATAGTTTGTATTCGTTCATTCAATCGACTGTCGACGGAGTACGTTTTGCCAAAGACGGGGTTTTCCTAAAAGTCGCAGGACAGGAAATTCCGGCCGCAAATATAATGGATGTTGCGCAAAGCCAAAATTCAAACGGCGGTTTTGCCGACATTGCGAGTTCTTCCGCAGTAGGATTGCTTGGCAAAACAGTAAAATGCCGTCAATCGACGGTAAATTACGGTGCAGTTGACGGCGAACACGATGTTTTTAAAGTCAACGGACCAATCAACGGCAATGTCCAGGTGGCCATTACGGATTCTACCGGAACCACGGTTGCGGCTTTTCAGGAACCCACCGATAGTACGGGCGTAGCGACCATCGATTGGAACGGTCAGAAATATGACGGAACGTTTGCAAGCAAAGGTACGTACAATATTCTCATTAATGGTCAGGAAAATGATCCGTCGCTGTATGCCTTTACACAGGGGCAGGTCGACGGACTCAGTAATCTTGGCGGTATGGTACAGCTTCGGGTCGGCGGGCAGAATGTTTCGTTATCGAATGTGGTCGATATATCCACAAATTCGGGATCTTAGGTATGAGTATAGTACAAAACAGTAATGCATTTCCCGTAAGCGGCAATGCCTCGGTTGTAAAACCCCGTAGCGCGCAGACCAAGGCCGGTCTGAGCCAAAGTTTTGCCGATGTACTCAAAGAAAAGGTTTCCGGACTCAAATTTTCGGCACACGCGCAGACACGGATTTCGAGCAGGAATATCGACGTGTCTCCGCAAATGATGGATAAGTTGACCAGTGCAGTGGAAACAGCGCAAAAAAAAGGATCTAAAAATTCGCTTGTGTTGTTTCCGAATGCGGCATTCATCGTCAATATTCCGAACAAGACGGTTGTGACAGCCATGGACGGAGAGAACATTAGGGAGAATATCTTTACAAACATCGACAGTACGGTACTTGCGGGACAATAAAAGCAGGACGGGGTGAGTCGCCAAAGTTCTTGCCCCGATGTTTTCCCCGCGAAAACCGCACGGTTTTTGAGGAGGATCTATGATTCGATCTCTCTACGATGGCATAAGCGGCCTTCGGGCCGAACAGGTTGGCATGGACGTGACCGCCAACAATATCGCCAATGTCAATACGGTAGGATTCAAGGCCGGTCGCGCCACCTTTAAGGAAGCAATGGCGCAGCTTTTAAAAGGTGCATCGCGTCCGCCGGGGTCGGCAGGCGGAACAAACCCGATGCAAATCGGTTTGGGAACATCGATCGGCTCTATTGATACTATTTTAAATCAAGGTAACATGCAGTCTACCGGTCAAATCACCGACCTCGCGCTTGAAGGGAATTCGTATTTTGCCTATTCAAGCGGTGAAGGAACGTTTTACAGCAGAAACGGCGCATTGCAATTCGACTCGACCGGCCGGCTTGTGAGCCCGACGAACGGATTTACTTTACAAGGGATGATGGCCGCAAACGACGGTACCTATCCTGCGGGAAGTAAAATCGGCGACATTACCATACCGTTTGGCGAAAAGGCCCCGGCGAAGGCGACAACGGAAGTAACCTACGGCTGCAATTTGGATTCCAACTCCGAGGGTTTAGGGACCGTCGACAATACCAATCGTTTCCTCGCGGCGTCGACGGGAGCGCAGACATTGACGTCCCTGTACGACAGCAGCGGAAACAGTCTGGGAATCATGGCGGGAGATACCCTGACGGTACGCGGCTACAATGCGGCAGGTACCCAGTTTACCCAAAATCTTGTTGTGACAAATGCGACAACGACGACGGACATGGCCACGGCAATTCAGGCGGTGACCAATAACATAGACCCTGCGATTCCCGTGACCGTCAATGCCAACGGAAGCATTAACGTCACGACTGCGGGAAGACTTGGGCCGGTGAATAACCTGAGCGTGTCCAGCAGCAGACCGGGCTCGAATTCCTATGTGTCGCAGGCGTTCAACTGGGGGCCGACAATCGCCACTACCGCGGCGACAGGTGAAAATTCGGATCAATTGCGCAGGCCGGCAATTGCAACCGACCTTATTTCCAATTTGTATGATGCATCGGGTGTGGCCATGGGCGGCGTGGACCCGGTAACGGGAAATCCGCGCGGTCTTGAAGACGGCGATGTAATAAGCGTGAACGGTGCGGTTGGCGGAAAAACCATTCCGACGGGAACGATGACCTATACCGGTGCGACTTCCACATTGCAGAATTTACTTGACACAATACAGGCCGCGTTCAATTTACCGCGAAACGACGGAACGCCTCAGAACAATCTGTCGGTAAGCGTGAATGCATCCGATACTCCCGACGATCGTTTACCCGACGGATCCATTGTTATCCGCGGGCAAAAAGAGCTCGCTTTTGCTTTACAGAACGTATCGATTTCGGCAAGCAATGCCAACAGCAACGCCGTTTCACCGACTCGGTTCAACGCGAATCTCGGCACGGTAGAAATGCAGGCTGCGCGCAACACCGGGCAGCAATCGACTTCGATCGTCGTGTACGATGAATCGGGCGATGCGCATACGCTGACCACGACGTTCACCAACTCGGGTACGCCCGGCACCTGGTTGTGGCAGGTTACGACCGAAGGCGGCGAAAGCATTCTCGGCGGTAATACCGGGCGTATTACGTTCGGTCAAGATGGCTCGCCGTCATCGTTTACCTTCGACGATTCGTCGACGAAATTCAGATTCGATCCCATGAACGGGTCGAATGAGGTTGATGTCAACCTCAATGTGGGGCAACCCGGTTCATTCAAAGGCGTAACGCAGTTCAGATCGCCTTCGACAACGGCGGCACGCGAGCAAGACGGTTATGCAATGGGAAAGCTCCAGGAAGTTTCCATAGATGAATACGGCGAAGTCAAGGGACTGTATACAAACGGCGTTTCGAAATCGATAGCAAGGATATTTGTGGCGGATTTCAAAAATCCTGCGGGACTTATGAAAGCGAACGACAGTATGTTTGCTGCGTCGAACAATTCCGGTGAAGCGGTCATGCTTCAGCCGGGCGTCGGAACACCGACAAAAATAAAACCGGGTGCTTTGGAAATGAGCAATGTTGAACTTGCGACGGAATTTACCAATATGATGGTAACGCAGCGCGCTTATCAGGCAAGTGCGAAGGTGATCACCACAAGCGACTCGTTATTGCAGGAACTGGTACAACTCGTTCGGTAAAAAATGAGCCCATGCCGATTCGTATAGAGACGTAATCTAAGGCGTCTCTATACGAATAAAAAGCAGGAGAAGTACAAAAATCGGATTTCAAAAAGAATCAATAAATATTAGTAAAAAGGGGTTGACCAATATATTGAAATAATGATACAGTTAAATTATTAAATGGAATTGATAAGACTGTAATTTGCAAGGGGTTAACAAATGGTCCTATTATCACGGTTAAATAACGAAAAGTTCGTTCTAAACGCCCTTTTCATCGAAATGATAGAAGAAACTCCCGACACCGTGATTACGCTTACGAGTGGAAAAAAACTTATGGTAAAGGACAAACTCGAGGATGTGGTAAAACGCGTCGTTGAGTTTCATCGTTTGTGCAATCAAACGTTGCAGGTTGTTCGTAAGGAAAAAGAATCTTGATATTGCATAATGCGAGTTTTTGAAAGGAATGACAATGGACGAAAAAAAACCGGCAGACAAGCCCGCTGAAGGTGGAACAGAGGCGGCAAAACCTGCAAAGAAGCTGAATACGGGAAAAATACTTTTTTTCGCCATTCTTGCGGGTGCAATCGTATTTAATGTCATAGTTGCCACCGTTCTTATTACCGTAACAAAACCGAAAGATCTTACCGAAAAAGAATCCGCACTCGACGGAAAAGGTCCGAAAGGCGATGAGAAGGCTAAAAAAGAAGCTGCCGGCGCGCAAATACACGATGAAGGGGAACCTATCGCGGATCCCGTTGAAGCAATTGTCAATGTCGCGGGTACGAACGGAGACCGGTTCCTAAAGGTTGTGCTTTTATTATGCTATGATGCGGTCAAGTATCCCAAAATGCTCGGCGGCGGCGGCGGTGAAGGAAAAGGCGGAGCGCTCGGACCGAAAAAAGCCTTGCTCAAAGATATGCTCATCGAAATACTTTCACAAATGACAATAGAAGAACTGTCGACTCCCGAGAGCAAGGAAAAAATTCGAAGCGATTTTTTACGAAAAGCCAACAGTACGCTGACGCCGGGAACCGGTGAATTTTCCGGTGTGCTTATCGATCAGTTTATTGTTCAGTAATAAACGGAGGTATCGGGTCTATTTGTATTGCGATACCAATGCGAAATTACGAAGTGTCGCGGTTAAAAAAATGTGGGAAAGGGTTCAGTTGTGAGTGATATTCTGTCACAAGAAGAGGTCGATGCGCTGCTGTCTGCAGTGTCTTCAGGGGGCGATTCGGACATGAGCGTCCATGCCGGCGCTCCGGCAGAAAGCGGAGCTCCGGAAGAGGAAAAAGCGCTTTCCCTTTATGACTTTCGACGGCCCGATCGCGTTTCAAAAGACCAAATGCGGACATTGCAAAACCTTCACGAAGGATATGCGCGCCAATTTTCAACGACGCTTACCAATTTCTTGCGAACATTTGTTGAAATCGAATTGGTGAGCGTCGATCAGTTGACTTATTCCGAATTCGTCATGTCAATTTCAAATCCAAGCTGCATCTACGTGTTTAAAATGGAACCTCTCGAAGGCAGCGCTATTTTGGAAATAAATCCGTCACTGGTTTTCTTCATCATCGACAGGCTTTTTGGAGGCCAGGGAAAACCCTCGGAACAAAACCGCGAGCTCACGCTCATAGAACAAAATGTCATTCACCGGATTGTCGAGCGCAGTCTGAATGATTTAAAGGAAATTTGGGAACATGTGGGCATTTTCAGCCCTAAAATCGATACCTATGAAACAAACCCTCAATTCGTGCAAATCGCGCCGCCCGGCGAAACGGTTATTCTCATTTCTCTTGAAGTCCGCATGCAAAACGCCTCGGGCCTCATGAGTCTTTGTTTTCCGTTTATGCTTTTGGAAAGCGTCATAAATAATTTGACGGGAGCATCATGGATGTCGGCCCAGACGACGGCAACGACTGAGACTCGGGGAATTGTCGAACACGAAATGAACGCAGTCGAATTGCCGGTTTCGGTGGTCATAGGCCAAACGAAACTCAGTATCCGCGACCTTTTACAGTTGCAAAACGGTGATGTCCTGGCGCTTGATAAACCGTATGATTCCGACCTGCTTATTCAAATAGGCGGGAAGACCAAAATGGCCGGAAAATCGGGCCTGATCGGCAGGAAAAAGGCTGCTAAAATTACAAAAATAGTTGAGAAAGAGGTACCTGGTTGCCATGAGTGAAATATTATCCCAGGAACAAATCGACAGTCTGCTTGGTCAACAAGCCATGGGAGGCGATTTGGCCGCAGACGATACAGCCGGCGGCGGCGACATCGGTGCCGAACGTGACTATACCGTATTGTCAAGTGCTTTCGAATTGTTTAATGAACAAGCTTCGACCGTAATTTCCACGGTTCTCAATAAGGACATATCCTTCACCGTGGATCGGTGCGACAAAGCCGACAAAGAATCGGTTGCAAGCGGAGCCGAAACCGGTTTGCTCATCGTACAGGTTCCCTTTAAATCCGGATTTTCGGGCACACTTTATTGCATTATGCCGAAAAAAGACGTGGCAATGCTTTCGGACCTCATGATGATGGGCGATGGCACTGCGGAATATACCGATGATCATAGAGATGCGATTGCCGAACTTTTATCGCAAGTTATGGGTTCGTATACGACCGCACTCGGCGACAAAATCGGCACGTCGGTCGGCACAAATACTTTGAGCGCTGCGGAATTCGATGCCGCGAACTTGCCTTTCGACGTTGAAAATTCCGATATGGCTATTTTGTCGCTTACGGTAGGAGGAGCGAATACTTCGCGGTTGGTTTTTGTCATTCCAAACGATTTATCGTCGGAACTCGTAGCAAAGCTTAAAGCGACACAACAAAACGATATTGACGATTCAACCGGAGGCATTGGATTGAATTCGTCGGAATTGAATGATTTGAGCCAGGTTACCGGTTCCTCCGACGATTCATTAGGGTTCACTGAAACTCCGATTTCGGCAATGTCTCATTCCAGGATAAATGCTCCCAAGGAAAACATTGATATGTTGCTCGACATCGAGCTTGACGTGAGCATAGAACTCGGTCGGACAAATATGTCCATAAAACGAGTTTTGGAAATGGGGCCCGGTTCCATCGTAGAATTAGACCGGATGGCCGGGGAGCCGGTGGATTTGCTTGTCAACAATAAAGTCGTTGCAAAAGGAGAAGTCGTCGTCGTGGATGAGAATTTCGGAATACGAATCGTTTCGCTCGTTTCGCCAGAAGAACGGATTAAAAGTTTGAAATAAGTTTTAACCTTTGTTAAAGGAAATCGGGATTTTAGATATGCTTAAATTTATCATCGGTCTTTTTTTTGTTATGAGCATCGTTGTCCAGGCGCCTCGCGCCGCAACCTCGGAAAACCAGGATATCGGGACATTCGACATTAATAAGGTCACTCAGGCCGTCGGCGGCGCCTCCCAAGGAGCGGGAATGACTGCGGATTCTCAAAAATCCGGTTCCGCTGCAAATTCCATAGACTCCAAAGTTAAAGAAAACTGGACATTGGTGAGTTTGCGAATCGGGCTATACCTGTTTTTGACGATTGTGGCCATTTTCGGCGTGATTTGGGGAATAAAAAAAATAGGGGTCTCCGGCAGATCGCGGATGGGCGGCGGTTCGATGGATGTTCTGGAAGCGCTCCCGATAGGACAAAATCGCTCCATTCTTCTCGTGAGAGTTGTAGACAAAGTATATCTAATCGGGCAAACGCAACAGGAAATAAACGTTTTGGAAACAATTGAGGGCCAAAAGGCTCTTGAGCTTATTTCGTCGAACAAGGGCGTTGTCTCTATTGCGCAATTCAAGGACGTTTTTAACAACTTTATGGGGAAATTCAAGAAATGATTTTTTTTAATGATGAAAAAGACAAGCAAAAAAATCCTCTATTATCGATATCGGCAGGTGTGAATTTAGTCTTGAATAGATTTTTTAAAACTCGCCGAACAGCTCAGTTGTTCGGATTTTTCCTTCTTGTTGCAAATACGACATTTGCTCAGGTTATACCGAAGATATCATTATCCGTTGCAGATGCGAAAAAACCGGGCGACGTGGCGGTGGCACTGCAAATCATTTTCCTCATCACCATTCTTGCTCTTGCGCCGTCGATTCTCATTATGATGACGTCTTTTGTACGAATTATTATCGTGATGTCTTTTTTAAGACGCGCAATCGGTACGCAGACTATGCCGCCCGATCAGGTTTTAGTCGGGTTGTCGTTGTTCCTCACTTTATTCATCATGATGCCCGTTTTTACTCAAATCAACGATAAAGCCCTGCAACCGTATCTTGCGCAGCAAATGGATTGGAAAACCGCACTGAATAATGCAACCGATCCGGTGCGAAATTTCATGCTGAGACAGGTGAGCGAAAAGGATGTTGCGCTATTTGTTCGTCTGGCAAAAATGCCGGCACCGCATACCGTGAAGGATTTGCCGATGCAAGTCATAATCCCGGCTTTTATAACGAGCGAATTAAAGACCGCCTTTATTATAGGTTTTGTTTTGTATATACCGTTTTTGGTCATAGATATGATCGTTGCGAGCGTGCTTATGTCGATGGGAATGATGATGCTGCCGCCGGTCATGATTTCCATGCCGTTCAAGATAATCCTGTTTGTACTTATAGACGGTTGGAATCTCATCGTACGGCAATTGGTCATATCGTTTCAATAGGAGAAATAACGGATGGAAACCTCTCTTGCAGTTGACATCGGTCGTCAGGCATTATGGATAACCCTGCTTGTTTCCGGGCCGCTTCTTCTGGTCGGCCTGGTTGTCGGTTTAGTGATCGGAATATTTCAGGCCGTTACGCAAATTCATGAAATGACCCTTGCGTTTATCCCTAAAATATTGGCCGTTTTCGGAGTTTTTGTGTTTTTATTGCCGTGGATGGTTATCACCATGCTCGACTATACCATAAATTTATTTGAGAAAATCCCCACTCTCATACGGTGACGAATGGATATATTGACGTATACAACAAATCAGGCTCAATTGTTCATGCTGGCCTTTGTGCGCATCGCTTCAATGATCGCACTGATGCCGGTGCTCGGGTCCGCAAGTATTCCGCCGACGGTCAAAGCAGGTCTTTCCTTAATTTTGTGCTTTATCCTATTTCCTTTCATTCAGCAGCATTCTGCAATGCCCCTTCCGCAAACAACCGGAATTTTTATTTATAAAATCATCATGGAGGTTTTTGTCGGGATTGTGATCGGTTTCATCAGTTCAATGCTGTTTTCATCGGTACAATTCGCGGGATACCTTATCGATACGTTGACGGGCTTTTCGTTTGTCGAACTTGTCGATCCGTTTACAGATACAAGTATTTCCGTAATCGGGCAATTTAACGTGTTGATATTCACCATCATATTTTTTCTTATCAACGGACATTATTTCATGATTTTGGCAATACAAAAAAGCTTTGAAGTGGTCCCGTTGCTTGGTGTGGGATTCAATCCGGGAAAACTCGTGGATTTCATGACGTCGCAAACCGGCGCGATTTTTGTCGTTGCATTTAAGCTTTGCGCACCGATGTTCGTGGCGCTGATCATTACGCAGGTTGCACTCGGGGTGGTGGCGCGAACCGTACCGCAGATCAATGTTTTTTTTGTCGGCGTTCCGTTGAATATCGTTGTTGCTTTTTGCGTATTGATCATCGTGTTGCCGAATTTGGCGACATTGTTCAAAAGCGTTTTTGAGAACATGATGCAGGATATCTGGAAATTGCTGTACCTAATGGCGTAAAAGAAAGAAACCATCGTGGCAGACGATTCGGGTGAAGACAAGTCTGAGGCGCCCACCGAGAAACGGCGATCGGAAGCGCGCAATAAAGGCAACGTACCCAAAAGTACAGAGGTCAATTCGGTACTTGTTTTGCTTTCCGGCTTAATGCTGCTCAAGTTTTTCGGGCCGTGGATGATGCGCAACATCGCCCGCTATACGAGCGATACTCTTATGATGATGGGGCATCCGAAGGCTGATCTCGGTTTTGCAGCCGGTATTGTTATAAAGGCTCTCATGGCGATCTGTTATATTTGCTGGCCCGTATGTCTGGGAATTTTGGTAATCGGCGTCATAGCGAATTTAATTCAGGTCGGTTTTTTGTTTACATTCGAGCCGCTTATCCCGAAATTGGAAAAAATCAATCCTATTGCCGGATTCGGCAGGTTGTTTGCTTTGCGATCGTTTGTCGAAATGATAAAGAATATTTTAAAGCTTCTCATTATCGGGTTTGTTGCGTATACGACCGTTGCGGGTGACTTTCACAAAATTATCGGGCTTGCCGATACGTCGGTATCCGCAATTTTCATGTTTATGGTAGCGGTTTCGTTTAAAGTGATTTTGCGAGTCGCGCTTGTTTTGCTGGTTCTTGCCATATTGGACTATGTATACCAACGGTTCGAGCATGAAAAAGGCCTGAAAATGTCGAAGCAGGAGATAAAGGAAGAACATAAACAATCGGAAGGGGACCCGCAAATAAAATCACGGATCAAGTCTTTGCAGCGGGAAATGGCAAGGCGGCGCATGATACAGGAAGTTCCGAAAGCAACCGTTGTAATTACCAACCCGACCCATATTGCAATCGCCTTGCAATATGATCCGTCAATGGAATCTCCAAAAGTACTTGCAAAAGGCAAAAGACTGATAGCCGAACAAATAAAACGAATCGCACTCGACAATGGAATTCCCATAGTCGAGGACAAACCGTTGGCAAGATCCATGTACGACAGGATATTTGTCGGGGAAAGCATTCCGATGGAATTTTTCAGCGCCGTCGCAGAAATACTTGCATATGTATACAGGCTTAAAAAAAGGGAAGCGGCATGACGAAACGTTCATTTGCCGGTAAAAGAAATAGTACCTATGCAAAATGTGCGCTTGGGTGCGTGATTTTTCTTTTTCTATTATGCGGACGTTTACCTACCGAAACCGGTGCTTCCAATTTCGATATTCAGCTTTCGCTTGAACAGGAATTCAACACTGCAGCAACGTATTCCGGTAAAGTGATTACCGCCATTGTCGATTTGCCCGACTCCCAATTTTTTTCTCAGATTGCATGGCATACGGGAAGCGGCAGCTACAGCACTGCCGGAATTGCGCCCAATAAAAAAGTCAAACAAGTTAAGGTCTGCCTGTTTTGGAATTTCATTCCGACGAATAAAGACTCTCTTAATAAAATGGCCTACGATACGGTGTATGTGTCTTTAAACGGTGAAACCGTGAGAAGCAATACGGTCAAAGTATACGTAACCAACATTCCGCCGGTAATCGATAGCGTTTGGATCAATTCGACATCGCTGAAAGGTTCGGATACGGTACGGTACAATTGTTTGACATCGGATACTAATACGAGATTCTCGATTCGGGTGAGCGCGCATGATATCAATAACGACATCATTCATTACGAATGGCTTTCTTCCAGAGGCCTGCAATTGCCGCAATTTCCACTTGTGGTATATGATGTCCCCAAATTCCAATTTACCGATTCCCTGTATTTGAATTGCTACGATGGAAAAGGCGGAAACGCGATTAAATATATCCTTATTGCAAAAGTTGCGCCGAATGTACCGCCGGTCTTGGACTCGATAAAAATAGGCTCCAAAACTTTTGGATCCGATTCGCTGCTTCATACGTATTCGGTACGAAAAATAGATACGTTAAAATTGCGATTATATGCCCGCGACAGCGATTCGAAGGACTCCTTTACCGTTACGTGGCGGCATACGAATTCGAAAGATTCCCTTATAAGAAACAGCAGTAGCCCTTCAATGGTTACGTTGCTATGCGATACGATTTTCAGAGATTCAAATGCATTGTTACGGACCGTCGATACGGTTTATGCTGTAGTAAAAGATGCTCAGGGGGACAGTGTAAAAACCGTCATTAGAATTGTGCAGGGAATTGTTAATACATCCCCACGGATAGACAGTCTTCGAATTAACGCAAACATCCAATGCAAAGGCGCTGCGGCGTTATTTAAAGACAGCGCCTCGGCACGGGATACTTTTATCCTGCGCGTTTTCGCTTCCGACCCCGATTCGCTCGATTCGGCAAAGATCATGGTTTATCCGAAAGTCGCTTCTGCCTTGACAAGGGTGTCAGACACCTTGTTCCGCTATGTTGCCAAGGACTCGATTTACACGGACTCGATCCTTTGTTTTGCCAAAGACACCCATGCCGACAGTGTAAAGAAAACCGTTGTTATATCTGTTGTCAATAGATACCCGATTATGAATTCTTTGGCAGTGTCCGATACGTTTCGAAAAAAAGACACGCTGTTTTATACCCGCGATTCGGCACTTATATGGCGTATCAATATTCCGATTAACGATTCGGTTAAAGTAAGGCTTTTTGCTCATGATCCGGATGTCGGTCAGAAAGATTCCATAACGCAGGTGCAATGGACATTGTCTAATGCGAAAACGATGAAACTGTTGAACGCGGGCGGCACTTTAGTACAATATCCCGGACCGTCGGTACCGGCAACAGATACGATTTCGGTCAGGATTTTCGACAGAAAGCAGAAATGGGTGAGTGCATCAATGATATTTAACGTTGGGCATCCATGATGAGGAATGCTCGCAATAGGAACGCCGTATCCAAAAGCAAAATATGAATATATCAAGCGCATCAAATTCTTTATACAATACGCTCAATAATCCGTTTTTTAAAAACCTTGCAAAACAACGCGATCTCATTGTTGTACTCGGTGTGGTGAGTATCATATTGGTGTTGATCATACCTTTGCCGGTGTTCATGCTCGATACGCTTTTGTCGCTTTCTCTCTGTATCGGGCTGATTATCCTTCTGGTTACCATGTATAATCGTGAGGCCTTGGAGTTTTCGGTTTTTCCTTCATTACTGCTTACCGTTACTCTATACAGGCTTGCACTAAATGTGGCCACGACAAGGTTGATATTGGGGCAGGGATACGCAGGGCATGTGGTGGAGGTATTCGGCACTTTTGTAACCGGAGGAAACCCGCTCGTCGGTTTTATCATTTTCATTATTATCGTTCTCATACAATTTATCGTGATAACCAAGGGGTCCGGCCGTATTGCCGAAGTGGCTGCGCGTTTTACTTTGGATGCAATGCCGGGTAAACAAATGGCGATAGATGCGGACTTAAATTCCGGTCTTATCAATGAAGAGCAGGCGCGGACGCGTCGGGCGAAAATTTCGCAAGAAGCGGATTTCTACGGTGCAATGGACGGAGCATCCAAATTCGTTCGGGGAGATGCCGTTGCCGGGATTATCATTGTTATCATCAATATCGTCGGCGGATTCGTGGTCGGAGTGGCGCAACAAGGCTTGACTTTCCAGGATAGTCTCCTTACTTTTACCCGATTGACCATAGGAGACGGTCTTGTCACCCAGATTCCCGCTCTCATGATTTCTACGGGTGCAGGTATCCTGGTTTCCCGTGCCGCATCCAAGGAAAACCTTGGTGCAGAGGTAACTTCGCAATTGCTTTCTAATCCAAGGATTTTAAGCGTTGCCTCAGGGGTTATGCTCGTTTTCGCCCTGATACCGGGATTCAATAAAATACCTTTTATTATGTTGTCGCTTGGAATGGGGGCCATCGCTTATAATGAGTTCATGCGTGAAAAACGCGAAAAACAAGCTGCTGTTGCGCCGAAACCCGTGCAAAAGACGGAGGAAAAAGTAGAGGATTTTTTGCATGTGGACGCCATGGAACTTGAAATAGGGTATGGACTAATTCCGCTTGTCGATGTCGGGCAGGGCGGGGATGTATTGGATAGAATAACAATGATTCGTCGGCAGTTGGCAACGGAACTCGGTATCATTATTCCTCCGATTCGAATCCGCGACAACATTCAATTAAAGCCGAACGAATATCGGATTAAGATACGTACGACGGTTGTCGGAAAAGGCGAGCTGATGAGCGGTGCGTATTTGGCAATGGACCCCGGTACGGTGACGAAAAAGATTCGCGGTATCGAAACCGTTGAACCGGCATTCGGACTGCCGGCATTATGGATTACTGAAAGTCAAAAAGAATCGGCGGAATTATCGGGGTATACGGTAGTAGAATTGCCGGCCGTATTGGCAACACATATAACCGAACTGATCAAACGAAACGCGCACGAGCTTCTGACTCGTCAGGATGTAAAAAACCTCATCGATAATTTACGTGAGCGAAATGCAGCCGTTGTTGAAGAACTTATTCCCAATATTCTTTCGTCGGGCGAAACGCACAAGGTGCTCCAAAACCTATTGCGTGAACGCGTGTCCATAAGGGATTTGTCCCTCATTTTGGAAACATTGGCCGATATTGCGCCGAAAAATAAAAATACCGAAATTCTTACCGAGTATGTTCGTAACGCATTGGCCCCGCAAATTTGCGCCGTATACAGAGATGAATCCAACACAATACCGGTCATAACCTTAGACCCTAATCTTGAGGTAAAACTCGAAGGCAGTATGCGGGAAAGCGAATCGGGATTTCGCCTCGTTATGTCGCCTTCCGATGCGACAAAAATACTCGAACATGTCGGTGTGCAAATTGAAAAGGCAAAGGCGAAAAACGAGGTGCCGATCGTCATTTGCTCTCCCACAATTCGAGGACAATTGAAAAAATTAGTCGAAAGTACGTACCGGGATCTCGTCGTTTTATCGTATAATGAAATCGTTGCCGGAACCGAAATCCGGAGTTCCGGTATGATATCCCTTGATTGACTTTAAACAAACGTATGGAATAATTACCGATGAGAATTAAAAAATTCACTTCGAAATCCATGAAAGAAGCACTCATTGCTATAAAGCAGGATCTGGGCGAAGACGCCATCATACTAAAAACGCAACAGGTTGGCGGGAAACTGTTTTCGCAAAGCGAGATAGAGGTAACAGCGGCCGTCGACGAGGAAGGTACCATTTCCAGTCAAGCGTTTTCTCCGCTCAAAGTCGGGGAAACCGGCGTTTATAAAAGACCGAAACCGGTCTCCGAAATGCCTAAACCGGAAGAACCTTTGGCATTTTCGGGCGGCAGTGCCCCTAAAAAAGACGATGTTCTCAATAGACGCCGGGATTTTTTACGGAATATGGCGACGCAGGATAATGACCTTGATAAAAAATATGAAAACCTTAAAGCCGATATCACCGAGCTTAAGAACATGTTCGGCAAATTATTGGAACCACCGCAAAAACAACCTGCCCCGTCTGTCGGATTTTCGGGAGATTGGGAGTTGTTATATGAAAAACTGGTCGATGCGGAGGTGTCTTCGGATATTGCAAAAAGTTTTGTCGATTCAATGCTTTCGGATCCGACAATTTCAAGCAGCGATGCCATAAGCATGTTTGTCAATGAGCTGAATTCCTTCTTTAGCTCTACAAAGTTAAAAACTGAAAAAACGTCCTCTTCCCCCAAAGTCATAATGTTCGTCGGTCCCACCGGTGCGGGCAAAACAACCACCTTGGCCAAACTTGCCGCGTATCATGTGCTGAATAAAAAAAAGACCGTTTCGGTCGTGACCGCCGACACCTATCGGATTGCGGCGATCGAGCAAATACGCACCTTCACCGATATCATGAATATCGATTTACATATAGTATTCTCTCCCGATGAGGCGGCAGAGGCAATCGGCCGATGCGCGAAATCCGATATTGTTCTTGTAGATACTGCAGGACGAAGCCAAAAAAGCGCTGAACACATGGACGAACTTTCGGCTTTTATCAAACGAATGGAACCGCAGGAAATACATTTGGTTCTGAGTGCTGCCACGAAGGTTTCGGATCTCGTCGCGATCATCGGCAAATATAAGCAACTCGGTGCCAACCGGTTGCTTTTCACTAAACTCGACGAAACGATGAAACTGGGCAATGTCTTTACCGCTGCCATTCAATCGAAGATCCCGTTTTCCTATTTTACGTTCGGCCAACGCGTTCCGGACGATATCGAGTCCGCGCAACCGCATCGCCTGGTACAGCGGTTGTTCGAAGGGAGCGGCTTGTGATAGACCAGGCGAAACAGCTTCGGGAAACGTTTGCCTTTGCCGAAAAAGCAGGAGTTGCTCCGCTGTCGCAAATTTCCAATGATAAAGCCACGGGGATGACCGCCCGTACACCCGCAGACTCCGCTATTCCAAAATGTCAAAGCATCGCGATTACGAGCGGAAAAGGCGGCGTCGGCAAAAGCAATATATGTTTAGCCTTGGCGTGCGCCCTTTCGAAACTTGGGAAAAAAGTTCTTCTGATCGACGCAGATTTGGGACTGGCCAACATTCATATTTTACTTGGAATTTCACCAAAAAAATCTTTGCTTCAGTATATAAAAAAAGAATGTACGCTTTCCGAGGTCCTTATCGACGGCCCCGGCGGCGTCAAAATTATCCCGGGTGCCTCGGCAATAGAGTCTTTGGCGGATATCGAGGCCTTACAGCTTGGTTTGCTTACTCGCGAACTGGCGATGCTAGAATCGCAATTTGATTATTTGCTTATCGATACGGGGGCGGGAATTGGGCGTGTCGTTTCCGGCTTTTGCACCATGGCCGGGCAGGCGGCCGTTATCGTTACGCCGGAACCAACGTCACTCGCCGACGCATATTCAATTGTAAAGGTTCTTTATAAAAACAATCAAAATAACGTTTCCGTGATAGTTAATATGGCGTCAAACGATCATGACGGCATCGAAACATTTGACAGATTGAATGCTTTGGTTGTAAAATTTTTAAGAAAGCCATTACAATTGCACGGAACGGTTCCGTTCGATAAGCACGTCGGGCTTTCGGTTCGAAAGCAGGCTCCTTTGGTACTGGCGCAGCCGAATTCGTTATTTTCAGCAAGAATCATGCAATGCGCCCGTGCGTTTTGTAAGATACCGTTGAAACAAAGGCAGGGTTTTTTTTCGAGATTATTACATACGTGATTTACTTTCCGTGAAATTGATAAAGGATTAAGTCATCATGGTTTTCTGGATTCGAAAAGCGGCCCGCATGAGCGGTCTGATCACCTTTTTCATCTTGTTTTTTTTCGGATTGGATCCCATGCATCCGTTTGACCCCGTCATCGTCGGCATTTCGCTGTTCAAAGGACTTTGCGGTGCTGTATTATTCTGGTTTGCCGGATTTGTCCTAAGTGATGTAGTTTTTAAAGGTATGGTTTCGGATGTTCATACCGATACCGAAGATGCCATTGACGGAGGATTATTACAACGGATTCATAATGAAAAAACAAAACTGCATCCGGATTCTATTTTGGAAACGCAAAATTCGACTCCCGAAAAGTCGAAAAAAAACAGGAAAAAATAATCGCGGGTATGTTGCCTGCTTCTTCGATAAAGGAACAACGGTATGTCGAGCCTAGATAATCTCTGGAAGGAATACAAGGAAAGCGGTTCAAAGGTAGCAAAGGATAAATTGCTTCTCGAGTATGCACCGCTTGTCAAGTATATCGCCCAGCGAGTAGGGGTGAACCTGCCTGCCTCGGTCGATCGAGAAGATCTGGTAAGCTCGGGGATTTTGGGACTGGTAAAAGCGGTTGAAACGTTCGAACCTGAACGCGGTTTCAAATTCGAAACGTATGCGGGGCATAAGGTTCGTGGCGCAATTTTAGACGATTTGCGTGCGATGGATTGGGTGCCTCGTTCGGTTAGGCAAAAAGCAAAAGAATTGCAGAAAACCTATTCCAAGCTCGAAAATGAATTGGGACGGATGCCTTACGACGATGAGGTTTGCAAAGAATTAAACATTTCGCTGAAAGAATTTGAAGATATGTTGTCGGACGTTACTCCGGCAACTCTCATCTCATTAGAAGAATCGATGCCCGACCGGGACACGGAATCAAAAGAATTAAGGATCATCGATACGATACAGGATCCCGGTTCCGATAATCCTCTTAAGGAACTGGGTTTTAACGAAGTAAAGGAAATTTTAAAAGAAGCGATTTCTTCACTGCCTGAAAAAGAAAAATTGGTCATTGCGCTATATCATTATGAGGAATTGACTTTAAAGGAAATCGGTGTTGTCTTGGATATTTCGGAATCACGAGTGAGTCAAATCCATTCAAAAGTCGTTTTGAAATTACGGTCTAAGCTGTTGCAAAAAATTAATGCTTGATGTCTGTCCGGCGGAAAGCATACACTGGAAAATTATCGCCGGGCTCTAAGGAGCGGCAAATGAATGCACTAAATCTCCAGGCTTCGGTGCATAATGTAACGCAAATGGACAGGATTCAGCACGACGTAGGGCGCGCGCCAACCGTTTATCAAGATCAAAATGCGGCCATAGCGAGAACCGAAGCGGATAAAAGGATGCGAATGCCGACACCTCTTGAAGAGAGTGACGGCAAGAAAATCGATACCCGAAACAAAAAAAATGACGCAAAGAACAAAAACAAAAAGCAAAAAAGAAACCATAAAAATGACGACCACGGAAATGCGGCCCCCTTATCATCCAGCGGATATATCGTTGACATGCAAGCATGATGCAACATGGAAAGCACCAGTGTAATGCCGCTTAATCCCATAGTTCAACGTATACGGAAAGTAACGGAAAGCATAATCAGTTTACCGACATTGCCGACCGTCGTTTCCAAAATGATCGAATTGGTCGATAATCCTAAAACGTCTGCAGCTTCATTGGCGCGCCTCATTTCAACCGACCAGGCATTAACGGCTAAAATTCTCAAATTGGCGAATTCCGCGTATTATGGATTTCCTCGAGAAATTTCTACGGTTAATATGGCCATTGTCGTTCTTGGGTTTAATACGGTCAAAGACATGGGGCTATCGCTGTCCGTTTTTCAGGTATTCAAGGAAGCGGAAGTCAATAAAGCCTTCGACGTGTCAAAATTTTGGGAACATTGCGTTGGTTGCGGCGCAGCAGCGCGAATGATGGCTCGGCGTCTCAAATACCGTTATGTCGGCGAGGCATTTGTTGCCGGATTGTTGCATGATATTGGAAAAGTGGTATTAAACCAGTATGTCCACAAAGAATTTATGGAGATACTTGCTTTGACCTCCGACGGTACCATGTCCCTCGATGATGCGGAAGATAAAGTAATCGGGACCAGGCATTCCCAGATCGGATCATGGCTTGCTGAAAAATGGAATTTGCCCAAGATCATCGTGGAAAGCATTACCTATCATCATGAACCTTGGGAAGCCCAAAACGAGCCGTTATTAGTGGCGATCGTTACCATTGCAAATTATCTATGTCATTGCAATTCCATAGGAAATTCAGGACGCCTCATTCCGTTGAAACCGGACAAGCAGACATGGCAAATTTTTCAAAATACGCTATCCCCGCTCGATGAAACCGATTTGGATTCCCTGACGACGGAATTTCTTTTGGAATTCGATAGAACCGAATCGATTATGTCCTTTATCCATGACGACTGAAAAAAAAACGTGAACCGGATTCGCATTGTATCAATAATCCTTCTTTGGAGCAGCCTGCTTTGTTGCTCTGCCGAGATCAAACTTGCTGTGGCGACAACGAGCGCGCCGGTTTTTGACGAACCGAAAAAAGGCCTATTGCCGCAAACTTTTTTCGGCAAACAGGATTCCCTTAGTATCGATAGTACCGCCGTCGATTCGTTGGGGAATGCATGGTTTCATGCGAAAAGTAAGAAATCGCAAGGATGGATAATTGCTACGATGGTGCAATATGCATCTAAAATGTCCGATACGGCGATTTCTGCCGCTCTAGCGACTGATGCCGACAAGGTACGGAGATTGGCAATTTTAAAGGAACACGTACAATGGCCTCGGCGAGCCGTCAACGCAATACGGATCGGGGTCATTTGTCTTGACATGACAGAAGATCAGGTCGTCGCATCCTGGGGGCAATATGATGCAAAAATGAATTGTTACATGGTGGGCACCGGAAACTATCAGGCTTTGCTCTATAAAAATAAAAACAATAAATGCTTGATGGTTACTTTACAGAACGACAAGGTGATCGGGTGGACGGACGATAAATGATCTTACGGGGCCAAATGAGGCTGGTTTTGGATCAGATCTTCTTCGTTTTTATACATTTTAATAAGTTTATCGAAATCGATAACCGAAAGGATGTCGATGATGTCCCGGTTGGCTTCGATTATGGCTAGGCTTCCGCCGACATCTTTAATTAGTTCTGAACAGGAAATAAGTACGGCGATTGATTTTGTGTAAAGGTATGAGTCCTGAGTAAACGCTATGGCAATGTGACAGATGTTTTGAGAAATTTGAGCTTCGATGACGGCTTTTAAATCGTACATGTCGGTGTTTAAGCCGATGTCCTCCTTCAGTCTGAGGACCTGGAAAATACCTTTTCGATATATTTCGATTTGCATTTTTTCCCCAAATTGTACGTGCTTTGGATCTTAGCAATATAGATTATGTGCAGAATTTACGGTCAAGTAGTTTTTTTTCAAAACGGTTTTTTAATGAATTCCTGTTACTGTCATCTTGTAAATTTATATACTTTTATATTGCCCTAGAATCGCGGCATTCAACACGGCACAATGTAATAAATGGAATTCAATGTTTATGAACCATGAGAATTTGATACGGGGTAATATTCTTATTATCGATGACGAATATGCCATTTGCGCCGGCGTATCAGGATTATTGAAATTGAACGGATTCAGGACGGATTATGTTTGTTCGGGCGATGATGGACTGCAGTACCTGGAGCAACATCCGGAAACCGATATCGTTCTTTTGGACATCAATCTTGGAATCGGTAAAAGCGGCATAGAGCTTTTGCCCATAATACGGGAAAGGTTTAAATACGCCCAGGTCATGATGTTTACTTCTCATGATACTCTCAGCACCGGCTTGGAATGCATGAAAAAAGGTGCTTGCGATTATTTGACTAAACCTTTCAAAGAGGCGGAATTTTTAAAGAAAGTTCCCGATGCTCTTGCAAAAAAACAATTAAGCAGGTTGAATGATTTATATCTGGGGATTTTGGTACACGATTTAAAAAACCCGCTTCAATGCATTCTCGGGGCTTGGGACATTATTAAAATGAGCCTCACGACGCCGCTCAACGAATCTCAAAAACGCATTATCAGTTCCGGCGATACGGGTATATCACAAATAAGAATGATGATAGAAAACATCCTGTCGGTTTCGAGATTCGAGACCGGTAATTTTTATGTTTCAAACGAAGAATTTTGTTTGGTTGATGAAACGGAAACGGTTTTGTCTCCTTTGCGCGACCAACTACGGGCGACCGGGCGAACATTTTCCATTCATGTCGATACGAATGCTCCGAAAACCATCGTTGCCGACAGAGATTTGTTTACCCGAGTATTATTCAACATCGTGTCGAACGCGTTGCGTTTTACGCCGGACTCCGGAGGAGTCACCATTGAATTCAATGAAAAAGAGACTGGAATTTTGCATACCATCATTTGCAATACCGGTTCATTTGTAGAGGAACGGTTCCGAACCGAAATTTTCGATAAATTCGCCAGTGTGCAAAAAATCAGCCAATCGGGCGGAGTGAGGAATTTCGGACTTGGTTTGACATTTAGTAAAATGGCCGTCGAGGCCATGGGCGGTAGTATTTGGGTCGAATCCCAAAAGGAGCCGGCACAAACCACCTTTCATTTTACCGTGAAAAATTGTAAGGCCGCATAATCATGGCAATGCAAAAAGTCGAAACTGAGGCTGTTTTAAAGGGCAAAGTAAGAAAAGAATTTGCCTGGAAAATAATTTCCGATTATTCCCGTTACGAGTTCTTCATGGAAAATGTTGATAAAGT
Source organism: Fibrobacteria bacterium (assembly GCA_037447435.1). Classification (GTDB taxonomy): domain Bacteria; phylum Fibrobacterota; class Chitinivibrionia; order Chitinivibrionales; family FEN-1185; genus FEN-1185. Next base: position 49,085 of record JBBIGR010000031.1, read on the forward strand.
CAATATTCTCGAGCGGACTCCGACGCAGGGTAAATCGGAATGGTTCGTCACGATTGAAGAAGCTCCGCTCAAATGGGTCGAACGGGATTACTATGATGTTGATAATTTTGAACTCCGTTTCGAATCGATAGACGGCGATTTCGAAAGCATTCGGGGACGTTGGAAAGTGGAAAATTATCAAAATGAAGGCATTAAAATATTTTTCATTATAGAATACGATCTTGGGATTCCGGTCATCGAGGAAGTGCTTGGACATATTCTTAAGGAAAAGATGAAGACCAACATCGATTCCATGATCCATGCAATTAAAGAAGAATTAACAAAATCGCAAGACGACGACCGGAAATACCCGCGCTACAATATAGGAAAATACAATAACATTTCGTTGAACGAAAAATTTGTCAGAGCTTTCATTGTCAATGTGTCGCAAAAAGGAATGATGTTTTATTATGACGGTGAATTTGACGCGCAAAATATTCTTGTAAAAATCCAAGACCTTGGCATTGAAGCAGAAGCGTTGTTCAATGATCTTAAACATAAAAACATCCGGATTATTTTCAAACAGATCATTTCCCAAACCCAATTGGAATCCTTGGTTGGTTTTCTCGGATCCAATTCCATTCGCGCTTATGAACGTGAAAATATCGACAAATATATGCCGATACTGTTTAACGATTCTGCATATTCGGTTTTTGTCATCAATATTTCGCCAAAAGGAATATTGTTCAAATACGACGGTACTTTCGATTGGCGCGACGAAATGTTCGAACTTGCGGGAGTAAAGCTTTTAGCCAGGGAAGTGCACCATGAAATCGCTTCGAAAACGATCAGAGTCGCTTTTACAGATACGTTGAACGATATCTTTTTTGCGGATTTGCTTAAAAAAATTAAGGAATTTGATCTCGGTCAACAGCAGATGGAACTTGGATATTAACAATGGATAATGAATCTGAAAAACTAAAAAATACCAAAGTGGCCTTTGTTGCTCATCCGGCCGACATGGAAATGTATCGTTCATATATTCGGTTTCTTAAGCCGGATAAAACCTATGATGATAAGCTGCTTTTAAAACTCTTTGAATGGTCGCCTTCCTATAAGGTTACCGAATGGACAAATCTAACTTTTGATGGAAAATCGTTTTTTGACGCAATGTTCGTGATGGTGCCGTTTTTACCCGAAATGAAGGACATTCGTTTAAAAAAAATAGTTGAAAAAATAGACCAGGCACTTGCAATCGCATCGGAACAGCAATGCAAAGTTGCCGCTCTCGGTGCATTTACATCGATTGTTTTGCAAGGTCAGGAAAAAAATTTTGCTCAAAAGCACAATATAAATTTAACTTCAGGGAATACGCTAACTGCTGCAACCGTTGTCCGCTCCATCGAACAAATCAGTGCGAAATTGGGTGTCGCGTTGCAAGATACAACGCTTGGCATCGTCGGTGCATCGGGCGATATTGGATCCGCGTGTGTCTCGTATTTTCAAAATAAAGTTAAAACAATGGTCCTGACCGCACGAAGCGAATCATCATTGCAAACAATGGTTAAAAATCTTGATTCAAAACCCGAATGCACCCTGGAAATAACAACGGACAACAAAGCCGCAGTATCGAAATCCGATATCGTCATTTTTGTGACGAGTTCATATGTGCCGATGTTTACTCAAAACGATTTTAAACCCGGCACCATTGTTTGCGATGCTTCGGCGCCATTAAATGTTACGATTTCCGACAAGCCGCGGAAGGATGTTTTTATTTATCACGGCGGCATTTTGTCCTTGCCTTTTTCCCTTGATCCTGGATTTGATATCGGCCTTGCATCACCGTATACTTTTTACGGTTGCCAAATTGAGGGAGCACTCATGGCTCTAGATTCCACTCTACCGTGTTCGTGGGGAAGAGGGAATATTACAAAGGAAAAATTGGGATCGTTTTTGCAGAAATTATACACCGTTCCCCGGTTGGATATTTCCTATTCGGTTGGAAAACATACTTATTCGGAAGAAGAACTCGAAAATTACAAAAAAGAATTTTTACATAGCAAAAACGCATCATTTCGTCGATGTGCTTAAAAGCCGGAATAAATCCTATGGACAATGCAAAAAAAGATAAAATTTACAGCATAATGCAGAGTGCGACCGGTATTAACGTGGAAACTTTGCAACGGGAAAAACCGTTGCGGGACCAAATTGATCTGGACTCAATGCAATTTTTGGCGGTTATTGCAAAACTTGAAAACGATTTGGGTATAGAATTGCCGCTTTCGGTTATGGAAGCCCAAACCATGTCGGAGTTTTTTACCGAACTTGACAGGGAACTAGGAGAATAGTTGTGCGATGCCGCTTTTGACCGATAATCTTGCGTTTGGTAAGATACATTTCCAAAATAAAACATATGTACCGCAAACAATACAGGCCCACATCGAAGAGGTGAGCCTGTATTTAAAAAAAAGAACCATATCCAATTCCCCCTTTGTTTTTTTATTCGCTCCAAATCATGTAAAAACGGTTTATGCCGTTTTCGGAATCATAAAAGCAGGCAAAATATGCGTTCTTGTCGATCCTTTGCAGGGAAAAATCGAAGTAGAAGAAATGATGAAAACAACGCCGCCCGCAGCGATTATTCGAATTAATAGAGAAACGGACGGTTTTGATTACAACGAAGAATTTGAATTCAAGCATTATATGCTTGGTGATGCAAAATTACAAGGGCTTGCCGATGTTTGCATGATATTGTACGGTGCGGGTATGGACGGATTTCCTCAGGCCGCTATGTTGACCAATGAAAGTCTTATCGCAAATGCAAATGCGCTCAATTCCTGCAATGAATTAAATCGAGAATCGACGTCATGTTCAATAATAGCCATTCATCACCTTTTCGCATTTCAGACGGGGGTACTTGTTCCTTTCCTTAAACAAAGCAACACATTAATTGTCGACACCAATGATTTGAGATCCATGCGCTCAATCGCAACGCAATTGCAGGATTTTAATGTCGACCATATATACTCCGTACCAATAGTGTATTATTTCCTTAGAAAAATACCGGGCATTTCAGAATATTTTAAAACAGTCAATGCATTAGAGAGCGGAGGGTGCAAACTTTCACGCCAGATATTCGATTTATATAAAGCCGATTTTGGTATTGAAATTCATGAGGGCTACGGCCTCACCGAAGCCTCGCCGATGTGCACGTGGCACAGACCCCATGATCCTATTAAAATCGAATCTGTCGGCCGGTCTTTGCCCGGTTGTGAAATCAATATTGTGGATAGCGATGGAAAAATCGCCAAAATGGGGGATGTTGGAGAAGTTTGTGTCAGAGGGCCAAACGTTTTTAAGGGATATTTCGGAAACCCGAGTATGACGAATGATGTTTTTAAAAATGATTTTCTTTTTACCGGCGACCTTGGAAAACTTGATAATGACGGATATTTATATTTAAAAGGGATAAAAAAGAACATGGTAAACCTTGGCGGGAATAAAGTTTTTCCTGCCGAGACGGAGAAATTGATAAAGAAAAATAATAACGTTATGTCTTGCGATATAAAAGGGGTTGAAACCAATGGCATGGGGATAGTGGTTTCAGCGAAAATACATTTACGGAACAATACTGCAGAGTCGCAGATTGCTTTAAAAAAATGGTGCCGGAATACTATAACGTCATATAAAATTCCGACGGAATGGGTTTTTATTTAAAATCCGGAATCCTATCGAATTGATTCAAGAATCATAAGGAGAAAAGCATGAAGATGACTGTTGCAAAAGCTATTGTCAAATGTTTGGAAATAGAAGATATCAAAATAGCCTTCGGTATTATCGGTTCACATTATCTTTCTTTATTTAAGGAAATAAAAGATTCAAATATAAAATACATTTCCGTAAAACATGAGGCCGCAGCGGGATATATGGCATTATCGTATACGCGAACCGCACAACAGCCTTCTTTAATATTGGGAACAGCAGGTCCCGGAGCTGCAAACCTTGTTGGCAGTGTTGCTGAAATGTTTAAAGCGGGGATACCCGGGATCATTATCACGCCCACCGTCGCTTCTACCTTATTTGGAAAAAAAGCTTTACAGGAAGATTCCGGTTTGGGTACATCGTATTCCATTACTTCTCTAATGGGAAATATCACTAAACAATCGATTCTTGCATTTCGTCACGATCAAATACCGCAATACTTAAGAGACTTGATACGTTGTTCCCTTACTGCTCCTTTTGGGCCGGTACATTTGTGCGTTCCCTGCGATTTTTTTGATATGGAATTGGAATTTGACGAAATAGAACCTTTCAATTATCGTACAATTGAAGATGAGAGAATGGAATCTAAAAAATTATGTTTGGTTGCCGAAGAGTTACGGAATGCTCAAAACCCTCTCTTGCTAATAGGCAATAGATGTGTTTTTCCAGATTGTTCTGTCCAGATACAGGCAATTTGCGATCATTGGAACATTCCATTTATCCTTACTCATGCTTCAAAGGGTTTACTAAATGAGCGTCAGGACTTATTTGGCGGTGTTTTGGATTATTTCGGGCATAAATCCGCCGAACGATATGTGAAACAATGCGATTGTATTTTTGCGATTGGCTTGGATTTTTCTGAAGCGGAAACTCTTGCTTACGATCCTGAATTATTTAAAAACTCAAAACTATTTATTTTGGACTCCGATAGTTCTCAATTTACATCATCATATAAATTTGCGCAGAGTATTTCAGGGAGCATCAAGCATTCACTGGCGTTTCTTTTGGAACATATGCATACGATTGTCAAAAAGGACCTCATGAACCTTGCAGACTATCGGGATAAAATGCGGAGCATGAATGAGTACCAATTTTCTGAAATGGCCACAGAATCGGACCCGATGAAGATTGAGTATATTATCAGCAATCTTTCCCGCATTATGCCGGAAAAAAGCGCGGTTTATTCAGATATGGGCGCAAGCACATTTTCATTTATTCGTCACTATGCGACTAATAAGCAGGGTTTTCATGCTTTAAGTGGAAATTATTCTATGGGACAAGCTGTCGCCGGATGTATAGGGGGAAAGCTTTCAAATCCGGATAAGTTCGTTGTCGCAATTTCCGGTGACGGTGCATTCCTCATGCACAGCAACGAAATATTAACTGCGGTCCAATATGGTCTCGGGATCACCTGGATTGTGTTTGTTGAAGACCTCTATAATATGATTCAAATCAATCAATGTCTTGCCTATGGCGGAGGGCTCGAATTTTGTACGCGGATTAATAATCCGAATTTTCAAAAACTCGCCGAAGCATACGGAATACACTACTATGAAATTAAAACCAAGGAGGATATAGAATCATCGATTAAAAAAGCGTATGAAAAAAATCGGCAAAACGAATCTGTTCTTATTACGGTCACCTATGCCTTCGAGCAACATCTTCCTATAAAACCTCAATTGGTTCGTTCAATGAAAAACATGGGACAAACCAAAGACATCCAATCTAATCCGTATTTGATGAAAGCTTTTTCCAAGGCTTTAAAAGAAAAAGGCTAAGGAATGATCGGATTAATTCCCCCGGCAGAATATAATTGACATTTTGACCTTATTAATCGTACAATAAGCTTTCCAGAGATATTTCCAAACGATTTGGGAACAACATTCTGTCCATGGAACGGCTATGCCACCTACCGGAACATTTTCCCGAGAATTCGATATTGTCAATATTGTGTCCAGTAGCCAGGACAGTGAAGTGGTATTGACGCGTAAAAAAGAAACCGGCGAACAGTTCATTCTTAAGTCACTCAATGAAACGAATGGAAATAGTAATGATTTGGTAAGTAGAAAACTCCGGTTTAAGCGCGAAGTCGACATCGTTTCTTCCTTTGAACATCCCCGCATTGCAAAACCCGCCGAAACTTTTACGGACGACAAAAATATTTCTATACTATACCCCTATAAAAACGGAAAAACCCTTGCTAAAATCATCGAGGAAACCTCGATGTTTTCAATAGACGATACTCTTTTGTATATATATCAAATTCTTGATGCGCTTGAATATATCCATTCAAGAAGTATCATCCATTGCGATGTGAATCCGTATAATATTTATGTCGATGAAAATCGAGGCGTAGAACTTTTGGATTTTGGCCTTTCCATGACGGAGGAGGAGGCGCAAAAACTTCCTGAAGGCCAGATCATTGGCACAATCCCTTTCCTCTCTCCTGAACAAATGGGATTTACGGATTTTAAAATAGATTTCCGATCCGATTTGTATTGCGCCGGAATTATTCTGTATCAACTTTTAACGGGCCGACAACCATTCCCGATAAATAATAATTCATTAGCGGAATTACTTGATTCTACGCTTAAAACCGAAGTTAAACCCATTAAAAACATTCCTGCCTATTTGAATAAAATAGTTTTGAAATCTTTAAAGGCAACCCAAGAGGACAGATATCAAACTGCATCCGGGTTTAAATACGACATCGAAATGGCATCCAAAGCCATTAAGGAGGAAGGGAGCAAGACCTTTATTCCGGGAGAAAAAGACGCCATTTTAGCGGTAAATAAAGCTCGGATCTTTGTTGCTCGGGAAGATGAAATAAATTCTCTGAAACAGGGCCTCAAACAACTTAATCTTGGGATCGGGTCGTCGTTTTTATTGTATGGAAAGTCGGGGGTAGGGAAAACGGAAATCGTTAGACAATTCAGACATTCCGTCGATGAATCGAAGACGTTGTTTTTGTCGTCCAAGTGCAATAGGTTTAGTGTTAGTCAACCTTTTGCGACAATCCGGCATACCGTTCTTGATTTCTTTGCGAAGGCAGTTGGAAAAAATGAGGATAAACGTTATGAATTAAAATATGTTCTTAGCAATAAGTTATCCGAATTTTCCGGATTGCTTTGTTTATTAATACCGGAATTAAAACCCTATTTTGAAAAAATTGGTGGACTAAATAATGTTGAAAAAGAACGGGAAACCGATCGGATCGTTTACGTCCTCTCAAAATTGTTGCTGACACTGACTGAAACGCAGAGCACTATCGTGTTCCTGGATGATGTACAATGGATCGATCAAATTTCCTATGAAATCTTAAAGAAAACAATGGTTCAAAATCCCGTCTGCTGCATCATCATGAACTATAGAATTTCCGGGTCTCAGACCGAACCGCATTTCTTTAACGACGATATTAAAAGGCTGCCAATACATAAAACTATTCCAATAAAGCCGTTTTCTTTATTGGAAGCCCGTGACCTTATTTCGTTTCATGTGGGACGGATTCAGGATTCCGAAAAACTTGCCGAAGTTTTATTTGCAAAATCGGAAGGTAATCCTTTCACCTTAGTTGAAGCGACTCGCTACCTTGTCAATACCGGAATCCTTTTGCAAGGACATCAAGGATGGTATTTCCATAGTGCTGAAATAAATAAATTGCCCGATAAATTCGATACGGTGTCACTCGTTATTTCAAAACTCGGAGACCTTACCGACCAGGAAACCAAGGTGTTGTGGCTGGCCTCGTTAATCCAAGGCAAATTCAATACAACGCTCTTAATGAAAATTATTAACTGTGAAAAGATATTTATCGATAAGACAATCCAGAAACTGGATTCCCTCGGTTTTATTGTACGGAAATCAAACAATGATTGTCATTTCATTCATGACAAAGTCCAGGAATCGGTAAGTTCAAGAATTCCAAAAGATATTTCCTTTGATTATAATGAAAGGATCGCTTTAGAATTTGAGATACATGCAAAAGACAATCCCGACCTGATTTACAGTGCAGCAGAATATTATTTGAAAAGCAAAAACATCTCAAAAGCGGTTGATATATCATATAAGGCTGCGAAGCATGCCACCGAAAAAATCGCCTTTGATGTTGCGACGCGGTACTTTCGGAATGTGACGCTCATGGCAGGACAATGCGAGCAACTGAAATTACCGATCATCGTAGATCTTACTACGGCTCAAATGGATTTTGCAAATGTATTGATGCTTACCGGCCGAAACCAACAGGCCCTGAACATTTATCACAAATTGATTCAGAACGAGAATGGTCTTAAAACATATCAGTTGCTTGAAATAAAATTCCGGATCGGTTCTATATACCACACAATGGGAAAATTTGATGATTCCATCAAATATTTAGTCGATGCATTGGATTCACTCGGCATCAGGCTTCCAAGTAATAAAGCATTGGTCGTAGTGTACCTTTTGTCTGAAATAGTGGTTCAAGCGCTGCATTCGTTCGGCCTTAAATATTTAATGCCGAAAAAAAAGAGCAAATACATAAAGCTGTCCATTAGAATTCTGAATAAATTGTCATATTCATTTTATTTTAAAGATCTTGTTTTTACGATGCTTACTCATTTTCGCGCAATGAATATGTCCGATTCCCTTGAAGATTGTTTTGAAAAAGCGGAAACATATGCATATCATGTCGTTCCTGCTTTTTTAATGCTTCTTAAAAAGAGATCCCTTAAATATTTCAAAAAGTCGTTATTTATTGCAAATAGGATATCGCATGTAGACATTCAGGCCATCGCAAGAAATTTTGGCGGGATTTCTCAGTATTATAATGCTAAATGGAAAAACGCGGAAAGCCTGTTAAAGGAAAGTATTGACAATTACAAATCGATAGGAAATTCCGGGGGAATGATAACGTCTCTTGAACACCTGTCGTATATTGCAATGGCACGCGGCGAAATAAATAAGTGCAAAGAAATAATGACGGCGGAACTGGAATTGAGCCAAGATTATAATGATTTACGGGGTGAAATACTTGCCAAAAGGATGATTCTATTATCGAATTTGCTGCTTTCGATCGATCCGCCTGAATCGGTTCAGGACTTAGTCAAAATACAGGATCATTTCCATGACGCATTAATGAAAACGGTAACAAATGTGTCTTTCGTTGCCTCGCATATTTGTCTGAACAATTTAAAGGATGCGTATAGAATTGCAAAAGAGAGTATTTCTGTAATAAAAGACAAAAGTATCAATCAAGAATATATTGCCCCGATATATTCATTAATTTGCGATGTTTTGGTCTTGGAATATAGAGCAAGAAAAGGCGAAGATAAGAATAAGCAACTTACTATTTCCGACAAGCAAATTCTTTCGGAGTTATCTCAATATTCATTAATGGCTTTTTTGCGGGGACTGATTTATCCTGCGCATTTGGGTTCTGCCTATCGTAGTTTGGCATGGAAATTTGCTTTAAAAGGTCATGTAAAAATAGCGCAATATTTTTATAAAAAAGCAATTAAAAAACACCATGCATTAGGCATGAAATATGAAGAGGCGAAATCAATAAGGGATTACGGCTTTTTTCTTGATGATCAAGGTTTCCCCGGCGATGCACGGGATCAGTATAATTCGGCCTATGCGATGTTTCATTTTTGCGGTGCAACCCTTGAAACCGACAGGTTGAGGGATTTTGTCGATATAATCGTGGTTGAAAATAAAAAGAACGCCAAAACAAATCCGGTAAAAGTCGAGACAACAACCGCCGATATCAGTCAAATCAGGCTTGATACGTTGTACGAATTAAGCAATTCGATGCGGGACATAGACGATATCGATATCCTTGTAAAACAAATTCTTGCCGCGATGATAAAGGCGACGGGCGCGCAATACGGTGTTTTGTATTTAAGCGGCGAAGAACAAAACTCCTTTTCGATGAAGACCCTTGCCATGAATTTTGAAGGCAAGCTGCTCACGTCGGATGAAGTGTATTGTTCCCATAAAATCATTCAGGAATCGCTCGAAAAGAAACAGATCATCCTTGTGAAGACTCCGCTTCACGAAGGATTGGAAAATGATGAAACCGAAAGAGTCCGGTCGGTTTTATGTGTTCCGTTGTTCCACGGTGAAACCTGTCAGGGATATATTTATTTGGCCAATAATATGGTATCCAGTCTTTTTTCGGAAAGTGCCAAGAAGGCTGCGCAAATTCTTTCTCGACAAGCTGATTCCTTACTGCAAAACGCCAGTTTGATGGAAGAATTCAAACGCCTGAACAGAAATTTGCAGAAAAAAGTCCGGGAGCAAACGACCGACATCCAGGACAAGAACAAACAGCTCGAAGAATATAATGTCAAGGTTGTGGAATCGGAAAGAATGAAAGGTCTTTTAACCGGTACGTTGGTGCACGATATTAAAAATTTCATTGCCGGCATTGAGGGAAATGCAACGTTGCTTGGCAGGTTTTATGAAAATGATCCTAAAATTAAAAAAACGGTACGTATTGTTTCCGATTGCTGCAGCGGCATCGTAAGCCTGGCGTCCAATTTGCTCGACATCGGCAAAATGGAGGAGGGACGGCTTATTTTAAAAAAAGAGAATATCGGTATTAAAGAGATGTTTTCGATAGGGGAGCAATTAAAACAGAATGCAATGTTCGAGGAAAAAAGCATTACGGTTACAATCGTGGATAAAACCGACATGAGGTTTTCCATTCATGCAGATTATTACCTTGTCGATCGGGTTTTGCAGAACCTGTTTTCAAATGCGATTAAATATACGCCTGTTAACGGCAGAGTTGAATTGACTTTCGAAGAAAACGATAATGAATTCATTGTTTGTTGTTACAATACGGGTTCGCCTATACCCCTCGACGACCAGCCTACTTTGTTCGACAAATATGCCAGAGTTGAAAACAAATCGTCTCAATATTCAAAAGGATTGGGCCTGTTTTTTGGAAAGATGGTTATGAATGCGCATGATGGACGTATTTGGGTTGTATCTGATACTACAGGCAACTATTTCAAACTTGCTTTTAAAAAACTTCCTAATATCCCCTCATCCGTCGCTTAATTCCGTAAACTATTTTTTTTCCTATCAATTCAGGAGTCGAGTATGCCCGTTGTACTTAAAACAGCGTTATTATTGGTAGTTTCAAATGTTTTCATGACCTTTGCCTGGTATGCTCATTTGCGAAATCTTTTAGATCGGAAATGGTATATCGCCGCAGTCATAAGTTGGTCAATCGCGTTTTTTGAATATATGGTTCAAGTGCCGGCAAATCGAATAGGGTTTACCGCTTTAAATCTTGGCCAACTTAAAATTCTTCAAGAAGTTGTTACGCTTGCAGTATTTGTCCCATTTGCAATTCTCTATATGAAATCTCCGATACGTTTGAATTTCCTCTGGGCAGGCTTGTGTCTCATTGGTGCCGTCTATTTTATTTTTAAAGCCTGATTTATCAAATATATAAAATAATGCTTGAAATATTATTTTTAAATGTGTATATTATACATGTGGGCGTTTGTAGATATACACATTGAAGACTGAGGAAACATGGAGCTATATCAAGACGAACTGTATGAAAGCCTGACTGAAAAACAGCGAAAGGTTTTGCTTTTTATTGAAGAACAGTATGTTGAAAATGGATGTGTTCCAACGTATGAGCAAATCGCATTAAAATTCAAATGGAATTCTGTCAATTCGGTAACAAATCATATTGCAGCGTTACGCGAAAAGGGCTTTATTTCGCTTAATAAAGGCCGTAATAGGCAGATGTCGCCGCTTCGGGTAGAACGTAAACGTTTTGATCAAAGCACTAAAATTCCGCTTTTGGGTTCTATTGCAGCTGGAATGCCTATCGAAGCAATTGAAAATGTAGATACATGGCTTGAAATGGATGCGTTAGGGGTTTCCAATGAAAAGGGTGATAAATTTGCTTTGCGCGTAAAAGGTAATTCCATGATAAATAGAGGAATACGAACGAATGATGTTGTTATAATTCAGAAACAGTCCTTTGTGACGCAAAAGGATGTTGCAGCAGTAAGGGTCGGAAACGATGTGACGCTTAAATATGTTAAGCAGGAAGCAACATGTATTAAACTGATTCCCGATAATGATTTTATGGCACCTATAATTGTCGATCCTCGTGAAGATTTTGCCGTTATGGGCAAAGTTATTAAACTTTTCAGAGATGAAGTTTAAATTCCAATATAAACCTAGGAGCTCTTAGTATGGCAATTGTAAATTTTGCTGCACAAAATACCGAATCAACGGTGATTTTACGAAAAAAAGCATCTGCAAGCGAAGGAGTCATTTGGGCGAACTTATCACGAGGAGTTTGCGGTGTTTGGTTTCGAAGACGTTACCCTATTGGGAATCATATCGTTGATTTTTATTGCCGGAAACTCAAGCTAATCATTGAGATCAGTAAAACAGGTGAACCTAAGGAACGGGATTTGTATTTTAGGGCCTCTGGCTATACCGTACTTCGGTTTTCAGACACCGACATTAGCAATCGGTTACCGCACGTTATTTCTTCCATTCATTCTGCTATCCGGTTTACAAAAATGCATTTACGTTTTGCCGCAATAATTGAAAAAATAGTTTTCTTTCCTCAAATAGTTTTGTCCAAAAAAATAGGAAAAAAAGAAATACGGACTGCCTATGCCGATTGCTACAGGCTATCAACTGCTCATTAAATTGAAATGAAGGCCGTTATTCTGTCTCGCCCTAAATTATTCTTTTAGTATCGTTGCAAAGGCTAAAAGAAAAACCTCTCCTCTTAGGGAAGAGACAGAATTGGCCGTGTTCATTTAGTAGGTGTATCCTGCCGGAAAACAAATTCTTTCATATTATGACGGCGCGTTTTTGAGTCAATGTCCGATTTTAGTTTAAATTAATCTCAAACTGC
>JBBIGR010000032.1:0-59466 GCA_037447435.1 Fibrobacteria bacterium
CGGTGTTACTTAGCACAGAGCATTAAATGGTCTCATTAATATAGTCAGAGAGGGAGCAATTGCACCATGCTTGCAATACATTAGAATTAATAAAACGAACGAAAAGATATTTAGCATTGAATTATTTCCTTTTTCTTTCTTTTCAAATATTCACGAGGGACTAGATTTAAGCCCGAATGTTCAAATAAACATATACTTAAGAGAATGATAACAAAAACAACATCAGTTGTTATATATCCTCTAGCGAAGACACGCCACCGGCCAATTGGCACTAAGTTAGGCCCCATAAAAGGAAAGGCAAAAATGAAAACCATTTTCCTTTTTTCAATTATTATACTTTGTTCGTTTCTATTATTTTGTGAAAAGCAACATACATTTTCGGATGAAATCAAACTGCAATTCATAATTAAAGCAACGGTTCCGGACAGCTTAAATAAAAATTGCTGGTTTAATGTTGTCGAAACAACCAAGAATAATACCTTTTGCGTATTTGCAGTAAAAGAAATTGAAGGAAGTTATTATTTACCAAGTATGAGCAGGGGAATAAAAAAGGTCTTGGGGTTCAATCTTGGCATTTATGCCAATCGCAACTCATTTTTCAACCGGACACATTACGAGCACACTACTTAGTTGTTTTTTCTTCCAGTAACTCTTCCAGAATTTGGGCCGAGTCGCGAACCAATTGCAGACACAATGTCGTAAAAAGGCCTTTTTCTTTAGCCGCAGAATACCCATCGGCCTTTCCCAAATCGTAACCGAGCAATTCCGTGCAATTGAGTGAACCGTTCTTTGCAACAAACCTTTTTGCAAATTCCTGAGTTTTGGAATAGGTAATGTCTTTTGCCTCGATATCGCTTGGATTGCTTCTACCATAGGCAAGCCCAAGCACCATGAAAGCCCCGGTTACTGCGCCACACGTAAGACCAAGTCTACCACACCCGCCGCCAAAGGCGCAGGAGGTTTTGAGCGCAGTCTGTTGATCCATACCGAACGTTTCACTGAAACCCGCGAATATGGCCTGGGAGCATGTAAACGTCTTTTTGTAAAGATCAACTGCGTTATTGGTGTTTGTCATGTTTTATCCTTTGCAGGTTGGCATTTATGCATACCGGAATAAATTACATCCGCTGTAATTTCGAAGTAAAGCCCTGCTGCGGCGGAAATTAAAGCTATTTAAAATAAATACACAGCTTTCCGTTTGAGCCCGAAACATCCTTTATTTGAATGTTTTCTCACAGAAAACAGTTTTTCCTCAAAACCCAACTTTTTCTCTACCAACAGTATAAATTTTAATAGTAACGGTAAAGGCATTAAGGTGGAAAAGGAGGACTTATGATCCGTATAAAGCTTATTCTTATAATAGCAATGTTAGTGTCGGTTAATTCTTTTTCTGAAATTGCAGTTGGAGATACGTTTTACTTTTCCGCCAGCTTTACTGATTTCACCGGTATGAGCGGCGAAGCAACTAATGTCACTGAGGTTCTCGATTCTATCAAACAAACGCCCGACACTATTTTGTATGTCTATAAAATTACGAATTTACTAACAACAGGTTTTTTTGAAAACGGGCGGCAACTTTTGTATCTCGTCAAGGATACCAATAGAAAAAGATTGACAATAACATCTTCGACACCACACGAAATCTCTCATATCACTTCAAATATCCTTGGATCGAAATGGATAATAGGTAGGCTTTCGGATTTTATTTTCTTTCCTGACCTTCAAAAAATAGCGCCGTATGCTTATATTCCTGTTCTGCCAAACGGAAAGACATTTCAAAAATATGATACGTATACGGTAAGAGTAAACGATACATCCGGCATAGTTTGGAGCTACGATTCAATCAAACAAAGTAATTCGGGGAAAAAATTCGTAGGACATCTTGTAAAGTATCAAAACAAAACTGATTCTTCCGGAAAAATTATTCCTGATTCCTCAATATTTTCATCAAGAGACGATAATCTTAGCTGGCAAACATCGGATCCTACCTCTTTTTTGCCGCTTAGCATTACCGCATCAAGAATTTGCATGCCATTGGCAAACGATAAATTAACCATGGATTATGGCATTTTGGGTGGCGGTGGTTTTTATAGCGCCGCAATAATTAATTACAAAAAGCCTAATTACTCTTCGATAATTTACAATTTCAATAGACGAGTTATTCCAATTGAATCGGGCAAAACGATCCGATATGATGTATTGGGAAGAATAGTAACCCCGTCGAGGGAAACAAAATGTAACAAATTAATACTATTAAAATCACCAAAACAGGGTTTTGGATATTCAAATAAAATAATCCTTACAAAATAAAACTGGACAAAATCATAATTTCAGAGACTTTGAAACATAATAATTACCGATACCGAAGGGAATAAAAAGAAAAGCCCACTATTTTCGATATATTGGGCTTTTTTGCGCAGAATCGCGGTTTTTCCGCGAATTTAGTGGGGTGGCTAACCGGACTCGAACCGGCAACAACTGGAACCACAATCCAGTGCTCTAACCAATTGAACTATAGCCACCACAAAACATTGACACTCGACAGGCTCCGTGCCCCGATTAAGGGCCTTAGGAGCCGTGTAATTTACTTATCTAAGATCGCATCACCCCAGGTGCCTGGAATGAAATATTGGGCCTTTTCCGGCGATGCAGCGAGTACTTTGTTTTTGTCGTCGGCAACGAACGCTGCGAACCCGAAAATGCGGTCGTCGTTAGCAATGAGCCCGAGATCGAACCAGGGAACGACGATAACTACGAACTTGGAATCGGAATATTTCTTGATTTCGTTTTGCCATCCGACAATCGCATAGTTGAGCGTGTCGTTGATGGAGGCACGTTCGGCAAGCACGGTTGCCAATGAATCGTTTGCCTGGAATAATTCGACCGTACGATCGGGATGCGACAAGAACGCGTTCTTGCCGTTTTTGCCGTCGATGGCGAACTTGACCGCGTCTTTCGACGCGCCCTTGGCAACAACGATCGTAAGCGCCTTAGGACCCCAGACCAGACCGAACTGCGTACCCTTGACATTGACCAGTTTCGCAGTCGCGGCAACGGTCGCGAAATTCTTGTCTGTCACTTCATCTTTGATTTTAGCAATATGCAACTGCTCCCCCTTGGGCATTTTGTCGAGATTGACAATACCGAAAGGCATGAGCGTTCCTTTGTCTTTGGTTCCGGGAATAGACCAGTCTATACGGAGGAAATCTTTTCCGCCAAGGCACGCCGACGAGGCGCTGCCGAGGTTGAATTCCTGCGTGTAATCGGTCACTTTGAACGATTTCGTTGCAATGGCCTTTTTCTTGCCCGCTTCCACTTTGGAAAGTACGAAATCTATTTTCTTTTGCGGGATCTTGGACGTATCGAGCTGCACTTTTGCAACGACGTTGTCGTTACGCTGGGTTATCCATTGTCCGGGGCTGTTGAAGCTGACGCTTTGGCTCATTGCAGAGCCGCAGAAACACAAAGCACAGAAAAGACCCAAAACGGATTTTGTCGTCGTGTTCATTCGCATTCTTCGTCTCCTGTTTTTTCCGGCAATCCCGGTTTTACATGTGTGATCTGGTTTTCGCGTAATTATGCGCGTAAAACTTTTAAAAATATAACTCGCGCATCGCTCTTTTTCAACATAAAAGGCATAACGGAATTAACCGTCATGCCTTTATATGTTTTTATCGTATGAAATTAAGACGGTTTCTTTTTTGTCTCTTTTGCCGCCTTAGGCTCTTTGGCAGTCTTATCGCCGGCATCCGCTTTTTTCGCTGCTTTAGGCGCTTTTGCCTTAGGCTTTTTTACTTCGGCCGTTTCTTTTCCTTCTTCTGTCTTAGGAACTTCTTCGAATTTTGCATCGGAAATCGCCGCAGGCGCTTTTCCGGTTGCATCGGGCGTTGCCGCGGCGCGGTTCTTTTTCTTACGTGCCTGGGCAAGTTCCTGGCTATTGCGTCCGGTAAGTTCGATAATACATTGCGAAGCATTATCGCCGGGACGTACGCCGAGCTTAAGGATGCGGGTGTATCCGCCTTCGCGTCCTTTGAACGACGGAGCAATATCCGTAAACAATTTTTTGAGAATTGTTTTATCTCGAACGGTTTTGGCAGCAATGCGCATGCTGTGAACATCGCCTTTTTTCGCAAAGGTTATAAGGCGCTCTACAACGCCGCGTACGACTTTTGCTTTCGGAAGAGTCGTGATGACATGTTCCTTGTCGAGAATTGACATGGAAAGATTGGAAAGCATCGCCTTGCGATGGCTTGCCGTCTTGTTGAGCTTATTGACACTATTCAAATGACGCATGGCTGTTTTTTCCCTTTATCTGACCTGTCCCCAACCTTTCGCTTTTATAAGGAAAGATTGGGAATAGTTTTTTTAACTTTATGATACGATTTTAAAAACTTTTTACTTTTCCACAACTTCGGCAACGGCGAACTTTTCCACGTCCATACCGAAGCCAAGGCCCAAATTACTCAGAATCTGGTTAAGCTCGATGAGAGACTTGCGACCAAAATTCTTGTACTTGAGCATATCGGATTCCTGGTTCTTGACAAGATCGGCAAGCGTATGGATATTCGCCGCACGCAGGCAATTCGCCGAACGTACGGAAAGTTCCAATTCGTCGACGCGCATCTTGAGAAGACCGCGGAGCTTGTCGGCCTTTTCGTCTTTGATGGATTCTTCGACCGGTTCCAAATCGCCTTCGAAATTGATGAAAATTCCAAGATGATCTGAATGCAATTTTGCCGCATAGGCAATTGCGTCTTCCGGGGAAATGCTTCCATCGGTCCAGATGTCGATAATGAGCTTGTCGAGGTCGGTACGTTGACCAACACGAGCGCTTTCGACGGTGTAATTGACTTTTGTGCAAGGCGAAAACAACGCGTCGATCGCGATGGAGCCGATAGGATCGTCGTCACGCTTGTTCATTTCGGCAGCAACATAGCCGCGGCCGTCGGAAACGCGCATTTCGATCTTGAGCTTTGCATCGGAATTGATAGTTGCGATATGTAAATCGGGATTTAAAATATCGACGTCGGGGTTCTTTTCGATGTCCCCGGCCTTGACCGCACCTTCGCCGCTTACTTCCAGACGAAGCGTTGCATCTTCGTTGCTGTTAAGCTTAACACGAAGCTTCTTGATGTTCAATATGATATCGGTGACGTCCTCAACCACACCTTCGACCGTCGAATACTCATGCGACGTATTTGCGATGCGAACGGAAATGACCGCCGCTCCCTGCAAAGACGACAAAAGTATGCGGCGTAACGAATTTCCGATGGTATGTCCCCATCCGCGCTCGAGCGGTTCAACGACCACGCGACCGTAATGTGCGATAGCATCAGGATTTTCGATCTTGATGGCTTTGGGCATCAACAGGCTTTTCCACTTCATGTCCCTTGGTCTCCTCTTTTATTTGGAGTACAATTCGACTACTAATTGTTCCTGCACGTCGGCCGGCATTTCGGTACGCGCCGGTTGACGGACGACGGTACCGGCAAGCTGCACTTTGTCTACGGTCAGCCACTCGGGCGATTCCTTGACATTTTTAAGCGCGCTGTGGATAACGTCGAGCGTTTTGCTCTTTTCCTTGACTGCTACGATATCGCCCTCTTCGACCAAACGGGACGGCACATTGACTTTTTTTCCGTTGATTGAAAAGTGATTATGCAATACCAGGAGACGGGCGGCACTCCGCGACGGCGCAAAGCCGAGACGGAACACGACATTGTCGAGCCGCATTTCGAGCATACGCAACAAGTTTTCACCGGTAACACCGTGGCTCTGGGACGCTTTTTTGAAATACGTATGGAATTGACCTTCCAAAATTCCGTAAATGCGGCGGATCTTTTGCTTTTCACGCAGCTGCGCATTGTATTCGGAGGTGGAACGTCTTCTCTTTGTCATACGCATCCCCGGCGGATACGGTCTGCGTTCTACGCCGCATTTTTCCGATTTGCAGCGTTCGCCTTTGAGCATTAACTTTACCCCTTCCCTCCGGCATTGTCTGCACCGGGGGCCATGATAAACTGCCATAGATTGTTTCTCCTTAAATCCGGATTTTTTGGTCTATTAAGCCAATCACCCGAATGGTAACTATATAATAATTTTTCTTTTTATACTCTTCTACGCTTTGGTGGACGACAACCATTGTGCGGAATGGCTGTAAAATCTTTGATTGAAGTGACGCGAAGCCCTGCCGCAGCAAGTGCGCGGATGGAACTTTCACGGCCGTTTCCTGCGCCCTTGATATGCACTTCAACTTTACGAACGCCTGCATCATAGGCTGCTTTACCGACGACTTCGGCCGCTATTTGAGCGGCGAACGGCGTGCTTTTTCGCGAGCCCTTGAATCCGCTTTTTCCCGGCGATCCCCAAGCAATGACATTGCCCTGAGAATCGGTGATGTTGATAAGCGTATTGTTAAACGTCGCACGGACATGCGCAATACCGTCTGCAGATGCGCGTTTTTTGATCTTTTTAGCAGCAGCGGCTTTTTCTTTATCTTTGCCTTCTGCCTGGCCTTCGGCTTTTCCTTCGGCCTTTTTGTCTTGCTTGTTTTCTGCCATTGTTCACTTACCCCTTATGATCGGTTATTATCCTTTAGACGGCGCTTTTTTCTTACCCGCAATGGTCTTACGAGGACCTTTACGTGTGCGAGCATTCGTACGACTACGCTGGCCGCGAACCGGCAAGTTCTTCCGATGACGAAGACCGCGATAGCAACCGATGTCCATGAGGCGCTTGATGTTCATGCGAACGTTCGCGCGAAGGTTGCCTTCAACTGAGAATTCGCTGTCGATGATCTTTCTGATCCGATCGAGTTCTTCCTCGGAACAGTCGCGTACTTTTTTGTTTTTGTCTACATTCGCCTTCGCGCAAATATCAAGCGATGACGGATGGCCGATACCAAAGATATAGGTGAGAGCTATCTCGCACCTTTTATTGTTCGGTATTTCTACTCCTGCTACACGTGCCACTTATGTGACTCCTTTCGGCGATTCGCCGTCCCCTTCGGGGGCGCCGCGATCACCTTCTAAATACTTTATTTTATGGATTCAACCATGTTGTATGGACTTCTTAACCCTGACGCTGCTTGTGTTTAGCATTCTTGGAACAGATCACGCGTACGATTCCCCTACGCTTGATTACCTTGCAGCCGTTGCATAATTTTTTTACTGACGCTCTTACTTTCAAAGTAAACTCCTGAAAAATTAAAACTCGTATTTACTTATATCTGTATGTTATTCTTCCCCGAGTCAAATCGTAGGGGGAAAGCTCTATCAGCACTTTATCTCCGGGCAATATCCGGATGTAATTCATTCTCATTTTGCCCGAAATATGGGCCAATATCACATGTTTATTTTCCAGCTCGACATGAAAGGACGCATTTGGCAGGGTCTCGACTATCGTACCTTCGACCTGGATTGATTCCTGCTTTGCCATTCTTGTTCACATCCCTATTGGAAAAGAAAAACACCAATTAGCATCTACATATGTAAATCATCTGCGTTTTTCGCAGATAATAATCTCAACTTTAGCAATCCACCAACGAAACAGGCGGGTTAGAACGTACGCCTGCCGCGAAGTTTTCCTTTTTTGAGGAACCCTTCGTAGTTGTGCATTTGCAAATGATACTCAAGCTGCTGCAACGTATCGAGCGCAACGCCGACGACGATAAGCACGCTGGTACCGCCGAAATAAAACGTCACGTTGAACCCGCCCATGATAAGGAAAGGAACAACGGCGATAAAAGCCAAAAACACTGATCCGGGAAATGTGATACGAGTCAAGACGCTGTCTAGAAACTCGGCAGTCTTTTTTCCAGGACGAATACCAGGGATAAAGCCGCCAGACTTTTTAAGATTGTCGGCAATGTCCATGGGATTGAAAATGATCGCAGTGTAAAAATACGTGAAAAATATGATAAGTAGTGCATATAATGCATCATGAACAGGTTTTCCCGGCAAAAACAGGTTGGTAAAATCTTCCATACCCTGGGATTCGGGGAAAAAGTTCTTGAGCATGCTCGGCAAAAACATGAGCGACGATGCGAAAATGATGGGTATGACGCCTGCCATATTTACCCGTAACGGAAGTACGGTGTTTTGACCCGCATACATTTTTGTTCCCACGACTTTTTTAGGAGTTTGAATGGGAATGCGGCGTGTTGCCTGCGTCATCATGACGATGAACGCAGTCATGGCGAAAATGATGCCGAGAACGATGAGTTCGACAAACACATTGCGGGTTCCGGCGATTATCTGCTGCACTTCGGCAATGACTGCGCGAGGCAGCCGGTCTACGATCCCGATGAAAATGATGAACGATATGCCGTTGCCGATACCGCGATTGGTGATTTGTTCGCCGAGCCACATGATGAAAATTGTACCGGTTGTCAAACTGATTGCGGTGACTATGGTGAAAATCGGACCTTGTATCGATGAAAGTACCGCATGCTGCCCGGTGGAAGGCGAAACGATGCTTTGAAGGAAAACGCTAACGCCGATGGCCTGAACAAAGGAAAGAATGACCGTGCCGTACCGGGTGTACTGCGTGATCTTTTTCTTGCCTTCCCCGCCTTCGCGTTGCAGTTTATGAAAATACGGGAACACCGTTGCGAGCAACTGTATAATAATGGAAGCGCTGATATACGGCATAACTCCCATTGCAAATACGGTCGCCTTACCGAAGCTTCCTCCAACAAACATGTCGTATAAACCGAAAAGACTGTTTTTGGAATTTGCCCAGAACTCGGCAAGAACAGCGGAATTTATACCTGGCGTGGGAATATGTCCGCCCACGCGGTATATAAAAACCATAAAAAGTGTGAACAACACTTTTTTACGGAGGTCCGGTATTTTAAAAACGTTTTGAAATGTCTCAAGCACTGGCGATTACCTCCGCTTTACCTTTTGCCTTTTCGATTTTTTCGCGAGCCGATTTGGAAAACGCATTCGCCTTGACCGTGATTGCTTTGGTGACGTCGCCGTTGCCGAGCACCTTGACAAGTCCGTCCGCTTTGCGGATAAGACCGCTTTCGCAAAGGAATTGGGCGGTGACTTCTTTATCGGCGGCGGCGATCTTTTCGATGTCGCCGAGATTGACAACTTGATAACAAACGCCGAAGATATTGTTGAAACCGCGTTTTGGAATACGGCGGGTAAGCGGAGTTTGTCCGCCCTCGAAGTACAACTTTTTCTTTGTACCGCTCCGGCTGCCCGCACCTTTGTGCCCGCGACCGGCAGTTTTACCGTTTCCGCTTCCGATACCGCGTCCGCGACGCTTGGTCCCACGGTTGGATCCTTTTGCAGGCTTTAATTCGTTGAGATTCATTACTTGCTCCCGCCTTCCTTGACTTCGGAAACTTCGACCAAATGCCGTACCGCAACGACCATACCACGGATGCTTGCATTGTCGGGATATATACGTTTGTGATTGATCTTGCGCAGGCCGAGTGCGACGAGCGTCTTTTTTTGTGACGCGAGCGCGCCGATACTGCTCTTAACTTGCTTAATTTGAATCTTTGTTGCCATTATTTCCTCGTATTAATTATGCTTTTGCCGTCTCGGGAATCTGGCGAAGCGCCCTGATTTGATCGCGAGTCTTAAGGCGCAAAAGCCCGTTCATGGTGGCCTTTACAACATTGTGCGCATTTGTCGTACCGATGCATTTGGTAAGAATATTTTTAACGCCTACCAGTTCGAGCACCGCACGTGCCGGTCCGCCTGCGATTACTCCGGTACCGGGACCTGCCGGCTTAAGGAGAATTTCGCCCGCGCCGAACGTGCCGATGATCTCATGCGGTATAGTCCCTTTGACAATCGAGACAAACACGATGTTCTTTTTTGCGTTTTCAACAGCTTTACGAATCGCATCGGTCACATCGTTGGCCTTGCCCATGCCGATGCCGACTTTGCCATTCTGATCGCCCACGGCAACCAACGCGTTGAAACCGAAACGACGTCCGCCTTTGACCACCTTGGCGACCCTGGTGACTCCAATTAACCGGTCGGTAAACTGCTTTGCTTCTTCGCCAGCTACCGATGAATTTGCTTCTTTATCCAATTCGCTCTCCTTACGCATCAGAATTGCAGTCCTTTCTTGCGCGCAGCCTCGGCCAGCGCCTTGACGCGACCGTGGTAAGCGTAGCCTTTTCTGTCGAACACGACTTTAACGACGCCTTTTTCTTTGGCCTTGTCGACGATAAGCTCGCCCACAAGTTTTGCGACGTCTGTCTTGGTGATTTTCTTGTTTTCCGCAACTTTGGCCAGAATCTCTTTATTGGTAGATCCTGCCTGTGCCAAAGAACGGCCGGTCTGATCGTCTACGATTTGGGCGTAGATATGGGAAAGGCTGCGCCTTACGCATAATCTGGGACGCTCTGTCGTTCCGGCGATCGTTTTACGGATGCGACGTGCTCTTCTTAATCTATCGTCTGTAATCTTCTTCATACCGTGTGTCTCTCTTGGGTCGTATGTACGTTAATTATTTACCAGCTGCCTTACCGACTTTGCGGCGGACATGTTCGTTGACGTATCTGATGCCTTTGCCTTTATAGGGCTCGGGACCGCGCTTGTTCCTGATTTCGGACGTTATCTGACCGACCATCTGCTTGTCGACCCCTTCGACCGATATTTTGGTCGGGGATTCGCATTTGAACGTGATACCCTGCGGTGCGGCGACGATAACCTGATGAGAAAATCCGGCAGCGACGTTCAGGTCTTTGCCTTTAAGTTCGGCCTTGTAACCGACACCCTGGATTTCCAATTCTTTTTTGTAACCAGTCGTAACGCCGACTATCATATTATTGATAAGAACGCGCCACAAACCCCACATTGCCTTGCTCCCGCTGTTTGCGACATCACCGAGCAAAACGACTTCGTTGTTCTCGACTTTAATGGTAAGGCCCGAATCGAAGTTTTTTTCGATAGCACCCTTTGCGCCCTTGACCTTTACACTATTGCCGGCTATCGTAACCTCGACTCCCTTTGGAATCGGTATTGGTTTTTTTCCTATGCGAGACAAGTCAAAACTCCTGATTGAATATTTAAAACAATGGAGGACCTTGCAACCTCATTTTAAATTCTTTGCCCGTGTTGGGAACCAAACAATTTAAAACGAGGTAGTAGGGTGTTCCCCTTTTTACTTACCAAACAAGTCCGACAACTTCACCGCCGATATTCATTGCACGGCAGTCGGTATCGGTCATCACGCCTTTTGACGTTGTAACAATCGCCATTCCCATGCCGCTCATGACTTTGGGAACCTTGGCCACGCCCGCGTATTTACGCAGACCCGGTGTGCTCACTCTGTCGAGGCCTTGAATGGCGTTTTGCATTTTTTCATCGTACTTGAGAAGGATTTTGATGGTGCCTTGCACTCCGTCATCGACAAACGCATATTTTGCGATGTAATGATTCTCGAAAAGCAACCTTGTTATTTCCTTCTTAAGACTTGACGCCGGAATGCTCACCGTGCGTTTCTTCGCCTGGATCGCGTTCCGAATCCTTGTAAACATGTCAGCTACCTGATCCGTCAACATGCCATTTTCCCCTTACATTGCGAAAGTCAAAATTGTTTCAAATGCCGAAATTCTACCAGCTTGCCTTCACGACGCCCGGAATCATGCCTGCCAAAGCCATTTGGCGGAAGCAAATTCTGCACAGGCCGAAGCGTCGAAGGTATCCACGCTGGCGACCGCATCGTCTGCACCGATGATATGACCGAACTTTGAACTTCGGTGTCTTATTGCATTTTTCAATCATTGCTTTACGTGCCACGCTGAATCTCCTGTATAATTGTAATTATCTATTTCCGAAAGGGCAATCCGAGCTCTTCGAGTAAACCAAGACCATGTTCATCGGTTTTTGCTGTTGTGCAAATGATAATGTCCATGCCGGCAACATTAGTGATCTTGTCTCGATCGACTTCGGCGAACATGATTTGTTCTTTAAGACCAAACGTGTAATTGCCGTTGCCGTCGAATGACTTTCGGGAAATACCCTTGAAATCGCGTACGCGCGGCAGGGTGATTGACACGAGCCTGTCGAAAAATTCATACATGCGCGTTCCCCGAAGCGTTACTTTAACGCCGATGGGAAGGTTCTTACGCAATTTGAAATTCGAAATGGCTTTTTTGGCACGGCAAATGACCGGCTTTTGACCGGAGATATTCGTCATGACCGTGACCGCTTCGTCTATCAGTTTCGAATCCTGAACTGCTTTGCCCACACCCATATTGATGACGATTTTTTCAAGGCGTGGAACCTGCATTACATTTTTGAAACTGAATCTTTTCTTCAGCGCTGGAACTGCAGTTGTTTCATACAATTCGCGCATCCGGGGCTGTTTTTTTGTATCGGCGCTCAATCTATCAACTCCTTAGCCTTTTTGGAAAACCTGACTCGTTTCGCTTTTTTTCCAGAGTCAATCACTTTCATGCCAACGCGCGTTGCCTTGCCCGTTTTAGGGCACAACAACATGAGATTTGACAAATGAATAGACGCTTCCTTATCGACAATGCCGCCCTGCTGCACCTTACGGTTCGGCTTGGTGTGGCGCTTGACGATATTCTTCGCCTCGACCACAGCCCTGTTTTTTTTAGGCAACACTTTGATGATTTTTCCGGATTGGCCTTTATTGTCGCCCGACACTATCATCACCATGTCGTTTTTCTTCAATCGTAATGGCATATCTTTTTTGCTCCCTTAATTACAAAACTTCCGGCGCAAGAGAAACGATGCGCATGAACTGCTTGTCGCGAAGTTCGCGCGCCACTGGCCCGAAAATACGGGAACCGCGTGGTTCGTTTGCGTCGTTGATCAGCACAGCTGCATTATCGCTGAACCGGATATATGAACCGTCTTTGCGGCCCCATTCTTTTTTTGTGCGCACGATAACTGCACGTGCAACTTCGCCTTTTTTTACTCCCGCATTCGGAATCGCAGCTTTGATGGCAACGATGACAACATCGCCAACATAGGCATACCGCCGACGGGTTGAGCCGAGAATTCTGATAGCCATGCAACGCTTGGCACCTGAGTTATCCGCTACATTCATTAAGGTTTGGACCTGAATCATTGTGTCCTCATCATTGATGTTTTATTACCACTATTTATAAGGCCGCAATCAAGACGACCCTATAAAATTTATTTTGCTTTAGTAACTATTTCGCCCACGCGCCAACGCTTTGTTTTGGAAAGCGGACGAGTCTCGATGATGCGAACCGTATCGCCCATTTTGCATTCGTCTTTTTCGTCGTGCGCGACGAATTTCTTGTTCACCCGGATCGTTTTGCCGTATTTGGGATGAACAAAGCTTCGTGCAACACTCACGATGACGCTCTTGTCCATCTTATCGCTGACAACGACCCCGACTCTTGACTTTCTCATAGCACGTTCTACCATTAGAGTACCTCTTTTTTACTTTGATGCCACAACCGCTGCTTTTGTCTCGCTGCGCTTTTTTTCCGTAAGCAATGTTTTGGTGAGAGCAACGTCTTTTCTGACGATTCTCAAACGTAACGGATTGCTTAACTGACCCATTTTAGCCTGAAAGCGAAGGTTAAACAACTCTTCTTCGAGACCGAGCGTTTTTTCTTTTAATTCTTTTGCAGTAAGCTGCCGTAAATCTTTGGCTTTCGTTCTCATAGTAACAAATCCTTTATTCTTCTGTCGTAATAAAACGAGTTTTGATCGGCAACTTCTGTGCTGCAAGGCGAATAGCCTTTTCAGCCACATCGGATTTTAAACCGGCCATTTCGAACATCACGGTACCGGGACGGACAACCGCTACCCAACCTTCGGGTATACCTTTTCCTTTTCCCATTCGGGATTCGGCAGGATGCTTCGTGTACGGTTTATCGGGAAACACGCGTATCCAGATTTTTCCGCCGCGCTTGATATAGCGCGCCATTGCAATACGTGCCGCTTCGATTTGTTTCGAATCGATCCAGGCAGGCTCCAATGATTGTAAGCCAAACTCGCCAAAGGCAAGATAATTACATCGTGAAGCGACGCCCTTCATGCGGCCCCGCTGCTGTTTTCTCCATTTTACTTTTGATGGCGCGAGCATTCCTTATTTCCTCCTTATGCGGCGCGAACGTTTTCTTTTGACGCTTTTGCCGTGCGTTCAACGCGTTTTATGACTTCGCCTTTGCAAATCCACACTTTGATGCCGATCGTACCGTATGTCGTGACCGCAGTTGACGTGGCGTAATCGATGTCCGCACGCAATGTATGCAGCGGAACGCGACCTTCCTTGAACGTTTCGCGTCGGGCGATTTCTGCACCGTTGAGCCTGCCGCTGATCATGATCTTGATGCCTTCGGCACCCATGCGCATCGCGGTAGACATGGCCTTTTTGATCGCCTTTTTATACGATACCCGTTTTTCAAGCTGACGCGCGATGTTGTCGCCAACAAGCTGCGCATCCATTTCGGGTTTCTTGACTTCTTTAATATTGATTTGGATATCTTTTTGCGTAAGATGCTGAAGTTCAGCCTTAAGGCGTTCGACTTCCTCACCTTTTTTCCCGATGACTATGCCGGGACGCGACGTATGGACCGTGACCGTAACACGCTTTGCCGTTCTTTCGATTTCGAGAACCGAAATGCCGCCGTGTTCCAAACGTTTTTTGAGATAATTACGAATCAACATATCTTCATAGAGGTAATCGGAGAATTTATCCTTCGTATACCACCTTGATATCCACGTTCTCGTGATGCCAAGCCGAAGACCTACTGGACTTGTTTTCTGACCCACGTTGTATCCTCCTTAATTCGACACCACAACTTTAATGTGGCACATTCTCTTAAGAATCCGATAGGCACGACCCTGGGCACGCGGACGAAACCGTTTGAGCGTAGGCCCCTGACCGACAGTGATTTCCTTGATGACCAATTCGTCTACATTGACATGCGCATCGGCATGTTTGTTCTGAAGATTCGCCACGGCAGACTTGATGACTTTCGAGAAATCTTTGGCAACGGCTTTCTGCACACCGAAATCAAGAAGGCTTAACGCCGTCCCAACCGGTTTGCCGCGAAGCTCGTCTGCCACAAGTCTTGCTTTTCTGGCGGTCTTCCGAAGATATTTGCAGGTCGCTACTGCTTCCACGCTTGTTCCTCCCGCATTCCTATTTTTATGAGGCTGATGATTCAGCCGCTGTTTTATCCGTCTTTACATGCCCGCCATGTCCGCGAAACACTCGCGTCGGAGCGAATTCACCGAGTTTGTGACCGACCATATTTTCCGTAACATAGACAGGAATGAATTTATTCCCGTTATGAACGGCAAACGTGGCGCCGACAAATTCCGGAAGAATGGTAGAACGACGGGACCAGGTCTTAATGACCTTTTTCTGCCCCGAGCTGTTCATCTCGGTGACCTTCTTCGTAACATGCTGATCTACAAATGGACCTTTTTTAATTGAACGAGCCATTGTACTTCCTTATTTGGTTCTTCTGCTGACAATATATTTACCCGACATTTTTTTCCTATTACGAGTCTTGAGTCCTTTTGCCTTTTGAGCCCAAGGAGACATCGGATGGTTTCCACCTTTTGATTTGGCTTCTCCACCGCCCATCGGATGGTCGACCGGGTTCATTGCAGTACCGCGAACCGTCGGACGAACTCCGAGCCAGCGTTTGCGACCGGCAGAACCTAAAACGACATTCATATGTTCATGATTGCTTACCTGACCGATTGTTGCGACGCAACCTTCGCGGACCAAACGCGTTTCGCTTGAAGGAAGGCGAAGCTGAACCATTCCGTTTTCACGGGCAACGATTTCAGCGTACGCTCCTGCGGAACGCGCCATTTGACCGCCGCGGCCTTCTTTAAGCTCGACGTTATGAACCATAGTACCCTGCGGCATGTTTACAAGAGGCATACAGTTGCCTTCTGCAATCTCGGTCATTTTCGAAGACACGACTTTTTGGCCGACCTTCATATTGACCGTCGCGAGGATATAGCGGCGTTCGCCGTCGGTATATTTGACAAGTGCTATAAAGCACGTGCGGTTCGGATCGTATTCGATCGTTTCGACGGTTCCGACGATGTCGTATTTGTTGCGTTTGAAATCGACGGTACGGAGAAACTTCCGGTGCCCGCCACCCTGATGACGAACAGTAATGTGTCCGTGCGCGTTACGTCCGCCGCGGCTCTTTTTGAATTCGCATAACGGCTTATAAGGGTCATTTGTCGTAACCTGCGCAAAGTCAACGGTCGTTTTGTACCGTTGAACCGGCGTAAGCGGTCTGTAAGATTTTAATGCCATTTTCTTAAAACTCCATATTATCTGGAAAATTCAAACTCAAATTCAAAGATTTACCATCAAAACTTCACTTAAAAACAAAATTGCAGTGCAAAAATACAACATGCTGATTCAAAAAGCTTTAACTGAATCATTTTTTTTAATAAAAAATCAATAAAAGTCAGTTAAAAGCGGCTTTTTTTAAACATCACCGAATTTTGTTATGGTATTTCCCGCTGCCAAACGAATGATCGCCTTTTTCCAATCGGACCGGTATCCGCTGAAACGACCGACACGTTTGAGCTTTCCTTTAACAACCATGGTATTCACCGAAACAACTTTAACGCTGAACAGCGACTCGACTGCTTTTTTTATTTCCGTCTTCGTCGCCTTTGGATCGACTTCGAAAACGTATTTATTTTGACTGCTGCGAAGCGCGGTGTTTTTTTCGGTGATGGACGGATATCTGATAATCGAATGAAACCTGCTCACTGTGCTACTGCCTCCTCGATTTTGCCCAACAGCTCTTCTGCCCCGAAAACAACGGTGTCGCTTGACAATACGTCGAGCGCATTGATTTCGGAAACAGGCTTTACTGAACAATTTTTAATATTTCTGCTTGACAAGTAAACGTTTTTGTTCGAACCTTCGATGACGAGCAAGGTGCGCTTTCCACCTAAGGAAAGAGCGACAAGCATGTCGGCAACGGATTGCGTTTTAGGAGCATCGAGAACGATTTTGTCGATGACCAGGACTTTTTCATCCTGCGCACGCGTTGAGAGCGCCGAAGTGAGCGCAATCTTTTTGAGATTTTTCGGGATTGCGGTATAATAATCGCGCGGGAGCGGGCCGTGAGCCTTGCCACCACGTCTCCACAAAGGAGAAGTGTTGGAACCTGCGCGGGCATTACCCGTGTGTTTTTGTTTCCATGGTTTGCGTCCACCGCCGCTGACTTCGTCTCGGGTTTTGGTCTTCGACGTGCCCTGGCGTTGGTTGGCGCGATACGATTTAACTACAAGGTACATCACCTGTTCGTTGATGTCAGCGTTAAAAACGCTGTCGGTCAGATTGACTTCGCCCTTGATTTTTCCGTCTTGTGTGTATACTTTGGCTTTCATTGGTGCTCTGCCTATTTGCTGACGATTTTATTGATGTAAACGATACCTTTGTTCGGACCGGGAACCGCTCCCTTTATCATGACGAGTCCGGCTTCTTTATCGATTGCGACGACTTCGAGATTCCGTTGCGTACGCTGCGCTGCTCCGTAATGGCCTTCCATTTTGAGCCCTTTTTTCACGCTACCGGGCGATGTGTTTGCACCGCTGGAACCGCGAACGCGTATTGATTTGCTACCATGCGCCGCAGGTCCGCGATGGAAATTATGGCGTTTGATACCGCCGGAAAATCCACGACCTTTGGTTACACCGACGACATTGACGAATTTGATGTTCTCAAAAACTTCGACGCCGATTTTTTGACCAGCTTCGAGTTTTTCATCCGCACTGTCGAGCTCAAATTCCTTAATGTGCCGCGTGGGCGACGAATTGCTTTTTTTGAAATGACCCAAGAGAGGTTTGGTAACCTTTTTTTCAGCAACAATATCGAAACCGAGCTGAACTGCGCTATAGCCGTCGATCTTTTCGGTTTTAACTTGATGCACGACATTGGGAGCTGCCGAAATCACCGTGATAGGAATGCTTTTGCCAACGTCTTTTGAGAACATTTGCGTCATTCCGATTTTCTTGCCTATTAACCCTTGCATATCTTTTACCCGTTTTTAAAAGTTTATTACGTCAATGTTCTGAAAACGTTATACTTTGATCTCTACGTCGACACCGGCCGGCAAATCCAGCTTCATGAGCGAATCGACGGTTTGCGGTGTGGATTCTAGAATATCAATAAGTCTTTTGTGAATACGAATTTCGAACTGTTCACGAGACTTCTTATTGACATGAGGCGAACGCAACACCGTGTAAATCGATTTTTCCGTCGGAAGCGGGATCGGTCCCGAAATCCTTGCGCCCGTTCCTTTTGCGGTACGGACAATGTCGGATGTCGATTTGTCGAGGATGTTGTGATCGAACGACTTTAGTCTGATACGGATTCTTTCGCCAGGCACGTTTACTCCTTTTAAAAATCTTTATATTCTATTTCGAGAGTTTCTATAATAAGCGCAGTATTTTTTCACCATATTCGACCTATTCGTTTTAAAATCTCGTCTTGTACCGGTTTGCTTGTCGGTTCGTAATGATCGAATTGCATCGTATAGGAAGCTCGACCTTGGGACGCCGACCGCAGCGTTGTTGCATATCCGAACATTTCGGAAAGGGGCGCTTCCCCATCGATAACCTGAACATCTTTACGAGCAGTGATGCCGTGAATTTTTCCGCGGCGGGCATTGAGATCGTTGATGACAGCACCCATATAATCGGGCGGTACAACGATTTCTATTTTCATGACCGGCTCCAGAATTGCCGGACTGCATTTTGAGCACGCATTTTTAAACGCCATGGATCCGGCGATTTTAAACGCCATCTCAGTAGAATCGTCTTCCCGGAAAGTAAGCGACTTAAGCGTGGTTTTAATCCCGATAAGCGGATACCCAGACATGACGCCGCTGTTCGAGGTTTCGATAATACCTTGTTTTGCGGCATTTAAAAATTCGGTCGGAACTGTTTTGTCCGGGATTTTATTTTCGAATTCCGTGCTTCTTGAAGGCTCGATGGATTCGACCGTTATAGTAACTTTTGCATATTGATTTTTGCCGCCGATGAGCTGCGACATTTCGTGTACTTCGGTAACGCTTCCCATTATTGATTCACGATACGAAACCTGCGGTTTGCCTATATGAGCGGCAACGCCGAATTCGCGCGTTAATCGGTCGACCAGGATTTCGAGGTGAAGCTCCCCCATGCCCGAGATAATCGTCTGACCGGTTTCCTGGTCGAGATTAACCGTACATGTCGGATCTTCGTCTGCAAGACGAGAAAGCGCCTGATGCAACTTTTCTTCGTCGCTCGTACTTTTCGGCTCGATCGAAAGCCTGATAACAGGTTGCGGAAAAGTCATGGGTTCTAAAGAAACAGGATCGTTGATATCGCAGATCGTATCGCCCGTTGTCGTATCTTTGAGTCCTGCCAACCCCAGAATATCGCCCGCATGCATTAATTGCTCGGGCTTACGTTTATTCGAATGCATCCTGAAAATCCGGGTGATTCGTTCTTTTGAACCAGTACGCGGATTTAAAAGAGTGCTTTTGAGATCGATTGTTCCTGAATATGCTCTGGCAAATGCCAATCTTCCGAGATGCGGATCAGCAACTATTTTGAACACCAGCGCGCTGAAGGGTTCCTTCTCGTTTGCATGACGAACAACTTCGCTGTGATCTTTTGGATTGTATCCAACCACTGTTGCCCTGTCGAGCGGAGACGGCAGATAATCGATGACTGCATCGATAAGCTGCTGAACACCTTTATTCTTAAAAGAAGATCCGCACATAACCGGATTGATTTTGTTCGATAATACTCCTGCGCGAATCGCCTTCTTTATCAGGGTTTCATCAAGGGGTTTTTCCTCGAGCATCTGATGCATGAGATCTTCGCTAAAATCGCAAATTTTTTCAAGCATCATATCCCGATACTTCCTTGCTTCGTCTTGATACTCAGAAGGGATATCTTTTTCCACAACCGTGGCACCGAAATCCGCTTCATTATATTCGAACGCCCTCATCCTGACAAGATCAACGACACCGGTAAAAGTGTCTTCTTTCCCTATGGGCAACTCTATGGCAACCGGATTTGCGGCAAGCTTGCTTTCCATCATGGAAAGCACATTCTTGAAATCCGCACCAACACGGTCCATTTTATTTACATACGAAATTCGGGGCACGTTATATTTGTCGGCCTGCCGCCAAACGGTTTCCGACTGAGGTTCCACGCCTCCCACCGAATCGAATATGGCTACTGCGCCATCCAAAACTCTCAAAGAACGTTCAACTTCAATTGTAAAGTCAACATGCCCGGGGGTGTCGATGATATTGATCCGAACGCCTTTCCATTCAGTGGTGATTGCCGCAGACGTAATCGTGATGCCACGTTCACGTTCTTGCTGCATCCAGTCCATAACGGTATTCCCGTCATCGACCTCACCAATCCGATGGATGGTACCCGTATAAAACAGGATTCGCTCGGTGGTTGTTGTTTTGCCTGCATCGATATGGGCCATTATCCCGATGTTGCGCACGTTGGCGAGAGGAAATATTTTTTCCGCTTTTTCCATAACCCTTTTTACTTAATCTTGCAGGTTTATTTGCGTGCTTGCCTTACCTACTTTAGTAAGGGGCACACACTCCCGGACTGTAAAAGAACTATATCGTACCGGATGATAAGGTCTTAAAGAACCATTACCACCTGAATATCACAAACGCTTTGTTAGCTTCCGCCATCTTATGCGTGTCGATTTTCTTGCGAACCGCTCCGCCTTCGTTCTTGGAAGCACTGACAAATTCATTCGCCATTTTATCGGCCATGCTTTTTTCAGTACGCTCTTTTGAATATTGAATGAGCCAACGGATTGCCAGAGAAGTCCTGCGTTCAGGAGCAACTTCCATGGGAACCTGATAATTGGCGCCACCGACGCGGCGAGACTTCACTTCGACAGTCGGCTTAACGTTTTCAACCGCTTTTTTGAAAACCGACAAGCCATCCTGATTGGTGCGCTTACCCGCAAGTTCAATTGCATCGTAGACCATTGTTTCGGCCAAACGTTTTTTGCCCTTGCGAAGCAAGTTATTGATAAACTGCGTTATAAGAACGCTTTTATACTTCGGATCCTGAATGAACTCTCTCTTATGTGCTTTTTTTCTTCGTGACATGTTTTATATCCTTATTTCTTCAATTTAGGCTTTTTAGCACCGTACTTGGAACGTCCCCGTCTGCGATCTTCGACACCTTGAGTATCGAGAGCACCTCGTATAATATGATAGCGTACGCCGGGCACGTCTTTAACGCGTCCGCCGCGTGCAAGCACGATCGAATGCTCCTGAAGATTATGCCCTTCACCCGGAATATACGCGTTCACTTCGATTTTGTTCGTGAGACGTACGCGGGCGACTTTACGCAAAGCAGAGTTCGGTTTCTTGGGCGTTGTGGTAAAAACGCGGATGCAGACACCCCGACGCTGGGGACATTTCTGCAATGCTCCGGCCTTGCTCCTTGAAGAAAGTGACTTTCTTCCGTTTCGAATGAGTTGACTTATTGTCGGCACTAAATTCCTCCGTAAAACCTTAAAAAGGACAATTTTTTAAAAATAATATATGAGCCACAGCTAATCAAATGACTTTATTACTTTATTGTAAAAAATCCGTTATAATCACGCTCCAAGGTCTAAAAAGTCTTCATTTGCATCATGGGAGTCGGACGAGACCACTTCGGCGGTCATGTCTTTGACCTTGGTATACCGGTACAATTTGCAACCGGTACCCGCAGGAATGAGGTTACCCATAATCAAGTTTTCCTTCAGACCCTTGAGGTGGTCGATTTTGCCTTCGACCGCCGCGCGGGAAAGGACCTTCGTCGTTTCCTGGAACGACGCCGCAGACAAGAAAGACTCTGTAGTCAATGATGCACGGGTTATACCGAGCAACATCGGCTTGAATGTCGCGGGCTCGCCGCCTTCCGACACGACAAGGTCATTCTCAACACGCAATACTCGTTTGTCGACATCGTCACCTTCCAGGAACCGCGTGTCGCCGGGATTCTCGATCTTGACCTTCTTGAGCATTTGAGTGACGATCACTTCGATATGCTTGTCGTTGATGGTCACACCCTGAAGACGGTACACCGACTGGATTTCGTCGAGCAGATACCGCTGAACCGCGTTTTCTCCCATGATCGCGAGAATATCATGCGGGTCGATTGCGCCTTCGCTGAGACGGTCGCCGGCTTTGACCCGGTCGCCTTCGTGAACGCGCAAATGTTTTCCGAGCGGAATGAGGTATTCGTGACCCGCACCCTGATCGTCGCGGACGATGAGTTTCCGGTTACCGCGTTCCGTTCCGCCGAATTCGACGATACCGTCGACTTCGGACACCACGGCAGCGTCTTTAGGACGGCGCGCTTCGAACAATTCCGCGACGCGGGGCAAACCACCGGTGATGTCTTTGCTCTTACCGGTTTCGCGCGGGATCTTTATAAGAATGGTACCTTCGGCAACCATATCGCCTTCCTTGACCTGGATATAAGATCCGGTAGGAACGGAGATATTGGCAACGCGTTTTGCCGATTCGTCGAAAATCTGAATATGCGGATGCAGTTTCTTGTCGCGATGCTCGACCACGACGATATTGCTGACGCCGGTACGGTCGTCGTACAATTCGCGGGTCGTTTCGCCTTCGACAAGATCGATGAACTCGATGCGTCCGGCTTTTGTCGCCAAGATGACATTATTATAGGGGTCCCAGTCGAACAGGGATTCTTTTTCCTTGACTTTTGCGCCATCTTTGACGTTGAGGGTCGAACCGTACGGTACGTTATAGCGATACCGTTCGCGTTCCTGGTCGTCGAGCACTACGATTTCACCCGTGCGCCCCATGACGATGTTGCAATCTTTTTCTTCGCCTTTGTCGGTTTTACGCATGATTGATGCGAAGTCGACATTGACGTATTGGATCTTACCGTCGATTTTGGCGGTTTCTTTAGACTGTGCGATAAGGCGCGACGCGGTTCCACCGATGTGGAACGTACGGAGCGTCAGCTGCGTACCCGGTTCGCCGATACTCTGCGCGGCCATGATACCGACCGCTTCGCCGGTGTCGACGTTTTTGCCGGTCGCAAGGTTGCGGCCGTAGCATTTTGCGCAGGTTCCTTCGATGGCGTCGCAGGTCAGAACGGACCGGATCATGACGCGGGTGATTCCTGCGTCTTCGATACGTTTTGCCGTGGCTTCGTCGATGATCTGGTTAGCCGGACAAATGACTTCGTCGGAAACCGGATCAACAACATCTTCGAGCGTGACGCGGCCGAGCATTCGTGCCGTGAGCGATTCCATGATTTCATCGCCTTCGCGGAGATCTTCGATTTCGATACCCTTGATGGTTCCGCAATCGTCTTCGTTAATGACAACGTCCTGGACAACATCGATGAGACGGCGCGTAAGATATCCGGCGTCGGCAGTTTTAAGAGCCGTATCGGCCAAACCTTTACGAGCTCCGTGGGTCGAGATAAAGTATTCGAGCACCGACAAGCCGTCTTTGAAATTCGACACAATCGGGTTCTCGATGATTTCACCGACGGCACCCGTGATTTTCTTCTGCGGTTTTTGCATGAGACCGCGCATACCGGCCAACTGCTTGATCTGGTCGTTGGAGCCTCTGGCGCCGGAGTCGAGCATCAGATACACGGGGTTGAAACCGTCTTTGTCTTTTGCAAGTTCTTCGCGGAGCGCATCGGCGACCTGAGACGTGGTATGCGTCCAAAGGTCGATGATCTTGTTATATCGTTCGCCCTCGGTAATGATACCGCGGTCGTATTGCTTGCGGATACGGTTACCTTCCTCGATTGACTTCTTGACATATTCCTCTTTCTTTGCCGGGACCACGAGATCGTCGGCACCGAAGGTCACGCCCGCCTTTGTGGCATATTCGTAACCGAGGTTCTTGATGTCGTCGAGGAATTTGCAGGCAACCATGTTGCCTTTTTTCTTGATGATATCGGCGACAAGCGCGGATATTTTCTTTTTAGTGAACAAATCGTTGACAAAATCCACACCTTCGGGTATGATCGAGTTCAAAATAACGCGACCAGGGGTCGTTTCGAGGCGTTTGCCGTTGACCCGGATTTTGATTTTGGCATGCAGATCGATTTGTTTGTTGAACAGGGCATGACGAATTTCATCGGCATCGCAGAAGGCGCGTCCCTCACCCACTCGGCCTGCACCCATTTTCGTGAGATAATATATCCCCAAAACAATGTCCTGCGACGGCACCATGATGGGCATGCCCGACGCGGGGTTGAGCAGGTTGTTCGACGAAAGCATGAGCAAACGGCATTCGATTTGCGATTCGAATGACAATGGAACGTGCACGGCCATTTGGTCTCCGTCGAAGTCCGCATTGAACGCGGCACATACGAGCGGATGCAACCTGATGGCTTTTCCTTCGACAAGCACCGGGAAAAACGCCTGTATACCTAAACGGTGAAGCGTTGGCGCGCGGTTGAGAAGCACGGGATGGTCTTTGATGACTTCTTCGAGAATGTCCCAGACTTCGGGCCGTTCTTTTTCGACAAAGCGCTTCGCGCTCTTGACGGTTTGGACCAAATTGCGTTCTTCGAGCTTTTGTATGACGAACGGCTTGAACAGCTCGAGCGCCATTGTCTTGGGAAGACCGCATTGATGGATCTTGAGTTCGGGCCCCACCACGATGACGCTACGACCGGAATAGTCGACGCGTTTTCCGAGCAAGTTCTGGCGGAAACGGCCTTGTTTACCTTTAAGAAGATCGGACAACGACTTGAGCGGACGCTTGCCTTCGCCCTTGACGGAGAAGGTACGGCGGCCGTTGTCGAACAGGGTGTCGACCGATTCCTGAAGCATACGCATTTCGTTGCGCAATATGACTTCGGGCGCCTTGATTTCCATGAGCTTTTTAAGGCGGTTGTTACGGTTGATGACCCGACGATATAAATCGTTGAGATCGGACGTTGCGAACCTGCCGCCTTCGAGCGGAACAAGCGGACGCAAATCGGGCGGAAGCACGGGCAATACGCGAAGGACCATGCTTTCGGGTTTGTTATTCGATTTCAAAAACGCTTCAACGATGCGAAGACGCTTGAGATGTTCGATTTTGCGCTGTTCGGAAGATTCGAGTTTGATTTTTGAGCGCAAATCGATTGACAACTCTTCAAGATCGAGCGTTGCGAGCATTTCGAGAATCGCCTCGCCGCCCATTTTGGCGACGAATTGTTTCTTTGCGTCTTCAAGCTCGATGAATTCGTCTTCGGTAAGCAATTGACCTTTACGAAGAGAAGTGTCGCCGGGATCGATAACCACATAGGACTCGTAATACACGATGCGTTCGAGCACGGTGTTGGCAAGCCCGAGCAAATAACTGATATGGGACGGGACGCTCTTTAAAAACCAAATATGAATGATGGGAACCGCAAGTTCGATATGTCCCATACGTTCGCGACGGACCTTGGAATGCGTAACTTCGACGCCGCAACGGTCGCAAACGACGCCGCGATACCTGATGCGTTTGTATTTGCCGCAATTACATTCCCAGTTGCGTACCGGTCCGAAAATCTTTTCGCAAAACAAACCATCGCGTTCGGGTTTGAACGACCGGTAATTTATGGTTTCGGGCTTGGTTACTTCGCCGTACGACCAGTTCCTGATGACATCCGGTCCGGCAAGCCGTATTCCAACATCCGTTATCTCTTTAATTTTAGCATTTGATTTCGTATATTTTTCAGCCACCGCTATTCCTCCTTTGAGTGTAAGAATTTCAAAACCCGTAAATTATTACTCTTACATGGCCTTGAACAACTCATCACCCATTTTGACTTCTATGTCCAGAGCAAGCGCTTTGATTTCGCGAATGAGGACCTTGAACGATTCAGGAACACCCGCCTCGGGGGAATTTTCCCCTTTGACAATTGACTCGTATATCTTGGAACGGCCGGTAAGGTCGTCGGACTTTACCGTTAAGATCTGTTGCAGCGTGAACGCCGCACCGTATGCTTCGAGCGCCCACACTTCCATTTCTCCGAAGCGCTGTCCGCCGAATTGCGATTTTCCGCCGAGCGGCTGCTGCGTGACCAGCGAGTACGGGCCGATCGAACGTGCATGGATCTTATCGTCTACCAAGTGGCATAGTTTCAACATGTAAATCGGGCCGACCGTGATGTCGCGGTCGAATGATTCGCCCGTACGACCGTCGCGGAGCTGGATTTTACCAGTTTTCGGCAACTTCGCCTTGGCAAGCAACTCGTCGACGTCTTTGCTGGTCGCGCCGTCGAACACCGGTGTTGCGATATGCAAACCGAGTTTCGCCGCCGCCCACCCCATATGCGTTTCGAGAATCTGTCCGAAGTTCATACGGGACGGAACACCGAGCGGATTAAGAATGATGTCGACCGGCGTGCCATCGGGCAAGAACGGCAAGTCTTCCGCGGGAACGATCTTGGAGATAACTCCTTTGTTTCCGTGGCGTCCGGCCATCTTGTCGCCAACCGAAAGCTTACGTTTCTTCGCGACATAGACTTTAACAAGCTGTAATACGCCGGGCTTAAGCTCGTCGCCGCGTACGACTTTGTCGATTTCCTTGTCTAGCTTGTCTTCAAGCTTGGCAATGAGATCGTTGGCGCGATACAGGACTTCTTCCGCTTTTTTGTTTTTCGCAGCATCGGCGCAAACGCCATTCTTAAAGGATATGCTTGCGAAATCGAGTTTCACGATGAGCGATTTGCTCCATTTGCGTCCGTCGGGAATTATCACTTCGCCGGTATGCGAATTGGTGATTTCCTTGGAAACGGTATCGGTGAGGATTTCACTGAGTTTTTCCAGACGCATCTTTTCGATTTCGGTGATCTGCTTGGTAATATCGTCCTTGAGATCATCGATCATTTTCTTGTCTTTTTTCTTGCTGCGTTTGTCGCGTTCTTTACGTGAGTAAATGCGCGTGTCCATGACAATACCCTTGAGTCCGGGCGGCGCCTTAAGCGACGAGTCGCGGACATCGCCTGCTTTTTCGCCGAAAATGGCGCGCAAGAGGCGTTCTTCCGGCGAAAGCTCTGTTTCGCCCTTTGGGGTTACTTTACCAACAAGAATGTCGCCGGCCTCGACTTCGGTACCGACGCGAATTACGCCGTTTTCATCGAGGTTTTTCACCGCATCTTCGCTCACGTTCGGGATTTCCCGGGTAAGCTCTTCGGGACCGCGCTTTGTGTCGCGGACTTCGGTTTCGAAAACTTCGATATGCAATGAAGTATACACGTCATCGGCAACGAGTTTCTCGGAGATGATGATGGCATCTTCGTAGTTGTATCCGCGCCACGGCATGAATGCCACCATGACGTTTCTTCCTAAAGCAAGCTCACCGTTTTTCGTCGCATGACCGTCGGCCAACACGTCTCCGGCTTTGATCTTGTCGCCGGCCTTGACGCAGACTTTCTGGTTTATGCACGTGTCCTGGTTGGAACGTTCGAATTTGGTAAGTTCATAGGTGTCGGATTCCGTAAGCCCGAGAATGTCGTCGGTTGCTGCGGTTTTCGTCTTTTTAATGACGATTTTGTTCGCATCGACTTTTTCAACCACACCGGGATTGCGCGCGACAATCATACACCCGGAATCGACTGCTGCACGGCCTTCCAAACCGGTTCCCACAAGCGGGGCTTCGGTGTTGAAAAGCGGCACTGCCTGGCGTTGCATGTTCGATCCCATGAGCGCGCGGTTTGCGTCGTCGTGTTCAAGGAACGGGATGAGTCCTGCCGCCACGGAAACCAGCTGCATGGGTGAAATGTCCATATAGGTAAGTTCTTTGGGCGGTAAAAGCAGGAAATCGCCGCGGTATCGCGCAAAAGTAAATGCCTCGGTAAGTTTTCCCTTTTCGTCAACAGGTGAATTTGCCTGTGCGATCCGGTAATTATCTTCCTGATCGGCCGTCAGATATTCGATGGTTCCGGAAAGACGACCGTCTTCGAGTTTCTGATACGGCGTTTCGATGAAACCGAAATGATTAACGCGTGCATATGTCGAAAGCGAAGCGATAAGACCGATGTTCGGTCCTTCCGGCGTTTCGATTGGACACAGGCGACCGTAATGGGTATGGTGCACGTCGCGGACTTCGAATCCGGCACGCTCACGAGTAAGACCTCCGGGCCCGAGTGCCGAAACGCGACGCTTATGCGTGAGCTCGGACAACGGATTGGTTTGGTCAAGGAACTGCGACAACTGCGAAGATCCGAAAAACGCCTGAACGACTGTCGACACGGTGCGGGCGTTAATAAGGTCTTGAGGTGTTACGTTTTCGGTATCGCGAAGGCTTAAACGTTCGCGAATCGTACGCACCATTCTGGTGAGTCCGACCGTAAATTGCGCAGACAACAATTCGCCAACCGAACGAACGCGACGATTGCCGAGATGATCGATATCGTCGATGAAGCCTTCTCCGCCGGCAAGACCGATAAGGTATTTGAATGCGGCAACAAAGTCATCCTTTGTCAACGTATTCATACCTTCTTCGCTTTTCATATTGAGACGAGTGTTGATACGATAACGGCCGACATTACCCAAGTCGTAGCGTTTTTCATCGAAGAAAAGACGTTGAACAAGGTTACGCGCCGTTTCCACGTTCGGTGGATCTCCGGGACGCATGGTCGCATATATATAGAAAAGTGCTTCTTCTTCTGATTTTGTAGGATCAACGGCGATCGTGTTGCGCACGATCATGTTTTCCGGATTCTCTATATTGGCGAGAATTTCTACTTCAGCAATTTTATTTGCAACGAGATTGTTGAATTTATCTTCTGTAATAATCTCGTTGGCATCGATGATGATCTCACCGGTTTCTTTATTAAAAATTGTTACCGCGTTGACATTGCCCAATATCTTCGGTTTATTTTTGACCGAAACTTCGATACTCTCTTTATCGTGGAATAAGGCCAACAATTTTTCATCGGTCGAATGACCGAGAGCACGCATAAGAATAGTAGCCGGCATTTTCTTGCGCCGGTCGATATTGATTGTCAACACATCGTCGGCATCGAGAATCATTTCAACCCACGATCCCCGTTGCGGGATAATGCGCGCAGTCATGACCTTTTCGCCGTTCGGCTGTTCTTCTTCATCGAAGGTGATACCAGGAGACCGATGCAATTGGCTAACAATAACCCGCTCCGCTCCGTTAATGACGAAGGTACCGCGATCGGTCATGAGGGGAATTTCACCAACGTAAACTTCGTTAGTTATTTTTTCAACAAACTTCTTGACTTCGCCGTCTTGTTCGTAGACCAAAAGAGACATATCCACTTTAAGAGGAGCAGCATAAGTCATACCCCGTTCTTTGCATTCTTTTAGGGTATATTTAGGCATGCCCAACTTGTATCCATCATACTCAAGGGAATAATAACCCTTGACATCATTGACCGGAAACAAGCTCGAAAACACGCCGTGCAATCCAACTTTTTTGCGTAAGCGTGGCGGAAGATCCGCCTGCAAAAACGAACTGTACGATTTGGTCTGTATTTCAAGAAGATCCGGCAAATCCATCACATTAGGAATGCGGGAGTAACTTCTGCGTTCTACCATTCTCGTTTCCCCTTATTTTTACGTTGTAGACATTCGTTACACAATAGGAAACACGAAGTGCCTTTTCAAGCACTCCGTGCTCACCAGTTTATTTAACTGGCTGAAAAATGCGTACAACCGGGTATATGATTGTCGTCTTGGTTAGGAGCGAATTGCTCACTTAATCTCAACAGTTGCGCCGTTTTCTTCCAATTTTTTCTTGATTGTTTCCGCTTCAGCTTTAGGAATTCCTTCCTTAACAGCCTTAGGAGCACCTTCAACAAGGTCTTTAGCTTCCTTGAGGCCAAGCCCGGTTACTTCGCGAACCACTTTGATTACCTGAATTTTCTTAGCGCCGCCTTCTTTAAGAATAACCGAGAATTCAGTTTTTTCTTCTGCAGGAGCAGCATCGCCGCCGGCAGCAGGAGCAGCAGCAACCGCAACAGGAGCAGCAGCTTTTACGCCAAATTTTTCTTCAATCGCCTTGATGAGATCGCACAATTCAAGCACTGTCTTGCTGCCGATTGCCTCAACCAATTCCTCATTTGTTAAAGTCGCCACAGGAATACCTCCATATAAAAGTTATTTGTGTTTGTTTTCGTTTACAGATTACGTTATTAATAAGTACTTATGCCGATGGCGCAGCACCAGTAGCTTCGGATTCTTTTTTCGTCTTAACTGCATCGATCGTACAGGCAAACGTTGTTAAAACGCCATTGAGCGTTTGAGCAAATTTAGTCGTTGGAGCCTGTAACACACCGAGCAACTGGGAAAGAAGAATTTCACGCGGCGGAATTTCAGCCAAGCGTGCAGTATCTTTACCAGAAAAAGTTGTGCCGTCGACATATGCAACCTTGACATCAAGGAGCTCTTTATTGTCTTTTGCAAATTCTTTTTGAAAATCCTTAATGATTTTGGCGGGAGCCATTCCATCTTGTTGCGCTACGACGACACCAAGCTGACCTTTAAAAAATGGTGCAAGTTCTTTTTTACCGCACCGTTCTGCAGCTATTCTGGCAAGCGTGTTCTTGACAACGATGTATTTCATCCCTTTTTTACGAAGAGCAACCCTGACCTTTGATATTCTGGCAACATCAATTTTATTGTTGTCGGTCAGGTAAATGCCTTTAGCATCCCGAAATTCTTTTTCGAGCACTTCGATTGATTGCGTACGTTCACTGCGAGTCGACATTGTTTGAAACCTTTTTTATAGGTAAATGTTCTTTGTTTCTTATTTTATTAAGCTAGAATTTCCTGATGAGCAATTTTTACTCCTTGACCCATCGTACTACTCAAAGTAATCTTTTTAAGAAAAGAACCTTTTGCAGACGATGGCTTTGCCTTTGAAAGCGCCTCTAAAAATGCCTTGACATTTTCAGTAAGCTTAGCTGCTTCAAAAGACATTTTTCCCAGAGGAGCATGAACAATTCCGCCTTTTTCCGCACGGAATTCAACTTTACCTTTTTTAAGTTCTTTAATGGCTTTGCCAACATCCATAGTAACCGTTCCAACCTTTGGATTAGGCATAAGCCCACGAGTTCCGAGGATTTTACCAAGCTTACCGACAACCTTCATCATATCTGGAGTGGCAATACACGATTCGAATTCAAGCCAGCCCCCGGTAATCTTTTCAGCAAGATCGTCGCCGCCAACATAATCGGCACCAGCTGCTTTCGCTTCTTCTGCTTTAGGCCCTTGCGCAAAAACTAGAATTCTAACAGTTTTGCCAAGACCGTTCGGAAGAACGACTGCGCCGCGAACGCTTTGGTCGCTTTTCTTCGGATCAATTCCAAGATTCAC
The DNA here is from genome assembly GCA_037447435.1 of Fibrobacteria bacterium. Taxonomy (GTDB): domain Bacteria; phylum Fibrobacterota; class Chitinivibrionia; order Chitinivibrionales; family FEN-1185; genus FEN-1185. Next base: position 31,333 of record JBBIGR010000032.1, read on the forward strand.
GGCAATATTCAACGTTTCGTCAAATTTTGTCGCAGCGTTTGCTTTTAAGAATTCAACTGCCTCGGCAAGAGGATATTCTTTAGTTTTATCAGTTTTGGCGTGGGAAGCTTCCCACTTTTTTCCGTGCAATTTTTTCATTTAATGAAACTCCCTTTGTAAACCTTCAAGTAACCCTAACGGATTACTCTGTAACATTGACTCCCATGCTTCTTGCAGTTCCGGCAACAATGCGCATGGCAGCTTCAATGCTGGCTGCATTGAGATCGGGCATTTTAATTTCCGCGATCTTTTTAACTTTATCCTTTGTCAAAGTCCCAACTTTATCCTTATTTGGCACGCTCGAGCCTTTTTCGAGGCCTAATTCCTTTATTATAAGAACCGATACTGGCGGAGTCTTAGTAATAAAGGTAAACGAGCGATCCGAATAAACAGTTATGACCACTGGAATGATCATACCGTTTGCGTCCTTAGTTTTAGCATTGAACGCCTTGCAAAACTCCATGATGTTAACACCATGCTGACCAAGCGCAGGTCCTACGGGTGGCGCCGGATTTGCTTGGCCGCCCGGAATTTGCAGCTTTATAAGTGCACTGACTTTCTTAGCCAAAATCCTATCCCCTTTCAAACAACAATCTATATATTAAGAAAACTTTTTTCTATATTAGCTAATCGGATTCACATGCATAAAATCAACTTCAACCGGTGTAGACCTCCCGAAAACACTTACCATCACCTTGATCTTTCCTTTTTCCGGGTGTACCTCATCAACTACACCATCAAAATCTTTGAATGGACCTTCTTTGATTTTAACAGCGTCCCCAATCTCAAAAGGAACCTCAGATATTTGTTGCCGAGAACTTTTTTCTGCTTGACCTAATATCCGAGCAACTTCTTCTTCACGGAGCGGTTGCGGCTTTTTTCCACCTACAAAACCGGTAACACCATTGATGTTGCGAATGAAATGCGAGGTTTCTTTATTTAACTCCATTTCAACAATGATATAACTAGGAAAAAACTTTCGGGTTGTCTTAATTTTCTTACCATTTTTCACATGAACAACATCATGCGTAGGCATAAGCACTTGCCCAATTTGATCCTTCATTTCACCAGCAGCAATTAAATCAGTTATGACTTCAACCACTTTGGCTTCCTGACCCGAATACGTATGAACAGCGTAAAAACGTTTTGACATGAAAAATCCTTAAAATTCGATTCTACATGTTTATTTTAAGCAATTGACCAACAATAAAGTTGATGATCAGATCGCATGAGTAAACAAAAATTGACGAAAGAATACTAAATAGTATAACTAGCATTGTTGCGCCAGTAAGCTCATTCTTCGTCGGCCAGCTCACTTTGAGCATTTCCGAACGGACATCTTTGAGATATTGAATTAGTTTTTGCATATTTATCCATCGTCAAAAAAAAACAGGTCTGGAGGGACTCGAACCCCCAACCAATGGTTTTGGAGACCACTACTCTACCAATTGAGCTACAGACCTATGTGAAACTTTCACTCATCATCACATCGAGATAGATCTGAGAAAAACAAACTTTAAGGCAATTCAAATTATAACCCGAATAATATTTTTTATTTATTTCAAATCAAACCTGCAAAAGCAGAAATTAATAAGATCAATAAAATGTTAACGAGTTTCTTTATGAACAGTCCGTTTGCGCTCAGACGGGCAGTACTTTTTAATCTCAAGACGCTCCGAATGCTTCCGCTTATTTTTCATGAGCGAATAATTATTTTTTTTGCACGATGTGCATTCCAGCGTAATAATCTCTCTTGGCATTGTAACCGCCGATACCTTTTAGTAAATGTTTTTTCTTTATGGCAAATGTGTGGTTGCACCGATTTACAGTGTAACCACACCACAAATAAACTTATTCGATGATTTCAGTAACAACACCTGACCCAACAGTACGTCCACCTTCACGAACAGCAAAGCGTAATTCTTTTTCCATTGCGATCGGGTGAATCAACTCAACTTCTAAAGCAGCATTATCACCAGGCATAAGCATTTCCACGCCCTTTGCCAAGGTTAAGCTACCGGTAACGTCTGTCGTTCTAAAATAAAATTGAGGCCTATACCCGCTAAAAAACGGAGTGTGGCGCCCACCTTCTTCTTTTGACAAAACGTAAACTTGCGCTTTAAATTTTTTGTGCGGTTTAATTGATCCAGGCTTTGCAAGAACCATTCCGCGTACAATATCATCTTTTTCAACACCGCGTAAAAGAGTTCCAATATTGTCGCCAGCTTCGGCTTTATCAAGGAGCTTACGAAACATTTCAACGCCAGTTACTATACTTTTACGAGTATCCTTGATACCAACGATTTCGATTTCTTCTCCGACTTTAACACAACCGCGCTCAACACGCCCAGTAGCAACAGTACCGCGACCAGTTATCGAGAACACATCTTCAACCGGCATTAAAAACGGCTTATCTGTTTCGCGCTTAGGAGTCGGGACATAAGAATCAATAGCTGCCATTAAATCAAAGATACATTTTGTTTTAACAGGATCAGTAGGATTTGTCAATGCCCCAATTGCACTTCCACGAACTATTGGAACTTCATCGCCCGGGAATTCATATTTAGAAAGAAGCTCACGAACTTCCAACTCAACAAGCTCAAGTAATTCAGGATCATCAACAATATCAACTTTATTTAAAAACACAACGATATATGGTACACCCACCTGGCGTGCAAGCAAAATGTGTTCGCGCGTTTGAGGCATGGGACCGTCCGCTGCACTCACAACAAGAATAGCACCATCCATCTGCGCAGCACCGGTAATCATATTTTTAACATAGTCTGCATGTCCGGGACAATCGACATGAGCATAATGCCGATTATCTGACTCATATTCCACATGGGAAGTGGCAATCGTGAGAATCTTTGTTGGATCTCTACGACCTTGAGATTCTGAAGCCTTTGCTACTTCGTCGTAGGGAATGAATTTGGCCAAACCCTTTGTCGCCATAACACTTGTAATCGCAGCTGTCAATGTAGTTTTACCATGATCAACGTGACCGATGGTACCGACATTTACATGCGCCTTCTTACGATCAAACTTTTCCTTTGCCATGAAACTCCCCTTGATATTGTGAAAAAATCAGGTTATGATATTTTCTAAAACATTCTTTTAAAAAAAGCCCACGACCGGGATCGAACCGGTGAACCTCATCCTTACCAAGGATGTGCTCTACCAACTGAGCTACATGGGCAATACAACAAAGAGCGGGCAATGAGACTCGAACTCACAACAACCACCTTGGAAGGGTGGAGCTCTACCAATTGAGCTATGCCCGCTTAATTCAATGGGTAGGAATGGTTTCGAACCACTGTAGGCGTAAGCCAATGGATTTACAGTCCATCCCCTTTAGCCACTCGGGCACCTACCCATATATTTACATTTCGTACAGCTCATGGAGCCGATGGAGGGATTCAAACCCCCGACCCTTCGATTACAAGTCGAAAGCTCTATCAACTGAGCTACATCGGCAATTTTCGCAAAAAGCCTTTCAAATATACTATATGTATTTAATCGTTGTCAAAGTTTTATAATTTTTTTACAATAGAATCAATCAAACCATAATTTACAGCTTCTTCAGCAGACATATAATAATCACGATCCGTATCTTCCTCAATTTTTTTTAGAGATTGACCAGAATGGTTCGAAAGAATTCTATTGAGCCTATCTCTAACTTTTAACATTTCTTCAGCTTGAATATTAATGTCGGAAGCGGGCCCAAAAAAATTACCAGAAATAAGCGGCTGATGAATTAAAACACGTGAATTTTCCCAGCATTGACGTTTCCCTTTGGTACCAGCACACAGAACAACAGCACCAAAACTTGCTGCAAAACCCATGCAAATTGTTTTAATATCCGATTCAACATATTGCATTGCATCATAAATTGCTAAGCCTGACGTAATAACACCACCAGGACTATTGATATAAATCGTGATATCATCATGATTGAGGCCATCAAAATATAAAATTTTTTGAACTACAGATTTTGCTGAGTCATCATTTATCTCACCCCAGAGAAAAATCTCGCGCCGGGAGAGCATTTGCTCGTCGATTTCAATTCCGACAAGCATTCTGCGCAATTCGCCTGTCATTAAATTATCTTTTAAATTATTCATAGTAATGGCTCCTTATACGAAACCTAATTTTCAAACTATTTCACCAAAAAAAAATAATTGTTTACTACTCAATAACCATGGAAAATAATTTTATATTCCAATGTGGCATTCATGGATTCCACCGGGCAAATCCTTAATTTCAACATGTAGCTCTTTTAATTGAGCCCGGATAGAATCGGCTGTTGAGAAATCCTTATTTGTTTTCGCAATTTTCCGCCTGCTTAACAACAATACAATAGAATCAATATCGTTTTTATCAATTTCTTTTGCAGAAAATATTTTAGCTTTGATGCCCGACGCTTCAACATCAACGACAATTTGTGGATTATCATTTAACAGACTTAAGCCTAAAATCAAATCGGCAATTTCCATTGCCTTATATTTTTCTTCCGAAGAAATCCCCGAAGCCTTAAGTATTGCCCATATCTGACTAACGGCAACAGGCATGTTTAAATCGTCACAAACAGCATTAAAGAACGAATCAAGATGCTTAATGGCATTTTCTGTTAAACCTTTGGATTCAACGATCGGCTTTTTAGTCTCTGACAAAACAAGTTTTTTTAAATTTGCTAAACCGGAAGCCGCCGCATTAAAACCATCCATGGAAAACATAAGAGGCGACCGATAGTGAGCTGTAAAGCAAAACATGCGATATGCGGCTGCGGACATTCCATCTTTGACAATAGTATCTAAAGTTAAAAATTCTCCGGACGATTTCGCCATTTTACCTTTATCAACAACCAAGAACTCTCCATGCAACCAATACTTCGCAAATTTTTTACCCGTTGCAGCTTCTGTTTGAGCGATTTCATTGGTGTGGTGAACTCGAACATGATCCATGCCGCCACAATGAATATCGAGAGGCTGTTCCAGGTATTTCAAAGACATTGCAGAACATTCAATATGCCATCCTGGAAAACCAATTCCCCAAGGACTATCCCACTCCATTTGTCGTTTTACGTTTTTTGGAGAAAATTTCCAGAGAGCGAAATCGGTCGCGCTCTTTTTCTCTCCCATTTCAACGCGATTCCCTGCTTGTAAATTTTCGACGTCCAATCGTGCAAATGTTGCATATTCCGGAAATTTTGTCGTATCGAAATAAACGCCGTCTCCAGTATTATAAGTAAAACCTTTTTCCTGCAATGTTTTAATCAGCGAAATCATTTCAGGAATATGATTGGTTGCCTTGGGCCAAATATCGGGCTCGATTACATTGAGATCTTTGAGGTTCTTTTTAAAAGCCTGGGTATAATAATCGGCGATCTCCCAAACGGATTTACCTTCTCTGTTCGCCCCTTTTTCCATTTTATCATCACCACTGTCGGCATCTGAGGTTAAATGGCCGACATCGGTAATATTGAGTACATGCTTGACTTTATATCCTAAAGCAATCAACGTTCGCTTAAGCACATCCTCAAACAAATAGGTACGCAAGTTGCCGATGTGCGCAAAATTATACACTGTAGGTCCACAGCAATACAGACCTACAACCTCATGTTGAGGTACAAAAAGTTCTTTTTGCCTTGTTGCAGTATTGTACAGATAAAATTTGTGCATCGCCGTTACTTTTGACTTACACTTGAGTGTATTGAATTTTATTTAAAAAGAAAAAAAAACGCTAAAACTTCAAATCTACTTTACCGGCGCCAGAAACTATCGTTCCGACCACCCGCGGCTCAAACTGTGCGATCGTCTTCGTCTTTAACACTTTGTCTACATCGGCAGATTTGACCGCCATCACAAGCCCAATCCCCATATTAAAAGTGCGATACATCTCGCGGTTTGCCACTTTGCCAACCTTTTGCATCCACAAAAAAATCGGATCGGGGGTCCATGATCGAGCATCGATTGCCGCATCACAACCTTTAGGGAGCACACGATCAACATTATCGGTAAAACCACCACCGGTAATATGTGCACATCCTCGTATAAGACCTTTTTTCATAATATCGAGAACCGGACTATATGCACGATGCGGGCGAAGCAATTCTTCACCAATCGTTCTCCCGGTTTCAGCAAATTTATCGCTGTATTTTTTTCGTGCAGCTTCCTTGACAATTTTTCGCGCCAAACTGTAACCGTTAGTATGCAATCCGTTCGACCGCAAACCAATCAACACATCGCCTTTACGAATTTTACTACCGTCGATAACATCTTTTTCGTCAACAACACCAACAATCGTGCCTGCGATATCATATTCGGCTTCCTTGTACATTCCAGGCATCTCCGCAGTTTCACCGCCAATAAGAACGCAATCGGCAGCCTTACAAGCCTTTGTCAAGCCCGAAAGCACCTCAACAAACACCTCGGGATCAAGTTTGCCCGTGGCGATATAGTCTAGGAAATATAACGGTTTTGCACCCAAAACCAAGATATCGTTGATGCAATGATTTACAATATCCATTCCAACGGTGTTATGAATTCCGGTTTCCGCCGCAATTTTAAGTTTTGTTCCAACACCATCAACAGAAGACACCAATATAGGCTTTTTGTAATTTTTTACTGCAGCAAGCGAAAACATACCGCCAAAATGGCCGAATTTTCCAACGACGTTTTTATTAAATGTCGATTCAACAAGTTTACCAATGCGTTTTCTTGCATTATTCCAAACAGGAATATTAACTCCAGCATCTGCATAGCTCAAGGATTTTGATGTCATATCATTTTTCCCAAAAAAAAGTTTTTAAGCCTACTATCTGCCTATGGTTACACAACGAAGAAAAAAAACGGGGGCAAAATGGTTCCATTAAGACAGCGTTACCCTGGGATTTACAGGAAAACTCCTTACCAACAGGGTTATAGCAAAACACAAAAAATAGGTTCAGTACGAAGGGAAGTCAATAAATTGTAAGAAATAAATAAATTTTTAATTCAATAATTTTTCCCGCTCAAAACGAGCTTTGTTTTTCCTATAAGTCCTTCGGGAGTTTCCGCAAAAACGATATAAGTCCCTTTAGCCAGCCCATGAACATCTAAAAGAGAAATGGCAGATGTTATGCTTTTTTTCATTTTTATCGCCCCTGCCAAGTCACAAAACGACACAGTCACATTCTTATACCTGTTTCGAATAAAAGAAAACGAAACAATGCAGTCTCCGTTACGACTTTCGATTTTACACGATCCGAGTTGATCCACAGTATTTGCAGCTTTAATTCCGGATACCTTTATCGACGTGGATTCATCAAGTTTTTTATAACGCAGCAAAGCTTCTAAATAATAATAATCCGCATAGTTTATCGGCACATCGATTTCCGTACCGGCAGGTTTATTGCCGGTAGAATGCTTTAAAATAAAATTGCCTGATGTATTTGGCGCCGCCGTATAAGCCGACGACGACAAGCTTTGCAAGATCGCTTTTGCTTTTTGCAAATAAGTTGCGCCTGATGCTCCTTTAACATAGGTGCTAAGTTCGCATAATGCCGATGCATATATGGCAGCAGCCGACGCATCACGTGAAGGGGTGGGCGAAGTGGGAACATCAAAATCCCAATAGGGGACCATCTCAGTTGGCAAACGTGAAATTATGTAGTCCGCAATATGGGTAGCCTGGATCAAATAAGAAGAATCTTTGGTCTCCCGAAACATCATGGTGTACCCATAAAGCCCCCAGCCTTGACCGCGTGCCCACGACGATTCGTCCGCATACCCCTGTACCGTCATTTTACCAAGCACATTGCCGTTGGCCTGATCATATGCAACGAGATGATAGCTGCTGAAGTTGCTTCGAAAATGATTCTTTAAAGTAGTGTTCGCATGACTTTTTGCAATCTTGACAAAGCTGCTATCGCCACTCGCCTTTGTAGCCCAACATAAAAGTTCTAGGTTCATCATATTGTCTATAATGACTGGATACGTATAGGTCGTACTCCCTTTTGTGTACGTATCCCATGATTTTATCGCTTTGACAGTTGCATTATACCGCCCCGAAAGCGTCCGGGCTGCCCGCATCATGACAGCGGTATCAAGTTTATATTGCGATGTACTTGAAAACTGCAAGCCGCTCCCGTAACTGCAGTTAATCCTGAATCCGACATCATGATCGTTCACGGTGGCGGCAGACGACAGCGTATTAGTCCAGTTCCTGGCCCACGTTTTCCAGGTTGCATCGTTTGTATACTGTGCCATGAGCCACAGACTCCCGGCAAAAAAACCGCTTGTCCAATCGGAATAATTTACTCTAACAACCGCTCCGTTTCCATCGATGCTTCGTGGATACGAAGTATAGGTTGTACCCATGGCATTATAAAGCCTGGTCAACTGGGATTTAGCGGAATCAAGTGCATCGTTATAAAAAGCCGTGGTTGCGGAATAACCAGCCGAAACCGCACAAAAAACTACTGCAATAGCAATCATTTTTTTTCTCATGATATCCTCGTTTTGTTTTTTAGATCTCACGCCACTGCATCACAATGTTGTCCGCTACATCTAGTAAATATAGGTCCAAATCTGTAATTTTGTTTAAAATTAATCGGGATGATAACTGAAATGTATTTTGCAATGGTTTTTCTGTTCCGATTTAATTAATTCTTGAGTGGTTTTTCCACACTTATTATTATTTTAAAACTATGAATATTCCTCATAGTTAGGATAAATGTATGAAAAGCGGATTTTTCTCCAAAGAAGGGATTTCTTTTATTCTTTCCATTTTTGCAGGATTTTTTTCATGCGGCAATTCGTCTGTTTCCATGGACGACATGTATTTGGTTGAACCTGTCGGTTACCGCGATTCGCAGAATGCTCAAAACAAGTATCCTCTTTTCGTGTATTTGCATCCGTGGAGTTCTCCCGGCGGAGAAAAAGCGCTTCCCTGTTTGAAAACCGAAACGGAACGTACCGCTTATCCCTGCTTTATTTATGTGCCGCATTCAACAAAATCCACTTTTAACAACAAAAAAATCATTGGCCAAATAGAAGCATTGAAGCAAAAATATCGCATCGATACAAACCGACTGTATCTTGCAGGTCATTCCATGGGGGGCTCGGGCTCATACTCATTGATTAATGATTACTATGAGTCAAAAGGCGTTCTTTTTGCAGGCATCATCAGAATGTCGGGCCAGACGCAAACGGTTTTGCGTGACAGCATAATCGGAAAAACCGCGATCTGGTATCATATAGGATTATCCGATGAAAAATCTCGTGTAGAGACAGCGAGGAAATCTTTTGCTTTTCTTAAGACGCATATTAAAGCCGACGGCACAACTTTTCACGGTGAGCCGGCACCGTATTCGCAACACCCCGGAATAACGCAGATAATTTCGAAAAACGGTATCGACATTGTAAAATACACTGAGTATGATCCGCCAACAGGGCACGATATTGGGACTTTTCCCTTTGAAGACCCAAAACTACTTGTTTGGCTTTTCAGTCAATCCCTCAAAAACCGATAAGACACATTCTCCTTGCTATTATTTGTCAATCTTTTTTCGTTTAATTGACATTAAGCATTCAACAGGCCGCCAACCGCATTGATATAATATAACCGCACTGCACAACCTTTTTGTATTCTAAAAGAACACGTTTTTTTTAAGGACTGGTAAATATACCAACTTTAACGCATACCGCATTTTTATATTTTATCCGACAAATTCAACGAAACTTTTTTTACTATGTCTTGTAAACTGAGCACGGGGTGGTACTCGGTTTGCCGTTGCTATTCGTTTTGTCTGTGTCATTTCATCAATTGGGAGGTAGTATGCGTACGATGTGTTCTTTTTTTTGTGTGTTGTTTGCAAGCGGTATCGCCTTGTCAGCCGATACGACGTCGGCACTGACCCCGTCCGTTTCTCCTGCGGAAACAACGGCAACGGCAGCTACAACGGCAGAGGTACTGCCTGTAAAACATCCCGATACAATTGCCAATGCTTCTGCGGTCTCCAATGCGACGATCACCTGGTCGGGAATGGCCGAATTACGTTTGAGAGACGATATCCTCTCCAATTATCGAGCAGACGGGAAGATCGCCCAGTCCGCTAATTCTTCATATCGAATAGCCTATATGTTCGGTGTAACAGCCAGGCCCAGCGACAAGGTAACGTTGCGATTCGAAATAGCAAACGATTGCAACGATTGGTATGCACCTGAAACAGTCAAAAATTTTATCGATAATTATTGGACGAAAAGGAACCAATTGATGCCATGGGTCGATCTTGCGTATGCGGAATGGAACCCCGGTGCCGTATATGTACAGGCAGGTATCATACCCGTTAAAGAAACGCCGCTTATGGATTTGCTCGGGGTATCAATGTTTTTTGACCGTGATTATAAAATGGCGGCGCAGATCAGGTGGGGTTCCGTTACCAATGGGAGCAGACCAGGTTTACGCCTTGGCGTGCCAATCTTCAAAGGTCCGGTATCGCTGTGCCTAGAAGGGTTTGCCTCGGCCCTTGCAATACCGGAAATAAATGCCGGACTGGATTCTATGAAAGCAAATCCGATCGCCGCTCATTTACAATTAGATATTCCCGTAACAGTACAACAACTGACGATTGTTCCTCAGGTATTTGTCGTTCCGAACCGGACCTATAATATGGCAAACGGCGAAAGCGATGTTGAATTCGGAGCAGGGTTCAATGCCGGATACTCGATCGGCACCGATGTCAAATTCAGAGCCGGCTTCGGATACGCTCGTAATTCAAACCGTAATTCTTATAAAACAACGACAACGCCCAAAACCGTTTTTGACACCGTTTACAATAATTTCGGAGATCCGTTTGCGTCGCCGATCAGACTCGATTCCACCATGCTCGATTCCGTTCTGTTCGACAGATGGGCGACAAATATGAATGTCGGCACTTCGGTTAAAATGGGCCCCGGCATTTTGGATTTCGATTTCAATGTGAGTAACGAACAAGACGGTTACGATTCAAAAACCGACGACTGGTTTACATTCTTCGAAATCAAGTACGAATGGATGCTCTCTAAAAATTACGTGCTTATGCCGAGGGTCAAGGTCTATTTCACTGAGCCTAAATCAACAATTGCCGGGATCAAGTTCAATAACATGGCCACCACGATCCCCGAGTTGATACTAAGAGGAGAGTTTTAATTTCGCAACTGAATTTTAATGCAAAACGGAAGGCGGGCGAAAGGCCTCTTTCCGTTTTGCCTCGATTCAATACGCGTACCCGATATGATTCAAATATTCCTAGAAATTATCAAAAGCATGGAGGCCAATATATGAAAAGGCACGGGATTATCGTCGCGTTGTTCCTTTTTTCCTGTGGATTTCTTTTACTGGCAGGATGCTCATCGACAGATCCGATGGCATTTTCTCAGCAAGAATATGCGCAGACCCTTGGGAAAAACAGAGCCAAATTCTACAGGGGTACGCCGAAGGTCGATAGTACTTGCGTTAAAGAAGCAATTTGGGACAGATGCGATGTGTATAAAACGCAAGTTGTCGCTCAAAATGATTATAGCGATTCCACGAAACCCGCCGAGGCCGAATTTCAATGTATGTGGGACGACAGCTTTTATTATTGCTATGCATCTATAAGGGATTCCGCGGTTGATTGTGAAAACCCGAACACCTTGGCCTATCAAAATGACGGGGTCGAGTTTTACATAGATGAAAATGACAGCGCGATACTTTCCTATGACAAAGATGATTGCCAGCTCAGAATAACGGTAAACGACAGTTTGTCCGTCGGGCCGACGGCGCCCGAAGGCCGACCGTACCTGAGCAAATTCAAGGCATTTGCAAAGATTGTTCCCGGCTTTGGATATGTTGTTGTGGCTGCGGTTCCTTTCCGTCATAGTTATCCAAAAGTTGGAACAGTTTTCGGCTTCGATATTCAAGTAAACGATGCACGGGATGGCATCAGGTTGGGTCAGACATGCTTTAATCAAGCGGATAATACCGGTTGGCAGAAAAGCGATGTTTTTGGCGTCGGTATTTGCTATCCATAAGGAGAAACAAATAAATCTGAACTAAAACCTAAAGTGACCCTTTAACAATTCCGATAAGCATAACAAAGCTCCTTTTTACAGATTATTTGCTCGTTCGTTATTGGTAAAAGGCAGGTATTTTATGCGTATTGCGATGTCTACAATCAATCTTGCATCCTCGCAAATAAGCGGCAAAGTTACGGAAAGCTACGAACATCTGCGGCAATGGGGCAAATCCTTCGATACGACGCAGGACAATCATAAAGCAAACGGAGCCATTCTTCAGGAGTCAACAAAAAAGAAGGATGTCTTAACATCGTTAAACAATACAAATGCCAATTCATCACAATCAATAGCCGCCATCTCCGGATTAAATCAGGAAGATGCTTTTACAAAAATGAAAGACGAATTTATCGGCAACGTCAAAGAGCAAATCATGAAAGATATGATAGAAATGATAACGGGAAAAAAAATAAAAATTCTCACCGCATCCGATCTTTCAGACTCAAACGGGACTAGTCCCGCCACTGCCGCTGCCCAGTCGCAAAAGACGCAACCACAAGATTGGGGAATCGATTATTCCTATAAAGAAACAACGACGACGACCGAGGGGGTTGCGGTGGCAGCCTCGGGAACGGTTACGACCGCCGATGGCAAAACCATTGATTTTAATGCCTCGCTGCAAATGACGCATCAAACAAGCACTGAAACATCTATTTCCGTCAAAGCCGGCGACGCACTCATTGATCCGCTCATGATAGATCTGTCCGGATCCGGGGTGTCATTATCCGAGGCCACATTCAAATTCGATATTAATGACGATGGAACAGCGGAATCGATTCATGCCCCTAATCAGCAAAGCGGCTTTTTGGCATATGATAAAAACGGAAACGGAGTCATCGATGACGGCTCAGAGCTTTTCGGTCCCAAGTCGGGAAACGGATTTATCGACCTTTCAAAATACGATTCCGACAAAAACGGCTGGATAGATGAAAACGATGCAATATTCAACGATCTCAAAATTTTGCAAAAATCAAGCAACGGCAGCGATACGCTTACGTCGCTAAAAGAAATCGGCATCGGGGCAATTTATACGGGCACTATTTCATCAAAATTCAATATCACGAGCGGTACAAGCCAATTTAACCCGACAATTGCCGGGATTGTGCAGAAAACGGGAATCTTTCTCCGGGAAAACGGTCCTGCCGGCTTTATTCAAGAAGTCGATTTAAAAGCCTGACCACCCATCCCCGAAACAGCGGGATTTTTGCTCCTCGCAACGAGGGCTGCTTTATCGACTTTGTGAAATTAGCCAATCTTTTGCAGTCATTGAATCGTTGAAAAGGTTAATATCCCGCTTACTGAATTGATTCACGACATTCACAAATATTCTGGGAAAACCGCTTAAGCCAAAAACCGCGGAAGCAATGACATAGGGTTTGTTATGAACGGTAAATTCTTTAAAAGCCTCCACCGTACGCTTGTTTATCTCGCATCCGGAAACATCGGTCAGCACAAGCAAAGATTTTTCTTTTTGATTCGAAATAAACGCTTTGTACTCACCGATCCGGGCCAAAACCTCAAGATATTTTAACCCCGAAAAATCGAGTCCGACTATTGCTTTACCTTTATGCTGAACGATTGAAACCTTTTGCATATTACTTTCTTTGTTTAATAAAATCAATTGCAGCGTTTTCATCCTGGCATAAGTCAATCAATTCGTTGATGGAAACCAGATTGATGAGGTCGGTGATAATCTCGTTCGCTCCATATGCGACAGATACACCGCCGACTTTTTTGATTTTCATAAGCAATTGCACAAAAACAGCTATTCCCGTGCTATCCATGAGATCAAGGTTTTCAAGATCGAAGATAAATCTCGAAAGTGTTGCATCCGGAACAAAATCCCTAAAATGCGAAAGATCGTGATCACTGGTCAGATATCCGGACAGATTTATCCGACAGGTTCCGTTTTCAGGAATTGCTGCGAAAACAAATCCTATCTTCTCCCCAAACAATTTGTTCCGTACAATATCTTTTTGTGAAATTTCATATTCGACATCCGTTGCGAAAACATCGAAAACACGATCAAGGTGGCAATCGGATATCAATTTCTTTGTCTTTTCCTGAACATTGACAAGGCATATGTACCCGTTCATTTCACTGACCTTTTTGCGCAAACGGATCAAAAGACCTATACCGGAACTGAATAAATTCACCACCGGGGAAAAATCTACCACGATCCGCATGCCCGTTGGTTGCGAATCCAAAACCGACATGATGCGGTTCTCAATTTCCCGGCAATTGTACATGCTTATCGAATTTGGAAAAACAAACCACAACGCATCCTGTCGTTTTTTGATTTCCAACATTTCCTGTGTCACAATTATTTACCCTTCTACAATCTGACCGTTTTTTAAAACCAACCATTTCCCCTGCAATTGAATTTTAACAACCAGGGATATACCAAAATACGATATTTCGGTTCCCGGGAATATGGTATCCTGCCCTTTTATGAAACCATCATGACTTTTAAGCACCGTGAACGACTGTGTCAAATCCGATATGCTTGTTTGCACATATTTGAGTTTTGTTGACATTTCATTAAATGCATCCAGCCATTTTTTTAGTTCCGCCTTATGACGGTCCGTAGCATGCTCCTTGGCAGATTTAAAAATCGACGCTTTCGTACTTAGTTGCAATCGAACCGGCTCAAGTTGTTTCGCCAGTTCTTTTTCCAATTTTTTAAGATCGATGATTTTTTTCTTTTTTGCGTCCTCTTCTTTGTCTATTATCGATATCTTCGTTTTTATTCCTTTATCATTACCGATGATACCGACATCCACAGACGAGAACACCTTTGCTTCCCCGCCCAAAATTGCGGCATGGGGTAAGCCTTCGGAAATCGTTTCACAGGTGATGTCGCAATTCATGCAGTATTTATCTATTGTTACCGTGCCTTCCGTTGTTATGGTTGTATCCTGTGCGAAAGAAACGTGCACCCCTCGCTTTCCATAAACGGCAGCATCTCCTTTTCCAATCAATCCCTTTTCAATGGAAACGGTTCCGTTTCTTGAAATAATCTGTGCCGACTCTACCTCGCCTTTGATAATGATACTGCCTTCGGCTTCAACGGAAAAACCGGGTAGAACGTTGCCGTTGATTATCACGTCGCCCGAGTATTTAATATTGCCGACACTAAAATTAATATCGGTTGGTATTTCAAGAATATCCGTAACATGAACTAACACACCATCATGGAAAACAGAGCCACTTTTTGAGGAAACCAGAAAAATGCCGTCTTCCGAAATGGTCGTATTTCGCCCTGCCGGAAGTTTGATATCATTCCCGGGGAGCGCTTCAATATCTTTTCCAGTCACCGTTTTTCCCACGGCCCCCAATGTCGGCGGAGTCCTTCTTGCGATTTTTTGTCCTGCGGTCACGAGGTTGATGGACTGAATATCTCTAAAATCAACAGTCCCGTCTTTGCGAAGAGCCGGGCGCAAATTTTTGGAAACATCAATTTCGAAGGTAATCTTGCCGTCGAGTCCGGTGGTCGGTTCTTTTCCTTCGGCAATAACCACCTCCGTGTCAAAGAGCATTTTTTGTACTATTTCTTTTATAACATCGGTTTTAACACCATAAACAATACCATTTTTTTTAAGAAATTCAAGCAAAGATTTTTCTGTAACTTTTACATTATTGGCCAGACATAAAGAGTTTACTTTAATTTTGGCGCATTGAGGTTCGATAGAGGTTTCGATATACTCATCCAAGGAAACAGATTGCTCGATGGGATTTATCACAACAGACCTTTTCCATTTTTACGTGAAAATATTCACAATTAAACCACTGTAAAATAATTCTGAAAAAGAATCCAGAGATGTTTAGACTCATAATTCACATAAAGGTTTTTATTTTTTTTTCAAACAGCCGAAATTTCCCCATATTTAATATGCACTGTCACTTCTTTAAAAGTTTAAATGCATGAACCCAGTCATTTCGCAAAAACCCTGGAATGCACCAGAGCATGCATAAGGGCTCTATTGCCCTGACAGCTTCGGATTTGCCCATGTCTTCAACGTCAAAACCGAATAAATCCAAAATATGGCCAACATCTTTTTTCGATTGCTCGTTATTTCCGGCAATAAACATCGACGGACGAATACCCCCGAAGTCCGGGTTGACCATTAGCGAGTTCCCTATTGAATTGAAGGCCTTGACAAAATTTGCTTTGGGAAATTTATCCTGTAATTGCTCCATAAGCGATTTGTCGAGATTCGTGAAAAACCTGATAACGCCATTTTCAGGCGCAGCATCGGCGATTGGGTTTGTCGCATCGATAATTGTTTTTCCTTCAAAGTTTTTTTCGCCGGCCAGCAATAAAGCGCTTTGCGCAACGCTTCCCTTTACTGCGAGAACCAGAATATCTCCAAACGAAGCAGCATCAGAGAAATAACCTGTTTCTGCCTTATCCCCGGTCGTTTTTTTCCATACAGACAATGCATCCGGGGTTCTGCTTCCTATCCGTACCGAATAACCGTGTTTCAAAAACCCCGCAGCCAAAGCCTTAGCAACATCACCGGAACCAATTATGCCGATTTTTGAAATAGCCATACGACGCCCTCCTCTTGCATTAGAGTGAAGGCTATAAAGAAGCAATTTATCTGCCATAGATGTATAAGTGTAAACTACGGAATAAAATGATCAGTGGCTGCCGTTTTTTCCAATTTTGAAAAAAACAATTTATCAAAAAAGGAATTTTCTAGCGATAACAAGGATTTGTTTACAAAATTAGATCAATACCAAACGACGTCACTGTTCTGATATCTCGACTGTCTATAAATCCGTATATGGATCCATAGAGGATTTTAAAATAAAGATCCACGGCCCTTGAGTCGGCATTAAGGGGATACGAAAGCCCACATTTTACGACAATTGTATTGGTTTGTCGTATGATAGGATATGATGAAAAAATCGTTGTTAAAGATTCCCCGTTGCCGACATGAATAAGGCCGCTATCGCATGCACCGCTTTGAAAAATAATCCGGTCGAAAATGGACGCATACAGTTGGCTTCGAAAAGCCGTGGAACAGCGGTATTCCGCTCCGCAGGAAACACCATCCCCTCGTGCGAGTCTATTTCCTGCAAGTTCGGGCGTGTTCTTAGATAGAAAGTAACAATGATACTCTATTTTGACAAATAACCCTGATTTAAAAATCGAGTCGCTCAGACACCCGGCAACGTTTATCGCATTCAAAATCATTCGTCTGTAAACATCATCGTAAATAAGTTCATACGCAGAATCAGTGGTTTCGCGGATTCCCATTGTCGGATGAGCACTTTCGTGGCTTGCCGATACATCACACCACACATTCATTGCATCATAAGAACGAGCGACAACCAATGCCTCTATACAGCCTACGCCCCGCCAATTATGATTCGGTAAAAATTCCTGATGAAACCGTGCTTCGTTTCTCGCCTCAAACATGCCGCCGATTAAAAAGCGACCGATTCTAATGCCATTCCCCACCTTTGCGCTCGGAATTCCTTCGGTTGTCCACGACAACCCGCTCGATAAAAAATCAGGATCCCCCTTCAACGATGCATCCAAACACGACGGTTTGTTTACAAAGTTTAAAAGTAATAAAAAAACGACGCCGCAGAACTTTTCGCAATGCCCTATTGACATCATATGGTCCCGGAAACAGAATGAAGTTGATTACACCTCTTAATCATTGTATAAAAATAATTTCCGGGACCCTATGTTATTTAACACTCAGCGTTCCCAAACCACTTGAATGCTTTTTTCACCCTTACCATACGAAAATGACAGGTCCCCCTTATACGAATGATGCAACGCATCGCCAATTCTTCTCGCCAAATGAATCCCGGTTGTGGAAATATCCGTTTCGCCGGGGATCGTACTGATTTCTAAAATTTGTTCGACCGGATGCGATGCCATTTCTTTACGTTCTATCCGTCGAACACGGCCAAGGATTTCGTTAAAATGTTGGTTGACAAAAAGCCCCTTTATCCGTATTTCCCCTGCAGGCCGATGATCCATTTTCCGCCGGCATGCCGGGCATTTGGCCAAAAGCATATCGGATGTCGGATAGGTTTTATCACTTGTCCATCGGCCGTTTTCAAAAACACTTCCGCATGCCAAGCACATTGCCGGTTCAGGATATTTCCCTTTTTCAAGATATTCATCCTGTCGTTCCGGGAAAATCGTTCTGGCTTTTTTTACAAATGGCCTGTCCATAAAAAACCTCCTGCCCGTATAATTGAGATACGGCATACCGCTCACTCATTCATCTTCATTCTCATCCCCATGGTATATTACGGATTACAAGCGCCATACGATTTGAAAATCCCTTTTATTTTAAGGTTATTTACGCCTTTCTATTTTTATTTTGCATAGTCGACCATACCTGCTCATTACCCACTACCCAGGCGTCGCGTCCGGAAGCAAAATCAAATTTCGTGCCAATGCCCGGATTTGTAGGGGATATGAAATGTCGATCAGTGCAAGGGAGGTTGATTGACCTTTTTATCCGGCGACTACGGGCAGCGATGCCGAAATACAGATTCCCGCCGGCTGCATATTTGCAATCCTCACCGAGCCGTTAAACAGGGAAAATATACGATGCGTCAACACCGGATCCAATCCCCAATCACCTTGCGGCGTCAAGGTTTCCCGGTTCGCCAATACCTCAAAGAAATGCGAAATAGTTTTGTCCGACAATGTCAAGCCCGACGTTATAGCATCAAGTTCCAAACCGTTTGCGGTCGATTTACACGATAAAATAACGACGCCGTTGTTCGGGCAAACATTAATGGCAGTTTTTAGTAACGAGCACATTGCTTTGCGCATAAGCTGTTCGTCGGCGGCTATATGCCCCATTTCATTGTCAGGTTTCGCAATTCGAATATCGCGAATCTTTGCATGTTCGGAAACGTCCGTTATAGCCGCATGGACTATTTCTTTGAAGTCAATCTTATTCGAGGGAAATTTTCCCTCGGCCACTTCGATGTCGGCAAGCAAAAAGGCGTCGTCCAACAAATTAAGGATCCGCGTTTTTGATTTCGAATACAATTCGCAATACAGTGCAATATCGGGAGTTTTATTTATAGCATCAATTATCAATTCCGAAATACCGAATACCCCGTTTAAAGGGGTCCGCAATTCGTGGGAAAGAAGGGATATAAAATCATTTTTAATTTTATCAAGGATCGACAATCGCTTCAATGCCTCATGCAATTGTTGGGTCCGCTGTTGCACAACGGTTTCAAGGCGCGAATTTGTTTCAACGATTTGAAGGTTCAACTCTTTCGTATATTGCAAGGCCGTTTCCAATTCCCGGTTTTTGTTCGAAATGTTCTGCAGCAATTCCTTTTTATCAATACGAGAATCGACAAGTTCCAAAGCGTCGCGTACCGTAAATTGCAAATCACTCCCGTTCCAGGGCTTTGCAATGTACTTCCATATCGAATGTTCGTTGATGACTTTCATGATCATGTCCATATCGGCATACCCGGACAATACGATCCGTATCGCATAGGGACAAATCTCTTTTGTTTTTCCGAGAAATTCGACCCCGTCCATTTCCGGCATGCGCATATCGGCAATGATGATGTGCGCTGGTTTTTCCTGCAGTATTTTTAAACCGTCGGCGCCGCTCGTCGCAAACGAGGCATCAAAAGCACGCGTTCTAAACTCGCGGTTCAAGGTCTTTAAAATTTCTTCTTCGTCGTCAACAAACAATACGTGATGTCGCATATATTTTCCGCCGTCACAAATGAGTTTTTATATCCTTCGGCAATCGCACGGTAAAGCAGCTGCCTTTTCCTATTTCGCTGGTGACCGATATATCGCCCTTGTGCTTGTTGACGATTATATCATACGCGATATTGAGGCCCAATCCGGTGCCTTTACCAACCGGCTTTGTCGTAAAGAAAGGGTCAAATATTTTTGGAATAATGTCCGCCTTGATGCCCGGCCCGTCATCGACGACTTCGAAAAACACGTTGGCATCATCGGTTCTGGTTCGGATCGTAATAAGGCCTTTGTTTTGAGTTCCTATTTCCCGTATTGCCTGGCAGGCATTGACAATCAAATTGAGTATGACCTGGTTTATTTGCCCAATGTTGCACGGCACCGGCGGTGCTTTGCAAAAATCAAGTTTTACATCCGCCACGTATTTGATTTCGTTTCGTGCAAGCAACAGGGTTTTTTCAATATGTTCTTCGATGTCTGCCGTTGCGAATATTTGTTCCCGATCAATATGGGCAAAATCCTTGAGATTGGAAACGATATCCTTGATTCGGAATAAACCGGCGACATTCGATTGCAAAATCTCTTCCGTGTCTTCCAGGATATTGGCGATGTCGAGTTCCTTCCGTTTTTGTTCAAGCACTTGCTGCGAAGCATCGGACTCGTGAAGTTCGATATACTCCCTCAGTCCGTGCATATAGGTTTCCAATATCTGGGAATTCCCCAGGACGTATGCAACGGGATTGTTGATTTCATGCGCAACGCCGGCCGCGAGCTTTCCGAGTGCCGAAAGTTTTTCCGTAAAAACAAGACGGGATTGCGTATTCTTCAGGTTTTGAAACATCGACAGGTTTTCGGCATATAACGCGGTCTGCGTACATGCGAGGGAAATGGCCTGCATCGAATCCCGAGATACATCGGTTTCCTTGACATTGTTATAAACCAGGCAAAAACCAAGGGTGTGTTCTATTGTCGCAAGGGGAATTAGGATGCAATTAACATACGCTGCATTGGGTTTTGCGCGGCAAAACGTGATTCGCTTGTTCGAAACGCACCACGCAACCATACCGTTGTTTATTTGCTCGTCCAGTTCGTCAAAAAACATTTTCCGCTCTACGGTGTCCGGCGAGTATACGAAGGGGGAAAAGCTCATATCTTCTTTGTCAACCAAATACACGCAGGCAGGGGCTACGGGAAAGCTCCGGTCTATTGCACTTTCTATGAACTCCAGCAAAAAAACATAGATGTCCCTGATCGTTGTTCTGGTCTCAAGCTTAGCAATGTAATATTGCAGCAATTCGTACATGTCGTATTCATGCGATTTCACGCTCCCCGGCGAATCGCTTTTTCCCATGCTCACATCGAATATCGCGTTATCCATGGCTTTCCGCATTTCCCTATTTCAAATCAATCAGACAATACGACATTTCCTTATAAACCCGGACTATTTCATCTATGGAACTCTCTATATCTGCAACGGTCAATCCCAAAGCATCGAGACACTCCCGATAATATTTCGGCACAAACGGGTCGCCCTTCGAACCGAATCCGAGTGCGACGGCGACGATATCGGCAATATGGACAACGGAAACCAGGTTAAAAAGCGAACTGCCCTTCTTGGCTATCGGAATGTGGTGAAACCCGGTTGTCGCCTGCAACTGAGGCGGCAAGTTCCATGTCTCGGTCAGAAACATCCCGGTTTCCTCATGAGTAAACCCCATAATTTCTTTTTCGGCTTCATACAAATACATATTGTCAGCTTGCTTTTTTTGGACCGCTTTAACGAACAGGCCGTGTATATACTGGTCCTGGGCAATCAAGCCGATGTCATGAAGCAATCCGGCGACAAACGCCTCTTCGTGAGAAGAGATTTTAGACACTCCCGACTTTTTTGCCAAAATGCCTGCACAAACAGCCACACCGATACTGTGCCGCCAGAATTCCAAGTGGTCAAAATCACCGGCTTTCTGATTCGATTCGAACATTTTAAGTATGCAAATGGAAAGGGACAGGTGTTTTACTTCGTTAAACCCGAGAATGACCACTGTTTTGCTCATTGTGGAAATTTTACTGGGAAACCCGTAGTAGGCCGAATTAACGATGCGAAGCAGTTTCGATGCAAGCGCCTGATCCTGTTCAATGACATTGCCGACCTCGCGGGCAGATACCTTGGGGTTTTGCAACACATTCTGAAGCCTGGAATAGACAACCGGCAATGTCGGCAATTGCCTGACATCGGCAAGCGCCTTCTCCAGAAGATTTCGTGATTCCGATTTCAAAAGAATTACCTTTTTTCACTTTTCATTTCATGCAATGCCAGCTTGACAGCGAGTCTTTTCAACATCGACAATAACCCATCCGTATCCTCGATTTTCGAAAACCGCGAATACACAGGTTCAAGAATAGGGTTTTGGTTTTCAGGCTCGTTGCTGCCATTGTCTTCTGCGGAAACGACATCGTCGCCCTCTATGCAGAATTCCGATATTCCCCAGGATTTAAATATCTGTAAATGCTTCTTGGTCAAAGACATACCCGCGTTAAGCAAGCATCGTCCTTCCACTAATATTGGTTTTGCTAAAACCATTCCTTCTGCGGCGTCACTAAGAGAGCAACGAATCATTGACTATCCCTTGTTGTTTTACGATCACCGTCGTCGCTCAAAACGGGGTAGAGCACTTGTCTTTTTTAGTATAGGAATATCGGCAATTATTATCAAGCAAAAACTGAAAATTCAAAAGGAAAGCATTGGGCGAGGTCTTGTTCAAAAATTCTCATCGAGGTTTTCTTGGTTTTGCCGGAGATGTTTTACATAATGACGCAATGCCGTAAATTCGAAAAATATCAAGGAAACCAGTCCGATAAACGCACAGAATAGAAACGAAATCCGCAGTCCGAAAGTTTCGGCAATAGAGCCGGTAACAATCATACCGATTCCGATTCCCACGTCAAAAGCGGTAAAAAAGGTTGAGTTTGCGGCGCCCCGGCGCACGCCGGGAACAACGGTATTTATCATGGTCTGAAACGACGGCATTGCAATACCGTTTCCGGTACCGATGATAAAAGCCGAAATTAAATAAAGCAAGCTGTTTTTCGAAAGGGCAAGCAGGCAAAAGCCTACGATAAGTAACGCAAATCCCAATCGCATAATAAGTGCCGGACCTTTTTGGTCAAACACCTTTCCAGACCATATGCGGGACAGTCCCATGCCGATTGCATATACTAGAAAAAAATCCCCCGGGTTGCCGACCCCGATTTTCTTGCCATACATCGCCACATATGAAAGCAGACCGCCATACGCAAAGTTCAGCAGTAATTGCACAAGCGAAACAGGAATCGTTGCAGGTTCGAAAAGTTCGCTCCATTTAAAAAGTTTTTTCGAAACCGTGTGCGGGTACGAAACAAATAGAACAAGGAATAATCCTGCCGTTCCCAATCCCATCCCGCTGTAAAACAGCGTAGCGTAATTGACGTGTTTGACAATAGAAATTCCAAGAAGCGGGCCCAACGACATCGCCAAGGTCATAGACAGGCCATAATACCCGATTCCTTCTCCGCGACGCGTTGTTGGAACAATGTCGGCGACAATTGTCGACGATGCGGTCGTGGTCATTCCCCACGCAAATCCATGCGCCAACCGAAGTACCGTAAACGAAACAAGCCCCAGAGCCAAAGGGTATAATCCGAAAAGACCCACCATGAGCGCAAATGCCCCGAAGTAGAACACCTTTCGATCAAACCGATCGAGCCAAAACCCGCAAAACGGTCTTATGAGCAATGCCGATAGGGTAAACATCGACATGGCGATTCCGATAATGCCGATCGGCAGATGCAGCATGTCTGTCAAGTAAATGGGCAGGATTGGAATAAGAAAATAAAACGCGATCCCGAGCAGTAAATTCCCTACCGTTAAAAGAATAAAGTCTTTGGTCCATATGGAAACAGGGCGTTCGGGAATTACGGTTTTAGTCATTGGTTCTCATTGTAGATTGGCATATTCGTATTTTTTATTCACACGACATACCTGTTTCCCCATTTCTCTGGTAGAAGCATTGAATTAAAAATTACCGCACGTCATAAAAGTATATCCTGTCAGTACGTTATGCCGATGACTCCCCAAAGTTTCGTATTGCGCGACTCCCCTGTTTTTCTATTGAGATATGCCAAAGTCACGGCTACCCGGTAAATTCCTGGCGCGACTTTCATACCGCTCGCGTTAAAGCCGTTCCAATAAATATCGTAATCGTCGACCGAACTGGTTTTAATATTGTCATATACGACCCTTGTATACGCCTCGGTAACCGAATTGCCGACCGCGTCATAAATCTTGACCCGTAAATCTATCGATTCGTCAATGCTTTTCGGCCAGGACATTTTAAAGGTTATTATGGTTCCCGCACCTTCCTCAGATACCCAATGGCGGGCTTCGGGGTTTTTATTATTGGCCAGAAAAACGCCGGGCATTTCGTGTTTAAAAGTCGGCTTCGAAGGATTCGGGACGGCCACAATGTCGGTCGGTATTCCGTTTTTCACCTTCACTTTAGTAAATCTATTTAACCCATTCGGCGGATTTCCTCCCGAGACCAGAAGTTTTGATGCATCGAACACTCTGTTTGCAGCGCTGTCGACTGTGATAAAATTGTGTTCCGTCAAGTCTAAATCGTTCGTCATTTTGAAACTATACGTACTGTCATTAATGTATGTAAACGCATCGATTTTCAGCGTACCGGAGTTGAGCGTAACATTGTCGCCTAACGTGGTAAGCGGAATATACCGTTTAGCAACGGAATCATAGCTCCATACGTTTAAAACCCACTCGGGCTTGGTTCCGGCAGCGGAAAACACGTTCCCGTTTGGGCCTTTAATGGGTTCCGAGAAAACAACGACTACCTCATCGGTTGTCCGGTCGGTAACGCTGTTAATCGTTTTCGTAACGGTCCAGACAACCGGCCCCGCACCGTCCGCACATTTGGCATATTCGGGATTTTTTAATCCGGAAATAAAAACTGTCGGCGTCCAGGCGGTTTGCGGAGCACCCGGCACGGTTGTGGAATCTTCTTTAAAATAAACCGTGAAATGCTTCTGGTCCGACGCGGTCCCGATCACCGAATCGGCCGAGAAATAAACTTTTCTATTTTGTGAAACAGTATCGACAATGGTAAATACCGGGTTACCGGTCAGCATATCGATAACGGGTAGGGTAAATGTCAGTTCAATGGCGTCCAAATACCCGTCGCCGTTAAAATCCCGGGTCACTGCCGATTGTAAAACGGTTCCCGGCCCCAAGAATACCAGCAGCAGACTGTCGCCGGTCGAATCGTTCAGCGCTGCCGAACGCAATGCCCGTGCCCGCAAATACCCGCTTTCGTCAACGGTCACCTTCGTTCCTTCCATATATACCTGCGGAATATTTTTCGACTGGTCCGGCAAATGCAGATTCCCCGTCGTGTCCCAATTCGAGAATATCTTGCCGATCCGGTTACCGTACAGGTCGTACCCCACGGCGTTCACGGTCAAGCCGGGCGCACGGTATGCTATCGTATCCGGCCCGACCAGATGTACGCCGAGCGCATTCTCTAATTGCAACGTATTCAGCGGACCGGGATGGAGTTTGATGGGTGCGGTCATGGTATGTACCGTATCCAAAATTACCACGAGACGGTGCATGGTGTCGGTGCAAACGGGGCAAGGATACGGAGCCCGGTACAATGTCAAGGTGACGGTATCCACCCCGTTTTTGAAACATTGGTCGATTTTTTGATTGCTGTTGGGAACAATGTCAATGACGCCCGTGGTACCGTTGTTTGAACCCACCGTCGGATCGATTGTCGTTTTGCCTTTTCCCAAAGAGTCCTGATATACCGATCCGGTGTCCGCTTTAAAACAATATGTCCCGGGCACCAACCCGTCAAGGTTCGATATCGTGACAACCGCCTTAAACGGTTGTCCGGCAATAATGGAATCAGGTGAGGTAATTACGGTAAAGGTCGCCTTGCTCGGCGGCGCCACGAACACATTCACATCGATGCGTACCGATGCGGAATCAGTTTTTGCGGAAAGGACATTTACTTGCGGCGGCGCGACTCCCGGATAGGTCGGTTTGAAGGCCCATGAATTGGCGCTTCCCGTGGGCAACGGAATTTCCGCCGGGATTCCGGGTGCCATTGTCCATGCGCCCGAAGCATCCACCCAATTCGTTTTCAATGAATCCGTAGACAAAATTCCTTTGAGAATCAGGAATTTGTCGTGGTCGGTATCCATACTAATAAATGTGACATCTTGTCCGGTAAGAGCATCCACGAATTTTAGTTTTACAAAATAACCGGCATATATAGTCACCGAAACATTGTCCGGCAGCAGATCATAAATACCGAGCTTGTCTTTTGCATTCAACCGCACGGTGGTAATGCCGTTTGTCATTCTGTTAATCAGCCCGATGAACGGAGGCGTACCGTTTGTCGGGTTTGCTATCCCCGCATTTCCGACTTCGCTCCACACCGCGTTGTTCGCCATTCTCACGAAGTTCCCGAACGTGTCCCTGACAACGCCGTAAACGATTTTCTGATTTTGCGTGCCGGTCATGACGACGCTCGCGACTTTCAAAGGATTTCGAAGCCGCTGCAAACTCGCGGCACTGGTATCGTTTATGTTGATGTTCGAATCCGGCTCAATATACGCCTTATATTCCTTCCCGGCCTTGACATATACCCGGACGGATTTTGTCAATGGGTCCGCACCCGGGTTGGCATACGTTGCCGTTATAGTGTAAAATTGATATGCGGTAACCGCATGAAAGGTGTTGGTGGAATCCAAATTATTGGTCCTCATGTAGCTTTGCGTACCATTCGGCGAAAGCGTCCATTGGACCTGGAAAAATGCATGGTATCGCCGGCAGATATCGTATCTTTTATCGGGAACAGGTCAAGATTTAATTGAGAAGGCCCCCGCAGGATAAAAACCCCGGTAACGTTAAAACGAATATCTTCAAAATGAATATCGCCGCCGTTGAATTGATCTTCAAAACCGAATTCAACGGTATCCGTACGTATATCGCCGCCCAAGCGGGTATGCACCCATCCCGCTTCAAACCAACGCCTGCCGACAGGGACGAGTTTTTGTTGATTTATGCTAAATATCGTCGCGGGAATTTGCGGGTTGACAAGCGTATTGCCGTTTCGCCGGCTGTAATGTTTGTCCGTGTTCAGCCAGCCTTCTCCCGGCGCCCTGTTGGGCCCCGTAAAAAGGGAATCGATCTGATAAACGCCAAGATCATTGGTCAATGGTGTATAATTGCCGCAGGCGGATCCTCCGGAATTTTGCTCAAAGGATCTATACATAAAATATAAAGTGTCCAAATCGCGAATCGTCGGGGTGATTTTCGAAAGGTCTACTCTCGTCGGTCCTGTTCCGTTGCATTTGTTATAGAATAAAAAAAGTGCACTGTCCGGTTTTCCAGGCCTTGGAACCATGAGATACAATGCGCCGTGATAACTACCTTGCGGCACATAATAATTTGCAAGCCAAACCACAAAGGGCTTTGTGGTATCACGAAGAAACGTAGCGCCGACCCATAACGAATCGGCATGCCATGTTCCGGTACCTTGAGGAACGCCATGCTGCGGGTCTCCCTGTACTGCCCATAAATCCGTATTTTCCCCTCCCAAATCCATGTGGGAATATGTATTGGAAAAAAAAACGAAGATTATTCCAAGCGACACCCAAACAATCGGCAAAAACCGGAATTTCTTGATTTGTGAATTCTTTTGGAATTCTCGTTTTCGTTCCATACCTGTGCCTTTCAATTAATAGTCAATACGACGGTACTAATTAGACAATGGAAAAAAGATTGATCCAAGCCAACGGCCTTGATCTTTACTGTCGATGATTTAATTGCAAAGGTTCAAATAAAATGAGAATGGGCGGAAAAAACGGGCAAGGAATCAAATGTCAGAATAATACTTCGGATTCTACCGATTCAACATTTTTTAGGTCTTTAATTGTAGGAATAATATGGTCGACGTACGCGGCTTTGAAGAGTTCCCGTACTTCTTTATTTTTTCCGCAATAAATATAGGTGCTCACGTTGCGGTATTTATTCAATTTGTAAATTTCAAGCATTTTCCCCAAGAACCTGCTGTTGGGCATTTTGGCATTCGAGAAATCGAATATCAAATAGGGAATCGGACGCGAAATAGCTTCAATAACATCAGCCGACATCGTATCGGCGTCCCCAATTGCGATATTTCCGGACAATTCAACTATTATCCCACCTTGACTCGTAATATTCAGGTTCAAATAGATCGGAAGAGC
>JBBIGR010000033.1:0-58154 GCA_037447435.1 Fibrobacteria bacterium
CAATACACACAATTAAAAACAAAAAACTGTAAACATTTTTTAGGACTTGACCGGCAGCCCGCCCCTCGACGAACCAGGTACCCAACGGCTTTATCCTGTTGGTTGGCCCTATGATTTTTTCACACAGGTATACATTTTTAAAAACCTTCGGATAATTGACAAAATCAAGGGTCACAGCGCTCATTTCGGGAACCGACGACGCGAAATTCCAGACGCCCCATGCCTTGCACACGATGGGTGTGTCGCTATACTGCCTGAAATCGACATAATTTCTGCAACCCTCCGAAAGTTGCTTTTCGATAAACGAATAATCGAAGGGTTTGCTTGCACAAAACCCCAGGGCGGCTATGGTAAAAAGAATTGCACCTATCAGTCGCAACATCGTTGAGTCCTCTTCATCGTGTGGGCTATCATGGTTGAAAATAGTTTGTTTGCAGATACAATGACCTATACGGTTGATAGAAATGTAAGGAGTGAGTTTGAAAA
This sequence comes from Fibrobacteria bacterium, assembly GCA_037447435.1. Classification (GTDB taxonomy): domain Bacteria; phylum Fibrobacterota; class Chitinivibrionia; order Chitinivibrionales; family FEN-1185; genus FEN-1185. The sequence goes on from JBBIGR010000033.1 coordinate 487, forward strand.
AGCGGAATTTTATAGCGTGACCGTTGAAACCGTTATGAAAGCCGGATTTGACACATACTATGTTTGCGCAAGGAAATAATTTCAAGGGGCCCTAAAAGGCCCCTTGCTTTTTTATAAAATTATGCCGGTACTGCTGCGGGAATAAGCGGCAGCGGGACAACGGGTTCAACATCGAACAAATCCTTCATAAGAACCGGTAGCCTCGCAGAATCGATTTTAACGCTGCTTCGGGTACCGATATTCATTGCCAGATATAAAAGCGGATGCGATAAATTAAATGGAAGGTTTTTTAGTATCGTCGGAATTTTTGTAAACTCACGTTTTACCCATAATACGCCTTCCTGTAATTCATAGGGAGTCATATTTTTCGGTTTAAATACGACGGTGGAATGGTCGTAATAACGCCAATCGTTGGAAAGCAATCGCCCTTCTTCCTTGAATTGCCGGTATATTTTCGTACCGGGATACGGCGTAAGAATATTATATGAAGCGGTGCAGATTTTATTTTTCTGCATGAATTCGAGCGTATCGGCAAAAATTGCCGTTGTATCGGAATCGAAGCCGAATACGAAAGAAGCGTGAAAATGAATACCGAGCCCTTTGACCGTTTTGACAGCCTCGCCCATTTTTTCGATATCTTTGATCGATTTCCTCATGGTTTTGAGTTGGGCCATTGAAACGCTTTCCAATCCGAAGAACAATGCGGCGCAACCGCTGTCGGCGGCCAATTTCATGAGTTCGATGTCGTGGACAAACGATACCGACGCCTGGCCGACCCATTTTATCTTATACGGTTTGATGGCTTCGAAAAGTTTTTTTGCATATGCCGGTTCGCCGATGATATTATCATCGAGAAATATAAAAACCTTGTGACCGGATTCACGGATATCGCGCACAACATTTTCGATAGGTGCATGCCGGATTTTTTTTCCGTACAAATCGGAAACGCAACAGAAATCGCAGCTGTAGGGGCAACCGCGGGTGGTCATGATCGGCACAACGTCGAACAGCCGTTTTTTAACGGTTTTACGGTGGTCCATTTGTATGTATCTGTCAAGAGACAGAACAGGCTGCTTATACAACGGCTTAAGTGCGTTGTTTTCCAAATCCTCCAAAACCATTTCCCAGGTACTTTCCGCCTCGCCGGCAACCACCGCATCCGCATATTGCATTGCCTCGTCGGGTAGGATGGTCGGGTGTACTCCGCCGATAATGACTTTTTTTCCGCGTTTTTTAAATTCTTTCGCAAGCACATAGGCTCGCGGAGCATTCGCCGTCATGCAACTCAAGCCCACGACATCACAATCTTCATCCATATCGATGGTCTGGGTTTCTTCTTCGATCAGTTTCACCGTGTGCTTCGCAGGAGTAAGTCCTTTGAGAATATGGAGGGCTAGCTGCGGAATCATGAGGCCCGAAGGTGTTTTTGAATCCGGATGAACACTAGGACTGATTAATAATATTTTCAAAGCAAGGCCCCTTTTATATTTTAAGGTGGATAAGCCTATTCCGTTGCTTATCAACTGGATAGTTTAGCTGAAATCATATCTACGCGTCCGGAGGAGATATTTTATAGATTGACACTAAGGCATCAGAAATCGGTTGGCTTAAAGGCAAAAGAATAAATTTCGATGAATGAAGCAAAAGGCCGGTAATCCGATGGAAGGCTTTTGCGAAGTGCATAAAATACAAGCTCAATATATGTTTGACTGGAATGATAGGGTTAGATAATAAAAGGAATAGTATTTTTCGTGAAAACCCTTCAACCCGGTATTCTTGACTTTTTAGAAAAGAATTACAACATGTCACAAGGCGATATTGGCCCGGAACGGTTTACGCTTGCAGACGGCCCCAGTGGTAAATCGGGCAGAATTCTCGAGTTCAGTGGGAACAGAGAGTTTCAAATCGAGCTGCGAAAAAGGGTCGACAACTTCTTTATTGACAAAGGCACACTGAGAACCGGCGGGCTGAAAATGCATGTTAAAACCGCCTGCGCGCTTTTGTTTTTTATTACAAATTATTACCTGCTGGTTTTTGTTGCCACGAATATGTGGCTCGGTGTCGTTCTGGCAATATCGTTTGGATTGGCCATGGCAGGAATCGGGTTCAATATCCAGCATGACGCAGGGCACAATGCCTATTCACAATCACGAAGAATCAATAAACTCATGGCATTGACCCTCGACCTGATCGGCGCAAGTTCATATGTGTGGCATTACAAGCATTCGGTGATACATCATACCTATGTCAATATTGCAGGGTACGATACCGATATTGATGTGAGTATTTTCGGCAGACTGTCACCGCATCATCCCCGGTATTGGTTTCACCGTTGGCAACATCTTTACTTATGGTTTCTTTACGGTATTTTGGCGATAAAATGGCAATTCTTCGACGATTTTAAGTACTTGATAAGCGGCGGCATCGGAAAACACCATTTGCCGCGCCCGAATCGCGGGGACCTGGTACGCTTCATTTTAGGAAAAGCTCTTTTTTACTCTTGGGTGCTTGCCATTCCCCTTATTTTCCATCCGGTAGGCATTGTCTTTTTTTACTTTTCCATCGCCCTGGTGGTGTGCGGCATCGCCATCAGCGTCGTATTCCAACTCCCCCATTGCGTTGGTGAATCGGAATTTCCCATACCGGATCCCGTTACCAGGAAAATCGCAAGACCATGGGCAGAGCATCAGGCACGTGTCACGCTTGATTTCGATAAAAGCAACCGCATCCTGACCTGGTTTTTCGGCGGACTCAACTATCATGCTGAACATCATCTATTTCCCATGATTTGTCATACGCATTATCCCGCCATTTCACCCATTATCGAGCAAACATGCAAGGACTTCGGCGTACCATACTTATCGCATAAAACATTCTGGACAGGTATAAAATCGCATTATTTGTGGTTGAAGGAGATGGGCAAAAAGGCCTCACCCGCCGAATGATACCGACGGTACGCCTTAACCTGACCTCGGCCCACCCCTCTCAGTTTGCGGAGAGGGTGAAATTAGAACAGCTCCGTTTGCAAATCCATAAGCAAAAGACATTCGGCTTGATCGCACTTGCCTGGAAAAATACTGGAACAATACCATTCCCAAAGAAATCCCTTTGAAAGTTTGACTGAAGCCGGATGTATTGGTATAATGAGGCGTCATGCCATCATTTCACCGGGGAAATTATTCATGCCCGATCATCCTGAAAAAATAGGCAGATACGTCATCGAAAAACTGCTCGGCAGCGGTGCAATGGGCAAGGTTTATCTTGCGTATGATCCGATTTTAGGCCGCACGGTTGCAGTCAAGATCGTGGCCATCGACCCAAGAATTCAAACCGAGGCAAGGGGCGATTATCTTGCCCGCTTCAGCGCCGAGGCAAAGGCTTCGGCGAAGCTTAATCATCCGTCAATTGTACAGGTTTACGATGCCGGCGAGGAAAACAACGAGCCATGGATCGCATTTCAATTCGTCGAGGGTGAAACGCTTGAGAAAATCCTTTCACAACGGCTCAGGCTCACGCTGCGCAGGGCATTGCTTTTTGCAATCGATATTGCCTCCGCTTTGCAGCAGGCGCACGGCTGGAACATCATCCATCGGGATGTAAAACCGGCGAATATTTTAATCGAACGCAAAAGCGGCATAGCCATGCTTGCCGATTTCGGCATCGCACAGGCGCAATGGAGCCTGCCGGTGAAAGACGGCACCGCCATCGGATCACCGGGATATATGTCGCCCGAACAAATAGACGGAAAAGAAGTTGATCAACGCTCGGACCTTTTTTCCCTGGGCATCGTATTGTATCAAATGGTAAGCGGCGAAAACCCGTTTTTACGAAATACGATCGAGGCAACCATGGACGCGACCTGTCGCGGCAATTATAAACCGCTGCATGAAATACTTCCAGAAATCCCCAAACAGGTGGATGCTGCGGTGCGGCGATGCCTTTTTACAAACATCAAGATGCGGATGCGCTCGGCAGCGGAACTTGCCGACCTGCTCAGACCGCTTGTTCCGGAAGAAAACACATTGGGTACGGCGAAAAACAAACCGACGGCGACAACGCAGGTCATCGTGGAAAGCAGGGCGAGCAAACAAGGAGCCGGCGCATCGACGAAAATGAGCAAGGTTTTTTACCGGCTAAAAATCATGCGGTGGTATGTTACGGTTTCCGATGCCCTGAAAAAAATGTTTGCAGACATTGTAGGCCGCAAGGAATTATTTAAAGGAGAGGCGTTTGAAGAATTTACCGGCAAGGGAAGCTCATTGATAAAACGATCGGTCCTTTGGGTAAAAGCCAAATTCGAAAAATAACAGCGCTCCCCTTTTTGCCATCAAAGGTTTTTACAACGAATGAATAATAAAACCAATGTCTGCGTATTGGCAAGTACAAGCTCGGGCAATTGCACGGTCATCTGGAACGATTCGGTCTCGATATTGGTCGATTGCGGAACGCGGGTTTCCTATACGGAAGAGGAACTCGCGAAGCTCGGCTTGTCGATCCGCGATCTTTCGGCGGTTTTTATTACCCATTGTCACGGCGACCATGCAAACCCCTATACCGTGAAACGACTGGTTGAACACAAGGTCCCAATTTACTGTAATGTCAAGGTAGCAAAAGAATTAAAAAAGATCCATCCCGTTTTAGCCGCCAAAGACAGTCCGCTGGTTCCCTATACAAAAGATAATGGGGATTGCGAAGGGTTTGAGTACGAAGCATTCAACGTGCCGCACGATTCGAAAGGCGGCTGCTTCGGCTATTCTTTTTTTCTGAATACCCATAAAGTCAGCATTGCAACCGATATCGGGTTTATCGAACCGGACCATATAGAAAAATTCGCCGATTCGAATATCATTATCATTGAATCGAATCACGACGTGACAATGCTTGCCGAATCGAAGCGCCCCCAATGGCTCAAGGACCGCATCGTCAAAACCGGCCACTTGTCGAATGATCAATCCGGCGATTTCATACGGGATGTTCTTTCCGCATCAAAAAGCATTCCCAGCGCAATAGTGCTCGCGCATATCAGCCAGGAATGCAATACTAATGCCCATGCAAAAAACCGCATGCGGGATTCGCTTGCCTGTGCGGGGAAACATCACGTTGAAGTCATCGAAACGTACAAGGAAAAACCGAGCAGCATCGTATCGGTTTAATCGCCTTTTCACAGAGATTCATCGATTCATTCAATTTCGCACGATACCGCTTTTTGCTATTTCGTAAAGAAGCCGTACCGCTATTTGCGGATCCGATTTTTTAGAATATCTTTGCCACAACTCCATGACCACATCGTTTTTCCGTTCGTAAATGGCGCATAGCATCGCCAGGGGCAGAAAGAAGCTTTCGTGCTCGGCAATGTCGCTTGTTTGAGCAAGGTAATACGATGCGATCGAATAACAGGTCGCGTAGTCTCTCCCGTTTATCGCGGTATACAATTCTAAAGATCGCCTAACATCCGGGATTTGACTTCCCGGCCCCGCGTTCGCTCCGGCAAAGGCGATAATATCGGCTATTTCGTCGCAGGACAAAACCGGAAGGCATATGGACATGATTCCGTTCAGGGCAGTTATCCACCGGACGGCATTGTCCACGATTGTATTGCTGTCCAACCCGATTGGTTGCTGCAAGACAAAAAGCAGGTTACCGTCGGCACTATTTGCCGCTTGGAGCCGACCGTCCTTTGCAATGCAGAAATCGTGAATTGCCGTTGCACGCGCGCCTGATTGCGAGCCTTTGGCATACAGGGATTTTCCGTATATTCGGCGGTTTTCGAGCATGTTTATTATCGGCAGCCGCATAAACCGCAGACTATACAGTTTTTCGAAGCAATCGTTTTTCCCGGTAATTGCCGACTCGAAAGCCCGTTGGTCGAGCACCGGGAAATAATCGGAATTGGGCGCGATGTCATAGGAATGAAAAAGCGGATCCAAAGACTTCCTACCGCCGAGATAATGAAAACGAAAATCGGAAATGGCATCGATGGAGTTTTCATGAAGAAAATAGGATGGCCCGGGCCTGGAAAAAACAGAGTCGTTTATTTTTTCCAAACTCACGTCGTTTCCCGCAACAATGATCATGAATTGGCCGGAATAATAAATTGCATAGTCGGAAAAGCTTTCGGACAATGCGGTAATAATTGATGCCAAAAGCGGCATACTTGTCGAATGCATCCACTGGACAAAGACGCCGTTTTGCAAAATATGGGAACGCATCATGGCATAAAATTCTTTTGAAAATAGCCCGGCAACGCCGCTCACCCATACATAACTTATGTCGGCAACGACTATGTCGTATTGCTTATTTTTCCACGCGAAAAACGAACGGGCGTCCTCGACGTACGGGTGAACGCGTTTATCATTGTAAACTCCTTGTACCCAGCCGCCCAAAAACAACGATCCCTCGTACATCCGCTTTTCGATTTCGATAATGTCTACGCTGCGTATCGAAGTGTCGGACAAAAAGACCCGCGCATTATAGCCGGTCCCCACACCGAAGGTGGCAATGGATTTGGGGGCGATTGTCATTGCCATCGGGATGGTCGCCAAAAGGGTTGCATTTTGGGAAATGACATTCGGAACAACGCCGAGGGTCCCGACATTCATGCCGTTTGTGCAGATGCCGTTTGTATTGTCTTTTGCGTAATGCACCACATCGACGGTTGCGGTTTTTCCGTCTTTATGAAAAATCACTTTATTCATTGTGTCCCAAGGTCCTTCGGTGAAAACCTGGTTTGCCATTTTTGCGGTATCGAGTTTAATGCCGAACACGCAAAACGCAATTGCCGCCAGCGAACATACTGCTAAAACGAAAAAGGCTTTTTCTCTTTGCCTTAACAGGAAAAGGCCCAAAGCGATATCGATTCCTGCACCAATAATAATGAGGTTTTTAAGCCCGAAAACGGGAAGTATGAATTGCACGGCAATAAGTATTCCGAGAATGGCGCCTATGGTGTTTGCGGCATACACCGAACCTATCGATTTTTCGCCGGCATTATTTTCGAGCAAGTGAAACGTGATAAGCGGCAAGGTCATTCCGGCGCAAATCGTTGCGGGAAGCATGACGAAATACGCCACGGCCTGGCTTGACAATTGCAACACCAGGAAGCGGTGCGGCGCATTCCCGACGGCACCCAGCAACGCCTGCATCATATCGAAAGTGTTATTATAGAACACGATAGTTACAAGAGAGAATAACCCCATCAGCAATTGCACAATACTCAGGACAAACGGCGTGTTCGAAATAGTGTCGATTTTGAATCGGATGAAAAAGCTGCCCACTGCAAGGCCAAATATAAACGCGCTCAGCATGAGTTCGAATGCATGGGTGTAGGAACCCAATACAAGCCCGAGCATGCGGATCCACCCTATTTCGTACATGAACGAGGAAGCACCCGTGAGAGCGGAAACGAGTAAAAACGCCCGTATCGGTTTCTGAGGTCCGATAGTATTCGAAAGCGAGTTCTGGGGCACGGCATATTGTTGTAATTCGCCTTTTCTCCCGATTAAAATCCAAACGCCGAACGCAATGGCGATATTGAGCGCCCCGGCAATGGCGATGGTACCGGGATATCCGGCTATGCCAATAAGAAAATAGCCGCTCATTAAAACGCCGATTGCGCCGCCGAAGCTGTTTGTAAAGTACAGCCCGGCCAAAGACTCTCCGGGTTTACATGGAAATTTCCGCAACACGCCGCCGCTCATGAGAGGAAATGTGGCGCCGAGCAAAACGGATTGCGGCACTATGAGGATCGCGGATAGAAGCCATTTGTAAATATGCAGGCCGGATTCAAAAGAAACATGAGGAATTATCGTTTGGTAGGAGACCTTTACAAGACCGGTAAAAACCGGATGAAAAACAAAAGCGAGGACTCCGATTCCCGCTTCACAAACTGCATACCAAAAAAGAGGATTTTTAAGGCCGGGACCGAGTTTTGAAACAGCATACGCACCGATCGCCATTCCGCCCATGTAAATCATGAGCACCAGTGTTTGGGCGTAGGCGGCATGGCCTAAAAAAAGCTTGAGATAATGGCTCCAAACCGATTCGTAAATTAACCCCGAAAAACCGGAGACCGCAAACAGGATGAAGTATATAAGCCTTTTATTCATCCTGGAAAATTATTTTATTCAAGTTGGCAACCGGTAGGTATTATCGCAGGTTCTGAAAAACGCGGTTGCAGGAAAAGGTTTCACCCTTCACCTGAACGATAAACAGGCCTTTGGACAAATTCGAAGGCATTTGCAAAACATGAATTCCTTTTGCAAGAACGACGTTAGAGCTCGCCCGATCGATTATTTGACCGGCCGCCGTGTACAGTGCAATGGAAACCTCCCCGCCACGCGCCAGGCATAGCGCGATCTTATTATCATGGGTAAATGAAATCGCCTGCAGTTGAGATTGTCTGCCGCCCAAACCGTGCAAAGCTTCGGTTGTCGATCTTTTGATGTCCACATCAATCGCGGCTTCGCTGTTTTTATAACTGAATATTGTTGAAGCAATGACGGTAACAACGGAATCCATTTTATTGGTCACCGCGACGCCAGCAAATTTCGTTTTGGCACTTTTGCCCGGCAAAAGGGAATCCAGAGCAATAAGCGCCGCACATACCCTGTTTTGTCCAAGCGCAAAAAACGTGTCGGCCCGTATGCCGATCATTTTCAAATCAAATTGACATCCAGGAGTATACGGATAAGGAATTGAATGCGTGCTTTTATTTTGTACGGTATAGGATGCAAAAATACTGTCCCCGACCGAATAGTTTTTTTTATCGGTTGAAACCGTGAACGAAAGACTGTCGTTTGAAGTTATTGCGGTGTTTGAAAAAGAGATTTCAAGATTAAAATCGACCATGCTTGCCTGTGCATCGGCAAGGACGATATCCTGCAAGTCAGAAGCGGCATATTCGGGGTGCAATGACGATTTTATGGAAAAAGTGTCGCGGTCATTTGCGAGCGGCACACTGTCGAATGAATAATGCCCGTTTTTATCGGATACGGCCTGATAGCGGAAAATCGTTTTGCTTTTATCCGGAAGCCCGAGCGGACCGGCAAGGCTTAACGTACAATTAGGCAACGGCGCAAGCAACCCGGTGCAAAGCGGTTTACCGTTAAGATACAGGCAATTTCCATGAGAATAAACGGTACCTTTGACCTGTGAAACCGGTCCGGCGAAAACAGCAGAAAAGATACACAACTTTGAAAGGATTATAACGGCAACGGTTGCCGCCAGTCGTTGATAGTTTGTATATTCCACGACAATACCTCCGGTCATTATCATTTCGTAATTTCGTTCCCCGCATAAATCCATTCCCTGATTCCGCCTTTAATATTGTAAACGTTTTTAAAACCGTGGCGGATAAGAACGCGCGATGCTATCAGGCTTCGGTTTCCGGTATGGCAATATACGACAATGGGCGATTCCTTGTATTTGGCAATGACATTCAAACTATCGGCAAGGTCTTGAGAAGGAAGCAGCAATGCATTGGGAATATGGCCTTCGTTGAATTCGAGAGTAGTCCGGACATCGAGAATAAGCGGTTTTTCGGTATCGATGATTTCCTTTGCCTTTGCCGCAGAAACGGTTTTGAATCCCGAATTTCCGCAGGAAACCGATACAATCAGGCATGACACGACAAAGGCTTTGAGAATGAGACTGATAGCTTTCATACGACTTACCCCCTAAATAGGTTATTTGAGACAGTTAGTCGGTATTCCAACCACGGAAGTTCATTTTTATTGGGGATGCTTACGAATACAATATACTAATTACGCGCTTCGCTGCGGGATAATCCGGGAAATGCCTCCGACAGTTCGCCGTCGCTGAGATGGCAATAGCCGCTGGGCTGCAGATTTCCCAAAGTGAGTCCGCCGAATGCGACGCGTTTTAAGCGTGTCACTTCGTGGCCTACGGCCTTGCACAACCGGCGGATTTCGCGATTTTTCCCTTGAGTCAAAGTCAACACGAGATGCGACTCACGGCCGCTTGCCTTACGAACAATAACGGTACTTGCCTGCAAGGTTTCATCGTCGTCGACAATACCGTTCCGCATTTTTTCAGCATCCTGCTCGGTCATTTTACCGCGCACGGTGACCGTATAAACACGCGGAACATTGTTTTTTGGGTCGGTGAGCCAGGAGGAAATCGCGGTATTGTTTGTCAAGAGCAAAAGTCCCGATGTGGCAAAATCGAGCCGCCCCACGCAATGGTAGGATTGATAAATCGGCGGCAAAAGCGAGTATACCGTGGGTCGGTCTTTTTCGTCTTTGCGGCTCGTTATCACGCCTTTAGGTTTGTAAAGCATGACAACCGCTGCATCCGCCTGGAAAAGTTCTTTCCCTTTGTGGCAAATGATTGAACCGGGACTCACAGTCATATCGGGATCGCGAATGACCGTACCATCGACACTGATTTCGCCCCTTATGATCAGTTCCTGCGCTTGCGTACGGGAGGCAAAACCGAGCTTGGACAAAGCCCGGCACAACGATAATGAGGGATTGCTGTTTTTCGAATTCACAGAGAAAAAATAGGTTTTATGACGCAGCGGGGCGACATTTTTTTTCAACAAACGCGATATACGCCCTAGCATTGTCCCTGATCATGTATGTTACTTCCACAGGGCTAAGTTCTTTTTCATTCCCGGAGGAAATTATGGGTCGAAATGATTCTGCACAAACAAGAACGTTCAACATTGTTGAGCGAAGCAATTTTTCGGATGACGATTTGACATGGATCAAATCATTGATCCATGTCAATGTAGTCACCCTGCAAAAAAAATCCATACGGGTTTTTACCGAGACCGAAGACGCCATTTTCGGCATTATCACTGCCATCAATAAAAAATACTGCAATAGCGCCAAACCGAAACTGAGCCCGTTGTTTTAGTTTTAGCCGTGATTGAATCTACCCTTTTCGCATAGACCATGGTTCCGAAGTTTACCGTGCGTATGATTTTTATTGAGTGACTAAACACCTTCTTCCATTTCCCAAAGTACCGCAGGGGCGTCTTTTGCAAGAAACAATCCACCCCCAAGGGTACGGAAATGGCGGGACAATTCCTTCCGGTACCATTTTCCTGTCCGTAAATGTATTGCGTCGTCGGTGGCGGACCGGTCGCAATGATGGTGCCAGTCTTTTTCGGTAACCACTTCGAGATATAGCGCCCCGCGGCAATGCCGCGCGAGGTTTTCGATCGCTTTTTCGGCATCCGCATCGTCGAGATATTGCAGGACACTTTGACAAACAACCAAATCGAATTTTTTCCCAAGGGAAAAATCGATTACCGACCCTTTTTGCCATCCGAACTTTTTGCAAAGATAATCGCTATATTCCACTCCGCAAAAACGCGCCTTCGGATACCGCGACGCGAGCGCGTTTTTCCATTCGCCGAGCCCGCAACCGACATCGAGGATACTTCTCATCGGCAAACCAAGATGCCGCAGATATCCGAAAATGAAATCCGCCAACGCGGGAATGTTTTTTTTATCGCGTATCCTGGTATTGACGTTCAGATAAAACCGATCGTAATACTCCCGATTGAAATATTCCTTATCCATAGTACACCGCCACCATTGTTTTTTTTGTCCTTTAGCCGAAACGGATACGGCCCCGTTTACGCTATTGGATCATTGCGGAAAAACCAATGCCTCGTCCACAGGTATAAAATCGTACATACGCCGAATGATTGCACTGTTTTTTTTCACGGTATATATATTTGACAAACGCGGAACCGCAACCGTATATTAAAAGAAATGATTCCACCACATAAAAAACAGTTTAATCCGGACCGTTTTCCGACGGTCTGCCTGCTGATCCTATCCGTATTTCTCATGGCCGCAAGCAATGATATTTCCTGGCCCGTTTCTCCGATTATAATGGGGTTCGGTTCCAACGGCACACTCCCCGTCGTTACCGACAGCGTAAAGAGTCCGCTGTGGCGCGGGAAATCCGTTTATATCTTTCACCCCGCCGGCCCGGAAAAAAGATATCCGCTTGTCCTTTTTTGCCACGGTTTTGGGGCGAATGACCCTGACGTGTATCGCCCGCTTATCGACAACATCGTAAGCCGGGGAAACGTCCTTGTTTTTTCTCCGTATAAGACCTTCGCATTCGATCCTTCACAAAAAAAGAAATACCGGATGATGATGAAAGGATTCGAAGCGGCAGTGACCGGGTTTTCTTCCGTTATCGATACGACGCGGTTGGGCATCATCGGCCATTCGTACGGCGGCGGCGCAACGCCGGCCATCGGCTGGCATTGTCTTATCGAAAAGCAATGGGGGGCAAGCGGGTCCTTTCTTTTTATTATGGCCCCGTGGTATTCGCATTTTTTGACCCAAGAAGAACTTGAAGCGTTTCCGCAATCCACCCACCTGATCATGGAAACTTTCGGCAACGACAATGTCAATGATCCCCGAATGGCAATTGATATCTATAACAATATGGCCCTTCCCGATAGCCAAAAAATGTTCGTCCAGCTGCAAAGCGACTCGATTCCCGGATATCGGCTCATAGCCGACCATTCGGTCCCTACCGGGCCGAACGATAACCACGGCCGTACCGATGCGCTTGATTATTACGGGGTGTTCAAATTCGTCGACGCACTTGCCGATTACGTTTTTACGGGCGATACTTTGGCGCGCGGCATTGCGATGGGCAACGGGACCCCGGGGCAAACTTACATGGGCAAATGGCCCGACGGACGGGCTATTACCCCGTGCATCGTGACCCGCTCGCCGGCATTATCGAATATTTCCAAACAATATATGAACGTATGGGAAAGCGTTGTCAATCCCCGTCGGTTCGATTCCCCTTCATTTTTGCCCGAAAACAAAAAGAACCGGTTTTATTTTGGCCGTAAAGCATTCCGCAATTATTGGGACTTCGCACTGCAACGATTCAAGTCAAGGTTTACCGAAAAGCAATTACCCGACCCATCGGGTTGTTCGATTCCGCCGATTACCGAAGGGTTCGGTGCCCACGGTCCTTATTCCATGAAATGGGACAGCATTCCGCATCCGACCTGGAAACATCATGTCGTTTCGGTGTTTTATCCCGAATCAATTTCATTTCCCCGGCCCGTTGTATTTTTCTGCCACGGGTATTCGAAATCGAATCCGCTGAATTACCTTCCGCTCATCATGCATATGGTTAGTAAAGGCTTTATCGTCGTCTTTTCGCCTTATCAAAATGTTGCATTTGACCCAAAAGGCGTAAAAAAATATTCGACGATGATGGCCGGATTTGATGCCGCCGTGGCAAAGTACGGGGGTAAAATGGATACTTCCCGCATCGCATATGTGGGACATTCGTATGGAGCCGGTGCCATTCCCGCAGTCGCGCTTGACGGAATCGTCAACCGCAAATGGGGTGAAAACGGCGCGTTCCTGTTTCTTATGGCGCCCTTTTACAGCTATGAAATGGATGAAATCAAGCTCAAGCTCTTTCCGAAATCGGTCATCATGGTTATTGAAGTCTATGACCAGGACAGGTTGCTTGACCACCGCATGGCAATATCGCTGTTCAATCAGATCGGCATTCCAAAGGACAACAAGAATTTCCTTTTTGTCTATAGCGATTCCTGCAACAACGTCGTATTACGGGCAGACCATAACACGCCAAAGGGCCCGTTCGATCCTCACAGTGAGGAGGACGCGCTCGACCAGTACGGCATTTACCGTATTTTCGACGCGCTCGCTGCCGCGGCATTCGATAGAAAGACCCATGGCCGGGAAGTCGCGCTCGGCTCGGGGGCTTTGACAACGTATATGGGAAAATGGGCAAACGGCAAGCCGGTTATCCCATTGTATGCAACAAAAAACCCCGTACCCAACCATCCGCAGGATTATTATGCATTCCATTGGGGTTCCCGGCTGAACCCGCTCAGAAGACAGATTTTCCTGGAAAAATAAAACCCTGCCGCCTACATTTCTTCGGCGCGAATCGTCCAGATATCGTCGGAAAGATTTCTATTGTCAAGATACGCATACGGCATGGTGAAATATCCTTTTTGTCCCCAATCTTCACCCCAGGAATTCCGGACCAAAAATCTCTTGTCGGCATCGGTATAGCCCACGGCCAAAACCGCATGACCGCCCATCATCTTTTCGCCGTGCTTCGGCATGGACAAAACACCCGACCTTGCCACGGCTTGCGACTCGAAACTTTCGTACACGGTAAACCCGAAAACAAACGGGAAACCGGCGGCAAGACAGGATCGCATTTGGTCGAGACTTTCGATTCGCTGATACGAGGTCACCTGGTAGTTGAGCCCTTCTTTATAGCACGCCGGACCGGGTTTGACTGTAAATTGGGCGATGTTGTAGGGCCAGCGTTGTTCGGTGCAGGCGCCTTGCTTAACAAGAGTTTTAATCCCGTCGCGAATTTGAGCGCCGCTGTCATGATTCACCGACTTTTCAATGACCCGTTCGTTGTAATACACAAAAAGCCTGCTCATGTCCACGACCGATTTATTGCTTTTAATCTGAAGGGCTTCCAACGCGCCTACAAGGGCATTTGCCGTGCAACTGCCGAGTTGCCCCTGATCCTCGACTTTTGAGCATATTGACCGTAAATCAACCGACGGCGGGAGCTTTTTAGGAATTTTGTATACGGCGCTAAAAGGAATGTCGCGATGATCGGGCAAATCGGGTTTCCAACCATAACTTCGTTTCGCGGCTTTTTTACCAGAGGATTTTTTTGTTGAAGGCATAAAGAATCCTTTGAAAAAGAGTTGATGGATTTTTTTATATAACGATAATATAAAAACGCGCAACGACAGGAACAATAAAAATCCCGGAAGAAAACGGATGCAGTTATATGAGGCCGAAAGGATTGCAACTATTTCAATGCAGCGGGCAGCAGTACAAAAGATCCTCGATATATATTACTTGTAAATTTACATCGCGAGCGGTATTTTAAGAGTGAATTGGGCTCCGCCGAGGGATGAATTATCTAAAAGCACATCGCCGTGAAGCAAATCCATACTCATTTTCACGCCGGCAAGCCCAAGGCCGCTGCCGTGTTCTTTATCGGTGACATATGCTTCAAAAACGGTTCTCCATTTATGTAACGGCACGCCGGGCCCGTCGTCATGCACCTCGACGAATGCGAAACCGTCTTTCGCGGTCAGCCGGACCTCGATGACGCCTTCCTGTTTTACCGCATCGGCAGCGTTGATGATCAAATTGATAAGGCATTGTTCGAGCACTGCCGCATTTGACTTAACCAATATTTTCTGAAACGGTTCGATATGGATGTCGCAGGTGCTGACCCGTTTATGGTTGCGCGTGAGTTCGACCGTGTCCCTCACCAGTTTTCCCAGCTCAAAAACAGAGACATCGTAATTTATTTCCTTTTTCCCGATTTCTCGCAATGTCTTTGCACTTGTTTCCATTCGTTGCATCGAGGAGTCGAGGTAATTAAGGAATTTCAAACTCCCGGACGACGAAGGAAGTCGTTCCTTTAGTTCGGATATCGAATGAAAACAAATGGTGAGGAGATTATTGATGTCGTGAGCGATGCTTGCCGCATAAATCCCTGCCAGTGCACGGCGTTCATAATCGGAAACGATTTTACGGTGTTCGTTAATGGTTTCCGATTGCTTTTGTATAACCGTCTCTTTTTGTCCGATTGTTTCGCGCTGAAGGTTAATCGTCGTTTTCTGTGTGGTGATTTTATTCAATTGAACGAGCATGTAAATGAAGAGCAGGATCCCGGTAGAAAGGATAAAAGCTATACCTTTGACAAGCTCAATATGGGCCAGAAGTTCGACATTTGCGGTACTGAGCCGCGCGATACGACCCGAGAGCCAAATATATAAAGAACAGAAAACTATATACCCGAGGGAAAAATACAACGCCCGTTTTAAATTCTTACCGGCTGAAGGCTTCATGACCAACGATCCTATGCAAATTTATTTTGGTAAAAGAAATGTAAAGACGGTACCCTGTTGGGGGCTGGAGATAAACGTCATTTTCCCCTTAAGTAACTCTTCCCCAAACAGTTTCATGGAATAGGTGCCTATTCCTTTCCCGCCGCCGTTTTTCGTGCTGAAATTCCGCTGAAAGATGCGGTGTTGGATTTCGGGCGGAATTACGCCGCTGTTATGCACTGAAAAAGCGGTATGCTGCTGCGTTTGCGAAATAGTTAATTCGACGGTATCGTGGGCGTGCGAAGCTTCAAACGCATTTGTTATCATGTTCACGAGAATTCGATATAAAAGAGAATAGTCGGCAGTGACGAACGAATTTTCAAATCCTTGCGGCAAGACCAGCGTTTTATCCTTTGAAAATTCGGATGCGGCATGGAAACCGTGCAATTCCTTAATAAAATGGCCAAGATTGATTTCCTCGAAGTTCGGTTCGTAATGGCTTGCTTTGTTAGAAAACAACATACGCTGCATTTCGATTTCTTTACTCATTCGCATCACTAACCGATTGAGACGTTTAACGTTTTTGCTTTCCGGCTCATCGGAGACCAACAATTCGGACAAACCTTCGAGGCCCGTCAGTAAATTGCCTATATCATGAAAGAAAACGCGCTCGATGGAGGCCCATTTTTGGTCTTGCGTCATGTCGGTGAGGAAAACGATCATGAAATCATGGGAATTCAGCGTAACGGGAACGACACGGACCTTAAAATATAAATCGACATTTTCACCATTGGCAACGGCTTCTATGCAACACTTTTGATCGGCGGGTTTGCGGTCGGCCTGACAGATCATCATTGCTATCGCAGCGCCACAGGTTTGACAGAATTTCGTCGTACCGCAGCCGGCAGGCTCTTCCTTTGAATGCCGGCATTCAACGATTTCTCCGAGACGAAGTCCGAACAATTCCGAAGCATCGGTAAACCCGAATGTCCTTAAAAGATCGGCGTTGACCGTTATGACTTGCCGATTTTTATTGAGTACCGCCAGGACACCGGCAACCGAACGAAGCAGCGTGTTGATGACGGGATGAAGGCTGACAAAACGGATTTCAGCCTGCAACTCTTCTAAGCTGCTTTTTTGAGCCGGAGCGAAATTGGTGTCCATACCTTTTCCCCATTTGTTACTATTCTTATTAGCAATATATTAATTAAAACGGGGCAATTGCAACGATATTGGGAATTTTCGTAGACATAAGGAAGCGGCTGAGCCGAAGGGAGCGATATTCCGTTACGCAAGATATCGATCCGGCGTAACGGTACTAAATTACTTTTTTGACTTTTTGGGTGCGGCTTTTCCTATTATTGTTGTCAATTCCTCCTTGATAGAATCCAGTTTTGCAACGGTTCCATTTATTTGAAAAATAGCCTTGGGATAATTCTCTATCGATTTGGCCTGAACCGCATCGGCACGTGATGCATCGATGGTTGCTATTTCATTTTCGATTGTCCCCAGCGATGCTTTTGCATCTTTGCCTTTTGGAACCTTGGTAAGCAGCTGTTTGGTTTCGGCCATCAAAGCATCTTCTTTGGAAAGGGACGAATCCACCGCCGTCTTCATTCTCTGCTTTTCTTCCAGGGCTTTGGTTTGTGCATTATGCGCCAGAACCGTTGCCGTAACCAACAACGCTTTGGCTTTATCGTAATTGCGGCCAAGAAGTCCGGTTTTTTGTTTCTCAATTTCGGCGACGGCGGCTTTTAACGAGTCGTTTGCAGCAGAGAATTCAACCGCAACATATTTATCGGCCCCAAAAGCAAGCGCGGAATCCAAAGAAGCTTTCGCATTGCTCAATTCGGATTCGGGAATTTTCGCGCAACCGGACAAAACAACGATCATACCAGAAACCGCTACGCATGCAACACAACCAAACACTCTCATGATACAACTCCTTATAAATTAAAAGATTTTTTAAAAAAACAGGTCGCGATCATTTTTTAAATAATTTCCATTTTGCTAAAAACAGCAACACGGTCGCCGACACAACCACCATTCCTATTATTACGATTTTTTTCAAGATAGTCTCCTTTGTATAACTACTTTTCAAGGCAGTACTTATGCATTTCGTTTGAAAAAGCCGCGAACGCTGTAAATCTTCTTTTTTCCTCCTTGCATGGTTACTACGATTTCCTCACCATTCAGTTCGGCATTCATTGCTCCGGCGCAAATAACCCGTTCCCGTTCCCCGTTTGCACCGAAAACCCTCACGATACCGTCAACGACTTTTACCTTGTGCGATTCGGCCATAGTGTTCCTCAGCAGTTTTAATTGATAGTATCCCCATGCCGTTTATTCAAGCATTATGAGACCGCATAATTTTCAAAGGCGTCTCGTAATTCCTGATCCTTTGGTTTTATGCATAAATCAATATCCTGCGAATCGAATTGAATGATTTCCCCAAACAAAGGATTTTTTTCGCACGCCGCTTCCCATTTTCCGCAAAATTCCGAAAGCCATTGACATAAAGATTCCATTGCGACCTTTCGTTCGAACGCATTGTTTTGCGAGGATCTTTTCAGGCTTTCGAGGCGCTGGATGACTGCATTGCAAATATCGATTTCCTCGCTTGCCGAGGTGATTTGAACTTCTCCAAAGCCCGATCCTGCCAAATAAGCGACCAGATGCGGGTGTTCGCATATCTTTGCAAAGGAATTTTTTGCCTTTTCAAACGAAGCCCACCGCGATCGCGGCAAAGTCGCACCCATTCCGAGCATAGACAGGGAATCTTTTCCAAAACTTATTTTAGCGGCCTGCACGAATTCGAGATACCGTGCCGCAATACTTTTTTGCAAACCGATAATCCGGGAATCCAATGCATTGATTTCCTCATCGTCCGACATTTCCGCCCCAACGGCTATCGTTGCTTTATCGTAAAGCTGCCGTCCCAATTCAAACCGCGTTTTCGGAAACCCGTCGCTTTCCATACAAGACGCCGCTGTTTCATGGAACGGTACGCTTGTAAGGACCGAATGAGCATAACGCAATATTTTTGTTATTTTCGACCTTTGTACCTTCAGCATAAGTTTTCCTTTCGCACGGACTTGGTTTGACGCACACCATTCTCGGCCGCACCATGGTTTACAACACGAACTTTGGGGCCAAAATATGAAGCAAGATATTGCAACCGGACGATATCGGCCGAAACTGTTTTTAAGCCGCGATCGGCCGGTACGAAGGTTCGGACCATAATCTGTTTAGGGGCGAGGTTTTTGACCATTGCTGCCAAAGCCGCAACATGCGATTCATGAGAATTTATTCCGTCGACAAGGCTCACATTCACAGTGAATTCGCCCCTGAAACGCGATCGAAACTCGAAAAGTCCATTTACAAATCGCAAGTAAGGTATTTGCACCTGATACTGATTTATGGCGTGAAAAACATTTTTGTCTGCAGCATCGATATTCGCGGAAACACTATCGGCGTTTTGAAGGTCTTGCTGTACCCCTTTCATCCATAACAATCCGCCGCACGATGCGACGGTTACGGGAACCGCGGTAGTTTTTTTTATGCCGCTTATAATTGCCCTGAGGTCGGAATGAAGAGTCGCTTCTCCGGGCCCGCAGATCACAATGTTTTGAACTGGACCGTTCCGACACAATCTGCGTTCAAGATCATGGATGATCTTCTCTGTTAAGAAAAAGCATTCCCTGTTAATCGTCGCACGACTTGTCGGACCATAAGGGCAGTACGGGCAATTGCCCGGGCAAACTTTATCGGGAACAGCATGTATTTCCAGGCAGTGTTTCCTGTCGAATCCGGTATTCCACACCAAGCCCTTTGCAATACAAGAGTCGTCGTTCTCCCCGGCAATCGAGCTCGCTTGCGGGAATATGATTGTTTTGGGATTCATAAAAAGACTCCTGATATCAATTAAATGACACTTTTATTCCGCAAAGGTTCATTGAGCCTCATTACCTAACCGCAGATATTGTGCCAAACATTACTCTTTTGCAACTATTTGATTTATATAAATAATGAAACTATATTATTATATTTACAGGTCATTTTGACTGAATTTCACTGTCTTTTTGACAGAGGTATCATGAAAGCTGCAAATCTCTCCATAAGCGAACTCATACAGTTTTCTCCCGGTTTTGTCGGACTTCAGGGCAGACGGCTACTTATTCACGATCTCTCGTCGCTTGGCCAATTCCGAAAGGATTTGATCGAGACCATCGGTGAAGATATGGCCCGGCGAATTCTTACCCGAAAAGGATTATTTTGGGGACAGGCGGATTGCGCGGGTATGCAAAGGCTGTTTACGTGGGACAGCAAAGAGGAATTGATCAAGGCCGTCGCGGAGCTCATTAAAATCATCGGGTTCGGCTATGCCGAAATAATCGAGATCTCACTTGAGGAATCATCGAACGCATTAACCATGCAATTGCGTTGTGCCGATTCGGCCGAAGTCGAACAACACCGTAATGAATTCGGTAAGGCTTTGGCACCGATCTGCTGGGTGATCGTCGGATATTTGAGCGGGTATGTTTCGTATTGCCTTGGTAAAAACGTTTATTTTTCGGAAACCAAATGCCAGGGTGCCGAAGCGTCAAATTGCATTTTCATCGGAAAAGACATTGACACATGGGGAAACGAATTCGATACCCAATTGCCCTTTTTCCTCGCCGCCGACATACAGAAAAGGGTGCAACGGCTGTCTATGAGGATTCGCGAACAACAGCGGGCATTAAACGTGCATCGCAAACAATTGCAGGCTTCGCAAGTGCCGGCATTACTTTCCGGAGTGGAAACGAAAAGCAAGGCTTTTATGAACGTGCTGGCACTCTCGGACAGGGTCGCCTCCTTCGACACGACCATCCTCATTACCGGTGAAACCGGCACGGGCAAGGAATTGCTGGCCCGTCATATCCATGGAATATCGGCACGAAAACACCATCCGTTTTTGGCAGTCAATTGCTCGGCCCTCCCCGAGTCCCTTCTTGAGAACGAACTTTTCGGCCACAAAGCGGGTTCCTTTACCGGCGCTCACAGCAGTGAAATAGGTCTTTTTGAAGCTGCGGAAAAGGGCACGATATTTCTTGATGAAATCGGAGATATTTCACTCTCCACACAGGCGAAACTTTTGCGCGTTTTACAATCCAAGGAAATAAGACCCGTAGGCCAGATGAAGCCCCAGCACATAGACGTCAGGGTGATTTCGGCGACGAACCGCGATCTTGACAAATTGGTCAGCGAAGGATTGTTCCGGGAAGATTTGCTGTATCGCTTGCGGGTCCTGAACATTGTTGTTCCTCCATTGCGCGAACGGACCGAAGACATACTGCCGCTCGCACGGTTTTTCGTATCGAAGCTCGCAAAAAAATATGCCATTTTGAATCTACGGCTCGATCCGCAAACCGTCGATGTTCTCACCCGTTATTTTTGGCCGGGAAATGTGCGACAGCTTGAGAATGCGCTTGAACATGCCGCGGTATTGTGCAACGACGGCGTATTAACCCCGGAAACGTTACCCGCGGCCATAAACGGCGCCGATGGCACCCCCATCAACGCCGTAAAAGTAATCCCCCTTGAGGAAATCGAAACGCAACACATACGGTCGATTCTAAAATTGACCGGTGGAAACAGAGCGGAAACGGCCAAGGTGCTGGGAATTAGCGAATCGACATTATATCGCAGGCTGCGAATTTCGAAATAGCTATTCTTTTTCGACAGGGGTTTTCGGCAACGGGACTTTTTCGCCCCGTTCGTTAAGCGCGACAAACGTAACGTGTGTCGACAACACCAAATACTCGTTTTTCGACGTCTGATCGGCAGCGAAAACCTCGATATAATAGGTTACCGAGGTATTGCCCACTTTGTACGGTTGAATGCAAAACCTGAGAATAGAACCGTTACTCACCCGCTTGTTGAACTGGATATTGTCCATTGCGCGTGTGACAAGAATCGTTCCGGGATAATCCCTTGCCGCGGCAAGCCAAGCATATTCATCCATCCATTTCAACAATTGACCGCCGAAAAGGAAACCATGATGATTTAAATGTTCGGGCCGGACAAAACTAAATGTTTCCATTATATTATACCTTGTTCGTTGCACCGCAACCGGATAGTTTTAATGAGGCGATTTTGCCAATAAAAAGACAATCTGTAATAACCCTATGAAATTTACTATCTGCTCAATGACCCTCGATGAACTAAGCGCCGACCTTAAAAAGCATTACGGCAAAGGCGTTTTTCATGCAACCGCATTGTACCGGGAGTATTTCCGAAAAGGAAATACTTTATTTGCAACCATGCCCGAGTTTGCCAATTCGCCCGGATTGTTGCAAAAGCTTGCAGAAGACATCGGCTTTCCGGTTTTTAAAATAAGCAGCAAACAGGAAAATGAGGTTGTTAAATTCGCCACAACGTTTTCCGATGAAGCAGCAATAGAATCCGTTATTATACCGGCAAAAAACCGCAATACGCTGTGCGTATCGAGCCAGGCGGGCTGTAAAATGAATTGCGCATTCTGCGCAACCGGCGCAAACGGGTTTGCGCGCAACCTTTCGGTAGAGGAAATCGTGGTACAGGTATGGGCCGCCATTTTTTCGTTTGGTAAACACATCGACAACGTCGTATTCATGGGAATGGGCGAACCGCTTGACAATATCAAAAACGTTGTCCAGGCGATACGGGTGATGACCGATGTCCACGGACTCAATATTCCCCAGAAAAGCATCACGATTTCGACGGCGGGCAATGCGGACCGCATCCGCGACCTCGGCTTATACGGCATTCCTCATGTCAGGCTCGCAATTTCATTGAATGCCCCGAACAACACGCTCCGCGACAAGCTCATGCCGATTAACCGCCAATTTTCCCTTAAAACTTTGAAAGAAAGCCTGATCAACTTCCCGCTCGGTAAAAAAGGCGTTTTCCTTATCGAATACGTATTACTCGCAGGAGTCAACGACAGCCGCGAAATGGCCGAAGAGCTCGCCGATTATCTCACCGGCCTTCCGGTACGCGTCAACCTCATCGCATTCAACGAATATCCGTCTTGTAAATTCACAACGCCGAGCAATGCGGCTGTCAGGCAATTCGCATCGTGGCTTGTGGAACGGAAATTGTTCGTACGGGTACGCAATTCGTCCGGGGCGGGAATATCTGCGGCATGCGGACAACTTACTTCGGCAAGCCGTCTTCGATATGCCACAAATAATATTCACGAAGCATCGGATTGATACCGGACGAACAGAGGATATGAATGGTTTGTTCTCTTTCGTGCAGATAGCGACGCACTTCCATTTTCCGAAGACCTGTAAGCATTGTTCTTTTTTTCATATCGAGCTCGTATTTTTGAGCCGCGGTTTCAAGAAACATCGGATAAAAAGAGAAACTCGGGTGTATTGATCCGCATTGAGGAATATGTTCGCCAGTAAGGACCGTATCGATTGCCGCGCATTGCATTTTCACCAGATTCGCATATGTTTTCAAAATAAAATTACTCGTATCGAATCGGCTCATTTGCGGTACTGCCGATTCGACCAGGCGTTTCTGATAGACCATCTGTCGGTGAAACGAGAAGCCTTCGTCCAATTCCTGAAATACATAATACGGGTTGCCTGGAAAATTCGACTGCAGGGTTTTGAATATTTCTTGCTTTTCGTCACTCTGACTCGGGATTTGGGGTGAAAGGAATTGAATGAGATATTCCTGCGCACCTTCTTTCGTGTACATCGCTTCCTTGGAACAAATGCGTAAATAGGCGAGTCCGGTATCGAGGTTGACATGCAGACCGCTGAACAGATGCATCGCAAGTTGAATGATACCCGGTTCATTGGCGAGAGCGCATTGGGCTATGCCCAACCCGAGATACACGTCGGCCATGGAGGGGGCCAGCGCATGAGCGGTGTCGAGCAATTTGACCGACGATAATCCGCTGATCATCGCCGTCACCGGTTGCGTCCGAATTTTAAGCGTCGCATTGAATCCGTTGATACCCCCTTCCAAAAAAAGGCGGGTTGGCCGAGACACTTGCGAAAAATGCTGCGTATGAAGAATTCGAAGGCATTCGGCGCGCAAAGGATCGAGCTCTTTGAGCATGGCCTCGCTTTGAGCCTTATTTTCGCATTCGTCGTTTAAGATTCGCCAGGTCCGCATGGCAAATCGCAGCAGGTAACTGAGCGGTACTGCTCCGCTGTCACGCTCTATTTTTTTCATAACGCAACACAGCGATTCGGCATCCTGCCAATGGCATGCGAAGAAATCATGCATAGCCAGCACCGCGCATGCGTGTTGACTCTGAATAATCCCCGGATACAGCATGCCGTCATTTTTTTCGGCATGAGCAGGAAGGAACAAAACCATAAAATACAGAATAGCAGCCCCGATAACGCGGCTAAGCCCCGCGACGCTTCTTTTCACCCGACAGGATGCGGTAGAAAACGGTTTAATTTTCCCCGGTACAATCGGGCGCCTGTGTTGCGTGCGCAGTAGATAAAATGCATTGGTCATAGCTGCGAAAATGTTTTATGCCAAAGACTTTGCGGATAAAGCCATGATAAAGCTATATTTTGTTTTTATATTCTTCACTCCCTTTTCAGGGGCATTTACCTTTTGCTTAACTTTTAAAAGGAGTTTTGCCATGGCAAAAAATTGCGACATGAAAGTTGAAAACAATATTCTGACCATCAAAGTCGACTTGACTCAGGATTTTGGAAAATCGGCATCGGGTAAAACGAATATTATAGCCACCACCGAAGGAAATATAGCCGTGCCTGGGAATGAAGCAATCAAAATCGGCTTGAATGTGTATAAGAAACCTACTGCATAAAAAGAATTGATTCTCACTAATTTTATAGAGTAGAGACGTAGCAGCGCGTCTCTACAAAATTACTATTGTGCATAAACAGCAACCACTATGCCATGAAAACATCACTTTTTCACCTTCTGCTGTTGCTTTTAGGAGCATGTGCAAACGGAAATCAATTGCACGAGCCGTTTGACACGGCCGCGATCAGACATTCAATAAAACCCTTATCATTTTCAAATACCGAAAACTATTCCAAAGAAATTTTAGATTATTTCGACTATTACGGTTTAAATCACGCATCCGTTCCCCACTTTTTCGGAACATTTATTTCCGGATCATACACCTGTGCGGCCCATATTTATAAACCGGAAAAAACATTCGGCACGGTATTTCTTGTCCACGGTTATTACGACCATACCGGCATAGTATCAAGTCTAATATCGCTATTTCTTAAAGAGCATTATTCTGTCGCGGTTTTCGATTTACCGGGACACGGGTTTTCGAGCGGCCCGCGGGTTTCGATCGATTCATTCCCACAATACACCAAGGCGCTCCGAGATTTTTTTGCCCAAACAAAACGATATTTGCCAAAACCTTATATAGCATGCGGGCATAGCACCGGCTGTTCGGTGATATTGGATTACTGTTTCAGAGAGAGAGCCGCAGAATTCCGCGATATCATCCTCATTGCACCTTTGATACGCTCCGAATATTGGCATATGTCGAAATTATCCTATTTCTTCGCAAGTCCCTTTACATCGACAATTCACAGATGGCTGCGCAATGCGACATCCGACACGGCGTACCTGGCCTGGTTTGCCCGCGACCCTCTTCAAGTCCATACATTCCCTTTGGAATGGGGAAAGGCATTGTTTTCATGGGAGAAATGGATGCGGAAAGCGAAGCCGCGGCCATTGCCCGTGACCATTATCCAGGGCATTGAAGACCATACCGTCGACTGGCGATACAATATCCCGTTTTTGGAAAAAAAGATCCCGGGATGCAGTGTTGTCTTTATCAATCATGGCGAGCATCAACTCATGAATGAGGCTGAGCCGATGAAAAGCCAGACGTTGGAGAGCATCGGGAAGGTTTTAAGGAAAAACAACAATGCTTTTTAGATATATAAACCCAAAGCGCAATGCTTTGCTATAATGCTAAAATGCTTATCGTTTGAAAACAATCGCAGTTTCCCTTGGATGGCATTTTGAGCAATGATAAAGTCGGGAATACCAATACCGTTTACGCCACTTGCCAAACAAATGGATGATTTCATCCCACTGTATGGAAAGCGTTTGCCGTTTAATTTCCCGAAGCAATGAGATGAGATGTTTTTCCTTGCGAACAAGAAGAGGCGGAACCAATTCTGCAAGTATCAAGTCGTTTACGACAATGAGATTTTCCTCAATGAGCAATTCGAGCGCATCCGCATTGCCCTTTCCACGAAAATAATCAACCCATATTGATGAATCGACCAAAACGCTCATGAACGATTCCGAAGTTTATTCAGGTCGACAGTGATATCTACTTGCCCTCGAAATTTTTTTAACCCCTGAATCCTGTTTTTCCTGACAAATTCTTCAAGAGCATTTACAATCATCGCCGTTTTCGTTTTTTGATGAGACAATTTCATAGCATCCTGAACAAGCAATTCAGGAAGATCCAGTGTCGTTCTCATAACACCTCCATATGCATAATATATACTTTTTATGCATATATTATACATCATTTTTCTGAATAAATTCATATAAATAATCGATGAACTATTTAGAGAATCTCACCGCGAGTTCACGATGCGGCCCTAGGCCAAACGTCCTCCCCTCGCCGCTATTTAGTTCCTGACCAGGCCGGCAGCTTGGACATCATTTCCCGTGCCGATTCCCGCGCAACCTGCTGGACCAGACCTTGCGTGCGAATGATAAACGAAGTCAGGGATTTCAATTTTTCCTCGTAATTCTGCATGCTGCCGTCGGGCCGAGCGCAATACCGGCAATAGTTTTTCGACGTATCCTGTTTTGCAAAGTCTTCGCTTTTTTCCATTGGCATTCCGCATGCAATGCATTGTGTCGCCATTTTAGGCCTCCCGTGTTTTAATGGTGATAAGTTTCATGAAATGATCGAGCAATTTCCCGCCGTGTTTTTCCATGACGGAACCCGACACGACGAACAGTTGCTTATTTGTCAAATAATAATGTAAAAGCGCCATCCAGGTATTGAAAAGCAAATCGTCGGCAATGGCCATTATTTTTCCTTTTTTTATTTCTTTGTGCGCAGCCTTGCCGATATGGTGAGAAACTGCGGATTGTATGGCAATTGTTTGTACGATGGCCTCCCGGGGTAAAACAGTATTGTCCCGAAGCAACTGCGTATAGAACGATTCGTTTTCCTTAATAATATCCACATGCGCCCGGAGCACTGTTTTCAGGGAATGGTTCGCTTCTTCCAAAACATGCACGCGCGCGGCAATTTTTTCACCGAACCGCATTATAACGGCAATAATCAAGTCGCTTCGGGTTGGAAAATGAACGAAAATGCATCCATGCGAAACTTCCGCCTCCACCGAAATATCATGCGTATTCACTGTCGCAAATCCATTTGCGGCAAACAACCGGTGCGCGGCGAGCAGAATCTTTTCCCTTGTTTGTTCCTTTTGAAGAGAGCGCTTATTCATCAAAAACCTTTTTTATGAGTTATTACTCAATGAGCATATACTCAATATACAAAAAAAAGGGAAAAATGTCAATAAAAAATAATCACCCCGAAAAGATTTAAACAGACGCAGTATTGTTTTAAACAAATAAATAGTTGCAAATGTGCGACTCTGCGCCGCAAAATTCATTCAAATTCCCCAGTTTTTATACGGCATAGCGATTGCATTATTCCTAAGTCGGAAAAACACGACGAACTGCAATACACTTTTTAGAAAGGCGATGGTAGCGATATGGTTGAAAATTATAGAAAAGAAATAAACAAAATATTGGGTGACATGATAAAAAAAGCATTTTGGATTTCAATGACAAATCCCGGTTTTGCCTTTACAATGTTGCGATTTGCGAAACACTTCGGAACGGCCAACAAAATCAGGGAATCTTACGAAAATCAAGGGATAATGGTACCGCCTTTCATCATTATGAGCATTACGCATCAATGCAACTTGTACTGCACCGGATGTTATGCAAAGGAACTTCACCCGCCAAAGGGTGAAGAATTAAATAAAATCGAATGGGAACGCATATTGGAAGAAGCAGAAGCATTAGGCGTATCTTTTGTGGTGGTTTTAGGAGGTGAACCGTTTTGCAGAAAGGATTTTTTCGACATTACGGGAAAATTTCCAAACCTTATATTCATGGTATTTACAAATGGAACATTGCTCGACGAAGAAAAAGTGATGTTGATAAAAAACAGGAAAAATATAGTGCCCATGCTCAGTGTAGAGGGAAAAGAGCTTGATACCGATGCCAGGCGCGGGTCGGGAGTATTTATGAAATGCAATAAAGCCGCATCACTTTTTAAAAAGCACGGCGTTTTTTACGGGGCATCAATAACTGCTTGTAAGACGAATTACGATGCTTCCACAGACCCGCAATTTATCGAAGAACTATACGCTATGAAATGCAAAGTTTTTTTCTATATAGAATATTTACCGGCGCAATGCGGGACGGAATCGTTGGCTCTCGATAAAACTCAAAAACAAGCATTGAAACAATTCGTTGGAACGATGCGGAAAAAGCACAACGCAATATTTTTCGACTTTCCCGGTGATGAATACGATCTCGGCATTTGCCTTTCGGCCGGAAGAGGGTTTGTGCATATCAGTGCAGAGGGAGATGTTGAACCGTGTCCTTTTTCCCCTTTTTCCGATTGCAATCTTAGGGACAAATCATTTTTAGCAAGCTTGAAGTCGAACCTTTTCGACAAAATCCGAAAAATGCCAAAAGACCGCTGCAATACCAAAGGGAATTGCGCCCTTTTTGAGAACCGAACATGGGTTGCGGCTCAAGTATGAGAGTTTCTTGCCGGTAAAAGGATCGCAGGCAAAAGGGTTTCCTTTGAAAATTTTCATTCGCACCGTAGGAGGACGGAGCACATTATTGCTTATTGTGCAAAAACCCGTTCGGATAATGGTTTTCCATAAATTCCGAAAGGTCCTCATTGTTGCTTTTTAATAAATCGGGATTTGCTTTCAGGGCTTTTGGAAAATTGGTGAGCAGTAATTTTTCCGGTTCCCCGGAATACAGAACCCTGATTTTTGTCACGGCATTGATGGGGTTGCCCATGCCGTCAAATACCGTTATCGCAAAAAAATGGCCCCATATCGATACGACAGCAAGGATAACGAGGACGCTTAAATTCAAACGGGAATAGGGCTTGCGAAAGGAACGATACAAAACGGCAAATGCGACGGGAACAAATCCGAGCAGAAACACAAGCAGCGACCGTCCCGGTCTGGAAGAATCGATTATGCCGAAGGGAATCACGGGATTGACAATAGGCGGTATCGGCCTGAGAACCAAGGTGCTTGTTGACGGATCGCTACTGGAGACGGCATTTGGCGACAGCAGCTTGGGCCCGGTTTTTGTAAATGACCGGGCATCGGTAAGAAAAACAACGACGGAACCGACTGAGAAAATACAGAAAAACACCAATGTCCATTTTGCAAAGAACCGCATATCGAACGAATAGCGGCTTTTCACAGCCCGAAATACGAGTGCTGCAAGCAAAAGCATGTACATGATAAAAGCCGCTCTCACACACCATTTTCGTAACGCAATCTTGAAATATTCCTGCAGACGATACCCGACAGGAGTGGAATTTTTCAATGCCGGGTCCGTTTTTGCAGCTTTTTTATACCAAAAATGCCATTGTTCCGCCTGGCGCACATGGTCGATGTCGTAATAAGTGTCGC
Organism: Fibrobacteria bacterium; assembly: GCA_037447435.1. GTDB lineage: Bacteria > Fibrobacterota > Chitinivibrionia > Chitinivibrionales > FEN-1185 > FEN-1185. Next base: position 30,067 of record JBBIGR010000033.1, read on the forward strand.
CGATCCGTTTGTAAAGGACTGCGCGCATTGTTGCATTTGGAAATTTTTTATTTACCCGTTCGCAGGTTTTTGCATATGCAAGCAAATCGCTTGCGCCGGAGCCGGGATTTGCTTCAAGGCATTTAGAAACCGCGCTATCGCCGTTTTCGATCGATGCCGGTGCTGCAATCGAATTTGATGTGAGGATTGCCGCCGCAAAGACGAGTGAAAAAAGCGATTTCATTTTTCATCTTTTGCCTTTCCTTTAATAAGCGCTGCGCAAAGTGCGATGATCGCGCCGAGAGCGATAAAGGCAAGAGGAAAGGAATACAATACCGTGCCGATGCTGCTTGAATTCGGATTGTAACCCTTTTTGATTTTAAGAACCCCGCGGGGAAATCTGATCGCTTTTTGGTTCATGTCGTCACCTTTTGACAAAGTGAATATCGAACAGCAAATTGATTATATCGACCTCTTGGAAATCGACTGCCGATGCGTATAATCGAACACGAACGGGCATTCCGGATCCGGTGCAAAGAAATCGTTTGTATAGAAGCCTGCCGTTGCACGGCACCCGCAGCGGCACAAAGACAGATACCGACAAGACCGGCACGGTTTTTGTGCGGAAGCGACCAATTGACGGAAACGATTCAGGTGACGCGAAGCGCTCCATTGCTCGCCGATCTTCGACACCTGATCGTTATCGCTATTATCAACAAACGAACAGCCGGCAAAGACGCCGTCGCTTTTGACCGAAAGCAGCATATTGCCGGCGTCGCAACCGCTTACCGCGCATTTTTCGAGATCGCTTTTTTCCGGTTTATGATACAGTACTGCGGGAACAAACGAGCAATCGATTTTAAGTTCCAATGAATCGGGGCGATTGAAACGCATGAGCATCGGATAAAACGCCCGTATCATTTCCTGAGTGAGCGCGTTTGCGGCATACCATTGCTTCGCCCGTCCCGATGGTTTGATTTTAAGAAATTCAACTTCATTCAATCCTTCACGCGCCGCAAACTCGACGATTTTTTCGAGGAAGTAAAAATTATTCCGCGACACCACGCAGTTGATGCCGACCGATACCGCCGCATGTTTGAGCGCCCGGATTGCGTTTTCGATTTGTTCGAAGGATCCGTTCCTGCCGTTGACGGAGAAATCCTTCCCAACGGCGTCGCATGAGATATTCACTTGCCCCATGAGCTTGCAAATTTCAATTTCATGTTTTCCAATTGACAATCCGTTTGTCGTCAGGTTCGGAACCAGCCCGATTTCGCGGGAATACAGGACAATTTCATGCAAGTCGCTTCTTGTAAACGCTTCCCCGCCTCCCAGCGCGACATGAAACACTCCCAGATCGCGCAACGATTTCAATGAAGCCTTAAGCGCATCGGTGGAAAGTTCGGCGCATTCGGACGGTTGCGAGTCTTTATAACAGCCTAAGCATCCGTTGGAACATCGATTGGTCACTGCCCAATGTACTTCGGTGGGGGCCGAAAGGAATGCCTCGCCCTGTCGGGCAATGCCTTTTTTCTCCCATAATGGGGACGCACAATACCCGAGTTTGCGCATGAAGCCTTTATCGACCCATGCAAGAAACGGCGGATCTATCGACGAAATGATGCCGCCGAAAGACTCATAACGAACACGGTGTATCGACGGTTCGGAAGTAGTATCGTTTTTTTTCATACTACAAAACCAATGCTTCGCAACAATTACTCCACAAGAACAATTTTTTGAAGTGCATTCCGGTCGCGTGCCGCCCATTTGACGATGTACAGGCCTTTCATCAGGCCTGAGAGATCCAAGCGCATTTGTGCCGATGTCGATATGCCGCTCACAGCAACCTTTCCGTTGACATCTACGATCATATAGCGAGCGCCTACGGAGCTAACAATGGTAAACGTGTTCTTTCCCGGACCGTACGGTCCGTTTTTTTCCGCATTTTGAATTTTTTCTTTCACGTCGTTGGCTATCGGATTGATAATTGTGACAGCATCGACTATGGTTCCGTTGTTGTTTTTTGCAGTAAAAAGCAACGTGTCTTTCCGGGCGTCTATGATCGTATAATTATAGATCCCCCCATTATACCCTACCCACCATTTGCTTGCTACCGAATACAACGGAGCACCGGCACCGCCGGTTACCACATAAATAGTTCCCGGAGTCTGTTTGATATTATAGGTGGTACCGCTGCCTACGGCAGCACCATTGAAAATCAATTTGCTCCGCTCATATTCATGGTCGTGCCCGGCAAAGCACATAGTGACATGGTATTGATCGCACAGACTACGGTACTGCGTAACGGCAGCTCCGCTCGATGTCGTTCCATCGGCGCCATGCCCCGACCCCGAACTATAAATCGGATAATGATTGAATATAAAACGCCACGTAGCGGCCTGGGATGCCGCGGAACTCAACTGTTGACTGAGCCAGGCGTATCCGCCGTTCGCGCTGGGGTCCATTCCGCAGGAAACAAAAAAACAATTACCTTGTGTAAATGAATATTCTTCGCTGTTATTCCGGACAACGCTCGGGGAAAGTGCGGACAGCGAACTGAAACTTTCGTGATTACCGCGCGAAACCAGATATTTATTCGCAGAAAGCAATCCATTGGTAACCGAGTTTGCTTTTATCGCATTCAGCCACGACGAGGCCGATGCCGAGCCCCAGCAATCGCCGACATGCAAGACCACCTCGGGATTTTCGGCACCGACTTTATTAGTGATCGAGGTAAAAGTATTCATGTCGTCCCTACTGTCGCCATAAGCGACGAATTTTGTCGAAAATGCGCTTTTTGCCATGAATAACACCAATATGCTTACGACAAATATCGAACGCATAAAACCTCCTTGACCCATTAAGGTATAGTATTGTACCTAGTATACCACCGTTATTTCAATTATTCCCGTTTATTTCAAAAACTGCCGCGATTATTTATTAAAAACAATAAAAGGTGTATACATGTTTAATAGCTTTCACCTATTAATATAATCAATCAAATTTTAATATCAATTATAATTTCATTTTTTTTGTATACACTTGAACTGTGAAGAAATGCTCTGAAAAAACATTGGAACAGGAAAATCCCAGGTCGTACAAAGCGCGGATGAGGTTATTCCTTAAACTCCTTCTTGGGATAGTGGAAACAGCTGAATATTGATCTGCGCAACTCTGTCGGCAGCGTCATCAGTATCAACAATTTGCAGCAGTTCTTCGCGGAATTCCTGGATACGCCGTTTTAACGTATCGAACCCTTTGCCCGACACCTTGACCGTGCATGCGGAAAATTCACGTTTTTCGGGAGGAAACGTATCAAGGGATTTCCGGGCAAGCTCAATCATTGCGCAATGATATTTTTTGACCACAAAGGAATTCAATTCATCGGGCGTATTTATCAGGGAAGCGGACTGGCGATACCGCTTATGGGAATCGATGCTCAGCAATCCGATTCGCGTAAGCGTGTTCAATGCTTTTTTCACCTGTTTGGGAAGCACCGGCGGAATGATTTTTTTTGCCAATTCCCGGTGATCCAAGGTAGATGCGATTTTCCCTTCAACCATTTCCCGGACGACTATAGTATACCAGTCGTTATAATATTCATATTGGCTCGGCTGAATCGTGGCAACAAGCTTTGCCGCTCGAAGCGAGGTTATGAGGCCGAAATAATAGTTTTTGTCTAGTATCGTCTTTGCTTTTCTGAAAAATACGAGATACGAGAAATACCGGGCTTCGTTCTTTTTTAATCCAACGCCCTCGATTACTTTTTTAACACTGTTTTTTCCGATTTCCCTCTCGCCGTCGATGACCAATTTAAGAAAATTGGGTGAGGTAAAACCCATACTCCTTGCCATGGTTCGAAAGGAAAACTCCGGGTCTGCATCTTTAAACGTTCGATAATAATCGGCAAGAAAGGTGCGATAATCGGTATACGCGTAAATATCGGGTATGCGTTTCATTTTTTGATTTTTGCTCCTGCGCTTGAAAAAGTATACGTCATTTTAGACGATTTTTCAACGCATTTTTAAACTATTTCGTATACGATACGCACTCGATGACGAGTATAAAAGAAGAGCGGTTTAACCAAATGCCTGTTACGGCGCGGATGTGCCATTGCCCGCACAACGGGTATATTGTTTTTCAGCCTCGGCGATTCGATTGCGGCGCAACAATGCATTTGTAATCATTGCCCGTACGGACCGCGCAATACGAACCGATTGACAGAAATAAAAAGAGTGCCATAAGCGACTCGCTTCTGAACGAAACGCAGCCTGCAGGGACAGCAGCGAGCGGCTGAACGCCAAAGAGTAATACAACGCTCCACCGTTCCAAACGCGAAAGCGGCAAGAAACAATTTAGAAAAAACGGTGCCGCAAATGCTGCGGCGCAAAAAATAGCGAGATTGGTACAATGGTATCCAGGCGCCCAGGAGTTGTAGATAGCGGCGTCGAGGCTATGAAAAAAGCGTTACCGCCGGACGATAGAATCCACTCGATGCGAAAGGGGTTAAAAAGGCGTGCATCCATTGCGACAGCGGAACAAGGGCGCGCCCGTCTTCGATGTCGCCGTGATCGAGCCAAATAAAACCGTTTGCCATATACGTGCAGTGCGCGGCAATGAGAACCGCCACGCACGAAACAGCCAAGACAGCGTCGGGTTTTATTCTCTTTAAGAAAGACCGTATGTCGTACTTGTTGATTTTAGGCACATGGATCCTTACAAACAAGGAACGCCGAACAGTGAAAATAATCCGCGGCATTGCTTATTGCTAACTAAGAATTTAATTTCGGCAAAATGCGTTTGCGCGCAGAAACGGTTCATTTGCCCTTGCAAGGCATTTTATGAAGATAGTATGTTTTTTCGGAATAATGCGAACGCGGGAACCTATTTTAATACTCGTAACGGCAGCATTGCAAATTCGTGCTATAGCAGCCAAAAAAATCACATTCAGTTTCAAGGGAGCGTTTCAATGGGAAATAAGTTGTATGTTGGAAATTTGGCCTATAGTATGGGTGATGCAGACATCAAAGCATTGTTTGAACCGTACGGCTCGGTTGCTTCTGCAACCGTGATCATGGATCGTGAAACAGGCCGTTCAAAAGGCTTCGGATTTATTGAAATGGGATCCGACCAGGAAGCCCAGGCCGCGATCGCTGCCTGCAATGGCAAAGAAATCGAAGGCCGTGCTTTGACCGTTAATGAAGCCCGTCCGAAGACCGAAGGCGGAAGCCGCGGCGGAAGAAGCGGTGGCGGTTACGGTGGCGGCGGCAAGCGCTGGTAATTTATCCATCTGTAAATAAAATTGATTTAGGCTAATCGCCTTAATTGATTTAGGATCAATACGAAAGCCCCGTTTCTTGCAAAAGAAACGGGGCTTTTTATTTCTATACCGACCAACTTCTTCATCATTGCCCTCCGCTGCTATTGAATAACCATCGGAAGCGCATGCCGCGCTCCTTTTACAGTTGCTCGCACGACGTATACTCCTGCAGGTAAAACGTTTTTTTTCACGTTTTTTAACTCGACCCTATTATTCCCTTTATTACCCCGCATGCCCATAGTTTCAATACATTTTCCATTTGCCGAAAAAATGCCGACATCAATGTCTTGTGCCTGACTCAACGAGAATAAAAGCGTTGTTCCGAAAATGCCGAAGAACGGTGCGGAATATGAGGCCACCGATACCGCTGGCCGGCTTATGCCGACCATGTTTGCATAGCCGATATTGACAAGCGCCTGGGGGCCGAGACGTTCCTGCAGTTGTGCAAGATACAGACTTTTTGGCGCGACCGTCGCGTTAAAATGATCGTAAATTCCGTCGGAGTCGCCCCCGTTCGAAGTTTTTGTTCCATGTCCGCCGATGGCCCAGTTAATACTGCCGGGAGCATTTGACACAAGAAAATATGGCGTTTCGACATTCCAGGCAACCGACCAACCTGTTGTCCAACCATGCCCCGACCCCATTATGCCGCGGTTCCGAAACGAAATTCCTTGAGCATTTGAAGGCGCACTTGGCAATGAGTCGCAATCCGCTAGAATGCCGGTCGTCCATCGCATATGCGGCGAGATACCGGTATTCTGGGTGGATCTGAAATTCAGTACGACAACAGGCCCTGTACCGACTGATCCCGTAGACCAGCTCCAGGATCCTTTGCCGTTTGCCTGGCATTTGTCAAAAAGAATTTGTGTTCCAACGCAGCGAAAGTCCATTGGGAGAGCAGGGTTGGTTGAAACAACAGTGTGGTTGACGGCTACATTTTCAATAGTCAACCGCCTGGTATTTTTTTCCACATAAAAACAATTGACGCCATCCTGAATGACTATATTCTTTACCCAGCAATCGATGGCGGCATTAACGTCGAATGAGGAAAACGAACCAGTATCTGCGGGTGCCACTATTTTAAGGTCTTCAACACCGGTTTGAGAGATTCTTCCGGAATAGGTATACTTTGCAACGGTCCCCACCGGACTTCCAAGATATTGGGAATCAAAAGCATCGGATAGCGGCGCATCAAATGAAATTTTATTGCCATTGATCGCAACGATCGTGCGGTCGGTGGTGATTTTCGTTCCAACGGCGAGCCATGTCTGATTCGCGCTGTCGCGGACAAGGCTGTCCATTCCCACATAATGAACCCAGGCAGCCGTTACTGTTTTTGAAATGAGAACATTGTCGCCTACGGTAAACCCCGCTGCGCTGCTCACGTCGACAGACATTGCGCCGCTCGCAACAAAAGCGTCGGTAATATTCACGGTGTTGCTTGCCGAATAAGACCCTGATCCAGCAATATTGAAAAGCGAACCGCCGGTTGCGTTTATGATAGTACCTGCTGTGCCGCTTCCGCTGCCGCGGACAACAACGCCGCTCGCATTTATCATCACCGGTCCGCTTGTTTTGAACGTGCCTGCGGACAAAATCACGGCACCTCGGAACCCGTTTTCCAGCGGCATGGCCGCTACTTGATTTATGGCATTCTGTATTGCGGTTTTATCGTCCCCGCCGGAAGGGGTTACCGTCACTTTTGCCGGAACATCGGGAAGTGCCACGCCGCCTGCCATATAGCCGGCAGTGGAAAAATCCATGATGCGATTGCCTTTTGCATCTGCTTTGTAAACGAGCTTGCCGTCGCTACCGAAATGCACCCAATCTGCTTGGGCAAAACAAATGCTTTTGGAAAAAACAATAATAAATGGCAGTAGTAGCGTAAAACCTTTGATCATAGTCCCCTCCATGATTACCGGTATGCCGTATTTTAATTATACAACGGTTCTTGGGAAATCACAAGATACCATACGATTATCTTGCCAAAATCATGATTTTGGATTTTGAAAACTGCGGCGTTCCAATGCGGTAAATATAGGGGCCTGAGGCAACACTTTGATTGCGAGCGTCTTTTGCGTCCCAGCCGATACGGTAAAAGCCGACGTCTTGTTTTTGGGCATTGACAAGCTTTCGGATCAAACGGCCTTGCAGGGTATATACGTATAAATCGACTTTGGTTTTGACCGGTAACGCATAGCGGATCATTGTGGCAAGACGAAACGGGTTTGGGTAATTGCCGCTCAGCTCGAAAACAAGCGGCACGGCGCGGCGAGGAAGTGCCTCGGCATAGTCCTTGTACAACGAGGTGTTTTGCGTATAGTCTATCGCTTCGATTTTATATTCGTATCGGATATCGTTTAACACACGATAATCGACAAACGAATAGTTTCGGGGTCCTACGGACTTTCCTTGCGCAGCACCCCGGATTATTCCGCCGGAATTCACCGCAACCCACCCGGTATCTTCCTGTTTTACAAATCCCTTGCGCAAATAGGAAATGACGGGGTCCGACGTATCGGCCTTCGACGAGGCGTTGCTTGCAATCGCCGAATCCAAAAACGCGGGCTTTATGCGCCGGTAAAGATTAAACCCGAGGTTTTGCAATTCGCTTTCTGTGCGCCAACGCAACGTGTCGTTGCGATCGCCCGGAAACGCAATAAACCGGTCCATGGTAACGGCCAAGGTCTTGTCGTACGATATATACACATTGGTATTTGTGCAAAACGTTTGATTGAGCTGCACTATGACTTCCTGCCTGGTTTTGTTTAAATAAACGTTATATCCGTAATTTTTGGCGAGAAGTTTTTCGGATCCCGATGGTCCGACAAGCACATATTGCGGTTCGGTTGCCGATGTATAATTGGTTATTCGAAATGCGGGATTATACCGGCACGAAGTATCGGCCGCGCTTGCAAGCACCGTAAATTGCACCGTGTTGTTGGTCGCCGAAATGATATAGGCCCCCTCGCCTTCCGAAAAGCCGTTGGTATCGAGATCACCCCAGGTATGTTTTTGCAACACGCCGTTGCCGTTCAGTATTGTCAATGCCGGGTTCTGGAAATGCTGCACCGAACAACCGATGGAATCGATGCGGCCGCTGGTCACGTTGGTTTGTTGAAGGTCGGCATACAATGCAAATTGCACCGGAACATTTCCCCACATGGTGTCCGGATTCGTCGTTGCGTCATAAAATTCAACACCGAGTCTGCCGTTGTTGGCAATTGACCGAAGCGTATCGGCAACCCACGGTTGCGCCCATATGCCGCGGCTGTTTCTAAATCCCGTTTTTGCAGAGACAAAATCGGGCATTGTCGTCGAATGAAAACCGCCGCGCAATTTTGAATGCGGCGTCGGAAGCGTTATGGTCGGCAAATTCAGCGAGTCTTCGTAAAAACCGGTCCAGACGCTTTTAACCGCACCGCTTAAATAAGATATGCTATCCCATCTCCAGATTTGACCGGTCGGGTATATTGCCCACCGGGTATCGATATGGAAGGAATCGGTTGAATTTTTTACTTTGCGCGTGTAAAGGTCCAGCAACACTCTGACGCTTGAACTCTCGGCAATCGAATAGGTAAATGCCGAATCCACGTCTTTATTGGACGTGGGAGTGTTTGAGTTTGCCAATCTGATGCCGATCTGACCGAACGAGCCGCTGTAGCCGGCATTATACCCAGGGACGCAATTGATGTTTGCATTCGTATCGAGAAGCGCGCTGGGATTGGTGACCGACGAGGAATAATACCACATTTCGCCGTTTTTCGTATTTGTCGCATTACCGTATGTCATTTTCCAATCGAAGAAGAAATTATTGGTCGCCGACGTGCCGAAGTAATTCCCGGAAAAGTTTTTCACCCATACATGGTTTGCGGTCCCGACCGTTGCCTGGCCCCACAGCATTTGCGGCATCGTCGTCATTGCGGATTGGCCTATCGCGCTGTTGCCGACGAAAATCGTCGAGTTGGCATTGATTGTCCGGTTGAACCCGACCGTGAGGGTACGGACGCTTTGGTCGAGGGCGGTAAAGTAATCGGTCCCGTTTGACAATAATTGCGAATCGACATACACGTTCGTCGGCGGATTGTTGCTCGACCAATAATTTGCGATTTGAAATACCGGCAGGATCCTGTTGCTGTTAACGCCGTGCATCAGGCATTGCATTTGTCCGTTATTGTCGGCGCGGACGCTGTACATGCCGAGATCGGGTGAATAGCCCTTTAAATAAATTGCCTTGATTTCCTGATCGGTCAGGTTATATTGATAAAATCGCATGTCGTCAAGAACGCCGTTGAACGATGCGCCCATGGTCACCGAATCCGTACTGCCTGCCGGGTATCCGGAGCCGAGGGTTTTCATAGTATCGAGATTACCGTTAATGAATAGTTTCATCGTATCTTGCTGCCAGGTCTCTTCCGCCGCAACATGATACCATTGTCCCGGATCAAGAACCGTTACTCCGGGTAAAGTCCGTGTCGACGAACCGTTGCCAACCGCAAAAGCGGCTGCACCGCCTGCGTATCCGGACAGATTATACCCTGTTGTCGAATTTCTTTGCCGGAAAAGCATGGTCGCGGCGGTCATGGGTACGGCGGGCTTTACCCAACCCATTATTGTAAACCCGCGCGAAGCATTGTTGAAATTCGCGGAAGCGCCCGGCCATACCCGGATACTGTCGGTACCGTCCAAACTGTCGCCGTTACCCCACATGCCGCTTGTCCATTTGCCGCCTCCGCGGATAGTGCCGGCATAGCCGTTTCCCGAAATACTTGCACTGGCGTCGAAAGCCGTGTCCCCGGATTTTTCGTCCATTTTCCAATGTCCTACAAGATATTTCTCCCAGGCTTTTTCGCACAGCGCAGTGCCGGCAAACCAGCCCAGTGTGTCCGAATTGCGGTAATCGTTGATGTATTTCCACGCGGCGGCGCTGTCGTGCAATGACTTATGGGAAAAATCGATCATGAAATTCCAGGTCCTGCGCATCCCGGCGTTGGCGGTCCAGGCGTTCGCGTCGATACCCGCGTATTTCGAGGTTGCCGTGACCGTGGTGGCCTGCGGCCACAGGTCGAACGGTACCATAAGTAAATCATATTTTCTGGAACCGGAATCAACATGCATCACGGCCTGGCAGGCAGCGGCAGTGGGACCGTATTGGATATTGTCGTAATTGGCCGTGGCATTGTTTGCAATACGGAATTCCAAACCGCCGCTCACTGCGGCCGCGGCATAGGTGGTCACGCGGGCGAACAATTTCCCCGAGCCAAGGACGGTATAATCTATTGTCCAGGGTTGGCCCGCCATCGTTTTGGACTGACGGACCCGCGCAAAAACGATGCTGCTGTCGAGCATGGTAATCGTGCCGGTCCCGGTGTCGCTTTCGCTGCCGTTGTTCAAAAGGTAAAACATGTTTTTGTCAAGTTGATTCGCGGAGGCCGAATCCTGCGCGAGGAATTTGATGCCGCCTCCTGCGTTCTTGGCAAATTTTATTGCCCAGCGCGTTGTACCGATGTAAATGGAATCCGCTCCGCCATTGTACCGTTTTATTGACAAAGGCCGATAGGCGTCGCTGCTGTCGAGCGTGGTTATGGTCGACCCCGTAACCTGATTGCCGTAACACAACTTTATCCAGTCTGCGGAACGGACCGTGTCTTCCACACGAAGTTCGTTTACCGTGCCGTTGAAATAGCCGTTTGCGTTGGGCAAATACCTGGCGATGTCGAACTCTCCTGATCCTGCAAAACTTGCCGTTGCGTTCCGCGTGATATTCTGGGCGCCGTTGAGATACAGGATTTGGGCCTTTGTCGACGCATTATACGTCGCGACCCAGTTATACCATGTCGCAGTCGACGTGTAGGTCCCTGCGGTCGGCAGATCGTCGTTCCAGAATCCGAAGGAAAACGTATTACCGCTTGTATAGTTGAACTGAAGGCAGTTATCGTTTGCCGCGGTTCCTTGAGATGCGATCCATTGATTAAGGCCCGATGCGCCCAGCTTTGCCCAAGCAGAAACCGTTATATTCTTGCCCGAAAGATTGATTCCCGACGCAATGCTGAGATATTTGCTCGATCCGTTGAACACTTGTCCTTTTGCGATTACCGACGTGACCGTGTCCGTGACCGCCATGCTGTGCCCCGTGGCGTTAAAACCGTTGGCCGTAGCATCCTTATAGCCGGTAGTGACGTTGACATCATTTAAATGATACACTGACACAAACCCGTTTGCCGTATCGAAAACCGAAGCGCCGTTGGAAGTATTGGATGCCGCGGTATTGCCCCAATACATCTTGATATATTGCTGGGCACTGTCCTTGAATATCGTATCGACCTTTACCCACATTTCGGCAAGCTGATTGGCCCGGTCCCAGCGCTCGATCTCGTACTGCAAATGCGTACCGTTTGCTTTTGAGAATCTGATGTCCTGGCCGTTTCCCAATGCCTGACTGAAATTGAAATTAGACGAAGTCAGACGAACCAAATACGGAAACTTGAGAACGGGACCGGACAGCGACAGTCCGTTGGTATTGATAACGATGTTTTTGGAACATATCCACTTTGAATAATCGTCCGCATCGACAAGCACCTGGTTCGGCTTCTGGTTCTGATAGCAAAGCTTTATCCAGTCGGCCGAACGGGCGACCTTTTCCAGCCGGATCTCGTCGAGAAGCCCGTTGATTCGCTCGGCCGGCGTGGAATCGTTTGCCCCGATGGTCGTGAGCGTGGATTTTGAATCGATAGCACCGGTTGCGGCAGACGTCGCTTCGGAAAGGCCGTTAAAATAAACATTGAGGGCCGACCCATTATAGGTGCCGGTCAGATACGTCCATTGATTTAATGGAATAGTAGAAAGTGATTGGACGCCTTTTATCGCCCCGCCTACGGATATTTTCATGTATGCGTTCGGCGGATTGGTCGCGGTAAAATGCAGCGAGTATACCTGATAGGGCGAGACATTGGTGGACCATTGCTTTCCGATTATCCTGCCGTAATTCGCGTACGCGACCGGGTTTACCCATCCGCTGAGCGTGAGATTTCCCGTAATGGAAATATTCGAGCAATCGAGGTATTTTGTGCCGGTAATACTGTCGGCATTACCGATCACGCCCGCGGTACTTTCGTTACCGGTATAATTGTGCGTATTGCCGCTATACCCGAGCGGCGCATAATTAAACCTTGACCCGGCGCCGGATTCTCCCAAATGCCAGACGCCGACAAACCCGTTGGCAGTATCGAACACCACGTCGCTGTTGTCCATTGCCGTTGCACCGCTGTTTCCCCAGAACATGGAAACGTATTGGGTACCGTTGTTTCCGTACACCGTGTCGATTTTCACCCATACGGATGCGTTTTGGTTCACCCTATCCCATTCGTCAATTACATAGGCGCAATGATCGCCGTTTGGCTTCGCAAACCGGATATCGCTGCCGTCGTCTTTTGCCTGGGAAAAATTGAAATTGCTGCCCGTCAACTTTACCAACAAAGGAAACGCAACGACGTTATTTGGAACATCGGCCCCGTTTACGGTCGTATTAATGTTCAAATTCTTCGAATAATTCCATCGTGAATAATCTTCCAAATCGACGAACGTCTGATTCGCTTTCTGGTTTTGATAGCAGAGCTTTATCCAATCCGCGGAGCGCACGACATTGGAAACGACGATTTCGTCCATGTCACCGTCGAACCGATCGCCGGTCGCCGGAGAATGGCCGATGAAAAACGGACCGGTTCCGACATAATTTCCCGTCGCAGTTCTCGAATTATCCAGAGCGCCGTCCGCAAAAAGACTTTGCAGCTTGGTTGACGTGCTAAACGTGCCGGCAAAATAATGCCAGCCCGTGCCGCCATTGTACGCGCTTGCCTGGTCTAAATCGTCGCTATAGAATGCGAACGTATATTTCCCGCTTGTTTGCCTAAATCCGAAGTGTAAACCGTTATCGGCCGTACCGGTCCCCTGACCGATGATATATCGGCTGTAGCTGGGAACCGCTTCCACGAATTTTGACCAGGCCGAAATGGTAAAGCTCTGGTTTGCAAGGTTCACCCCGCTCGGAACACTGTCGTATTGGTTAATACCTGCGTTTACCGAATCGTATCCGCAAATGATTCCGATCGGATTGTAGGTCGCACCGACGCATGAGGCGCTGTCGTTATTTGCCGTTGCATCGGCACGTTTCTGGGTTCCCGTACCGTTTAAATGCCACACCCCGACAAATCCGTTCGACGTATCGAATACCGCCGCGCCATTGCTTTTACTTGCGACCGTACTGTTTCCCCAGTACATGTTTATATATTGCGTACTGTTATTTCCCAGAACCGTGTCGACGCGCACCCAAATTGCCGCAGTCTTATTTGCCTTGTCCCAGGTGTCGACTTGATATACAAGATGCGAACCGTCGGCCTTGGAAAACCGTATGTCCTGGCCGCTGTCTTGGGCTTGGCTGAAATCGAACGACGTATTTGACAAGCGTATGAGCACCGGAAACGATTGTTGGGGGGTGGCAACATCGGCGCCCGTCGAATAGGTGTTCAGTTTAATTTTCCTGGTATAATTCCATTGGGAATAGTCGTCCATATCAACCAACGTTTGATTCGCCTGTTGGTTCTGAAAACATAATTTCATCCAATCCGCAGACCTGACGACATTTGAAACCACGACTTCGTCTATATTTCCGTCGAAAACGGCTCCTTGTGGGTTTCTTCCTATCAAAAATGCCCCTGTTCCGGAGTAATTTGCAGTCGCAGTCCTTGAATTATCTAATAATCCATCGACATACAGAGATTGCACCTTGCCTGTTGTGTTGTATGTTGCCGAAAGGAAATGCCATATTGTACCGCCGGAATATGTATTGGTCTGATTGAGCCCATCTGTATAAAAATCTATAGACAGTTTTGATGCTGATTGCCGGTATTCCATATGCAATCCATTATCGGCACTGGCAATTCCCTGGCCGATTACCGGACGATCGGACCCCGGAGCTGCAACCGCAAGCTTGAACCATACCGAAACAGAAAAGCTGCCGCCGGCAAGACTAACCCCGCTGGCGACACTGTCGTATTGGTTGTTTGCGGCGATAAAGGTATCGCATCCGGCAATCAAGCCTCCTGCGGTATACGATGCTCCGCCTTTTACTTTTGCGCTATCGTTATTTGCCGTGGCGTCCGGGCGCTTTCCCGTACCCGAAGTGTTCAAATGCCATACGCCGACAAACCCGTTGGCCGTATCGAACACCTTGCCGCCGTTGGAACTGTCGGCCGCAGCGATGTTTCCCCAGTACATTTTAAACGACTGGCTCTTGTCGTTTCCCTTTACCGTGGGAATGAGGACCCATATTTCGGCAGTATCGTTGTTTCCCGCATTATTTACCCAGCGTTCTATTTGATAGGGCAAATGCGTTCCATCGGTCTTTGAAAACCGTATGTCGCCGCCCCCCGTATTCGTATTTGCAAACCCGTTGAAATTTCCCGGATTCAGGCGTAACAGCACGGGAAAATTGGAGACATCGTTCGATACGCCGGCCCCGCTTACCGTGGTCCGCAGGGTTATGTTTTTAGAAAATGTCCAATTGGCATAATTATCCGTTGCAGCGCTGGCCTGTGTTGTAAAGCTCCATATCGACGAGTAACCGCTGGTACCGGCGCTGTTTGTCGCGTTTACCCGCCAATAGTATACGGTTGAACCGAGAAGCGCCGGAGTTACCAATTGTGAAGTAGCGACGACACCGCTTACATCGTACGTCGGCGACGAGCAATCCGAATGCGTGGAAACCTGAACCCGATACGATGTCGCGCCCGTTGCCAAATTCCATTGCATCGTAGGTGTCAACGATTGCCCGGCGCTGCTGTTTGCAGGAAACGATAATGTCGGCGCCGAAGGCGCCTCGGTCCAGGTGCATTTGTCGTAACGGGTCCAACTATTTCCCTGGTTTGCCGCCAAGCCGACCTGGCCGGATGAATGGGACGCATTTGTGACCGAGCCGACGTTTGACCCATTGATATAAAAGGTAAATGTCGTGCCCGCTATATTTATAAGCAATGTTACGTTTCGCGTTGCAATTGTCAGGCCGTTGGCAACCACCGTGCCTCCGGACGAACCCAGGTTATCGACATAGAAATTCACCGATCCCGATCCGGCACCGGGAACAATCGAAACGAAATAATATGATGAAGTGTTGGAATAGCGAAAAACCACGCCGCCGTTTAGCGGATTGAAACTGGGGGAATTTCCCACACTGTCGAATATGACCGTATATTGGCCGTCGCTAGTCAACGTATTGTTATTAATCAGGTATCCGGCGCCGTTCCAACCCGTGGACTGATAGCAATAAGCCCCATTTGAGGTGTATGCAACAGCGGCACCCGACTGCGTCCAACCGCTCGGCGGTGTTCCGCCGCCGGTAAAATCGTCGCTGAAACTAGTGGAAAAAGCTTCCGCAAAGAGGATAAAAACAAGTAAAAAAGCAATATTTAATTGGCGAAAATGCATACTATTACGGCTATTTGGAAACTAAAATCACCATCCAAATAAAGTGGCTTACTATGTATTCACATTGCTACCCCGTAACCCGATTCCTTGCACCCGCTAATTCATAGGAGCAAAAGAACTCTTTAGCAGTATACACCTAAAAGATCCAAGTTTCAATACTTTTTAATACATAGTTATTACACCTTTTATACATATTTTTCCAATTTGAACGCATAAATACAATTCTATTTTGCATATTTTCAAAATAGACAATAAAAAAGCCCCAGCATCCTCTCCTTGACTGCTGAGGCCAAACAGCCTTGACAATGTTACTTATCGCAGCGTTTTTTATGTATTCGATCGAAACATACGGCTACCAGAATCTAATTTCCGTTTGAGCGTTCATGTTTTACATATGAGTGTTCCCGCCCGCTGCGGTCGCCTGCTTGCATGGCAGGAAACACATCCCCGATAACCAATTCGCATCTCAAACACTTTTTTAAAACTATAAAAGCGGGATTTTGTCCTCCCGCGACAAGAAAAAAAGCACCGCCATTTTCGCAAATCCACTTGCCTTTTTCGTTCTTTATCAGACCATGGGTATGCGAACAATTTTGGGGACAACAATAAACCGCAGCATCAATCATATCGACCATCCTAGCCCGACGCAAATAAAATTCCATTTCCTTGTATTGCGCATCGCAATATGTTGCCCAATTAATCTAAACTATCGAACAATAAATTAATATTATTTTTTTAAATATCATAATTATATATTTGTTTTTAATTCATTTTATTTTTTAATGTTGCCAGCTTTTATAGTATTTATTACATTATTAAATTTTCGGAAGGTAACGATCGATGCGAGGGTGCGGTTACGGAATATTTACTCACAAGCAAGATTGGCCATTGCAATACGGTTGGAGTTTTGCGGAAAAACGGGATGGTCGACTATCGATTTACCGTGCGGTTTCCAGGATCGGCAGATATACCGAGAAAGCAGTACCCTGTCCGGGTTTGCTATTGACAGACACGCTTCCTTTGTGGCTTTTTACTATACCGTAAACCGCAGATAAACCGAGGCCGGTCCCTTTGCCTTTTTCCTTAGTCGTAAAAAACGGTTCGAATATCCGTTTTTGTACCTGCGGAGTCATTCCTGTTCCTGTGTCAACAACGCTTAAGGCTATATAATTCCCGGGTACCAAATCGAACGACGAATCGGTGCAGGATTCCTGATCCAGCGTCAGGTTGTCGGTACAAATGGTCAATTTCCCGCCCCCGGGCATTGCATCACGTGCGTTGAGGCTGAGGTTGATTATGATATTTTGCAGCAATGCCGATTCTCCATGGACGACCGATGAAGAGGCTTTCAGATCGAGAACGACCTCGATTTGTTTTCCGATGCTGTGATCGAGGATGTTCTTTGCATTGCCGATACATGCGTGCAAGTCAACAGGTTCGGCCTGTATTTTCGTCTTATGCGCAAACGCCAATAAGTTGCGTACCAATTCGGTTGCGGAATCGGTAATGGTAAGAATTGTTTTCGAGGATTTGGCAATATATGTCAGATCGCCGTTCATTTTCAGCATCATTTGCGCGTTACCGGCTATCCCGGTCATCATATTATTCAAATCGTGAGCAATACCGCTGGCAAGCTGACCAAGGGACTCCATTTTTTGCGTTTGCCGAAGTTCCTCTTCCATTTTAAGCTGCTCAGTCACATCCCTGATCACCAGCACGACGCCGATAATCGATGCGTCGAGCTTGCGTATAGGCAAACCGCTGTAATTCACCTGATGTTCGGACCCATCCTTGTCGATAAAACTGATATGTTTCAATGAATTGCTTGCCTGGCCGTAAAGCAAAATCGTTTTAAACGAACTTTCCATTTTCTTAAGTTCGGCGACATTATTAATGCCCAGAACTTTGAACACTGAAACCGAAGCCGCCTCGCGCGCGGTCCACCCCGTCATTTTCTCGGCTACCGAATTCATTTGCGTGACATGTCCCGCCGTATCGGTGGCAATAACCGCATCGCCGATAGAATTCAGAATGATGCGAATATCCTCATTTTCTGTTTCCCGCAGTGCAAGATTTTGTTTCAATTCAATATTTTTCAAAACCAATTCTTTTGTGCGTTCCTGCACCATTTTTTCGAGTATCTCATTTTGATATTTCAAACATTTATTTGACGTTTCTATTGCAGCTTTTGCCTGCTGCAATTCCTCTTCGGTGCGCTTTCGTTCGGTAATGTCGCGATTCATACCGACCAATCCGACAATATTCCCTTTGTGGTCTTTTAAGGGGACTTTTGTGGTAGACTTCCATCGTATTTCCCCTAAAGGGTTGATGGAAGTTTCTTCTTTGTTAATCAAGGGTTTGCCGGATTTGATAATTTCCTGCTCGTCGGCGAAAAAAACGGATGCTATTTCTTTAGGATAAAATTCAAAATCCGTTTTTCCGACAAGTTGATCCGGGCTTGCCGCTTTCATATAGCGCGCGATCGCATTGTTGCCGAGGATAAAGCGGCTTTTGGTATCTTTGATATAAATATTATCGGGCAAGGTGTCTATGAGGGTACGCAGAAGATTTTGGTCCAAACCTCGATCGAGGCCTTGCGCAGCCGATTCTTTATTGCCGGTATCTACGGCGGAAAGACCGGCACCCCCTTGTCTGTTGTTGTTATCCGTGTCATTCATACCGTACGCTCATGAAACCGATTTTTTTGTCGTGGGAAATTCATTGCATGTAGCGACTATTCAAAAACTGTTGGAAACGTCCTCGCAATTCATGCGTAAGCGAAGCAACACTTTATAGTGTACCGTGCTCACCATATTTTGTCAATACCGGAGTCGAGCCAAACGTTTCGATCTGTAACAAAATAAATATTGATTAAAATCATTAAACTTTTTTTTACCGAAACCCGATAGTATACAATGAGGGTAAACGCTACTCTCAATGGCAAGGACGCCAAAGTCACCGAATGATGCCAACCGCACGGCCATCATTCCAACAAGGAGGTTTTCGTATGCGTATTAATCATAACATAGCCGCGATGGTCACACAAACATCTCTTTACACAGTTGGAAAAGAGATGTCTAAATCATTGGAAAAATTATCCACAGGTTTGCGCATCAACAGGGCAAGCGACGATGCCGCAGGACTTGGCGTGTCGGAAAACCTTCGTACTCAGATCAACGGTACCGCGCAGGCAAACAGAAACGCCCAGGACGGAATTGCCGCATTGACAATCGCAGAAGGCGCCGCCAACGAAGTGTCTTCCATTCTGCAACGTATGCGTGAACTTGCGGTTCAGACTTCCAACGATACGTTTACCTCGGTGGAACGTGCCTATAGCGAATCGGAATTTCAGGCTCTCAACAGTGAAATAGACCGTATCGCCAATGTGACGAATTACAACAAACAGCAATTATTGTCCACAACGGCAGGCCGTTTTGGCGCGGTGAATGCTGGAGCTACGCAATCGACATTGTGGATTGACGCGAATTCCCGCAGCGGCATCGACAGTATTACAATCAGCATTTCGACATTAAACGCGCAGAGTCTTGGAATCGGCGGCGCACCAAATTCCGCAACGCTGCAGCATCTTACCAGCCAAAACGCCTCGGTAACCGCAATAAGCAGCCTTGACGGCGCTATCGACAGCGTCAACAGAATGCGGTCGGACATAGGAGCGTATATCAACAGACTCGAACATGCCATCAATAACCTGAACATATCCAATACGAACCAGCAATCGGCGGAATCGCTCATCCGCGACGTGGACTTTGCCTCGGAAACCGCGAAATTCACCAGGAACCAAATTCTTACGCAATCCGGTACCGCAATGCTTTCCCAGGCAAATTCCGTTCCGCAAAGCGTTCTCTCTTTGCTTAAGTAATAAAAAAAAGACCTGTTATAAAAAACAAAAAAGAGGCCCCAAAGGCCTCTTTTTTGCGTTTATCCGTTATTCCCCTTCGATCTTGCCATTTTTGTTTGGAATACCGCTGTAAGCGATGCGGGGCCTTGCGATCGACTCACAACAACAAATGTTTTACCTGCGACACGGTGACGAAATTGGCGGAAAAAAGTCCCGTTCCGTACGGTTAATTGCGAAGAGACAAACCGTTTGCAATACTAATGGTCGCTTTTGCAATACTTTTGGTCACTATTACAATCCCGGTTTTGAATATTATTTCTTACATTACTGAAAAGAGGTATTTGTTGCTGCCTAAATAAGGAGTAAAAACATATGCGGATTTTTCAAAACAAGCGTGGAACCCTGTCGTGTCGTGTGTTTATTTTTCTGGCCATCCTCAATCCGCTCGTTTTTGCCGATTTTACCTTCGGAGTAATCCCCGACACGCAACATTACTCGCAAACCGACCAGGGCCTTGCGCTGTGGAACGCGGAGATGCAATGGTTTGTCGCACAGAAAGACGCGCTTAATATCGTATTTGTGTCCCACCTCGGCGATATGACAAACGACTGGGCAACAGCCGGCGAATGGACAAGGGCAAAGCAGGCAATGAATATCCTGAAAACCGGCGGCTTGCGTTACAGCGTATGCCAGGGCAATCACGACGACATCACCTCGTTGCGCGGTCAGTTTCCGGTAAGCGACTGGCAGGGTAAAGCATGGTTCGGCGGCTATTTTGGCGGAATGGAAAATGCATATTATCTTTTTTCCGAAGCGGGAATGGATTTTATCATCGTGGTAATTCAAACCCATGACCAGTTTATCGGTACCTATGACCAGGCATCCATTACTTGGGCCAACAATCTTTTCAATCAATATTCCAACAGGCGGGCCATCTTTGTCACCCATGACTTTTATGAAAAGAAGAATTTAATCACCGATGTCGTAAAGAAACATGATAATATTTTTCTTGCGGTTTGCGGACACTCCTGCGGCAGGGAAGCTAATTGGACCGAAACTTCACCAAGCGGAAACACTATAAACTGCATCATGACCGATTACCAGTGCGACGCTCCCGAAACCGGCATTCTCAGATACTACACATTCAAGCCCGCATCGAACCAAATCTGCGCCTATACCTATTCCGCAGGAAACAAGGCATACGAAACGGATGCGAATTCCCAATTTACCTTTACTTACAAGATGGCAACTACCGGCGCTATGACGCCGACGGCAAAATCTTCCGATACCAGGGAAAACGAGTTTTCGGCCGTGGTATCGGGCAATCAGATACTTTTTAGCCATTCCGATTCGATCGAAAGCGTTTCACTTTTTTCCATGAACGGGAAAATGCTTTTTGACAAGGTGCGATTACACGGAAACGCCCTGACCGCAAATAGGCTGCCCAAAGGAGTCTATACCATCTCCATACAAGACCGACTCGGGCATGTTTCACGGAACAAAATAGCATCATTTTAGCATGTCTGGCTGTTGCGGTCGTTGTTTTGGCAAAATCGTGTCCCTGCCCTTGCGCGCCTTCCGCCGGATTACCACTGCGCCTGGACTAATGAATTAATTTATAGGAAAGACAAGAAAGGCTTATTTTACAGTATATCCGTCTTGCCCATAAACATGATCTGTAAAATGAAATGGAGGCGTATGGTAAAGGCGCAATTCTTTGTCAAAAGTACGGTCGGCACATTATTCTTTCTCGCAATTTTGTTTATAAGCGCGGGCCGAATGGATTATTTCCCAGGGTGGATTTATGTATCAATGAGCCTTTTGGGTTTGTTGATGAATTTGATTGCAATTAAAGGAAATACCGACCTGATGAATGAGCGTTCGAAACCGGGAAAAGATATTAAGCAGTGGGACAAGGCGCTATTAGGATTATCCGCTCTGATGACCATAGCCATGTATATCGTGGCAGGGCTGGATTCGGGACGGTTTCAATGGTCGCCGCATTTTAAATGGTATTATTGTATTCTGGGAATAATCATTATGTTTACAGGACAACTTCTTTTTTTAATAGCAAAGAGCCAAAACGCATTTTTTTCCAGCGTTGCGCGCATTCAAAGCGAAAGGGAACACACTGTTTGCCGGACCGGCCTTTACGCATTCATTCGCCATCCGGGCTATTTAGGGTTGCTGCTTTCTTTAGCCGGTTTTCCGTTGCTTATCGGGTCGCTTTGGAGTATTATTCCAACGGTTATTGCCGTTGTTTTGCTCATTGAAAGAACCTATCTTGAAGATAAAATGCTCGTCACGGAATTGACAGGATATAACGAGTACGCTCAAAAAACACAGTATCGGTTAGTACCGAACATTTGGTAACGACCGCAAAAAGCGGCCGCAAAAAAAGGATTAACCATGAAAAAGAATTTCCTGATGTTTATTGTGTTTATCGCAATCGCCTCGTCGTCTTCTAAAGAGAATAATATAAAATGTTTTCCGTTCAAATTGAAACCCGGCGACACATTGACGATTTCAATGACGGTCCCGCATGAAAAAGAATTGGCGATCACCGATCCGGACGGTACCTGTTTCCTGTTATCGTACAATCCGGAATTCAAAACATTGCACAGTCTGCAATTTCCAATTCTCGATTACGACCATTTCGACACGGTAAAAACAGTTGCCTTGGACGTCAACACCGTCGAAGGATCGCCGTACGCATCCGGAAAAAAGAGTAACGGGAAGATATTTGTTAAGCCGGGAAGATATAAAATATTACTGAGCTCCAATTTTCATTCTGAAGATATAAAAGTTTATGAACGCAGCGTTGAATTTGTCAAATAATTCCGGCGCAATGCACTCATTAAATCGATACCTCCGAGGAAACCCATGTTTCATAAATCGAACGAAAACGGCTATTCGCAGATTTTGCCCGGCATACGGATTAAAACATTGACGTACGGCAATTCGACGCTGTGTACGGAGTTTAAAATGGAAAAAGGAAGCGTGTTGCCGAAGCATTCGCATGTCCACGAACAAACGGGATATTTAATAAAAGGAAACGTCGTCCTTACCGTAGGAAACCAAGAATATACGGTAACCCCGGGAGACAGCTGGTGCATTCCAAGCAAGGTGGAACATTGCGCCCATATTCATTCATATTCCGTGGCTATCGAAGTATTCGCGCCGGTCCGTGAGGATTATTTGAAATTTGTACAAGAGAATCCCGTATGATAAATCACGGTTTCACACTCCTCCCCTGCGCTCATTATGGACAAAGATGAATCGGACATAGATGCCGTTGTCCGGCATCTGCAAACCCAAGTCACCAAACTTATCGACTGTACGAAATGCGCGAATTGCTGTAAAGAAATGGGCCCTCGCCTATCGAAACCGGAAATTAAGGCAATAGCGGGCTATTTAGGCATTACGCAAAAAAAAGTCATTGCACACTATCTGAAAGAGCGTAAGGACAAAGCGGGAGAATACATGGTGGCAAGAATCCCTTGCCCATTCCTGAAAAAGGACCGGTGCGTTATTTACGACGTGCGGCCTCAGAGCTGTCGATCATATCCGAACATCAGAACGGAATTCATCAAACGTATTGTCGGCTTTGTCGGAAACTATCCGGTTTGCCCCATCGTTGTTAACGTGTACGATCAATTGAAAACGAAATTTAAGTTCAACGAATTTGTTCAATAGAAAAACCGTCTAAAGAGGAGCATATTGCATGGCTGGAGAGAAAACGTCGTGGATCAGGGTAATCGTGACGACATTTTTTGGCGCAACAGGCGCGATCCTGATCGGCCTGTTGTTTTACCATTTTAAAATGTTTCATTATCATAATGCGGGCTTTTTCATCATTGTCTACGGGATTTCCTTTTCATTTCTATATGCTCATTTGGAAAGTAATATCAAGCTGAATTACCTTGTTTCGGCGCTGATCGTTTTCATCGCAAACGTCATCGTTTTCAGGCTGCATACCTTTAACTCGATAAGCAGGGAGTTCGTGTATTTATCGTTATTATCGGGATCGGTTTTTATAATTCATTCAATCGTTTCGGGCAGCTTAAAGGGGAATGCGCTTTTTCGTATTGCCCTTTGGGGAATTCTCTTCGGAATCGGCTATGCGCTGGCCGCGCCGGTGTTGGCTTTTATTCATCACCATGCGATAGTAAAGCGGGCAATCTTGATCTATTTGCAGCACGGACTGATACTCGGCACGGGAATAGGTTCGGGACTGGAATTACAAGCGCTTTTAACGACAAAGAATAGTAACAAGAAGTCCAAATAGAAACAAAAAAGCCCCGATCGGACGATCGGGGCTTTTTTTTCTGCTATTTACACGGGTTATTTCTTACCCTTTTTAGCGACCTTTTTCTTTGCAGGTGCTTTTTTCGCAGGTGCCTTTTTAGCAACTGTTTTTTTCGCTATAGCCTTTTTCGCGACCTTCTTCTTCGCAACTTTTTTCTTTGCAGCCATTAAGTACCCCTTGTAAATGTGATTTGAAACATTGATTAACTTAGTATTAATAATACAGTTTTATAACGGCATTGGCAAGATAAAATTTAAATTATTGTTAAGTTTTTTTATTTTCTCTGTTTTTTATGCTCTTTAAAATCCCAAAACGACCAAAGGAAGGAAGCGTAAAGGCTCCGCATAAAGACTTTGAAATAGCAGGATGTAAATCACGGTAATTTTTAGCACGGTGTAAATTAACCGATTCCGCTAATTCATTGGTAATTTTTTTTCTTTCTAAATTTCGCATACGAAACACATTTAAGACACGTCGCCGTGGGTCACTACAAAAAATTGTGCGGACTGAATTCATAATGAATCGCATTTTATTTTGAGCTTCGCCATTTGTCTTAAGGGGCACTATTGGGTTTAATTCTTAGTTTATCTTTATTAAACAATATTCTGTCGCGGTAATACACCCTTACTTTAAAACACAGGGAATCCATTGATTTAATCGTAACAGTACCCTTGTCGACAAGATTTTTGGAGAGATTATTAACTTCGGGTTTAGACCAACTTGAATCTTGGCCGATTAAAAGGTCGCGGTTCGAATACGGAATAGATTGGCCGGTTCCGTTTTTAATTGTCATTGTGCCAATTAATTTCATCGCCTTTGATTTTGGTATATTGAGTCTTAAACCAATCGACAAACCGTTATGGTTATAGTTAATTGTCGAGACATCAAAGGAGGAACAAGAGAACAAAAGGGTGATTAACAATAAAAGCGATGCTTTCTTCACACTTACATTTCCTTATCCTGCTCCAAGTACTTTCTCGCTTCAATTCTCAGTTTGAAATATGAAAAGATAAAGAATATCATGAAAACGATCAGAAGAATCCTGAAATACCCGGGAAGCGGATATTTAATGAAATACCTGTTTGCCAAAAGTAGCGCGACGACAATCCCGTAAAAACCGAATAATAACCGGATGAACATTTTGATGGTGCTTAATTTCATGACATTCCTCATTGAAACAGTGTTGAAGGCTAAAAATCCGCTCGCATGATCATGCGGGTAAAATACATCCCTCGGAATTATTTGCAGGGCTATTCACGAGTAAAGATACTTGAAACGCTTTTAACAGGTTAGAATCGCAGGGCTTTAATAGGTCGATTATTTTTGCCCCACACAAGACCGTCACCTCTATTGTAAAATTGTTTTCGGCATGTTTATTTGGATTGGGCGCCATTCTTGATCATTGCCCGATTTATCATTTCATTGAATTCGGTCTGTAGCTTTTTAGCGGCAATTACACATTCTTGCCTGAAATTCACCCGGTCTTTTTCGGTAAGATTTTTTTTAACGATAGTGTGGATATCAAAGTACCCGATTTTCATTTTTTTGTCTTGTTTCCTCATTCTAAAACCAATGAGCACGGAATCCTTTTTCGAAGTAGTAAGCTTATAGATTAACGTATCGCCTATTTCCTGGTGGTTCCAAAATGAAGAATCGGCAGTCGATAGGGTAACCGACATCAATATGCAGCTATCACACATGGTGAAAGCATTCGCTTTTGTAATTTTTCCCCAGCGATTGTACAATTCGGCGTAAAAGGCCGCTATGATCAGGGAGTCCTGGTTATGACTTGCGGTATCTTGATTTTCAGGATATCGATACAGCCCGGCTATGCCCCCGAAATTCTTTGCGTTGAAATATTTTACGAAATTATCCTTAAGCCCGGTTTGCGAAAAAATGGCGGTTGTAATAAGTATGACAAGGAGAATCGGTTTTACCATTATTTTTTTCTCTCTTTTAGTACATTTTGTAAAGTTAGTATTTTTGTCCATTTTTATGATAGCATACCCATTTACCGTTCTCTTGCGCGAGCACCAAATCATCGTCGGGGTATGTAACGCCCTCTTCGGGCGTGTTATCGCCTGCTTCCAAATAAATAACATCTTCCGCAGTATTATTAACGAGGCAATGCGCGTCTTGGGATCCTGCTTTGAAACCCGCGCACATACCCGGCGACAATTGGGTAAACCCTTTATTCGTATGAAGCGTCGGGTTCCCTTGCACTATGTAAACGAATTCGTCCTGTTTGGCATGAGCGTGTCTTAGCGCCGAAACCGAATTGGGCAATATTCGCGTCAGATTGACGGTGATATTGGTCAGTCCAAAAACACCGCTCAATTGCTTTTTCTCCCGGCCCTTCATCATTGACGCAAAAGGTTCGGGATATACCGACGGAGCGGTCCTGATCGGAACATTGTCTGCCACGACGGCGATTTCACTATTGTTCATGTTACCTCTCCTTTTATTGATTCAGTATCCAATGAAGTATAGCTGAAATAGTTGCTAGTTGGTGTTTTTTTGTAATGGTGAAACGGGATTAAACATTGAAAACCCGAAAAAGTAAATCGGCGCGATGACGGTTTCGCATAAAACAATACCCCAAATAATATTTCCCCAACACGGCTCATACTGTATGCTATCGGAGTAAGTGCTTTTGAAAAGGTTTCTTGGAACGTATTTCGTTGCCAGGCCGACGGGTTTACGTTCGATTCCATTAATAACCTTTGACTGGCCGCAACCGACAAAAAGCAACAGAGCAACAATTAACAATCCTGAAACAATACGCATATCACCCTCTTTTGGTTAAAGCTACGGAACCAAATACTATACATTTGCGTTGCCTATTCTTATTTCCAATTTCATAGTATGTAATTGATCAATTAATTTGCTATCCAAACCTATTGATGCTGCCTCTTTGGTATGGATAACACAATCCAGGATGCAAAAATAGTTCCGTTTATTGAATTTTGCTAAAATTGATTTCTTCGGCGATAAATTGTCAATCCAATATTTAATCTGCTTTTCCAAATTTTCATTTTCATATTCTTTTTCTATGAATTTTTTCCAGCCGCTCCATTTGTATTTACTTGTTTTGGTTCCAATTTTCTTAGCCTGGCCTTGTTTCCAAATTTGATCCGGTTTTAAGCCAAGTTCTTGTGTAATTGAATCGGGATCAAAACGTTCCCCCAGAACCATGAACGTTACATTGCATGAATATTCTTTTTTCATTTTCTCCTATTTTCCCAATTACACATGTTGTCTTATTTTAAAGCCACAGCAATCTTCCAAGGCGAAATATCTTATCGTCCGATTATTGAAAAAATCCCACACCATAGTACTTCTATAAAATATAAATATGTACAGTCGGTATATCTTGTAGGAATTGTTAGAACCCGTTTATTTTTCACAAGAATTTTGCACTCGGCTTTTATATCGATATTTTCAGAACATTCTTTATAAAAACGTACTCCGATCGTTACTTTAGCGCGAATGGCTCCGACGCCGGGCATATCGGTTCAATTAAAATCGGAATCCTTTTTTCCATGAAAACTGAGGCATTGAACAAATAAGTTTTTCAATCCAATGCACGTGAAGAATATTGCCTAAGCCGATCGATCTTTACAATATTCCTTTAACTCTCCAAAATCGCTTTACCCATACCACATAAACCTTGCCATTTTTGAGTGGAACACCTAATTTATTTAAGGTAGCCTCTTTGCAATTTATTTTTTAGAACAAGTTCGGTAACTAATAAATAGTATTACCCATAGTTAATTCTTAAAAGGAAATAAAAATGAAACAAGCCTTATTTTTTGCTGCATTCCTTGTTTGTTGTTCTCCAAATTCAAATGTGGAAAACAATTTAATAGGAAAATGGAATAATTCTTCTGTTATATTTGCAACAAAAATAGATGCAACAAATCATTATAATGTTTTTACATGGGACACGGTAAATTTTGTGCAGGAAATCCAATTTAATGCAACACAGTTTACTTTGTCTTATACAGAAGATTACAAAACCAATAAAAATTACAATCTCAATTATGCTATCACCTGTAAGTATACAAAGTCTAACGATACTTTAAACGGGGCATCGCGCGTTTCTGTGGGTAGCCCCAACAGGTTGTGTTTAGAGTCATAAT
>JBBIGR010000034.1:0-57473 GCA_037447435.1 Fibrobacteria bacterium
ACAATACACACAATTAAAAACAAAAAACTGTAAACATTTTTTAGGACTTGACCCACTCCTTAGCCCCCGTCCCCTTTTCCCCTATCCCTTTAAGGGGCCAGGGATGTAAGAATATGAAGGCAACAAACTGTTTGCGAACTGCTTGATAACTTAACAATTAACAAAAAGATAAAATGGGCCAAACGGGAGTTTGCATAACCTCCTTCCTGATTTTTTGTAGTAGTGATTATCCGGGCATATGCCATTGAAGATAAAGCGGCATAGCCGTGCGAGATGATGAAATGAATATGATAAACGGACGTCGGGCTATCCAAATAAAATATCGAACTAAATTACTAGTTGACAAGATGCTTATAAGATATACCCTTTTTTTCTTGCTTCGCCCAAGCCCAAAATTTATTTCGTGACTATTTTATACGGTCATTGCAAGGTCGTTGTGACTTTCCGATAAAAAAATCATTTTTGTGACGGTTATCACACCTGTTTTGGCTTCAGGTATTTATTTTACTCAATAAGGCTGATCAATTTATTGGGGTTTTCAACCGGTGTTTAAACAGGAATAATCTATGGCCGTTGCCACTCAAGACCCGCGAAAGTATTTCAAAAGCAAAAGTTGTACGCAATGTCTGTATAAGCCCTGCGACAACCTCAGATTCGGCCGTGTTTACAATGGCAAATATGTCCTCGTCCATTCACGGCTTATGGGCAATGGAATATCCGATTGTCCGTTTATGGAACAAAACTCGGACGAAGTCCAAACGTTTTTCGAAAACACTTCGTTTCTGGATTTAATAGACCATATCAACGGGCTCTTCTCCGAGCTTTCCATAACCGAGCAATTAACGTTTAATCAGGAATCGTATGTTACGAACTACGATGATTTTTCGGGCCGCATCCAATTTCTTATGGCTATGTGGAACGATTCCGTTTTCCGCGTAATACGCATTCCGTCTATGACCGTCAACAAACAAATGATGCGCTGGCTTTATGCGAATGAAAGCCTCGAGTATACGCTGCAAAATAAAGTTTCCCAAACTCCGGACAATCGCGCGGCCGCAACCGATTCCATGGCGCAAAAACCGCAGGCAGCTGCCGCTCCAAAAAAGAAAGAAGAAATCACCGAAATCGAAGTGTTTGTCGAAGGGGAAGAGGGGCCGAGAAAAGTAAATTCGAATGGGACGTTGGAGATCGTGCCGGACTTGCTCAAGGGACGAAAAATCACCTGTAAAGAAGTTAACGGCCTTTCCGTCGATTGGAACCTCAGCGGATACGATGTGGATTCCAAGACCGGCAGCGAAGTGACGTTTCAATTGAGAGGATGGCCGAAGCTTTCACATGTTGTTTGGTTTCCCAATGAAAAGCCCAAAGCGGTAAGGATCACTGCAAAAGATAAACAGGGGAAACAGCTTCATGCTTCACTGAATGTTTTTTCCGGTAGTAAGGAAATTATCGAACTTGAATTTGTTAAAATGCCTGTCTGGAAAAAAATGGAAGAAATAAAGCACCATATTGAAGACATATTTTACAAACTGACAGGAAGAAAAGTAGAAATTAACTTGCTCGAAGGGAAAATCGCATATTCGGCAAATTTTGAAGAAAGTGAAGAAGAAAAAGTCTTTTATGCTTATGATTTTGCCGGCGGATTAGACCCGCTGTTTTCTGCTGAGGTGCGATTACCTATCGGTCCAGTATTTCCAGCGCCTAAAATATTGGAAAAATATTATAAATTTATTAAATTTGAATGTTTTATCGGTGGCGGAATGGCTTTGAATTTCCATTTTGTCAAAAAAAATATTAAAAATCACCAAGCCCAATTAAAATCCGAGCCTAAGATCGAATTCGGGATAGAAGGTACTTCGCATATTGAAGCACAGATATTGTCTAAAAAGATTGTGGTTATTGATGCAAAGTTAGGGGCTTTATCCGGCTTAGAAGGAGCATTAGGCGGGTTCGGAGGAAACGAAGGGCTTGGGGTGACCGGTGAATTCGGGTGGTCTGGAATTAAAGCAAATGGGTATATCAGTGCAATGGATGGAAAATTTGTATATAAGAAAGAAATAACTTTTGTAGAACCGGTTACTTTTATTAAACGCGAAAAACTGCTTTTTGTCAGCGAAAAAACTGCGAAGGAAGGTGAGTAGTGAACGTTAATTTATTGCGGGATATAGGCCTTTCTTTAATACCGCTCTTTTTTGTTCTTATATGTTTTTTGATCGCTGCTTCATTGATGGAGTCAATATTTAAACCGCTCAAATTTTCAAAGAAATCACCAATTGTTAATTCAGTCCAGGCTGTTATTAAAAAAATCACCGCAAATATCAATGTGTCGCGCGTCAGTGTAACCAGCGATTACATTTTGACCACTTTTGACTATGAATATATTGTCGATGGAAAAATTTATAAAGACTCAATTATGCCCGATA
Organism: Fibrobacteria bacterium; assembly: GCA_037447435.1. Taxonomy (GTDB): domain Bacteria; phylum Fibrobacterota; class Chitinivibrionia; order Chitinivibrionales; family FEN-1185; genus FEN-1185. The sequence goes on from JBBIGR010000034.1 coordinate 2,424, forward strand.
TGTTTTCATATCCTCAATTCAAAATTCTTCATCAAAGACTTCAGGAACAATTTCCCGGCCAAATTCTGCATGTTAACGTCCCGATTAGCATGAAAAGTGAAAATGTAGTTTATTCGACTCTTGCATCTCCGTACGATACTTATTTGAAAGATATTCCATTTTACGGTAAACATTATAAACCCGAATCAACTATTGAGATGCTTTATTTAAAAACAGATCCCTCAATATCGTATATCCCCTTTTTTGAAAAGTTTGATGGTAGCTTAATCGTAAAGCTCCTTCTTCTTTCGGCACTTGCGGCATTTTTAATGATGAATGCGTTTAATGGAGAGTCTACCTTACCCAAACTTACTTTTCTAAAATGTTATATTCTTTTTATAGGAATCTCAATTATTCCTGCATTATCTCCTTTTAAGAGCCCTTTCAATTTTATCGCTAATAGCTTTGTTTCATTATTTGATAAGTCAAAAACAAAGTTTGAATCGGTAGAAATTGTATTGGACCAAAATGCTACTGAACAAAGTCTCAGACAAATAATCGCTGATGCAAAGAAGAAGTGAATAGGAAACTTTTTTCTATGTTTCATAATTTGAATTTGATCGGAATGATCCTGGTATCGCTCGTCTTTTTAGGTATCGGCTGTTTTATTTACAAAATGAACATGGATTTCTTTGCGGCAGCTATCAAATATGTCAGGCTTTCCGGTAATTCGCAACAATACGGATTAATTACGGGAAAAATCCGCTCCGTCGCCATTGAAATGGAACGAGGTAACGAAGACCATCACAAGCGGGAATATTATTCAATTAATTTGAACTATGAGTTTTCCTTCGAGGGACAGACATACAGTGGTGGAAATGTAATTCGGACAAGTTATCGTTCGATACCAAAGGTAATACAATATTGTCGGAAGCTATATCCCAATCAAATAATAAATTTAAAAGTTCAGCCTGATGAAAAGCTGGGTGCCGATCCTAATAATTTGAAGGAATTCAAGACCTTCTTGGAGCCGATGTATTATGAATATAAGCCTATCGAATTAAATTCCCCAATAATGATACTTTATGATAAAACCAACCCTTCAGACAATTGCGCGAAACAAGATGCTAAAAAGTCTAACATTATAGGGATACTATTTTGTATCCTCATTGCATCCGTCATTGGAGCGGTATTCGCTTCATTGGGTGCGGTGATAATCAAAATATTGCCTGAAGAAAAATTTGTTCGAGGTATGCTCACCATTTATCCGCTGTTGCTTACGTCAATAATACCGGCTTTTTTTATGAGTACGACTTTAAGGGATACTGATGAAAAATTAAACGCCCGGGACAAGGAAAACAAACCGGTTTATTTCGAACTTATTGTCGACCAAAACATCTCCGAACAACATTTAAAAGAGCAATTGCATTCTCAAAAAGTCAAATATCAAGAACTCCTATCTCAAAACCAATAGGAACTCTCCATGGCGCAAAAATACTACCGTTTCTCAATAGTCCATCATGGCTTCAGCATTGAATTACGGGTCAATGATGTTGTTATCGATTCCGATCCTGCCGGTATGTTCCGCAATCGGGCGTTTATCAATAATTTGTTTATTGTCAATGGAAAGAATACCGTAACGTTGTCCATTAGTCTTGCCGGCGACCCGCCGCAAATGCCCGCGGACCTCACTCTGTCGTGCATGGTCCATGAACTCACCGAAGACCAGCTCGACGGAAAAAACTTGCCGCCCCCATTGGCATTATTGGAATTTCCCGGCAAGGAAGTTCCTTCTTTTCCCGCAACCCTCACTGCCGAGTTTGATGTCGACAGTCCGTTTGACCGGTGGTTTTGGGAAGACGCGGAACGCGTTGATGAAGTGATGCCGGACGATGTCGTTGCCTGTGCGGACGTTGCAAAGAGTCTGCATGGTGCGCTCGAACAAAAAGATCTGCAAAAGCTCTTGCCGCATTTGGAAATAAAAACCAAGGAAATTGCGCATGCGTTTTATATCGATCCGACGCAACGCGCTCAAGACCAACAGGAATTTTTTAAAGAAGTATTTAACGATCCCCAATTCGGTATGGAACCATTGAATACCGAGGACCTTGAAATCGTGCCGATGGGAAATAACCGGGTCTTTCTGCTGAGGAAATCCGACGGGGCCATCGCACTCGAATCTAAGGAGTTGTCTGCGGGGTATTGTTTTTCCCTACCGATTTACTTGTCTAAAGCAAATGGCGAGTGGCGGGTTATCAGGTAAAGTGTTTCATTCCCAAACAAACGTCCGCTTTAAAACCCTGCTGTCGGGCATAGTGACGATGGCGACATATTTCCCCGACGGCAAATGCGCCTGGTCGAAAACGAAACTCCCTTTCAGCAAATGCGACTTTGTCAATGTAAACACGGTTTTGCCGAGGATGTTGACTATTGTTATTTTGACCGGTTGGTCCGGCGGCACGGGAAAATAAAGCATATTGTGACGGATTGTCACTGATTTTGCCCCGGCATCGTCGGCCCTGTCCTGGATGTGCGTTTGGTAAAAGACCGGTTCGTCTTTGGGGACAATGCCCGTCATGAGGGTTTGCACATGATACTGGGCGCAACTTGCAAGACCGTTGAAATCCGAAGACGTACCTGCGTCCGCATAACCGCCTTCTAACAATGAAACCAGCCTGCCCTGACAATGCTTGTCCGCAATCGCCATCGCCATACTTGTCAAGCGTGAAAAGCCGGTCGGCGTCAGGTCGAAGCAGCCCAATGAATCGAGTTTCTTGCTGTCGAACCCTGCGGAAATAATAATTAAATCCGGTTTGAACGAATCTGCGGCGGGGATCAATTTATCGGTCCAGGCTTTTTCGAATTCCGATATCCCCGATCCGCATTCCATGTCGACATTGATGTTGTAACCCTGTCCCGGCCCTATGCCGGTGCAGGACGGATCGCTGCCGATCGAATACACGGTATTGTCAAAGGTGAATTTGTCGTTAAATCTGCCCGGATAGCCGTTACAATCGTGGGTTGAAAAAAACAAAACCGTCGGATCGCTGTAAAATGCGAATTGGGTACCGTTGCCGTGATGGTAATCCCAATCGATGATAAGCACATTTTTTACGCCGCAGGCGGTCTGCGCGTATTTCGCGGCAATCGCCGCATTCGAATAAAAGCAAAACCCTTCCTCTGAACCGGCATTGTGGGCATGATGTCCGGGCGGTCGAATGGAACAAAAAGCGTTTCTGACGGTTCCGCTGCATACATCGCGAACCGCACCCAATGCGCTTGCCACAGCCAATTCCGCCGCAGGGCCGGTTTCCTGCAACGCCCGAATGGATGCGATATGAGATGGCGTATGGATAAGCCCGATGAACGGATAGGGATCCGATACCGGTTTTATGGATGAAAGAGAATTCGTCATATTCGCGGCATCAAGGAATTGCTGTATCCATTTTATCCGCACCGGCAATTCGGTGCTGTGCGGATGAGAAAACATGATGTCGTTTTTGTCGCACGCATACCCTGTCGGTACCGTCGGTCCGTTTGCCGCCGTGCAAATGCCCTTCATTAAAGGAGATAATGCGCCCATGGAAACGATGCTATTAGCCATAAATCCGATGAATTTTCTTCTGTTCATTTTTTGATTCCAAATTCTTGGGACAATTAAATATAACATAAGAAATAGTAGATTCCGGCGCCACGTAATTTATTAACCTCGATTCACAGGGGAAGAAGTTTTTAAAACGTAAAAGGACCATTCATGCCTTTCAAATTGCCGTTTCCCGATAAAAAACCGTTTTCATTTTACAATGTGAAAATCCCCCATACGTTACGCGCCATGGTCCTGGCTCCTCATCCCGATGATTTTGATGCCATTTGCGTAACCATGAAAATGCTCAAGGAAAACGGAAATCCTATTTCGGTCATGGTGCTAACATCCGGGGCAAGCGGTGTGGAAGACGGGTATAAAGACGCGGATTCCAAAAAAGAAAAAGCCCAGCTGCGTGAAAAGGAACAAACCCAAAGTTGCAATTTCTTCGGGCTTCCTGCACGGCGGCTACAGTTTTATAATTTGACTGAAGATGAAAACGGCCATCCGATTGAAAATGAAGAAAACAGAGAAAAAATCCATGATGCGATGCAGGAATTCGCTCCCGACATGGTATTTCTTCCCCACGGCAACGATACGAATGACGGGCATAGGCGCATATTTTCCATTGTTAAGAAATTGTCCGAAATGGAAAACAACCGGTTTATCATGTTTTTGAATAAAGACGCCAAAACCGTCTCGATGCGCCTGGATGTCTTTACACCGTATAATGAAGAAAAAGCAGTGTGGAAGGCGCGAATGCTTAAGTTCCACGATTCCCAACAGCAACGGAATTTGCATGTGCGCAATCGGGGATTCGATGAAAGGGTTATCGGCGTTGACAGGGATACTGCGGCCGGCCTCGGAATATTGTTGCCTTATGCGGAAGCCTTTGAGATCGAGGGATGTTAATTTTCGATCCTGAATTCAATTTCAATCGGCTTAATTCTGGCTTTCACCGACACACCCTTGAATTTTCCCGGTTTGTATTTCCATCTGCTCACCGCTTTCACAACTTCGTCCGACAATAACTCGTTCGGTGAACTTAAAACCTTTACCGAAATAATAGATCCGTCGGCGTCGATGACTGCCTGTACCTTTACAATTCCCAATATCCCCTGGTCTTTTACAAATTCGGGATAAAAGGGTTCTACCTTTTTCACTACAACCGGCGCTTCGTCGACCATTCCCTCTTCATAAACTTTATCGGTTGCAATCTGTCCATTTCCGCCGCTGCCCGGACTTGAATTTGCCTGAGCAGTTGTTGCGGCAGATGAAGAAGTTGCAGCTGCGGGTGCTTCGGGCGTGGGTGATGGTTTATCGGGTTTTTGGTCCGTAGGAACGGTTGACGGTATTGGTTTTTGTTCGACCTCGGGAATGCTTTGCGGTATTGGTGTGGCCGGCGGCGCAGGGGACACGGGTTTCGGCGCAGCGGGAGCGACTCTTGGCGCCCGAGCCTGGGCGGGTTTGTCCGGTACTTCGAAAACCTGGGTCAATTTGACCAGTTCAAAAGTGTAGGGCCTGGTAAATTCCTTGGATTTATAAAGAGATTTTGTCAGTGCCAACATGCCGGAAAAGAATGCAATATGGCACAGCAGGGAAAACAGGATTACCGGCACAAGCGGGCGGCGATGAAGGGAATTATTTAATACTTTGTAAAAAATTTGGAACATACGAAAATAAAATACCTTATAACGCTTTTTAAAGGCATATCGGCGAAGAAATGAATATCTTTGAATCCGTCTTGTATCTGCAGTTGTGCGCCATTAATTTTTTGACCCAAGATTAAAAAACTTCGGACATAATAAATTGGGGTTGTTTTAACGGAAATCCGGAACTTTCGGCAAAGGCTTTTTAACCTTTTTAGGTAAAGACAATCACAACAAAAACAATGTCAAACCAAGAATTTCCAAGCTTCAAAGAATATCTTTTGCAATTGCCCGCCGAAGTGGTGTTCACGCATTTTCTCTCGCATGCAGGCCAGTCGCGGAAAATATTGTCTTCATCTTCCGTCAACGAAATCGCGCATCAGATGTCTTTGGAAAAATCGGTCAGGGAGCGTTTCGCGCAATTGTCGGCCGAAGCGAAATATCTTTGTTCTCTGGTATATTTGTACGGGAAAAGAGGATACAAGGTTCAAAGTGTTTCCGGGTTCGACGATATACTTTTAGCTTCCTTCCTCGTGTATGCGGGAAAAGACGAAACCGGTGTGACTCACTTGTTCGGGTTTCCCGAATTCGAAACAAAGCTTTCCCTGATGCTCGGCCAAACAATAGTCGAACATTCAAAAAAAGACCCGGCCAAAACCCCGGATTCGCAAGCATCATTTGCGCCTTTCTGGCTATGCTTATGCGACGTAGTGACGCTTTGTATTTTCGCCTCAAGCGGTTCGTTGAAATTGACAAAAAAAGGCGTATTTGCAAAAAATGCGGAAACAGCCCTGAAAAAATTCCTGCATGCTTCGCATGATTTGCCGCAGGAAGCTTCGCAGCGTTTGATTGCAGCCTTGTTTTCGTATGCTGTGTCGCGCCGGCTTTTATGCAAAGAAAATGAGGAATACGTTTGTTTGTTTTCGGAGGTCCTATCCTGGCTGGCGTTACCGCTTTCGCAACGGTATAGGGATTTTTACGATTATTGCGCCGGGGCACTGCCGTTGTGGAGCGATACCATCCTTAGCGGGACGTTTGAGTTGTCGGATGCTCATTGCGTTCGAATCGATGCCAAAGATGCGCATATGGAAAAAGATTCTATTCTCGCGATGCACTTTCTGAAGTACCTGGGAAGAATAGAATTGAAAAAAACGGCAAATACCTACTGTTTTTCGCAGAATCCCCAATCCATCCCTGCGGAATTGCCACAGTCTTTACCCGTTGCACGGATCATATTACTTGCCGATTTTTCGGCAATTATTACCCGTGAAGTACTTCCCGAGGAATTGTTTTGGTTTTCCAAGGCCGGGTATTTGGAATCGTACGACCGTGTGTATAAAGGGAAAATATCCAGGCAAACCATCAATGATTCCCTCAGCGAAGGTGCAAGCGAACACGACATCGTTTCCTGGTTCGAAACCTGGAATGCACCGGCAAACGTGCTTTCGACGGTCAAGGAATGGATCAGGGAATTTTCTCGCTTGTATATTTCGAACGAGGCGATAATCGTATCGGTGGAGGAACGCGCCACAAAACAGTTGCTGTCGTATGAACCTTTGGAAAAACTGTTCGAGCCGGTAAACGCCCACAGGATTTTCCGCATTCGGCCGGGCAAGGAACCGGAAGTGCGGCATATTCTCGATACCATGGGCTTTGACCCCCGCATGCCCAAGATCGGCGAACATAAACGTCATTCCAATCATAGCGACGATGTTACGGCTGCGCTTGCCTATTCGCCGCGCATCGTTCCGGTTGTCAGTTTCGACGAGGAGCCGAAAAACGAAACGAGGCAGGTTGTCGCCGGCAAATACGGGCAACAGCTTAAAAAACTTGACATCGGAGATCTTCTGCACGTTTTGGACTATGCGGCGCTTATGGGGCATGCGGTTTCCTTCGAATACGCCGGCAGCCCGCTTGTCAAAAAAGGAATGCACAAGGTCATTCCCCTCGCGGTTTTTAAGTCGAACCAGCCCTACCTCGAAGCGCAGGCAATCGGCAAGCCGGGCAAAAAAAAATTCCTTTTAAAATGCATACTTAAAATCGGAGTCGAACAATCATGACGAAACAATGTAATTTCGTCCATTTACATAATCATACCGAATATTCCTTCCTCGACGGCGCAATACGCATCAAAAATCTTGTTGCAAAAGCAAAGTCGTTCGGCATGCCGGCCCTTGCAATTACCGATCACGGCGGTATGTTCGGTGCCGTGGAATTCCATGCCGCGTGCCTCAAAGAGGGGATAAAGCCGATCATCGGTTTCGAAGCCTATGTCGCACCACAATCGCGTTTCGACAAGACCCGATCGGCGGGCGAAGACAATTACCATCATTTGATATTGCTTGCCAAAAACAACGAAGGCTACCGAAACCTGATGAAACTGTCCTCAATAGGATATCTTGAGGGGTTTTATTACAGGCCCCGTATCGACCTTGAGGCAATACGGGCGCATAGCCAAGGAATTATCGCCACAAGCGCCTGCGTGGGAGGTGCCATTCCGCGGGCGTTGCTCGAAGGGAATGTCGAAAAGGCCAAGCGGATTGCCGAGGAATATATCGGCATTTTCGGGGCCGATAATTTTTATTTCGAATTGCAAAACCACGGTATCGACAAGGAACTTATCGCATTCGACGAACTCATCAAGCTCGGCCGCAGCATGGGTGTTCCGTTTATCGTCGCCAACGACGCGCATTATCTTAACAAAGAAGATGCCGCTTCGCATGAAGTGCTTTTATGCATTCAAACGCAAACCACGCTCTCGGATCCGTCGCGCTATAAATTCGGCACCGACGAGATTTATTTCAAATCGCCCGAAGAAATGGCGAAATTGTTTCCCGACATTCCGGAGGCAATGACCAATACGGTCGATATTGCGCAGCGTTGCAATGTCGAACTCAAGGTGCCTGCACAGCTGCCGAAACCGGGATATCCAACCGGGTTTACTTCCGAAGTCGAATATCTGACGCATTTGGCAAAAACAGGACTAAAAGAAAAATATCCGCATATCACTCCCGGTCTCGAAGAACGGCTCGATTATGAGCTTAGTGTGATTTGTAAAATGGGTTTCGAAGGGTACTTCCTTGTCGTCCGCGATTTCGTCCACGCTGCCGCCGAGTTGAACGTGCTTACGGGATGCCGCGGCTCTGCCGCAGGAAGCCTGGTCGCCTATACCATAGGAATCACCAGCGTTGATCCCATCAAATTCGATTTGCTGTTCGAACGATTCCTCAATCCCGAGCGTATATCCATGCCCGACGCGGATATAGACTTTGCCGACCGCGACCGCTATAAGATTATCGATTATGTGATAAGTAAATATGGCCGGGAGGCGGTGAGCCAAATCATCAACTTTGGCCGAATGAAAGCGAAAATGGTGGTGCGCGACGTTGCGCGCGTTATGGGAATTTCGGTTGCCGAATCGTCGAAACTGGCGGGCATGGTCGACAAGGACATCGATGATTCCATTGCGTCTAACGGCGAATTAAAAGAGGCGATCAAGAAAAACCCGGTATATGCCGAATTGTTCAAGCACGCGAAAGTGCTCGAAGGTTTGGCGCGTCAGGCCGGAATGCATGCCGGCGGCGTCATCATTGCGCCCGGTCCCGTGGTGAGCTGGGCTCCGCTTTTCAAACAGCCCGATTCCGATATCGTCATGACGCAATTCGACATGAAATACGTCGAGGAAGTCGGGCTCATCAAGATGGACTTTTTAGGACTCATCACGCTCACGATTCTGTCGGATTCCTTAAAGCTCATCACGCAAAACGGCGGACCGCAAATCGATTTATGGAAACTTCCCGATAAAGATCCCGCTACCATGGAGCTTTTCGGCCGCGGCGATACCGTGGGAGTGTTCCAGTTCGAATCGCAAGGCATGCAGGACAATTTACGCAAGCTTAAACCGGAAGGTGTCGACGATCTCATCGCTATGAACGCGCTGTATCGCCCCGGCCCGATGGACAATATCCCCGTGTACATCCATAGGAAACACGGTCGCGAAAAGGTGTCGTATCCGCATAAAATGATCGAGGACGTTCTCAAAATCACCTATGGTGTTATAATTTATCAGGAACAGGTGATGCGAATAGCCCAGGTCATGGGAGGGTTCTCGCTCGGTCAAGCGGATATCCTGCGCAAGGCCATGGGAAAAAAAGACATGGAAAAAATGCAGGCCATGGGGAAGAAGTTCATGGAAGGCGCGGCGCGACAGAACATTAATCCCAAGATCGCGCAGGAAGTATTCGACACCATGGCGAAGTTCGCGGAATACGGGTTCAACAAGGCGCATGCGACCGTGTATGCGCATGTAGCCTATCAATGCGCGTATCTCAAGGCGCATTATCCCATGGAATTTTTGACCGCAAACCTTTCGAGCGTACTATCCGACCAAGACGAATTGTTGACCATAAAGAATGAGGCGGAGCGCATGGGCGTTTCTATTCTGCCGCCCGATGTCAACAAAAGCCAATTCGAATGCTCGATCGACGAAGGCAAGATCCGCCTCGGTTTGGGCGCCATTAAGAATGTCGGGAAGGCCGCGGAATCGATTTTGGAAGCTCGCAAAGAAAAGAAAAAATTCTCGAGCATTTTCGAATTGTGCGCATCCGTCGATTTACGCCTTGTCAATAAAAAATGCCTGGAATCCCTGGCCTACGCCGGTGCGCTCGACAGTTTAAAAGGTAATCGCGCCCAATTGTTTGCGTCGATAGACAATGCCATCGATTACGGCAATTCGTTTCAAAAAGACCGGCAAAGCGGGCAAACGAGCCTATTCGATTTGGGCGGAACCGAATCGGCCGGCACGCAAAACGCACCCCCCGAACCGCCGCTTGTCAATGTAGAACCCTGGCCGTATAACGAGCTGTTGACTAAAGAAAAGGACGTGCTCAACTTTTACGTAAGCGGGCATCCGCTCACTCGTTTCCACGACGAAATACGGGGATTTGCCGATATTTCGTTGAAATTGGAGGTCCTTGAAAAAGCCAAAGAAGGAACCAATATTACCGTAGGAGGTATCGTCACCACCCTCAAGACCCACATGCAACGCGACGGCAGGCCTATGGCGTTTTTGGAACTTGAAGATTTCGACGGTTCGATAGAGCTTCTTGCGTTTGGAGACGCCTATGAAAAATTCAAGACGCTTTTAACGCCCGATTCCATGATTTTGGTCAGGGGGCAGGTTTCTGTTCGTGAAGGCGACAAAAAGCCCAAACTCAAGGTGGACAATGTCATCGCCCTTGCCGATACACGGGAAAAGCTTGCCAAAACCGTCCATATCCGATTGGTTACCCAAGGGCTGGAGGAGCCGTTTCTGCGCGATGTTTTCGAGGACTGCTCTAAGTACAAAGGAGAATGCGGGCTCATCATCCATATCACGACCCAGGAACAGAACGAATATAAAATAAAGTCCCAAAAAATTGCCGTCAATCCCAAAGCCGAAACCATCGATTCCTTACGGGAGAGACTTGGAAAGGAAAATGTATGGTTGAGCAAGAGCGCGGCATAAGCATAAAGGATATTTTGCTTTTTCCATATCGCTTTTTCGTGGCAACATGGATGATTTTCAGCGCCATAACGTATAGTAGCCTGGTCATTGTACTGATGCCGATTTCCAAAAAGGCCTCAAAACAGGCGGGTCGGTTATGGATGAAACACCTGCTTTTTTTCAGCCGCGTTTCGGTGCGCACCTTCGGTTCCGAAAAGCTCGCAAAAGACAAGCATTACATCTTTATCGCAAATCATCAAAGCTATTACGATATCCCTGTTTTATTTGCCGGATTGCCCTTTTTTCTGGGGTTTATTGCGAAAAAACAATTGTTCCAAATCCCCATTTTCGGCTGGGCAATGGCCGCGGTCGGCCATATCTGGATAGACCGCGACAACGCTCGAAAAGCAAGACAGTCTATTTCGCGCGCGGTCGCCAAGCTTAATAAGGAAAACATATCGCTGGTACTTTTCCCCGAAGGCACCCGGAGTTCGGGCGAGGGGCTCGGCGCATTCAAACGGGGAAGTTTTACGCTTGCAATCGAGGCAGGGGTTGCGGTTGTGCCCGTGTCTATCGTTGGCGCCGAAACGATCCTTGCCAAACGATCGTTAAGGCTTATGGCCGGAAAAGTGCATATCATCATCGGCGATCCTATTCCGCATTCGGTTATCGAAGGTCTGGATAAAAATCAAATATCGGCATTGGTGAGAGAAAAAATGGTCGACGGCATTTCGATGGGTAAGAATGAGGTTTTAAAAAACGCGTAAGGACATGGTGTCGGGGTTTTCAATGGAATCAAACGCTGGATCTTTTGCTTTCAATAGAACGGCCCATAAACCGGTCGGAACCGGGACGATACTTCACAATATCGTCATTTACATTTGGGTAACAATCAGTACGATCGTCTACGGATCTATCACGATATTCCTTTCCATTTTCAATACGCGGATCGCCCGGTATATCGCGCATTTATGGTGCCTGCATCTTTTGGTCCTCTGCGGTGTCAAGGTAACGACCAAAGGTGCGCAGAAGCTTTCCCCAAAAGAGAGGTATGTGTTTATTGCCAATCATCAGAGCTTTTTCGATATACCCACCTTGTATGCGGGGCTTCCGTATTCGCTGAGTTTCATTGCGAAAAAAGAACTGTTTTTCATTCCGTTTTTCGGCTGGGGAATCGCGGCGATCGGCCATATCTGGATAGACCGCGACAACGCGCGACGGGCAAGAAAATCAATTACGCGGGCAATTGAGAAATTAAAACGCCGTGGAATTTGCCTGGTGCTGTTTCCCGAAGGAACGCGAAGTATTACCGGTGAAGTTTCGGATTTCAAACGGGGCAGTGTTACCCTTGCCTTTGAGGCGGGCGTACCGGTTGTACCGGTGTCGATTTGCGGAACGCGGGATGTCTTGCCCAAGAAAACGATGTTGTTTCGCGCACGAAAGACAACTCTGATTATCGGGGATCCGGTTTACCCGAGCGAATTGGCGACAATGGATAAACAGACGTTGTCCGATACAATCCGGCAGCGGATTATCGCCGGGTTGAAGCCCACGGAAGCAAATTAAGCCGTTGCCTCCGCCTTCGCATCCAGAACGAATGTCACGGGGCCGTCGTTGACCAGGTTCACATCCATCATCGCCCCGAAGACGCCGGTAGCGGCCTGCGGAATCGATTCCTTGATTTTTGCAACGAAATAGTCGTAAAGTTCCTTGCCGGGGCCCGGCGCCGCAGCTTCGGTAAAGCTCGGACGCTTTCCTTTTGAACAATCACCATAGAGGGTGAATTGAGAAACGACAAGCACGCCGCCGCCCACCTCACATAAAGACAAATTCATTTTTTGGTTTTCATCGGAAAAAATCCGCAAGCCCAGGCATTTATCAATCAGATAATCCGCTTGTTGCCGGGAGTCGCTTTTGTGTATGCCTAAAAGGATAAGTATGCCATGGTCAATTTGACCGACAATATCCGAATTGACGGAAACGGAAGCTTTTTTGACTCGTTGAAGGACGGCGCGCAAATTCCCACCCCGGGCCTTACATGATTATCCTGAAACCGGCCTTGATTCCGACGCCGCTCATGTCGAAACGATTGAATCCTTTGTCGGTATCGTTCGTTCTCGTGTCTGCCCATTGATATTCCATACCTAAAAAGAGCGAACTATTTTCTCCTATGTTGTATAAAGCGTCGGCGCCGACCTTAATGATAAGGCCGTAAAAATACGGGCTCACCGTGTTCTGGACAGCCTGGGATTTTGCATCGGTAGAATCCGTCTTCACATTGCGTATCATGGAATTATAGCCGATTTGAAAACGGGCAACCGGATGAACTATAAGTTTGGGTACCGGATCAATGAAGAAAAAACCCATTATGGGAAACATGAAACTCTTTTCTTCGGTTTTTCGGAAATAGGTGTTTGTTGCGCTGTTTAACGTATCTTGCGTACGTACGTTCCATAAAAAATCCGCAGCCAAACCAAAGCCTACTTTTTTATCAATAATCATTCCATAATCGAGTCCTGCATCCCAGGAGGCTGATTCGGTCGAAAGCAAGCCTTGAGGCCAGGATGGACCGATTTTTAAGGAAAACAGAGTTTGTGCGTGAGATGACCCCAAAACACCCAAAATGCTTGCGACAAAAAGTGCTGTTTTTAATGTATTTCGCATGATTTCCCTTTCAAATAAATTCTTTTTATCCCAATACGTAATAAAAGGAACACCGTCATAGTCTAATATACTAAATAGACCTTGTTGGGAGGGATGGCAATTTGAAGACCAAGATATCAAAAAAAGTGGCCTTGATTTATTTTATATACGGATGCACCTTTTACTCCTTAACAAGGAAACCCATATGAAACGGCTTGGATTTTTGATATTCGGCGTTTTTCTTTTTACCGGTTGCTATACGCAATTTGCCACCATGGACAGGCTTGGTGAAAACCAATACATCCCGCCTGATTCTCTTGCGGCAAACGATAGTGGAAAAGTCGTTATTAGAGACACGGTGCGTGTAAACGATAGGGAAGTTTGTTACTGGACACGCGATATTTGGGGTAGGCCGGAACTGCGTTGTGAAGATTCATATTACGGCCGCGATTGGTATCGCTATAATTCTTATCCGTGGTGGAACAGGTCTTCGGGGTATTTATACGGCGATTATAACTATTACGGTTTCGATGAACCTTGTCCGGCATACTATTATTACGATTATTCCTGCGGCGCATGCCGTTATTACAGCAGTTATTCGGGCGGACATAGGGATTGGTGGTGGAATACGGGCTCCGGTTCTGGGGCAAGCTCAGGGGCCTCATCCTCAACTATTCCGTCACGATCGCGAAATACCAGGACAGAAGGAATTCCTACCGCTTCACAGCGCACGGGTGCTCCATCATCTACATTATCAAAAAACGCAACGACCCAACCTGCAACTGGTTCTTCAACGCAAAATGCAACGAACCAACCCTTGACTCCTGCTCAAAGGGTTCGGAATACGAGGACGGAGGGGATTCCTACGTCTTCCGAAATTTATGAGGCGCCCAAAGTCGATCCCGCGGTAAGGGACTTAAATAAGCAAATTGAAGCGGAAAGGGTACAACAGCCGCCGTCGCAACCCGCGGAACAGCCGCAGGTCCAACCTGCGCAGCAAAGTTCGCAACCTTCTCCACAACAGGATGCAACACCGCAGCGTGATCGGTCAAACAACGATAATTCATCGGGAAACAATGGTAGAGACCGTAGAAATTCAAGGGGTTGGTAATGAAACAAAAATTCGTATTGTCTGTTCTCACGGCGTCTGTAATCCTTACAGGAATTTGCTTCGGTCAAATCGAGGTCGTGCATAATACCGGCGTCGGCACGCGTGCCTATGCCTTGGGAAATAACTTTGTGGCCTTGTCAAACGACCAATCCGGGATGTATTACAATCCCGCCGGCCTGGCGTTTGTTCCTTCGCGGGAATTCCAGATTTCTTTGGACGTTCTTTCGCAAAGAGCAAACACCGATTTCAACGGCGAATCCGAAACGTCGGTAGTCCAGCGTTTGCGGCTGGCGAATATCGGGTACCTGCATGCCTTCCCGACAAGTCAGGGCGGTTTCACCATGGCGGCGGCATTTCAAAGCCCCATTACTTTCGATGACGTTCGTAAATTTTCGGGCAATTACCAGACGCTTCCGCCTTTATCCAAAACCGTCAATGTCAGCCGGGACGAAACAAACTACGGCGCTCTTAATTATTGGATCGGGAGTTTTGGTTTGCAGGTGGCCGAGGGGTTGGGTATCGGCGCATCGGTATCGTTTGTTTCCGGCGGAGAAGATGGAAGAAACATTTTTTACCGCGATACGGCCGGGCATCTTGGCGACAGCCTTTACGACGATTATGATCGCACCGTATCCAGATCCTATGCCGGATACGATGTTCGATTGGGACTACTGTATAATTTCGCAAAGCGTTTTAATTTCGGTGTCCGGGTCGTGTTACCCCAAACCGTTTGGTTTACGGAAGATATGACCGAAGTAAACCCGCATTCACCAAGCTTCGGCGAATACACATATCCTACTGCCAAAGGAAGGTTGTTTTCATCATATTCAGGGGCGGCCGGTGTTTCCGGAACATTCTCATTCCTGACCTTTACGACCGAATTCCGCGCTCGTGCGCCGTACACCTTTGCCTATCCTGCAGAGAGAATTCCAAGCACAAGTCTTGCCGCAAAAACGGTTTACGGTGCAGGAATCGGGCTTGAAGTGCCCGTGTTCGTGAACACGACGCTTTTTAGGGCCGGCTATTCATGGGACCAATTCGATACCCATTTTTTTGCAAGCCAATACGACGATCCAAAATTGCCTGCAAACTGGGACCCGCAAGGCGAAGTTCCCAAGGGTGACCAGCATCTTATTACCCTCGGTCTGGCTTTTCTCATGAAAAACGCTTGTTTGGAATTTTCGTACGGTTACAATTTCTGGAGTCTCGAAACAAACAATATTTTGACAGAAGATCATGCGCAAAATAGGGTCGTCGCATCTTTATCATTCAGGTTCTAATGAAAAATATTATGCTTTATTCCGACGGGGCTTGTTCGGGAAACCCCGGGCCCGGCGGCTTCGGAGTTATTCTTGAATGCAACGGAGCCACCAAGGAGCTATCGGGAGGCTTTACCGGCACGACCAATAACCGCATGGAGCTCATGGGGGTCATCGTCGGCCTCGAGTCTCTCAAGGAGCAATGCGGCGTCACGGTGGTGTCGGACTCTAAATACGTCGTTGACGCAATGGAAAAAGGCTGGGCCGCGAAATGGCGTGCAAAAGGCTGGATGCGCAACAATAAAGACAAAGCGTTAAACCCCGATTTATGGCAACGGTTACTTGATTTGTGTTCAAAACATCGGGTGAAATTCACCTGGGTCAACGGCCATGCCGGACACCCCCAAAACGAGCGCTGCGACGAGCTTGCCGTTGCCGCAACCCGCAATCCTAATTTACCGCCCGATGTTAGATAAGACTCCGTACAAAACATAAATTTTAAGGATTGCTTCTCCCCACAAACTTTGCTTTAAAAATCTGCCAAGGATTTCGATTTTTACTCTTTTTTTACTCCTTCTCCTGCTTTTTTACTCACGACATTTTTCATATAACCGTATTTTTACTAAATAGGTAATGCGTACGGGTAGGTAAACGGGGCTGTTCCTGTTCCGACAATAATTCGGCTTTGGAGGATGTATGCAAGGGGATTTCATAGTAGGTGCCGTGACCGCAGTTTTGTTATTCGGCTATCTGATAATTGCCATGTTGTTCCCGGAAAAGTTTTAATCCGAGGGAAAAATTGGTTTTATCGAAGGGAAATAAAGGGGTGACTAATGGAATCAAACGAGTTATTACAAATCGTGCTGTTCGTCGGTTTGCTCTGTGTGAGTACGCCGCTTCTTGGATGGTATATAGCCCGACTTTACGATGAAAGCAAGCCGCTTCGATTGCCTGTTCTCCATGAAATTGAGCAGGGGATTTACCGCATATGCGGCATTGACCCTTCCGAGCCGATGAATTGGAAAACCTACGCATGGACGGTGATCCTGATAAGCGGCGTCGGCGTCGCTGCTGCATTTCTACTACAAACTTTACAGCATAGGCTGCCTCTTAATCCGCAACACTTCAATGGAGTCGATTTTTTTCTCGCTTTCAATACTGCCGTAAGCTTTGTGACCAATACCAATTGGCAAGCATATTCCGGCGAAACGACAATGGCTTATTTTACCCAAATGGCCGCATTGTGCGTGCAAAATTTTTTAAGTGCAGCAACGGCAATTGCAGTCGTCGCAGCCCTGGCACGCGGATTTTCCCGAAAATCCAGCAGGTCGATCGGCAATTTCTGGTCCGACAGTACGAAAGCCGTAGTGTACATCCTTCTCCCTCTCTCAATCGTTTTTGCCTTCATCCTCGTTCAACAGGGCTCACCGCAAACCTTTAAACCTTATGCAAAAGCAACGACAATGGAAGGTACCGAACAAATTATTCCCTTGGGCCCTGCCGCTTCACAGATAGCAATAAAGCAACTGGGGACCAACGGCGGCGGTTTTTTCAATGCGAACAGTGCGCATCCGTTCGAAAACCCGACGCCGCTGTCGAATTTTCTGGAAATACTTGCGATATTCCTCATTCCGGCCGCGCTTGCCTGGGCATTCGGGACAATGGTAGGCTCCACCCGTCACGGGTGGGTGCTGTTCGGGGCCATGATGGTTTTATTTTTGGCAGGATTGTCGGTTTCGTTGATCGGTGAAAATGGTTACAATCCGGTATTAAATGTCAATGCCCCGATGGAAGGCAAAGAGCTGCGGTTCGGCACTGCCGGATCCGCGCTTTTTGCAACAGCGACGACCGCCGCGTCGTGCGGGGCGGTCAATTGCATGCACGAAAGTCTTTCGCCTTTGTCTCACTTGGTCACTATAGCCAATATGATGACCGGTGAAGTGATTTTCGGCGGGGTAGGTTCCGGCTTGTACGGAATGGTCCTCTACGCTATCATGACGGTTTTTATCGCAGGCCTTATGGTAGGACGAACCCCGGAATACCTTGGGAAAAAAATAGATGCATTTGATGTAAAAATGTCCGTTATCGGGATTCTCGGTTCATCGGTAATACTCATGATTACTGCCGCGATTGCGATCAGCGTAAAAGCCGGGACCAGTTCGCTTTCGGCGCAGGGGCCTTTAGGCCTTAACGAAATCATATATGCGTTTGCCTCTGTGTCAAACAATAACGGCAGCGCTTTCGGTGGCCTTAATGCAAACACGGTGTTTTACAATGTGATAACAGCCTTTGCCATGCTGTTCGGACGTTTCACCACACTGTTTGCCGTTCTCGCAATGGCGGGAAGCCTTGCTGCAAAAAAAATAAAACCCGCATCGGAAGGTACGTTTCCTACCGACGGGTTCTTGTTTCTTTTTCTTTTAATCGGGACAGTGGTTATCGTGGGTGCATTGAATTTTTTTCCTGTATTGTCAATAGGTCCCGTTTTGGAACATTTGCTTATGATAAGCGGGAAAGGACTGTAAAATGAGCGCCAAAGCAATGGATTCAATAAACCTTTTTGACCCGGGCCTCATCCGTGCGGCAATAAAGGATTCCTTTAAAAAGCTCGATCCCAGGGTTTTATTTCGAAACCCGGTCATGTTTATCGTTGAAATCGGGGCACTATTGTCGACCTATGGACTTGCGCGCGATTTTTTATCGCGGGGCAATTTCGGCTTTGATCTTAACGTTACCCTGTGGTTGTGGTTTACAGTCCTTTTTGCCAATTTTGCCGAGGCCATTGCCGAGGGTCGGGGAAAAGCACAGGCCGCGAGCCTTCGACAATCGGTAACCGGGCTTATTGCACACAAAATCAATTCGTATCACAGCGATACAACTGTATCTAAAGTTAATGAGCAACCGGGCGATTGTATAACTGAAATTGGGGCAAACGAGTTGCGAATGGGTGATTATGTCTTTTGTAAAACAGGGGACACGATTCCGGGTGACGGTGAGGTGGTCGACGGCATTGCCAGTGTCGATGAATCAGCGATAACCGGCGAATCGGCTCCGGTGATCAGAGAGTCGGGCGGCGATCGAAGTGCGGTAACCGGCGGCACCAGGATATTGAGCGATTGCATCATTGTTCGCATTACATCGGAACGGGGTAACACCTTTATTGACAGAATGATAGCTCTTGTCGAGGGTGCGGTGAGGGGAAAAACCCCCAACGAAATCGCACTTTGCATTTTGCTTGCAAGCCTGTCGCTTGTGTTTCTCCTCGCGGTTGCAACACTACCCGCATTTGCGTTATATGTGGAAAAAACCACCAATCAAATCGGGGTGATTCTTCTGAGTTTGCCCGTGCTAGTCTCTCTTTTGGTATGCCTCATTCCAACCACAATAGGCGCATTGTTGAGTGCTATAGGAATTTCGGGCATGAACAGGTTGCTTCGACATAATGTCATTGCGACAAGCGGCAGGGCAATAGAAGCTGCCGGCGACGTGGATGTGTTGCTTCTAGACAAAACAGGAACCATTACCGTGGGAAACCGCATGGCCGCAGAATTCATCGCCGCACCCGGTATCGCTTTGGAATATCTTGCGGACCGTGCGCAATTGGCGTCTTTGGCCGATGAAACCCCCGAAGGGCGTTCGATTGTGGTGCTTGCAAAAAAGCTGTTCAACATTCGATCCCGCGACGTTGCCGATACGCATGGCCATTTCATTCCATTTTCAGCCCAAACGCGTATGAGCGGAGTCGATTTAGTCAATCCGGCCGGCGGCGGGGTAAGCAGGATACGGAAAGGCTCGGCCGAAGCAATACAGCGATTTGTCAACGAACGCAACGGCATTGTCTCGCAGGCGGTTTCGGATGCCGTAGCCGCGATATCCCGCCAGGGCGGAACGCCGCTTGTTGTTGCGGAGGACAATCGGGCATTAGGAGTGGTTAATCTTAAGGATATTGTCAAGGGCGGTATACGGGAACGTTTCGCGCATCTTCGACTTATGGGAATCCGTACGGTCATGATCACCGGCGATAATCCCGTTACCGCGGCGGCAATTGCCGCTGAAGCAGGCGTGGACGATTTTATTGCAGAGGCAACACCCGAATCGAAGCTGGCACGAATTAAAGAAGAGCAAAATCAAGGACGATTGGTCGCCATGATCGGCGACGGGACCAACGATGCTCCGGCATTAGCCCAGGCTGATGTCGGCGTTGCAATGAATACGGGAACGCAGGCTGCACGCGAGGCAGGAAATATGATCGATCTGGACAGTAACCCGACCAAGCTTATAGAAATCGTTGAAATCGGCAAGCAGCTTCTCATGACGCGCGGTTCTCTCACCACATTCAGCATTGCAAACGACGTTTCAAAATATTTTGCCATTTTACCGGCACTATTCAGCGGTCTGTACGCGACGACATCGGTACCCGGACCGCTTATGGCACTTAACATTATGAAATTGGCGTCTCCGCAAAGCGCGATACTGAGCGCGGTCATTTTTAACGCAATCATTATAATTGCCCTCATACCGCTTTCGCTGAGAGGCGTTTCCTATAAACCGTCGAGTGCCCGGAGAATATTGCTCCGGAATATCTTCATCTATGGCGCCGGCGGGCTGATTATTCCCTTTATAGGCATCAAACTTATAGACATGGTTCTTGTTGCCGCGGGGCTATCTTGAGAAAGGAAAATAGTATGAAGTCGATATTTCGTGCGGTCAGGTTTCTTTTGGTTATTACCCTTGTTACAGGGCTTATGTATCCTGTAATGGTACATGTATTTGCTGTGCTTTGTTTCCCCGTGCAATCGCAGGGAAGTTTACTCTATGAGAAAGGACGGGTCGTCGGTTCCCGTCTTATAGGACAATCATTTGTCGATAGCGCATATTTCTGGCCGCGGCCTTCGGCGACAAATTTTAACGCCATGCCGTCGGGAGGAAGCAATCTGCCCCCGATATCCGATTCGCTTCGCAAAATAATCGATTTGCGGCGAACGGCGTTTCGGTCGGCAAACGGACTTGGAAATTCGGACATCATCCCTAATGATATGCTGTTTGCTTCGGGAAGCGGATTGGACGGCGACATCAGTCCGGATGCGGCGCGTTTGCAAATAGGAAGAATATCTCGAATACGTCATATGACAAATGGTCAAAAAACCGAACTTGCGTCTTTGGTCGAACATTCGATTATTCCCAGGCAATTCGGTTTTCTCGGTAAAGCGAGAGTCAATGTATTGCAGCTCAATAGCGAATTAAACCGAGTGGCCATTAGTAAATAAATTTCGGAGGGATGGAAGACGATCGGGAGGTCGGTCGAGGTTCTTGGCTATGGCAGTGTGCATAATTGTATTTTGATTGATTGCGACCGGTCCATAAATCACGGTTGTGCCGGGACAAACGAGTACCTATAGTTTGCAGGAGGTCCGAATCCATGAATTTTATCACTAAATATAAAAAGGTTTTAAAAAGATTCGGACAAATAGTTGCGTTTTGTGCGGCTATTTTGGTAACGACCGCGGTCAATGTTAGATTCGGTTCAATCACCGACGCTTCGACGGTTGCTTTTTGTTTTATTATCATTGTGTTAATGTCCGCCTATTTCGGCAATATTGTCGTTGCTTTTACCGCATCCGTCGTCGCTACGCTTTGCTACGATTATTATTATTTGCCGCCGCGAGGGACATTCGATATCGCGGCTTTTTCCGATTGGGTTTCTTTGGCCGCATTTCTGCTGACATCGGTTATTGTCGGCAGGTTGACAGCCTCGGCTGCCGACCATGCCGCAAAAGCGGACGACTTGGAGAAAGGATTAATCACGCTCAAGGAGTTCGGCGTATGGTTAATGTCAATTCCCGACAATCAACTTTCGCTTTCTAAAGCGGCACATGAGATCCTCCGTGTTTTTTCCTTGGAATACTGTTCGATTCACGTTTACGACGATACTAAAGGATATCATTGTACCGGAACCGCATCGTTAAAGGGTTCATCAAAAATTGAAAGTGAAGGCGACTCTTTTAAAGATCATGAAGCGGATTTGATTGATTTGGCGGATGAAAATATGCTGGGCGTTCAGTATATAAAAGTTGCCGAAGGTAAAAACCCCCGTGCCGTGCTGGTTGTTAAAACCGATACGGTTCCTGCCAGTGTGCTGGGGGCGATCGCGGCTGCGGTCGGTATTCGTATGATGGAAATCATGAAAAACAAAAATTCGTTACACAGTCGGCACCCCGAATAGGGGGCGCCGGAGTGATGAGGGTTCTCCCATAGAAACATTTTCCAAAAAGCTTGACAATACGCGCGGAAAGCTCAAGGTTTTTCTTGGCATGTGCGCTGGCGTGGGCAAAACTTTTGCAATGCTTCGTGAAGCTCAGGCAAAAGTTAAGGAACATGAAGACATTGTCATAGGCTACATCGAAACGCATAACCGCCCCGAAACGCAGGCCCTGCTTCAGGGACTTTCGATTATTCCGAGAAAGATCATTGCACATCGGGGAATAGATCTTGAAGAAATGGATTTGGATGCGATCCTCGCCCGTCGGCCCGCAATCGTTCTCGTCGACGAACTTCCGCATACCAATGCTCTCGGATGCCGGCACAGCAAGCGCTATCAGGATGTGCTGGAGCTTCTTGATGCGGGCATCGACGTGTTTACCGCTCTCAATGTCCAGCATATCGAAAGCCGGGTCGATGTCGTGCAAAGCATATCCTCAATTAACGTACGGGAAACAGTGCCCGATTCGATAGTGGACCTTGCAGACGATATTCAATTGATCGATGTTACCCCGGAAGACCTCAGGGCCAGGCTTGCCGACGGAAAAGTGTATCTTGGAGAACGGGCGGCGACCGCGGCGGATAACTTCTTTAAAATAGAGAACCTTTCTGCGTTGCGTGAAATCGCCATGCGGGTAATGTCGGAAAAAGTCGGGCAGGATGTCAGGGACGCAATGACCGAGCGCCACATTCAGGGGCCATGGAAAAGTTCGGAACGATTTTTGGTCGCCGTCGGCCCCAGCCCCTTTTCCGAACCGCTGATCCGCTGGACACGACGGATTGCCGCAGCCACCCATGCGTCATGGATAGCGGTCCATGTCGACACGTTCCGCCCGCTTTCGAACGAGGAAAAAAGCCGGCTCTCCCGCAATTTATCTCTGGTCAAGCAGTTGGGCGGCGAAACGATCACCGTAGCCTCGGATGCTGTTTCGGATGCGCTATTGCGGGTTGCAAAAGATCAAAATGTGACCCAGATCGTTATGGGGAAACCGTTGGAATCGTCGCTGGTCAGGTTTTTCACCGGTCGCTCGCTTGTCGATAAATTGATATTAAAAAGCGGCGACATAGACATTTGCGTGGTGCGGGCAGAAAAAAAGACATCGGCAAAAACGACCCGGTTCCGGCAAGAAAAAATACCCGCTCCCTGGTTTAAGGATTTGGGAATCGGGACGGGAGTCATCGCCGCAGTGACGATGGTACTTTGGACCATTCATCCTCTCACGACCTATTCGTCGATCGCGTTACTTTATTTGTTGTCAATAGTTTTATTGGCAACGAAACTGAGCAGAAGGGCCATAGTAATTCTTGCCGGCCTAACGGGACTGTTATGGGATTTTTTATTCATTCCGCCGATTTTCACCTTTCGTATAGATACATTCAACGATATACTCATGTTGCTGATGTATTTCGTCATCGCACTTGTCGTGGGGCAACTCACCGCTCGTTTGAAAATGCGGGAAACGGCGGAACGGATGAGCGAACGCCGCACCAGAGTATTGTACAAGCTTGCGCAATGCGTCGTTGAAAGCAGGTCGCTCGATGAAGGTTTACGTCTGGCAATCGGTCAAATCGACGCGGTATTCGAATCGCGTACCGCAATTACACTTTCTTCCGACAAGGGCGCCGATTCAAATACGGCGCATCCCGCAAGTACCTGGCTGCTCGGTCAAAAGGAATCGAGCGTCGTAGCGTGGGTAAACGGATCGAATAAAGTAGCGGGCAAATTTACCGATACGCTTCCGCAGTCCGAAGGCATACATGTTCCGTTGCAAACAACGCACGGTTGCATCGGCGTATTGTCGCTTTTGCCGCCCGAAGGTTCCATACTCGATGTCGGGCAGCGGGAATTGCTCGAGACGATTGCCGACCATGTTGCCGCATTGGTCGATCGGTACGGGTTAATTGCCCAGTCCAATAAAAATGCCCTTGCCGAAGAATCCGAGAAATTGTATAGGGTGATTTTCGATTGCATTTCCCACGAGCTCAAAACGCCGCTTGCGATCGTCAGCGCCTCGACTGCTCAGGCCGATGCGCTTTTTAGCAAAGGGGATATCATTGCCGGCCGCGGTGCCCTGGAAGAATCGGCAATCGCCCTGCGGAGGCTGCGAAGGATTGTCGAAAACCTCTTGGGAATGACCCGCATGGAATCGGAACATGTCAAACTCGAATCCGACTGGTGCGATATTGAAGATATTATTTCCGCCGCCAAAAAACAGTCGTCCGACTTATTGGATCAGTTCGTTATGCGCGTTATTATACCCGACGACATTCCGATGGTGCAAGCGGATCCGGTTCTTCTGACTCATGTGTTTTCTAATATTCTTGTCAATGCGGCACAGCATGCACCGCAAGGGTCGGAAATTTCTATTTCAGCCGCCTTCGACAACGATTGCATCGTTATCAATATATCCGATAGCGGTGAAGGGATTGCGCCCGAAGAACTGGACGGCAGGCTGTTTGGAAAATTCAATCGGGGAAAAAATGCAAAACCGGGCGGAATCGGCCTGGGGTTGTCCATTGTCGAGCGATTTATGGCGCTTATCGGCGGATCGGTTTCCGCAAATAATAACCAGGCCGGGCCGGGCGCTGTTTTTACCTTGAAATTTCCCAATAAACAAAATTTCAAAGGCGATAAACGTGGATGACGTTGCCGCAAAGTTCATTGCGGTCGTCATCGATGACGAACCGCAAATCCGTAAATTGCTTTATGCGCTTCTGGAATCGGAAAACTATACCGTGTATGAAGCCGAAAGCGGCCAGCTCGGGCTCATGGAGATCGCATTTAGAAAACCCGACGTTGTCGTGCTTGATTTGGGCTTACCCGATATCGACGGCCACGAAGTGCTCAGGCGCCTTCGGGAATGGAGCACGGTGCCGGTACTTGTTTTATCGGTGAGGGAAAGCGTTGATGACAAAGTCAAGGCATTGGATTTGGGCGCCGACGATTATTTGACGAAACCCTTTCATCAAGCGGAATTGTTTGCTCGCCTCAGGGCAATTGTCCGGCACGCAAAGGGAACTGTCACGCAAACCGAATTCCGTTCGGCAGATCTGCGAATCGATTTGTCCGCACGAAAGGTCTTTTGTAAAAACCGGGAAATCCATCTGACGGCAACAGAGTACGCATTGCTCAAATTACTGGCCCAAAACATGGGGAAAGTTATTACACAAAAGCAATTATTGCAAGACGTATGGGGACCTGCCGCCAAAGAAAATTCGCATTATTTACGCGTATATATGAGACAATTGCGGAAGAAATTGGAATCTGATCCGGCAATCCCGAAACTGATAATTAATGAACCGGGAATCGGCTACCGGCTAATGAAATTGCCGGAATAATCCGATCCGTGTACGAACGTTTTCAATCTTACCAGCCAAAAACGAAAAAGGCTTTCCCGAATGCGGAAAAGCCTTTGAATGAATCCGATATTGTAACGATTACTTTGCAAAGAACGTCTTCGATGCCACCGTTGTATTGTTTGTTGACATTTTGATAACATACGATCCCGCCGCCACCCGGTTCAATAAAGCGGTGTGAGACCCGGCGTCTGTTATTCCGCGGGATAGCGTATTTACCAATGCGCCCTTGACATCATATACGCCGATATCGAGATTTGAGCCCCGATAGGCAGCCGGCACTTTATAGGTGATTTCCTGGAACCCGCCATTTGGGGATTTAATTGAAAACGAGAACGTACTTTCATTTTGTGCTTGATTTTTAGCGAATAGGATGTTCGTAGGGTTTGGATCGACATACTTCGGCAACGCGGTCATATTGGGAGTACCGTTATCTTTTGTCGTAATGGCCCATTGGATGATACCGCCGAAACCGTTGCTGATTACCATACTGGCAAGAGCCGTATCCATGGCAACGGAATTACCCATGCTGATGCCCATACCTGCTCCGAGTTTTTCCTTCGGGCATCCAAGGCTTACGAATTTGGGGAAAATAGTGTTTTTATATTGCGTGGCGGACCCGCTGTAGTTCATATCGTTGACCTGGTCGACATACATCGATACTTTACCGGTAATATCAAACCAATCTTCCGCAGCGACGGTCAACGCAAGTTTGGGATTGACCTTGTTTATCGAATCGCGCAGATCCTTATGCCAGGCGACATATAAAGTGTTGTCAAAATTTTCTTCCCAATCGGTATCTATGCCGTCGTAACCGACGGATTTGACATTATCTAAAATCATTGAAATGAATTTGCCGCGATTGGTATTTGAGCACCAGTATTTAAATCCATCTCCAACCCCTGCGCCGCCAACGCAAAGCATTACCTTTTTGCCGCGTTTATGCCCTTCGGTAACGAGCCGTTTCCCAAAGCCCGCATCAGGAAAACTTACTGTTCCATTTGTATAGGGCCAAGCCTGGAAATGAGCGACATGCGTAAATGCATCCCAGGGTAAATTTTCCGGGGTGTAAGAATGGTCCCAGGTGCAGTAATATCCCATAGACCATCCCAGGTATTTTTTAGCGGCAGCAGCGTTTGAAGTCGACGTGCACAGGAAAAGGCTAACAGCGACAAGCAAAAATTTCTTCATAGCACTTCCTTCCATTTGGGGGATAAGTTTAATCGTTTAACTTATGTTTTTGGAATATGCAATTTAAAGCAGACGATAGTATTAACATAAGGATTAAAAGGAAAAATGCCGGTTTTTTTTTAAACTAACCGGTTTTTTGTTGAAAAAATTGTATACTAAATATGTGCGGACTAAAATCGATTCGCGAGCGCTATATGTAAAAGGGGCGTTAATTTAGGGGGGGTAAAATGAATTGTATCAAAAGTAAAATAATACTTGCTTCATGGCTACTGAATTTGTTTGGGGTTTTACAGGCGAATGCAGCTGCCCAAGTCCTATTCAGTGACAATTTTGACGATGGAATTTATTCCGGTTGGACTGCAAACGGGACATGGTCGGTTGCAGGGGGAAAGCTGAGGGGTGAGGCAAACAGCAATATTTTTTACGGTAACTACACGGATTTTGTTTTTGAGGCCGACGTAAGCGTCAGCGATTTGGAAAAACGAAGCGGCGTCGTGTTTCGCGCAAGCAATCTTGGGTCGCAGGATTCGTTTAACGGGTATTTTGCTTTTTTGCGCATCAGTTCCGATAGAACAAGGCTGGAACTTGAACGTGTCAACAATGGGCGTATCCATTTGTGCGATGAAATGACGTTGAATGTCGTCGCCAATTCGCTTTGCCACATGAAGATCATTTGCCAGGGCCCCAGTATTTTAGTCTTTGTAAACGATATGACAACCCCCGCTATTACGGAACATGATTCGGTGTATGCCGCCGGGGCGATTGGTTTTAAGACCGTTGAAGCCTTTGCATTGTTCGACAATGTACAAGTTCTGGCAATCGATTCGCTTCCCAAAACGCCGTCCGTGCGCGACCTTTCCTATGTCAAGGGTGCCGTATTTGTCGAATCCGATTGCGTGAATGCCACCCAAATGATGGAAGAGTATAAACCGTCGGTCATAGACCGGGAGTTGTCGTATGCAAAAACATACGGCTTTAATACCGTCGCCCTCTATTTACATTGGCTGTTATGGGACAAGGAAAAACAGACGTTTCTTGCTAATTTCGAGGATTTTCTTACAAAAGCGAATAAATATAATATAAAAGTTACGCCGATTTTTTTTGATGATTGCGGCAACGTTGATCCGCCCCATTTGGCTCCGTATAATGCCCCGACCCCGGGAATTCATAATAGTCAAATGAACACATGCCCGGGAAATACCGTACGTGACGTCCAATACGCCACTTATAAACCGAAATTGCAATCGTATGTTCAGGATGTTGTCAATGCGCATAAAGCCGATAACCGGGTCCTTTTCTGGGAAACATGCAATGAACCGATACATAATCAGACGACCCAAACCATGGTTGCCGATGCCTATTCATGGATCAAAGCGACCGGTACTCTCATTCCGGTGGTGTCCACAAGCGGCGGATTTTTAGGTGGAAAATATTCGGATATCTACACATTTCACATGTATGAAGGGTATTATGGTGCCGACGGCGGCGCCGAGCATCTGAATACCGAATGCCTCGATAGGCCGGCGGGAAACGGTTGGACAGGTCAGAATTTCTCGACCATGGTCGATTATTTTTCTGCCCGAAAAACAGGCTTTATGGTGTGGGACCTCATGATAGGGCGCGACAATTGTCGTTTTCCCTGGGGAAGCGTGCTCAACGCCGCAGAGCCGTCTATCCCGTTTCACGGATTTATTTATCCCGACGGTCATCCGTGGTCGCTTGACGAAGCCAAAAAACTCGCCGGCAACGACCTGAGCGGCCTGCCGCTTTTCAACGTTGAATACTTCACCGGCAACTTCGCTGTTTCCAAGAAAACATCGGTCACGCCGCGTATCGATTTTGACCTGGGCAATGAAAAGGGTACCGGCTCACCCGATGCAAGCGCGGGTATTCCCGAAGACAATTTTTCCATTCGCTGGACCGGATCGCTTACCGCGCCATCCACCGGTTCTTATACCGTTTATGCCGATTGCGACAGCATAGCGCGGATTTGGATCGGCGCAACCCTGGTTGTGAACAAGTCCGCCGGGCCAAGGTCGGAAATCGCCGGTACCCTAAACCTTGCCGCCGGTCAAGTATATAATGTCAAGATTGAATATGTCCATGGCTCGGGCAATGCGAGCATGCACGTGAACTGGGCTGGTCCGTCATTTACCAAAAGAGTGCTCTTGCTTGAAAAAGAATCGCCAGCGACTATTGCAAATAATGGACGCTTCCTGCCTTTGGCATCGCGAAAAGCCGCGCAACCTGTTCATATCGCGGGGATTTTTGATCGCGGCACAATCAACGGGGTTTTCCCGGAAACGCCGTCGGTATTTTCCATGGCAGGATGCAAGCTTGCAGTAGTTTCTTTGGGAAACGGAACGTACAAATTGCAAAATAGTAATAACGGTACCTTGGTACTTATATTGTCCAAATCTAAGGGGTCGAAATGAGAAAAGGAAAAACATGATTTTACAATTTTTTAAATGCAAAAAGACGCTTATCCTCATACAGGTTTACACTATCGGGATGGTTGTTTCACTTTGTGCACAAACACACCCGACACTCGACAATACGATCATTTGCGGATATCAGGGATGGTTTGCCTGCTATGGAGACGGTTCGCCCGTGGAACGCTGGAATCATTGGTGCGGCGGACAATATAAATCCGACACGCCAAAACCTGCTCCGGGAAACGAAAAATTCGAAATCTATCCCGACATTTCGGAATATAAACCCGCAGAACTGTTTCAAACCGGTTATGCCGCACTCGGCGACGGGCGGGCGGCAAAGCTTTTTTCATCGTATCCCGAATCGACCATTGCCCTGCATTTCAAATGGATGCAGGATGCGGGAATCGACGGGGTCGCGTTGCAGCGCTTTCTTAATGAGACAACCGATGCGGTTTACAAAGCTCATCGCGATTCCGTTGCGGTACGCATGATGCGTTCTGCAGAGAAATACGACCGGATTTTTTATATCATGTACGACGGCGTCGGCAACAACATGGACAATTTGATAAATGATTGGCAAAATACGATTGTCGGTAAGTTGAAACTGACCTCGTCGCCCCGGTACGCGTATATGAACGGCAAGCCCGTCGTTTGCTTTTGGGGATTCGGCCTGACGTCATATTCCGATACGGCACCCGAGGCATTGCGAGCGGTAAACTGGTTTAAAGCCAACGGCTGCTATGTGATTGGCGGGACTCCTACGAATTGGCGCACCGGCACATCGGATAGCAAACCGGGGTATCAGCAGGTATACGCCGCATACGACATGGTCTCGCCGTGGACGCCGGGGCGGTATAAATGGGACGTCGAAGTAGACAATTACAAAAACAACTTTCTCGTGAAAGACAAGGCAAAACTCGATTCGAACAATCAGGCGTATCAACCGGTGATGTTCCCGGGATTTGCCTGGTCGAACTGGAACGGCGGAGCGAAAAACGATTATCCGCGTAACCAGGGAAAATTCATGTGGCGGCAATTCAACAATATAAAATCCCTGGGAATCAAATATGTCTATGTGGCCATGTTCGACGAATACGATGAAGGAACCGCCATATGCAAGGCGGCAGCCGATTACTTTGATGTTCCAACAAATCAATATTTCCAGACCATGAGTACCGACAGCGTGTATATTTCTTCGGATTTTTACCTTCGTCTTGCCGGTGCCGCGAGCAAAGTATTGAAAGGTAGTATGCCATTGTCGGCATCGATTCCCATTCCAAATTCCGTTGGACCGATTTTCTTCCGTTCGAGCTTTGAACCGTTGATGGATGCGCAACTCACATGGGTAAGTAAACCCGATTCCTTGAATAACGGATTTGTCAATGTGACCGGAGTCGCCGGAACCGGGACTCCTGAATGCAAAACGACGACCGGTGTTGCGAAAAGCGGCACTTCGGCAGTCCAATTCAGCGGAAAAACAGGATCCACTTCCCCGGCCGCCGCGTATTTCAAAGCGATTCACGTTGAAATTCCCGTGGTGTCAAATACGGTTCTTTTCTATGCTTTTTACCCGCAATCCGACCTTGCGAAGTATGCGGGAATCGATTTGGTGACGACCGACGGCACAACGTTGCGATCGACAGCCGCTACCGATATGTCGGGCATAAGCATGAAACCGTCAATCGCCCGGGGCACGGTCAATCAATGGACTACGGTCAAATGCATTATAGGAAAATGGCTAACCGGAAAAACGATCGATCGTATTTGTATCGCCTTTGATCATGGGGGAGAAGCGGGTAATTTCCAAGGGTATATCGATGACATTGCCATACAAACCGAGCCTATTCCGGTCTCGCTTAACGAAAATGGAAAACAAAAGGACTTGAATGTGCCGCCTGAAATCGCTCAAGTATCTTATGCCAATGGAATGCTTTCCATAAAAGGCATTGAAAAAGAGAAAATTGAAAAACTGACTATTTATAACGCTCTCGGCAATTCGATTGCGGTATTGTCTACGGTTTCTTGGGCCCAACATATTCCGCTTAATCCGGGCATTTATTTCGTTTCCGGAATAAACGATAATCGTTTGCGCTGGGTAAAAACGTTGATCGTTTCCCGGTAAAACCCTTTTTTAAGGATCCGATGGAAAATAATCGCCCAATCACAGAAAAGTGGAACCAAAAAAAATAGATTATATACCAGAAAAAAACAGGATATTATACTAATTTATAGATATAATATTAATAAAAGTGGAACCAGAATAAATATATTTATAACATATAAATACTGATTTAATACCTCAATTCGGTTATATTATTTCCAATATGAAAACTAAAAAAGCGAATGAGGCCATTCATATTTTTGATTACTTTGAGTATCGTAGCTATTTAAGCGATGTGTATAATTTTTTTAAGAAAAAACGATACGGCTATTCTTTCAGGGTATTTGCAAAAGAAGCAGGTATTTCGAGTCACAACTTTTTACCTCGAATTTTAAAGAATCAAAGGAATCTGTCCAACGAATTTATCCCGAACCTCGTCGCATATCTCAAGCTGTCTGCAAAAGAAGAAAAGTATCTGCAATTGCTTGTCGAGTTCAACAACGCGAAAAATCCTCCGGCAAAAGAACGATTTTTAAAACAACTGTTGGCGTTACGTGTTGCAAATGAAGAATATAAAATGGAGGATGGCAAGCTTCATTTTTTTGAAAAATGGTATTATCCGGTTATTCGGGAACTCGTGGTAATTTGCGATTTTAAAGAAGATTTCAACGTGCTTGCCCGGCATTGCATACCCCGCATATCCGCGCAACAGGCCAAGGGTGCCGTAACGTTTCTGTTGGAAAACGGTTTCATTAATAAAAACGCAAATGGCACTTATTCGGTGACCGATGCCTTGATTTCGACTGCGCCCGAAGTGAACTCCGCGATTATCCCGAAATATCATAAAGCAACAATGATGCAAAGCATCGAGGCAATCGATACGATCAAAAAAGAAGACCGGAATTTCTCTTCGTCGACCTTGCTCGTTTCAAAAGAAGTGTATGAAGAAATAAAAAAAGAAATTTACCAGTTCAGGAAACGGTTGCTGTCGATGGCAAAGGATTGTCAAAATCCCGAAATGGTGTGTTATGCGGGATTTCAACTCCTTCCCCGGTCGGAATTGATACGGAATAAAGACGAAAACGAACTTGCCGAAAGAGAAAACAGTGATGGCAATAAAAGAGCATAAAATGAAATTACCTATAGCTATCATTATTATTGTCGCCTCTTTGATTCAATGCAGCTTGCAACGGGTTGCCGGCGGCAGCGGGTCCGACGTCGGCAACGGAAGAGTTACCGGGTTCGTTCAAACAGCCGATAGCGGTTCTCTGGCCAAAGTCTCGGTTATTTTGCTTCCCAGCGATTACAATCCTGTTTCAGATGACACGATCGTGCTTCATAATACAGAAACCAATGCCGACGGATCCTACGAATTCAAGAATATTAAACCGGGAATCTATAATGTCGTTGCGAGCAAGTACGTAGCCGGCACAAAATTCATGATCCGCAATATCGTGTCCGGCGATGACGATATTGCATTGCGAACTGAAACGCTTTTGGCATGCGGTGCAATCAAGGTCCGGCTTCCGGATACGATCAACACCGAAACGGGGTTTGTTTACATCCCAGGAACTCCAATTAAATTTCCCGTCGACGTGTCGGGTGAAGCGATCATAAGCGGTGTGCCGTCAGGAAATTATCCTGAAATAGAATATTGCGAAAAAGGCAACCAAATCTCATTGAAACCGCTTGCCCGAAGCGTGGTAGTTTCTCCCGGAGATACCTCGTATGAACAGTTTTTTACATGGCAAAATAAGAAAAGCCTGTATCTCAATACCGAACCGTCGGGTGCCGATATTACGGGCAACATCGTTGCTTTTCCCGTCCTCATTCGCTTGACGCAAAGCAATTTCGATTTTTCGCAGGCCCATGCCGACGGCTCCGATATTCGGTTTTCAAAAGCGAACGGTTCTCCGCTTGCTTTTGAAATAGAACAATGGGACGTCGCGGGGCAAACGGCCAGTGTTTGGGTAAAGGTCGACACGGTTTACGGCGGCAACAGCACGCAATTCATACAAATGTACTGGGGAAACCAGAGGGCGAAAAACGAGTCGAATGGCAAAGCAGTGTTCGATACGGCAAACGGATTTGCCGGTGTCTGGCATTTGAACGAAGTGAATGGCGACGTTTCCGACGCAACTGTCAACGCAGGCACCGGAAAGAACGAGGGTACGGTAACCGGAACAGGCGCGATCGGAAACGGGAGAATATTCGATAGAAACCGCATTTCCATGGGTGCTAATTCCCCTTTGTGTACCATGTCCGATTCCATCACGGTTTCCGGATGGATTATGAGCACGCAAGTGCCGGACTCCACAGTTTCGGTGATACGTCATGCTGGGAACTTCACCGCGCTGCAGTTCAATTTGTATCATGAATGGACGAGTTTCTGGACCGTTGACTCTACGGGGTACAGTCCGGTCAATTTCCCGCTATGGGCGTCAAATTTTGGCAACGGTAGCTGGCACTATTTTACGGCCCGATTCAAGGCTGGTCTGGGGTGTTTTGTGTATAAGGATGGAATGTTACTCGCCCAAAACCTTACCGATACCGCACGTCTCAAGACCAATACTGGTGCGTTTTATCTTGGCAGTACTGAAGCAGGCGGAGAATACTATGTCGGATCGCTTGATGAAGTGCGAATCGAGCGGGCGTACCGGTCTGACGACTGGATAAAGCTCTGCTACATGAACCAGAAATCGCAAGATGCACTGGTGATTTTCAAATAATACCTTTGAAGCAAGCGAGGGACAAACCATGCGATATCTGCTCTTGATAAAAGTATGTTTCGTAGGGATTTGTTTGGCCTGTGTTGCAAAGCCGGATGTTACTATGAACCGGTTGTTTGCAAATAACATGGTTCTGCAACACGGCATGCCCGTGCCTGTTTGGGGAACGGCTGCAGCAGGCGAAGTAGTGACAGTGCAATTCGGCGGCCAGACGAAATCCTCTACTGCAACGTCGGCAGGCACATGGAAAATTACGCTTGATTCTTTATCGATAAGCAATATTCCGGGGCAAATGGTGGTTAGGGGAACAAATACAATCACCGTGTCAAACATTCTTGTCGGCGACGTCTGGCTCTGTTCCGGCCAGTCGAACATGCAGTTTGGGCTTTCCTCCTTCGGCTACAATGCCGCTACAGAAGCCGTTGGGATGACAAGCGTTCGTCTCTTGACACTCACCACGAGCAGCACTTGGAGTGAGTGCTCACCTTCGACCGCAGGCGGGTTTTCGGCGACAGCATTTTTCTATGCGAAGTATCTCTATGACTCGCTCAAAATACCTCTTGGGCTTATGGTTGCCGCGATCGGAGCCACCTATGTCGAGCAGTGGATGTCGCCTCAGAGTGTGACCGCCGATGGTGACCCGACGCTTTTGTCGTTTCATACCGGTAGCGGCGATACGACCGGGCCGATCGATCCGCGCAACGCCGCAGGGCTTTACCGCATGTATATCGCCCTCGTTGTTCCGTTTGCGATCAAGGGCGTGGCCTGGTATCAGGGTGAGTGGAATACCATCGTCAACACGTACAGTCATCCGGAAAAATACCAAATTCGCTTCGAAGAACTAATCAAAGGGTGGCGTAAAGAATGGCCGCAAGGGAATTTCCCCTTTTACTATGTGCAACTGCCTAATTATTATTCGACAAGCATGAAGTGGCCCCAGATCCGCGAAGCGCAGCGTCTTGCGTTGAAAGATGTTCCCAAAACCGGCATGGCGATTACCATCGATATCGGCGACAGCGCAAGCTATCATCCTACCGACAAGCGGGATGTCGGCTTTCGGCTGGCGCTTGTGGCCCTGGAGAAAACGTACGGCCATACGAAGTTGGTAGGCTCCGGGCCGCTCTTTAGGAGCTTCTCAATTATCAAAGACACCGCTCATGTAACGTTTGATTATATCGGTTCGGGGCTTGTCGCAAAGAACGGCGTGCTTGGCGGTTTCGAAACCGCTTCCAAAGATACTGATTTTACTCCTGCAACCGCCGTACTGCGAGGCAATGAAGTCATTGTATACAACCCGGGAAGTAAAGTGGTCAATGTACGCTATGCATGGGTTTGCAATCCGCATCCGACTCTTTTCAATAAAGAGAATCTGCCCGCATCGCCGTTTCGCACCTATGCTTCAGACCTTGTCGGAGTGAATGTACCCATGCCTGTGTCGGGTGCAACGCTCAATCGGATTGCATCAGGTAATGTTGATATACGCGTATTCGACATGCAAGGCCGATGCGTGCGCATTGTTGCAGGTAAAACGCAGAAACCGTATATGAATAGCATTATCTGGGATGGAAAAGATGAGTGCGGCCGCATGGTACCCGACGGATGTTACCTTGTAAGATTCCAAAGCCGGAATTTTCTGCAAACACGCGTGCTGGAAAGGCTGCATTAATGAAACGGAAAAGCAATAATAGAACTACAATCCTGGCAATCGTGTTCGCGGCTGTAACATTGACAGCAACGATGTCGCTTGCTGCCGATCTTTACAAGAACGATACATTGCATTGGCTTTTCATTGGCTGCGAAAACGATCATCCAAAGTCGTGGACTTTTATGGGAGGAGCGATGGCACCGGGGCGGCGCGCCAGGATTCAATTTGCAGTAAGGGCGGGTGGAACCTTGTTTACACCCGATGAATATGCGACAGATCGGAAGACGAAAATCAAATGGTATCTTTCCGAAGGATATCTGCCATCGCCGATTTCTGAATGGGATGCAGGGCATTTCCACGTAAAGATTCAGCACCTTGTCCGCCGGATTCTCAATGACGGTGCCTCTGCGATATATTCACGGATTATTGTTAAGAACAATGCCATCGATAGCGGCACAGCTCGAATTCTTATCAATGCTGGTGTTGAGTCCGAGGTACCATTATCAGGCCCGCCAACGCTTGGCGGGGCAGATTCGATGTGCTACGATATACGGCTGGCCCCGGGGGGAACGATAACCAAAGATTTCGTTGCACTTTCAGCGGGAATCGCTACGAGCACGCAATTGGCAGCTTCCGGCACTTTTGATGCGAATTACTCTGCCTTCGCTGCACTTTATAAGAACCGGATACAAGGGTTGACCCATCCGGTGGCTTTGCCGGATTCCAATCTGGTCAACATGTTCAAAAACGCACAAATCACTACCTGGGAATCCATGGTGAAGACGGGCGGTGCTTCCGCGCCTCAGTACGAACTGCGCAGCTCTGGAGGCACTCCGGGTGGACCCTTTCACGGTTATGACATAACCTACAACCATGACGTGCCGAACATGGCCGATGAGCTTGCAAGAGAAGGGGATTTCGCACTGGTTAAAAATATCATTGCCAGCAATTACTATCAGGCTAATACCGGTGCAACGAGTCTGCAAAACGACTATCTCGATGCAGTGCCAAAATACATTCTCCCTTTCGCAGAGTATCTCCAGGTTTCCAATGACTCAGGGTTCTTTACAACTGCGGTGTGCCAGGAATTAAAGGGTGCGGCCCACCGTGTTCACGATAATCGTTATGTCAATGTAGCAGATTCGGCGCATAACGGCATCATGGAAAAGTCCAACACCCTGGATAACGGCAGTGATTTTCTCGTTACCGATGATTTCGCGGCCTTACATGGCCTGTGCGCCTACTACAACATCTGCCACCACTTGAACGACACAGCAGAGGCGCACTGGGCCCAAGCGGAGTTGGCCGACCTCAATAATGCGTTTAATCGTGCTCTCAGCGTCGGTATGACGAGAAGAAAAGTGGATTGGTACATGGCTAACTTCGACGACAACGGTTACTTCTATCACTATGGTTATGACGGGAATTGGATCGCCTCGACATTCATGACAGCTGCTTTTCCGTGGGAAGCGGAGCTGAGAGGCCTGGATGTTGGCGGTACGTGGAAAGCGGCATTCGACGCCTCGATAAAACAGGCATTTGCCTTGCGCGATGCAAAAATGTTTACATGGGGTAAAATACCTGATGGCAGCTGGGGGGCCTGGTGGAAACACGAATATGGAGCGGTGTACAATGCCGGTCAAGGACTAAGCTGTCTTGCATCGGAAACATACCGGCTCGAGCCGGTAAAGAACCTTACTTGGCTGCTTGCCAATCAAAGTGCGCCGCTGCAGTGGGGTGAAAGCTTCGACCAGGGAGACTGGTCGCGTCCGGCCGCAGACTATGAAACCTGGGGGCTTGGTTTTGTCAAGCAGACGATTCTCATGGTGTGTGCATCGGTACGGGCGGATGGAACAGTGATTATCGGTCGAGGTGTGCCTGATTCATGGACTGCTCCCGGTGCGACGATTGCATGGGCCCACGTGCATGTAAACGGCAACCGGGCGATCGATTTTACCATAACGGGCGGCACAGCAAGCGTGACACTCACCATCACAGGTGATACGCCTCTTAACAACATTGTTTTCAACCTTCCGCGGTTTAAAAACAATATCGCCTCTGTGAGCTCAGGTGTTATCAATGATTCGCTGGGCACAGTCACGGCGCCGGCCACAACCAAAACATTAACCGTGTATTTCAAGAGCGTCTCGGTACGCATCCCAACAGCCATTTCGCCGGCAAACACGGGTATTCTCGCGCGGCAACGTGGCAAAGGCATCGAGGTGTCGTTTTCCATCCAAAGGCCACAGCAGTTACGTATCACCCTTATTGCAACAAACGGGCAGCGCGTTTACCAAAAAATAATAGAGCGAAAAACCGACGGGCATCACCTTGTCCTGCTTGATTGCCGTCTGCCTGCAGGTGTTTATTTGTGCAGGCTCTCTGGGGAAACTGTTTCGAACGCGGCGGTAACAAAGATTATCATAAAATAAGGCAAGCCTTAGGTTGTTTACAAAAGGGGCATGTATGACATTGTTGACAAAAATAATTTTTCTCGTGCTGGGTTTATCGTGCTGCTGGGCAGCAGCATCGTTCGATTCGATTCCTGCTCTCAAGCCGATTCCTGCGGGTGACGGCATCACCCGCCCTCTATACGTACCCATCTGGTCTCCGCTCTACGAATTGAACGGCAACAGCATTTACCCCGGCTCGCCGTATGTGCAAACAACATTGTACGAGCCGTACAATGATTTTACGCATGGCTGGTGGGATAACATTCTTGAAGAATTTGCTTACGCAGGCATTAATACTTCTCTGATTTTGACTCGCGCCTGGATCCCCGAGACTCGACAATGGGATACGCTTAAAACCAATTTGATCCCTGCTTTGAAACGCGCCGGCGATGAGGGTTACATGAAATTCGGTCAATTCGAAGATTGCGGCTCATGGAAAGGGGCGTTTAAGAAACTTACAAACCATGATACGATCGACTGGGCCGATACGACCACTATGGTTTACATCATGTGGGACTTGTGCGTAAAACAATTCTTCGACTTCATGCCGTCTGATCTGGTACTGCGCTATAATGGGAAGGCTCTTTGGGCCGGTTGGTATTCCGGTGGAATCAACACGCAGGGAAATATTTCGCGGGTTTTGCGCGAGGTCAAGAAGCGCTTCAAGGCCACATACAAACAGGACATTTTCATAATCATCGACAATTCCTGGCGAAAAGGTGATAGCACCATCACCGTTGCCGAAGCCGATGGGGTTCAAAATTGGTTCTGCTGCGGCAATGCAGGAACTTTCTTCACCTGGAATAATGTTAATGTTGGAGCCTGCGTACCTGGATTCGGGATATTCGATTCGGTCGGCACCCCGAAAGCACATGGGGCATCGTTTGACAGGGACCATGGCCAGCGGCTGAAACAGTTCCTGGATTCGAGCGTATCGGTCAAGGCCAATATCGTGATAGAAGAAGGGTATGTAGACATGAGAGAAAGTGCGGGCATATATAGGAGTCCAAAATGGGATTTTCCGAGTCAGTATCTTGAAATTGTCCGTGAATTTACAGACCAGATAACGGCAAGCCGACGGTTTCAGGCCGAAGCATGCGACTCTTTTTACAATAAAACAATCTCCAACACTTCGGTGATTTATTCATCGCGTAAACTTGACGTGTCGACATTACTCGCCCCGAATTACGGCTGGTTTGTGGATGGAACCGATGCAGGTGATTGGTTGAAGTGGAAACAGGCATTTTTTTCCGCTGGTACCTACGACGCCTATTTGCGCTATGCAGCCACGACTGCCGATAACCGGATCGTGCTTTCTTTTGCCGGGAAAAACGATACGGTGGCGCTTCCCTCGACTTCGGGGGTATTCCAGGGTAAAAAGATTATCACCGCACGCCCGATTACTTCCGGAAAGCAGGATATCACCATGACCTTTTTAACTGCGGGGCTGCAAGTTGACTTTATGCAAATCAACAAGGCGGGCCTTGCGGCTGTTGAGAAGCCCTTCTCAATATTGAAAGACAACGGATTTTCTGCAAAGGTCGCACAGGTAAATGGCGTATTGCGGATTATGATTTCCGTTCCCATTGATAACGCCAGGATAGAAATGCGTCTTTTCGATTCGCACGGCCGTCTTATGCGCAGCTTCGCACAGTCAGGAATAAATTGCGGTCCATTCACTGCTCAATGGGCAACTATTGGAATTGCCGGGGGATCATATATCCTAAAGATCTCGGTCATTGATAAGAGTGGTTTTGTTCGTTCCACCAATACTGTTACGGCACCGATTTTCGCGAAACAATAGGAAGGACACTCGATATGTTGCGATTTATTCTGCCAAAAACGATTAGTTCGGAGATTGGCGTATTGTTGATTTGGTCTGCGTCGTATTGTTTTTCCTCGGACATCGACGTGGTGTGCGGCAGACTAAAAACGATGTACTTGAAGTGGCCGTGTAACAGCGCTGCCACGTACTTGTCGAACCTGAATTCGAACGGCAGTTTCAAAGACCTGAGCTATTCCGGTTTTTCATGCGAGCATCTAATCCGACTGCTACAAATGGCCATCGCATACAACACTCCCGGCAATGCAAATTACAACAATGCAACCATGGCCGCTGCAATCAATTCGGGATTGAATTATTGGCACCAGATCAATCTAAAGGACTCCAACTGGTGGTCGAATGACGTCGAAAAAGAACAATATCTTGGGCCCATCGCTGTGCTGATGAAAGGCACGCTGGGTGCCGAGAACGTTCTTGCTTTGACAAAGGATTTGAGCGGTACGGTTGCCGCCGCAACAGGCATGAATATGGTTTGGGCTTGCGAGAACCTCCTGTGGCGCGGCCTTTTCACCAATCAAATAAATGACGTGACAAGGGCAAGAGACAGCATCGCAGCTGTTTGCGACCCCACTCTAACGGCAAATAGCCTGGAAGGGCTCAAAACCGATTGGTCTTTTTGGCAGCATGGCCCTATGATGGCGGATAATGCCTATGGCCTTCAAACCATAGAGGATGTTAGTCTTTGGATAAATATGCTTTCGGGTACTTCTTTTAGTTTTTCACAAAAGACCCTTAATAATTTCTCAACGTACTTTCTCATAGGGGTTGGATGGGCAAGTTTTAAGGGGTATCTCGATTTTGGACCTGCCGGAAGATATGTCCAGCAAACAGCGGAATGGGTGCCGAATGCAGGTGGAGTATATGGAAAGGACACCGTTGGCTTGACGCCGACCGGAGCCACCTGGACAGATCAGAGGAGCTCTTTGATTAATTATATCAACAATATAAAAGTCGTCGACACCGTTCATAGACTGCAATTTGATGCATGGATTGCCAATATCAAGGATGGTGCGCCTAACCCTGCGATTGGCGACAAACATTTCTGGCTTTCAGACTACCATTCTCATAGAAGAGCCGATTACTTCATAGGTCTAAAGATCGCTTCTACTCGAACTAAAATTCCCGAATCTCTCTTCTCTGATAACCCCAACGGATTCTATGAAGGCGTCGGGGGAATGTATCTCAGTGTTGACGGTCCTGAATACTATAAAATTTATTCTTCGTGGGATTGGGCCCTGATACCTGGTACCACTACACAACATAGAAATCCTGTGCCGGAACCAGGCAATAGGAAAGGTCTCACTACGTTTGTCGGAGGAGCATCCGATGGGAATTATGGCGTTGTAGGCTACGATTTGAATTGGGATGGCGTTACCGGAAAAAAAGCCTGGTTTTTCTTTGATGACGAGTTCCTCGCTTTGGGTAACAATATTGCCAGTAGCTTGACCAATTCGATAAACACAACAATCAATCAGACTGCCAAAAATGGCGATATCAGGGTTGAGTATGGCTCCGGAACAGGAACGGTTGTTGGCATCAGCCCTACGACGCTCACTAATCCAAAATGGGTTCAGCACGGAAAATTCGGCTATGTCTTTCCACAAAACGAAACCGTGCAATTGAATTCTTCAACGGTAAATTCAAATAACATATTTGCGCTCTATTTCAATCACGGTGTTGCACCCAAAAATGCATCATATCAATATATCGTGATGCCAAACGCGACAACGGGCAGTGTTCAGGCTCTCTCAGTCAAAAATCCGATCGCAACGGCCATGAACACTTCTGCGGTTCAGGCGGCATATCATAGTGCGCTTAAAATAGGCGGCGTCGTTTTTTATCAAGCCGACAGTGTCGTTCTGCGCCCGGGCTTGACCATTGCGGTGGACAAGCCTTGTATACTATTGGTAAAAGAAACAGCAGGCCAATTGTTGGTTACCGCGTCAAACCCCGTTAATCAAGGCTTGGCGTTGAATGTCACCATAAATTGGGGGACGGGTAATAAGAACCTTGCTTTCAATTTGCCGAGCGGGGAAATGGCGGGTTCAAGCGTTACCATGAGCATGACAACAGGTAACACAATGGCGAGGTTTCCAACGAAAGAGACAACTCGTAGCGTTGTTGTTCCCTTGGGGCCAGGAATGGGCTCCGTCGAATTCGCACTTTCTGAAAAGGAAACTATTCGACGGATTAAGATTATAAGCACGGATGGGAGAGTAATAAACAGCAGCGAACCTGTTTCAACCGGCTGCATTGCACCTCAGGTGCAACTCGTACCGGGAGTCTACATTGTAAAATGCGAAACGAGCAAAAGGTCGATAGCTTTAGTAAAGGAGCTGAATAGATGATACGGTCAAGAATGGTTCGAGCAGCTATGTTGCTGTGCAGCTTTGTGGTATTCTCGCATGCCGGGACGAACGTCATCGACAGTCTCACCTTTAAAGGTGATTTGCATCAGTATATCGTTCACGTTCCGTCAAGCTATGTTAAGGGAAAGCCTGTAAGTTTGGTGCTGAGCTTACATGGCTTCGGCTGGCACATAGCAAAGTACATGACGGTTGAGAATTTTTGGAAGAAAGCCGACAGCGTGGGTTTTCTGGATGTTTATCCGCAGGGCGCGGACACCAGCTGGGATTCCGGCCCTTTTTGTTGCGGGGAATCGCAATGGAAAAAGCGCGATGATGTCGGGTTTATTCGGGCATTGGTCGACACGCTT
This sequence comes from Fibrobacteria bacterium, assembly GCA_037447435.1. Taxonomy (GTDB): domain Bacteria; phylum Fibrobacterota; class Chitinivibrionia; order Chitinivibrionales; family FEN-1185; genus FEN-1185. The sequence continues at coordinate 44,861 of JBBIGR010000034.1, forward strand.
GAGAAACACTACTCAATTGACAAAAACCATGTGTATGCCGTCGGCGTTTCGAATGGCGGCATGATGTCAAACCGCTTGGGGGCCGAAGCTGCGGACGTATTTGCAGCAGTTTCGGGGATTTGCGGTCCGCTGGAATTGTCGCCGACCGATTCCGGACTACACCCGTCACGGCCGGTTTCCGTACTGGATTTCCACAATCTCAACGACAGCACGATTAAGTATGCGGGAGGCGGTTCCAATGTCGCCCCGGCCGAGACGCTGGCAGTTGCAGCCTGGGCACGTGTCGATGGATGCACGAATGGGCCCGTAAAAAGTACGTACAACAGTCAGACGTCTATCAAAACGTGGACAAAGAATAAATCTCCGGTCGAGGTGATCTTGTACACCCCGCTCACAGGCGGACATTCCTTTCCACCGTCGAATTCAGTTCTGTGGCGCGATACACTATGGAGTTTTTTCAAGCGACATTCGCTTGACGAACAAACGACCGCAGCACTGCCGGGCCTAATGTTTCCAGGGCTGGAATGCAATCACTTGGCAATCACATATCTCGGCAATCAACGCGTTGCCGTCGTCGCCCCGGCACAGTGCCAAGAAATACAGATTTTGCGGATAAATGGATCCATTATGCAATCTATCCGTATGGGAAATGCTCGGCGATGCGAATTAAATCTGTGTGATTTAAGGTCAGGTGTTTACCTGATTCGTGCATGGGGAGCGGGACCGAATTATGTCTTAGCAATCACGCACAATGCAGGCGATTTTTGAGCAGATTAATGAATGTTGCAATAATTGTTAAGGAGGAGCCGTGAAGCTTAAGACTCTACTGCATATCGCCTGCGCGATAATCGCTTTTTCCAGTGCTTTTTCGTCAAGTACGCCGGCGACCTTCTCCGATTCCGTGACGATCGGCCGCTTTTATGATAATAAGCAGGGTGCGGTATCCTACACCTTCGATGATGGCATCCGAAATCAATTCGACAGCGCTGTACCCGTGCTAAATCTTTACAACATCAAGGGATCGTTTGGAATTATCGTGGGCCCCATTCTGGCAACCGATGCCCAGGCTCAAGCCGCGTATCCCGACAGCGCGGGGGGAAGCGCCAGCTGGCACCAGATACTGCAGGCCGATTCCATGGGACACGAAATCTGCAACCATTCCTGGAGTCATCCCAATCTGCCGATGATCGAGACGAATGCCACTGTGCTTGACCACCAGGTGAACGACTCCTGGGATACTCTTACCAGTAAACTTAGAAAGAAGTGTTTCAGTTTTTTCTATCCCTACAATTCCGTGGATTCGCTGGTACGTGCCAAGGTCCATGAAAAGCATTACCTGGCACGGGAGAATGAATTGGGAATTAATGGAAAAGTCACTGCCACTTCTATGAATACGTGGGTTAGTAATACGGCCAAGAACAAATCGTGGCAGATTTTCATGATTCATGGAATCAACCGGGGGTTCGATGCACTCGGAAGCACCGCGCTTTTCCGGCAACACTTCGCCTATGTCAATACTATCCGGAATAGTGTCTGGGTCGCGACTTTTGGTGCCGTTGGCCGCTACGTCATGGAACGCGATTCTGCTCACATCACCGCAGTACGGACCGGGAATATGTCTGCGACTGTCAACATAACCTGCAAGCTCGATACCGCAGCTTTTAACCAGCCGTTAACGCTGATCATGCCGGCACCGGGTGCAAAGATCGTGTCGGCCCGACAGCAAGGAAACAACCTCGTTGTGCCGGCGAAAATCGACTCGAACCGAATTTACGTTGATGTTGTTCCGAATGGGGCTCCCGTGCTTGTCGAGTGGACGGATAAATCGACAGGGCTTTCTCCGCGTGGAACCGGATCGTTGCCTGTGGCAGGTAAATGGCCGCATTCGACGATCATCGTTGCTCCATCACAGATTTATCCGGATGGCGAAACTTTTTCTCTTTCGGGGAAGCGCATCGCTCCTGGGCGTTCTCCTTCCCATGCAGTATTCGTAATTGTAAAGTAAAGATGATGTCACAAGAAACTGAGATGTCCGTGAAATTGTTTCGTATGAACCGGAAATCACAATATATGCTTGCGATTTTCAAATAAAGGAAGATGGTGAATCCGATGAAAACAAAAAGCACTAAAGTAAACGTAGTCCTGTTTATGCAAATTCTCCTTATGATTTGTTTCATGGTTTTGAAAACCGTTTCCGCGGCAAGCCCTGTGGGGGATGTTGTGGGTAAAGTGGTTGTCGGCTATCAGGGCTGGTGGTCTTGTAAAGGCGACAGTTCTCCTGTCAATAGCTGGGGCCACATGAACCTTGAAATGTGGCCCGATGTTCGTGAGTATGCGTCAACATATGCGGGATGCCCGTTTTACCAAGCGGGTGTTGTTCAGCCCGCATATGCCGGAAATCTGGGGAACGGTACTCCTGCGAAAATGTTCTCGTCGAACAAGCAACAGGTCATGAACACTCATTTCCTCTGGATGCAGCAAAACGGCATCGACTGTGCGGCCTTGCAACGCTTCGGCAGTTATACCACGCCCGGCAGCAACCTCAAGGCTTTTCACGACAGCAATGCGGTACACATGATGAACGCGGCCCAAACGTATGGCCGAAAATTTTTCATGATGTACGATTGCAGTGCAACATCAGCAGTTGATACCGATTGGAAAAATACGATCGTTGGTACGTTGCATTTGACAAATTCACCGGCGTATGCAAAGCAGAACGGCAAGCCTGTTGTTTGCTTCTTTGGCGTCGGCAAATCGGACCGCGGTGCAGTGGCCGACTGGGTAACTAAAATCAACTGGTTCAAATCTCAAGGATGCTATGTGATCGGCGGCGCGCTTCAGGGCTGGCGCGGCGGAACCGATATGTCGTGCTACGATGCTTGCGATATGATAATGCCCTGGATGGTTGGAAGGAATTCCACACAGCAATCTTACTTTGAATCATGGTATAAAGACGATTTAACATATTGTAATGCTCATAATCTGGATTATCAGGCGGATATCTATCCCGGAACGGCCTTTTACAATACGAACGGCGCGACTTCGCCCAAGAACCAGATTCCAAGAAGACATGGCGATTTCATGTGGTCGCAGTTTGCGGCTGCACGAAATGTTGGCGTCAAAAGTGTTTACATTTCCATGTTCGACGAGGCTCAGGAAGCAACGTCGATCTTTAAAATCGCCGAAAACGCCTCTATGATACCGGCCGGGCAATATTTCCTGACGCTCGATGCCGACAGTGTTGCCTGTTCCTCCGATTTCTATCTTCGATTGACAAAAGATGGTGTAAGCATGGTCAAAGGATTGCTGCCGTATACGACGACCCATCCGACGCCGCATATGCTGCCGACATCCGTTTTGCCCCAAGGAGCCCGGTCGAAGGCGATTTCTTTACAAAGAATTAACGGACAAAACGTAATCAATGTACCGGTTCATTGCGAGAAAATCCAAGTAATGAGAATGAATGGTGCTGTCGTCAAAACGTTTAATATTGGAAACCTAGCCCAAAACGAAATTGTAATTCAGGGCATTAAAACCGGAGTCTATATGATCCATGCAACCGGCCCAGGATTAAATGTGACAAGTAAAATCATCGGGGGAAATCCACAATGAGAAATACTATGCGTCTGATTGTTGTTCACGGGGCAGCGATACTGTGCTTTGCACACACCGCTATTGCTTTCGACGATCCGTTTACCGCCTTCTTGTCGAGTATCCCTCTTGTCAAACAGATAATCAGCGACACCAATACCGGTACCGGTACTTCGGCGATTACCACAAGGAGATTTACATTTAGTTCACGAGGAAGCATCAACACGGTGTTTGCAATCATGGCTTACCCGCAGGCAGCAGGCAAATATCCGGGCATGCTGTTTTTGCATGGCGGCGGCGGCAATGCCGAGACCATGGCAGGAAACGTCGTGGCGTATGCGCAAAAGGGATACGCCGCTCTTGCCATCGATCAACCGGGTATTTGCGGCACCACAAACACTCCTTACACAACGGGCCCGTGGAAATCCCGTCCGCTTGGCGAAGGGCCTCGCTTCGACATTGCCGCTGGTCCTCAAAACAGCACGCTTGTAGATGCCGAGGTTGCGGGAATCGAGGCATTTAACTACCTTCGTGAGCAGCCCTTTGCCGATAGCACAAAAATGGGGATAACCGGTTCATCCTGGGGCGGTTATTCCACAACATTTTTATCGGGAGTGCTTGGCTCTAAAGTAAAGGCGTCATGGGCATATCTGGGATGCGGGTTTTACGATAAGGGATCGTTTTGGAAAGCCCTTATCGATACAATGTCTGTGGTAACCAAGAGTACGTGGTTGACTTATTTGGATGCAGGTCGTCGCGCGCCAAATATAAAGGCGCCCTATTTTCTTGAAGCAGCTTCCAACGATACCTATTTCTGGCCCGAAGCAGTGACTGCGACACTTGATGCTATTCCGGGAATAAAGAATCATTTTTGGGGGCCTAACCTCAATCACCAGGGCGTGGCCAGCCCTATGAAACAATTGTTTTTCGACTATTACTTGAAAGGGACCGGCTATCCACTTGCATCGGCAACAATTACCCAAGTAACCTCGCAAATGGATAATGGCAAAAAGGTTTTCGTTGCTGCCTCGGTTCCAGCCGGCGTAACAGTTGATTCTGTCAAGCTGTATTACAGCATCCCGGATACAAATTGGCAGGGTCGCAAATGGATGCCATTGGAGGCGAAGCTCGAAACCGGCACCACATACAGTGCGGTTCTGACATCGGATCTTGTTTCGAAAAATGTCGACTATTACGCGATTGTTAAGGATAACCGAGGCGTATTAGCATCAAGCATGATGTTGCGGGCATCGGCAAGCCCAACCCGGATTACTTATCAGGACAACGGTGTAATCGTTCGCCGCGATGCGCTTGCAACCTTTGCGTCGTATCGTGATGGAAAACTGACCATTCATACCATTTCTAATTTGCACGACAATTCGATCGTCGTAACCATTTACTCAATCGGCGGGGAACAAATTGCTCGCAAAAAAATCATGGATGCGGTCACCGCTGTTCCTCTATGTCATGGGATGTATATAGTGAAATTGGAAAGCGCAGGGGAAAATCCCTGGATTGGCACAATGGCTGTTGTCAAATAACTAAGCCCTGTACATTTACATTGTAACTATCAAGCCGGAATGTGGAGCGAAATCCGCCACCATCGTTTCCGTAAAGAAGAAGATCTTTATCGAGGCCACTTTCAAATAGGAGAAACAAAAGGAAAACCTATGCGCAATACTTATAGTAATGATAACGGCTTAATTATCAAGTTTATCATAACCAAGGCGTTATGCCTTTTTCTCGTTGGGCGTGCGTTAGTGGGGGGGAGTGCTTCGGAAGCGCTCGGCCAGACGTACACTGCAGTAGTCGATGCAAGCAAAGACTTCGGGGCTCTGGATCACTTCTGGTCCCGGGCGGCCGGCAACGGCAACGCTCGGCTACAGGCCCAGACCGATATGCGCACCCAGCTGAAGTGGTGCCACGACGAATGGGGTATGCAGTACACAATCCATCACGGTCTGTTTAACGACTCCATGCACATCTACCACGAGGATGCTTCCGGCAATCCGGTGTACGAGTGGAAGATGTTCGATTCCTGCTACGATTATACCTTCAAAGAACTTGGGATGCGCGCCCACTTCACCCTCTTTCCCATGCCTCACGATCTGGCCGCCAGCCTCGATAAGACCGGCCATGTCTTTAACGGTGCGCCCAGTTACTATTCGGTGCCCAAGGACTACAATAAATGGAAGAACCTTTGTGCGGCGCTTGCGCAACATGTGGTTGACCGCTACGGCTTAGCTGCGGCGCGTCAGTGTTATTTTCGTGTCTGGAACGAAAATGACATCACAGGCTTTTCCATGGGCACCATGGATGACTGGCAACACCTTTACGACTACGCGGTCGAGGGTGTCAAATCGGTCGATTCACTGCTGAAGGTTGGTGGGCCCTCATTATCGGGACCCAATACGACTATTCTGGGCAATTTCCTCGACCATTGCCAGTCGGCCAACTACGCCAATCCTGCCAAACACTCAACAGCAATCGACTTCATCTCGTTTCATACATATGCCTCGGGGCCCAACGAATTGGGGCTGGGCAATTTACGCGGGGCCGTCAGCGGCATCAACACGGTCAAGACCCTGCTGCAGACACGCGGGCTGCTAGGCAAGGTGGCGATACATATCACCGAGTACGGCGCCAGCTACGCGCGCAACTACAACAACCCCAAAAACCCGACCAAGAGCGAACCCTACGCCAAGCACGATTCGCAACTCGCGGCGGCCTTCTTCGCCTTCGAAGTCTCCTCGCTGCTTTACGATTGGAACAATATCGGTGTTGGCGTCAATAACAAAGACGTGATCCCCCCGATCTTCAGCTACTGGGTCATGTCCGACATCTTCGACGAGGATGGTGTGATCATGAAGGATTTCATCAACTGTCACGGTCAGATCACTCGCTTGCATTGGATCAAGAAGCCATCCTTCAACGCCTTCAAGATGATGAACATGCTCGGCGACCGACTTCTGCCGATGACTCACTCCTCGCCAGGCGACACTGTAAAAGGAGTCGCGGCCCGCAGCAGCGGCACCGGTGCCGTTCAGGTGGTGCTGTTCAATTGTCCCAAAGGTAACGTCACCCAGTTTGTCGATCATCCGATCAAGCTTACCGTCAACAACATCACGTCACCCACCAGCAAGGTGCGCTACGAGCTGTACGCGGTTGACAAGGTACACAGCAACAGTTTCACGGTTTGGGATCGGCTGGGTCGCCCCGACTCGATGACACAAGTTCAGGTGGACTCCTGTAAGGTGCATCAGGAGCTGGAAAAGATCAAATCGGTCGATGCATATCAACTCAGCAACGGCACATTCCGCGACAGCATCTACCTGTCCGGACAAAGCGTTGTACTTGCGGTTTTGACTCCATTGGTACAAGTGGGAGCGAATCCTAGGGAAGTGCAAAAGACCTGTGTGTCGGGCTTTGCGGCAACTGCAAAAGTACAAATTGTAAAAGGACGAGCGATTCTTCCGCCCCATCTATTTGGGGATGCGCATGAACTTCGGTTCTATTCAGTGAGGGGCGAGATTCTGGGTGTCCTTCGACCCAAACTTGGTGGCGGGTACGGCAACGAATGGCAGGCGATTAATGTACCTGCAGTAGATGGTATCGTAATAGTACAACGTCGATAGGAACTCAGGAAACAAAACATGTCCTAACATCGATGCATTCTTCCCTGAGCCATACGTGCCTAATGCATAGCTCAAGGGCTATAGAAAGACCTTTGTAAGATTATAATTTTGGTCTGTTTTTTTTGCTCCAAAGTGTTCACTGGAGTGAACAGCAAAAATAAAACTTTAAGCAAAATTTAACTGTTTTTCCTATATTATGTTCACTTGGACAATTGTAAATAACAAAAAACCAAAATACAATACTTATGATAAATATCTTCGAATATCAGAATTACCGGCTCTATCTTCATGACTATTATGATGATCAGAAGAAAACGAAGAAATACTTTTCGTACAGATATTTTTCCAAAAAAGCCGGGATAAACGCTTCTGCATTTCTGTACTATGTCATCGAAGGAAAAAGAAATCTCACCAAGACGAGTATCAATAAAATTTCTACGGCTATTGGTCATTCAAAAGGAGAAAATGAGTTTTTCGAAAACATGGTTTTTTTCAATCAGGCAAAAACAATTTCCGAAAAAATCATATACTATACGCGAATTGTCGAATGCAAAAAGCCGTTGGACATTCGAACCGTAGAAAAAGACCGTTACGAATATTACAGTAAATGGCATCACAGTGTTATCCGGGAAATTGTGGCATTAGTTGATTTTAAGAATAATTATAGTCTTCTCGCAAATAAATTAGTTCCGGAAATTTCTGTCAAAGAAGCCAAGGAATCGGTTGAATTGCTTGAACGTCTGGGTTTCATTGAAAAAGATTCCGAAGGTTTGTTTCATCAAACCGATATTGTCCTCAGCGCAAAACCGAATGGACCGGAAACATTTGTCATTGAGAAATTTCAGATGGAAATGCTTTCTATGGCCATGGCTTCGTTTGATGCTTTTGCCCGCTCGCAGCGATTGAGTTCGTCAACGACTTTCGGTATTTCCAAAGCCACTTTTGATTTATTTACGCTAAAAACCAGAGAGTTTCGAAAAGAATTGCTGGAAATCGCCAAGCTCGACGACAATCCTGAACGGGTTTTCCAATTGACAATGAATCTTTTTCCCGTGAGCAGGGAATTACATGAATAAGAATTTAAAAGGGCTGAAAATAACTCTCCTGATCGCATCGTGCATTCTTGTCTTAGCATCTCACTGCAGCCGTCAATCACTTGATGTTGCGGGCGGCGGTTCCGATACCGAAGTTTCCGGACGCATTGTTTCTGCCGATGGCAAAGGAAATCCTGGTGTCAAAGTCCTGCTGATCAATGCACAATACAATCCAGCATTTGATACGGCATCTTCGGATATCTTGACCGATACCACGGACGCAGACGGCGCATACCGGTTTGAACGTGTTAAATTGGGGGCTTACAATATTCAAGCGCAACAGCTTGATAATGCTGCCTGCCGTTTGCTTCCGCAAGTCTTGGTTTCGTGGAATAAAACCGTTTTGGTTTCGGATGATTCTTTACGAAAACCGGTCTCGCTCCGGGTTTACCTTTCCGACAGCATATCGGTAGCCCAAGGATATCTTTACATTCCGGGGACCACGATTGCCCGTTATTTTGCCGCAGGCGCTCAAGTTGTGGAATTCGACTCCATTCCTCAAGGCAAAATCGGTACAGTGCAATGTCAACATACGGCGATATCGGCAAAACAAGCTTTATTTGAAAATGTACAGCTGGATTCTACCCGGATAACATCGCTGTATTCCGTAAATTCCAGGACCAAAATGGCGAAACTTTTTTTTAATACGACATCTACTGGAGCAGGCATTGCAAGCAATATTCTCAATTTTCCCATTCTTGTCAGATTGACAAAAAGTTCGTTTGATTTTGCATCCGCAAAATCCGACGGCAGCGATATTCGTTTCCAAAAGTCAAATGGGTCACCGCTATCATATGAAATAGAGCAATGGGATGCCGGTGCCGGTGTTGCAGCTATTTGGGTACGCGTTGATACGGTTTACGGAAACGACAGTTCGCATTATGCCATCATGCTTTGGGGCCTTCGGTCGGCAGGCTCAGCGACCGTATCCTTGTCGAATAGTTCGGCAGTGTTTGATACAGCCTACGGCAATTGCGGTGTATGGCACTTTGGGACGAGCTTAAGCGATGCAACGGTGTATGGCGATAACGGTACAGATAGCTCGACCGTCGACGGCATCGGTATAATCGGGCGTTGCAGAATATTTAATCCGAACAATCGAAGCTTCATTACTATTCCGGCAGCTCGGCAATTCAATATAACCGCAAACATAACACTTTCGGCATGGGTGAAAATCGACTCGCTTACTACCAAATGGGAAACAATTATTGCAAAAGGCGATAATACCTATAGATTGCATGTCAATACAGCCAGCAAAACTGCCTATTTCAGTATGAGTGATTCCGATACTGCCAATTTCGGCTATGAGGATGCCGGTGGAACAACCGTATTGAGTGATAATGCGTGGCATCTTGTCACCGGAGTTTTCGACGGAACAGTCATGCGGTTGTATGTGGACGGTGTTTTGGAATCTACCCGTAACAGCAGTAAACCGTGTTTGATAAACAATCTTGATATAACGATAGGTGATAACATTCCGCGGACGCCAAGGTTTTTCTTTGGCTCCATCGATGAAATGCGGGTTTTACGAACTGCGGTGGATAAAGACTGGGTCAGGCTTTGTTACATGAATCAAAAAGAAAATGAATCCTTACTCCGGATGCCAAAGTAGACAGAAACTACAAAAGGATTTGAAATGAAATTACCATCCTTTTTATTACTTCTATTTGTGTCAATAGGTGTGAAAGCGGCAACAGATTACCAACTCTGGTATAATTCTCCGGGAGTTGGCGCCTCGCAAGGTGCCTTACCAATCGGAAACGGGCATATAGGTATGATGCTGCAATGCAAGCCGATAAACGACACCTCGTATTTATCTGATTGCAATTTGTATAGTGATGACGGCGGGACGGAAATGCATTTCGGTTATTTGAACAGGGTGCATATCAATTACCCCAATAATGCCGTATACTCTAATTACAAACGAGTTTTAGACGTTGGAGAAGCAACGCTTGGTATTTCCTACACTTCAAATGCAAAACAGTATTATTCCGAATATATCGCCAGTTTTCCGGATTCATGCATCATAAATCATGTCACGTGTAATGTTCCGGCAAGCATCACTGCGGTCATCGGCATTTCCGATGGATTTGCTTTTCGGACCATGTCGGTTTCGGCAAGCGGCGCATTGCTTAGATTTTTCGGAACGCAAAACCATACAAAATTCCCCGCAACGCCGGTTGAATTGCAAATTTATGTGAAAAAGCTGGGTGCTAACGGAAGTGTTGCGCCAAACGGCAATACCATCGTTGCTACGAATTGCGATTCTCTTGACATATTTATAGCCGTCGACGATCAGTTCAAGCATGATGCATCCAGCAATTATTTGCGTTCGTTTCCAACTGCACATGCCGCGTGTTCCACCATTGTCGCCCGTGCATCGGCGCAAACCTATGACCAATTGCGTGCACGCCATATTGCCGATTATCAAAGTCTGTTCAACAGGTTTATTCTCGACCTCAATGCTCCTGTCAATTCCGCGGTTGCAACGGATCAACGGTTGGCAAAATATAAGACCTTTTCCGGAAACGATCTTGGTTTTCAAGTGTTGATGGGAGCCTATGGCCGTTATCTCATGATCGGTTCGTCAAGGAACAAACTTCCACCCGGGCTTGTAGGCATTTATGAACCCAAGTACTATTCCGATTGGACAGGAGGATTTTACAACAACATCAATGCGCAGATGATGTGGGGATCTTTGGAAACAAATAATCTGGCGGAATGTGCCGTGCCTTTTATAAATTTTGTCAATAATATACGGCCCGCTCTCCGGGCCGCGTCTCAAATAGCGGATCCGGGTGAACGCGGTTACGCCTGTTGGCACAGGTCTAATCCGTACGGCGGGACAACGGAATGGAAATATGAAGGCGGAACACCGTGGAACCTCGACTATGCATACGATCATTTCCGTTTTGATCAGGATACGCAATATCTGCAGGAGAACATATACCCGAATATGAAAGAAGTCAGCCAGCATCTCATAGATCATCAAAAATTGATTAATGGTAAATATGTGACCTGCGACGGCTGGTCGCCTGAGGCAGGAACCTGCGGAAAAGACACGAATACCGCTCATGACGGTCAAACAACCTGGGACCTTTTGTCAAATACGCTGGAGGCTGCAACAATTCTTGGTATAGATTCCTTGTTTCGCGACACTTTAAAAATGCGGCTATCTCAAATCGACAACGGAATAAATCATATAGGCCCCAAAGGGGATTTGCTGGAATTTGCAAATAGCACAGTCAGTTTGCCTGCTATGCGGCACGCTTCGCATTTGTTCTGTATGTCTCCCGGACATCAGGTATCTCCGCTTCTCGATACGAAAACGTTTGTCGCTGCGCAAAAGGCGCTTAACTTAAAACAAATTGGCTCGACCGGCTGGTCGTTCATGTATTTGGCCGGAATTGACGCTCGTTGTTGTCAAGGAGACTCGGCATTTCGGCGCCTCGATAGTGCTTTAACGCATAATTATTCGGGCCAAAACATGCTAAACCACGATACGGATCCGGCAAGCGCCTGGCAAATGGACGGCAATATCGGCTTTTGCGCGGTATTGCCCGAACTTCTTGCGCAAAGTCATATCGGGTACATCATACAGCTGTTGCCGGCTCTGCCTTCGAAATGGCCGAGGGGAACCGTGCAGGGGCTTCGTTTACGAAACGGATTTGTTATAGATAAAATGACATGGGAAAACGGAAAACTTTCAGAAGCATACATAAAGTCTATACTTGGAAAGCAATGCAAAATATACGGATCGCAATACGCAGTTTTCGAAAATTCTTCAAATACGAGAATTCCCCAGGTTATAAGTGATGGTTGCCAAGTGTTTCCCACGATTGCAAACAAGGTTTATAAGGTCATGCTGGCAAGCAATGTCGGCACGGCTCCAAACTCCATGCGCAGTAATGATAATAATTTTAGGGTTACCATAGGGCAGCATGATGCGGGACGTCGGCTTGTTATAGCATTAAATGAAAATCCATGGGCTCATCTTTCTGTACGGTTATTCGATTCAAAAGGACAGCAAGTGGCAAAAGCGAATGTACGGAAAAATCAGACTGCTATACAAATGGAAATGTCCCATTGTGTACAGGGAACGTATTTCGTTTCTCTTGCTGATGGACAACAAAATATTTATTGCAAGAAAATCCTGGTTGTGCGGTAAGAACCTATTCGTATACCCTCACTCCTTATCCCCCGCCCCTTTTCCCCCCTCCCATTAATGGGCGAAGTGCCCGGTCTAGTCCGGAAATATGTTTACAGTTTCCGGAGGCAAAATGGGAGAACGTA
>JBBIGR010000035.1:0-56230 GCA_037447435.1 Fibrobacteria bacterium
GTTCAATGCGACGAGCATGGGCAGTTACTACATTCTCTGTTCGCAATATTGCGGCAGGCAGCATTCGGCAATGATTTCGAAACTGTACGTGGTGTTGCCCGATCAATACGAAGCCTGGCTGGCGGGCAAGCACATTCAGCTTTCAAGCGATTCCATGTGGGCGAACATGCCCAAAGGAGAGGCGCTATTGTATGAACGCGGCTGCACGTCGTGCCATTCGGTGACCGGCAACCCCATGGTTGGCCCTACCCTCAAAGGTTTGTTCGGCTCGCAGGTTCATGTGCAAACCGCAGGCGCATCGAGAACCGTTACGGCCGATTCCGCTTACATACGCGAATCCATCATTCAGCCCAATGCCGACATCGTGGATGGGTATCCAAACACCATGCCGCCCGGCAGGGATGTACTTTCCGATGAGGAAATCGACACCGTAATCGATTATTTAAAAACGATAAAGTGATCCTACTCAGGTTGGCATGAAGGCCAATCCGAGCCTCCTGTTTATTATGAAGAAAAAAATTAATTATACCGATGGCGAAATTGGAGAGATTGAAATCGTTAAAGACTTTCTTCCTTCGCCGTCTGAATTGGCCAGACGTGAAAGCAATGTCCGTGTGACAATCAATTTAAGAAGGTCGAGCGTTGATTTTTTTAAAAATGTTGCCCGGAAAAATAATGTGCAATATCAACGCGTTATTCGCTCGTTACTGGACACATATGCTATTTCATATGCCAATAAAAAATCAAAAACCAGGGTTTAATAAGATTTTCTTGTATCGAAAATCGCTTTGACAATGCAAAAAGTATTTAAAACCTTCCCAGCACTAACCCGTCTGCGGCTTTCCCTGGTCATTGCCTTTTCGGCAATTGTCGGATATGTCTGCGCGGGACATGAAATTTCTTGGAAACTAACAATTGTCTTTGTCGGGGTGGCCTTGCTTTCCGCGGGAGCGTCGGCGTTTAACCAGGTGCAGGAAAAAGACCTCGATGCGCGTATGGAACGGACGCAGGACCGGCCTTTACCGACAGGTAAATGGTCGGTGCGCCAGGCGCTTTATATTGCAATACTTTTGTCGACGAGCGGATTTTTCCTTCTTGTATTTTGGACAAATTTTCTTGCCGCTATGCTGGGTGCTTTTACGCTGGTATGGTATTGCGGCATCTATACGCCGCTCAAGCGGAAAACCCTTTTCGCGCTGCCGGTCGGGGCATTGACAGGTGCGCTTGCGCCGCTCATCGGCTGCGCAGCCGCAATAGGGCATATTCAAATTTCGGCGATAGGCATAGGGCTTTTCCTTCTCTTCTGGCAGGTACCGCATTTTCTTATTATGCTGCTCAAATACGGTCATCAGTATCAAAACGCCGGTTTTCCTTATTTGTCGATGCTGAACGATTTGCCGCGTTTTAAGCGAATCGTTTTTGTTTGGATTGTCGCCGCATCGGTGACCACGCTCGTATTTCCGCTTTTTTATATTGTATCCACCGCATTGCTGATCATCGTTCTCATTTTAATCAACATTTTATTTTTAGCCTATACCGCTGGTTGGGCTCTGCGCGGCGTTTATGCCCAAAGGTATAAAGGAATGTTCCGTGTTCTCTATTTGTATCAGGCTGCCGTTCTTGGTATCGTGGTTGCGCAAGGGCTGACCATATACCCCTAATCCGTTGCCGGGCAATCGCATAGTTTAAGGCACGCTACGAATTTTGCATCCGTGAAAATCCCCTCGCAAGGATTTCTTTCTCAATTTGTAGAAAAGCAATTCTTGTTTTTGCGAAAAATGAAATTAATTTCTTATTTTTAAATGCATACGGTAAATATGCCGCGGTGGCATACTGTTTGCTTAAGTATTGTTCCATTTTCACACTGGAGGTCTTTGCATGACGCAAAAACAGAACATACGACTTTTGCTGGTTACCGGATTAGCTGTTGTTTCTTTCGGCGGGTGGCTGCTTCATTTGCGGATTCATCCTGTCGGCGACGACCCGACGCATTGGATTCCCTTTATCACCGGGTTAATCAGTATAATCGTTATTCCCGCAATGTTCTTATCCAAAAAAACCCTTCCGTATGCCTACATTCTCAATGGAATGTTCGTCATTATCGGGACCATCACAATGGCTCACGTATCGGTCCCCAAACTTGCTGAGAACCTGTCTTTCGCAACGGTTTTCGTGGGCACGTTATTAGCCGATATCGCCATTCTCTGGGTCAATTTTTTCCTTGGGAAATCAATTTTCGAATTGAACATGTTCACGGCCATGGACGCGGCAGTGAGAAAAGGCAGGTTTTTCAGATATCCGAATATGGGGTATTGGGGCGTCCATGCGGTTTCATTAACAATTGTATATGTCCTTGGCCGTTTACTTTGGAAATAGGGGGTTGCGATGCATAGATTTTTATTATGGAAACCCGGTTGGTGGATTTTACACGTTGTTGCCATTGTCTTCATGTTTTGGCTTGGACATTTCATGCACTGATGATGATTGAAACCGGAAAAGTAACCTCGTAAAAATACGGGAATTTATATCGTGACCATTTTCGATTATGCAAAAAAGCTCGAAAAGGACAGTGAGGCGTTTTATCGCGACCTGTCCGAAAGTTGTTTTGAGATAGGCACCGTCGATATACTGACGCGACTTGCGGATGAAGAAGTGAAACATTTTAAAGTGTTGGAAGCATTGGAAATCGGCGTGGACCTTGGGGTCGAAAACTCGGACATTCTGCAAAGTGCTGCCAATGTAATTGACCAAATACGGGGCAAAATAGGAAATTCCAGAGGAGAACTCCCGGAAGCGGAAGCTTTCGCGCTTGCCCTTGATTTGGAACAAAAAAGTTGGGAGTTTTATGAAGATTGCGCGTTAAAAGCGCTTGAAAGCAGGCAAACCGAGATTTTTTCCAAATTAGCGATACAGGAACACGAGCATTACCAAACCGTCGAATTAATGAGCGAATTTTTTATTGATACTCAAGAATAGACCGTCCTTAACAAATCTAAAGGAGAAAACCATGGAACATAAACTGCCGAATTTGCCGTATGCAATGGAGGCTCTGGTGCCGCTTATATCAAAAGAGACGTTGGAATATCATTATGGAAAACATCATGCGACATACGTGGCAAACCTTAACAAGTTCATCGTGGGAACCGAATTCGAGAACATGTCGCTTGAAAATATCGTACAAAAAGCAACGGGACCGATATTCAATAATGCGGCCCAAATTTGGAACCACACGTTTTATTGGAATTGCCTGATGCCCTCCGGCGGCGGGGAACCCAACGGTATCGTTTCCAAAGCCATTGCGGACAATTTCGGTTCGTTTACAAAGTTTAGGGATGAATTCACCAAAACCGCCATCGGCACATTCGGCTCGGGTTGGGCATGGCTTTCGAAAACCGCAGACGGCAAGTTGACCATAGAAAGCACCAGCAATGCCGGCACTCCGCTGAAAGACAATAAGGTGCCCCTTCTAACCTGCGATGTATGGGAACACGCGTATTATATCGATTACCGCAATAACCGTGCGGCGTATGTCGAGGGTTTTTGGAAACTGGTCAATTGGTCGTTCGTTGAAAAAAACTTGCAGCAATAATTGGTTCCGATTCTCGACCGATTGTAGAGCCGCCGCACAAGGCGTCTCTACAATCGGTATAATCGTTTGTAGTTTGCGGGTCCGTTTGGTCCTTGCAACCGAACCTCTTTTACGAAGGTCTTCTTTCCCTGTCTTGCGATTCGATCATCCAACCCGGGTATTCCGACGGCAAAGCGCTGTAGGCGTCTAATGCCGCAACGTCTTCTTCGGACAATTTCGTGTTCGTCGCAGCCAAATTATCGTCGAGCTGCAACGGTGTCTTCGCGCCGATAATGACGCTGGTGACATAGGGCTTGGACAAAAGCCACGCAAGGGCGACGCGGGACACCGAAATCCCCATGCCGGTTGCGATTTTGCGCATGGCATTGACAACCGCGGCGGCGCGGACCTTGTCGACAGGCGGGAAATCGAACGACGTTCGCCGGGAGCCTTCGGGGCCCGGATTTTCGAAATCGAATTTGCCGGTCAATAATCCGCCGGCAAGCGGGCTCCAGGGCAGAAGCGCAAGCCCCTCCTCTTTAACAAATGGTACTATTTCCCGTTCGATGTCCCTGCTTGCGATGGAATAATACATTTGGGCGCTCACGAAGCGCGCTTTCCCGTTCGCGCTGCCGTAGGCAAGGGCTTTCATGGCCTTATAGGCGGCGAGATTGCAAAACCCCACATAACGCACTTTTCCGCTTTTTACCACATCGTCAAGCGCACGGACGGTTTCTTCGATCGGCGTTTCACGGTCGGTGCCGTGGATCTGGTACAAATCCACATAGTCGAGTTTCAATCGCGATAGGCTCGCGTCGATTGCCGACAGGATATGACTTCGCGACAATCCGACCTGGTTGGGACCCGGGCCGGTCCGGCCGCGGACTTTTGTCGCGACAATGACCTGGTCGCGCGGTTTGTTGATTTTAGCGAGTGCGGCGCCGACCAGGCGTTCCGATTCGCCTTCGGAATAGACGTCGGCGGTGTCGATAAAGTTCACGCCCGCATCGAAAGCGGTTTGGATGAAGCCGTCGACTTCCGATTGCGTCATTTTACCGACGACTTCCCAGAATCCCTTTCCGCCGAAAGTCATGGTACCCAGACACAGCTCGGAAACGAATAAACCTGTTTGCGCAAAAGGCCGGTAATGCATAGGGAGTGTCCTTTCGTCCATAGAATGCGATTATTGATTTTGTGTCGAAACCGGTACGACCACGTTTTCGGCAAAGATATCGTGAAGGAAAATTTCCATATCTTTCCAAGAACGCTGCGCCGCGAGTGGATTATAGGCCATGCCTTTGCTCTTGTCGTTGCCTGCCGCCGGATTGGTGAAGGCATGCACCGCATTGCCGAAGTAAACCATTTGCCAGTCGGCGCCGGCTTTGCGGAGCGCATCCTGGAAATGCGCGATGGTATCGGCCTTGACATTTGGGTCGTCGGCGCCGTGCAGCACAAGAATTTTTGCTTTAATATTTGGCGCGTCTTCGGGTTTTACCGAAAACAGGCCGCCGTGAAACGATACGACGCCCTTTGCCTTTGCGCCACTGTAAGCAAGTTCCAAAACCCCGGTGCCGCCGAAGCAAAAGCCTATGGCCGCCATACGGTTGGAATCTACATTGTCAAAATGTTTCAACTCGGCGAAACCGGCGGCCACCCTTTGACGCATAAGAGGTGTTCCCCGGACGCCGGCTGCCAGTTTTGCCGCGACCGACATATCCGTCGTGTTTTTGCCGTTGCCGTACATATCGACCGCTAATGCGACATAACCCATTTGTGCGAGCCGTTTTGCCTGTGTTTTTGAAAAATCATTAAGGCCCCACCATTCATGAACCACCAATACGCCGGGAAGCTTGCCTTTGAGGGAGTCATTATAAGCGACAAACCCTTTGAATGTCGTCGTGTCGATTTTATATTCGTAATCTTTAAATACCATTTTTGCCTGCGCTGCCAAAACCATGCCAATCGTTATCACGATACCGGCGATTTTAATCATGATGCCTCCTTACTGCTTTACTATAGCGCCGCGTCTTTGATGGTGATTATTGATCCGTCAAGAACAGCCGAAAATGCGGGCAGGTCTTTTTTTGCCGGACCATGAGTCACTTTTCCGGATCCGTCGAATTGCGATCCGTGGCAAGGGCATTTGATTGCATTGTTTTTCGGGATTGGTACTTCACAGCCGAAATGCGTGCATTTGGAAGAGAATGCCGCAACCGTTGTTTCGGATATCCTGCTTACGATTATCGGTCTTCCTTTGTCGTGAGGATTCGCTATTTTCAAAGCGCCGCCGACATTTGCCAGGTCGCTGTTTTCCGGTTTGCTGATGTCAAGCATAATCGGGCTCATAGGAAGTTGCGGTTTGCCGCTGCTTGCATGCACCTCGAGTCCGATAACCGGGGCCGCTATCGCTGCTGCAATTGCGGTTGTCCCGAGATTTAAGAGGAAGTCGCGTCTTGATTGCCTTTTGTCTTCCATAAGGCCTCCCTTTTTTACTATTCTTTCGTATTATAAATAATCAATAAACATGCCAACTTTTGGGTGGTTTCAATAAGGGGCTTGTGGAATAAATAGCAGTTTGATTGCTTCGGGCAAACCATGGTCTCATGCGTATCGGCGAATGAGGAAGATATAATTATGACTGAAAGCGGAAAAGGGAAAAACAATCCCGATATTTTTCGCTTTTGGGAAAACTATCGGGATTGTGCCGGCTTGTTTGCGATAGGGTTTGCCTCTTGCATTAATCTCCGACCTTGACCTCTATTGCTTTTGAAACTGATTGACCGGTTTTTTTAATCCATAGTTCCAATACGCCGTTTTTGTAATGTGCTTCGATTTTCTTTTCGTCTACATGTGTCGGCAGCGAGAATGACCGCCTAAATGTTCCGTAACTCCTTTCAAAATGATAGTAATTTCCTTTTTTTGTTTCGCGTTTCATTTCTTTCTTCTCACCGTAAATCGTGAGTGTTCTGCCGTCGACGCTTATGGAAATGTCGTCTTTTTCCATTCCGGGAAGATCAGCTTTGAGCACAAAATTATCGCTTTCCTCGAGAATGTCGATTCTTGGCCACATAGTACCGGTCATTTCACGATCCCACCTATTGAAAAAGCTCTC
This sequence comes from Fibrobacteria bacterium, assembly GCA_037447435.1. Lineage (GTDB taxonomy): Bacteria > Fibrobacterota > Chitinivibrionia > Chitinivibrionales > FEN-1185 > FEN-1185. The sequence goes on from JBBIGR010000035.1 coordinate 6,681, forward strand.
TTCCAGAAATTCGTCGAAAAAAGAATTGACAAGCGTTTCAGGCCTTTCATGTCTCATGAGTCCTGCCATAATCGTCACCTCCATTCTTAAAAATTTGTTCGTTGTATATTACGGAAAAATCCGGTACGGAATTTACATAAAACCGCATATTCGGACAATAAATTCGAACTATAGGTATGGAAATAATGACATCGTTTCGAGCGGCTAACCGATGTGTTTGTAATGAAAGAAAAGCCGAATTTTAAACGCTTTTATTACGGCATGCCGTTTGCTTTTATCTTTTATAATAAAAAGTTATTTGTTCCCTCCAGAAAAAAGGAGGTACACATGAAACAGAAAAACAAAAAACAAAAATTATTCCAAACCGGACTCGGTTGCGCAATCATATTACTTTTGGTTCAGAGTTTAGGAGCCACAACACATACGGTTCAATTTGGAGGATCGCACGGTTTTGCCTATTCACCCACAGCATTTACCGCAGAAGTAGGCGATACGGTGATGTGGCAAGGTGATTTTTCCGTGCATCCTTTGAGCTCCACCACTATTCCTGCAACAGCGACATCATGGCATTCCGGGACTGGTTCGAGTTTTTCCTATGTCATAAAAGTCGCCGGATCATACAATTATAAATGCGATGTTCATGTTTCGCTCGGAATGGTCGGAACCTTTGTTGCAACAGAGTCCGCAGTGATTTCAAAATTCACTAATACCTCGTTGCAAACGCAGGATTTATCCCTTGAAGCGCTCAATGCTTCGGGAATCGTGACCATAAAATTCGGCACCAAACAAAGCAGGTCGCTAAAACTGCAGGTTTTTGATATTGCAGGCAAGGAACTTGGAACAATTTTTAACAACCGGGTTTTACCGGGAAGCTATTCCGTGGGACTCGGAAGTATTGCAAAAGCCAAAGGGTTTTATTTTATTAAACTCTCATCGGTCGATGCCCAAAGAGTAGCGCTTGTTTTTAATGCAAATTAAAAACGTTTTTCAAATTAGGAATGGGTTTTGCGTTTTTGAGAATTTTTACAGGAATTTCGCGGCAGATATAGTAGATTTTGAGGGTGAAAAGCAGGCAAACGGATTTTGCCTGCTTTTCGCCCTTTCCTATTTTATGGTCTTGACATTGTCATGTAAGGTGAAGGTGTAACCGCAGTATGTCGATTCGGTATAAACTGACTTTCATTATTCTCGCGCTCGTATCGATCCCTTTGTTGTTCGTCAGCATAATCACTTTTTCCAATTACCAAAAATCCCTGGAATCGGCGCGGCTGTCGCAAGTGCAGGAACTGGCCCGTTACAGAGTTGATAAGATAGAAACATACTTTACCACGGTTCGCACCGAGATGGAAATGACGGAAGGACTGTACCCGGTCCGCAAGCTCCTTCCCGATTTGTCGCATGGCGCCCATGCCGTAACCGCCCGACAGGGGCTTGACGATGTTTTGATGGGGATGAGAGGGACGTTGGGGTTGGCGGACATTCTATTGACCGATAACAAAGGCATGGTCGTCTATGTGAATAACGCGCAGCACCGCGCAAAAGAATATTCGTTCCCTCTTGAAAAACTGTACCCTGCATCGTTTGAAAAAGGGAAAAAGGGACTGTTTTTTTCGGATATATTTTTCAATAATTCCGTCGACAGTATATCGGAAATGCTTGTCGCGGCGCCTGTCTTCGACCTGAACAACAACATCGCCGGCACCATTGTTTTTGAAATTAACCTACAACAATTATACCGCCAAATACAGGACTCTACGGGGCTTGCCAAAACCGACGAAGTTTTGGTTGGAAAAAAAGTCGGCAACAATGTCGTGTTCCTGCATTCATTGCTTTTCGATTCATCGCATTCGATCAGCAAACAGATCCCGATGGGAAGTTCGATCGGCATTCCTATACAAAAAGCCGTTTCTGGAGGCCCGGGAAGCGGGCAATATATCGATTACCGGGGAAAAAAAGTCTTGGCAGCGTGGCGGCCGGTACCCACGCCGGGTTGGGGATTGGTTGCTAAAATTGATTGTGACGAGGCTTTTGCGGATATCGCCCGTTTGAAACAGCTCGTGGTCGTTGTGGTGGTTTTCGTATTTGTCCTCATAGCCGTGATAACCTACCTGGTTGCGCAATCCATTTCACAGCCCATCAGAAAACTTACCGTAGGGGCCGAAATTATCGGTCACGGCAATCTTGACCACAGCGTCGGCACAAAAGTCAAGGACGAAATAGGCCAGCTTTCGCGCACCTTCGACAAAATGACCAGGGCCCTTAAGGAAACCACGGCGTCCCGCGACGAGCTTAACAGGGAGATCGCCGAACGCAAAAACGCAGAAGAAGCATTGCGCAATACTGCCGATGATTTGAAGCGCTCGAACAAGGACCTGGAACAATTCGCCTATGTCGCATCGCATGATTTGCAGGAACCGCTTCGAGCGGTAGCGGGGTTCATGGGGCTATTGAAAAAACTGTATGGAGAAAAACTGAATGCGGAGGCTGCCGAATTTATCGATTTGTCGGTTGAAGGAGCTGAACGGATGCAGACCCTGATCCATGATCTGCTCACGTTCTCCAGGGTTGGAACAAAGGGCGGGGCTTTTGCACCCACGGCAATGAAAGCGTCACTTGACAATGCAATAAAGAATCTGAACGCCGCCATTTTGGAGACAGGCACGGTCGTTACTGCCGACGATTTGCCGACCGTGATTGCCGATGCGACGCAAATGACCCAATTATTGCAGAATCTTATCGGCAATGCCATCAAATTCCACGGGCCAAAGTCGCCGCAAATACATGTGAGTGCAAAAAAGGAGAACAATACCTGGACCTTCGGCGTGAGCGACAATGGGATAGGTATTGAACCGCAGTATTACGATAGAATATTTTTAATTTTTCAGCGGCTTCATACCAGGACTCAATTCAAGGGTACGGGTATCGGGCTTGCCGTATGTAAAAAAATCATCGAACGTCACGGCGGGGCGATGTGGGTAGAATCTAAAATCAATGAAGGTTCCACATTTTATTTTACAATGCCCGACCGGGACAGGTTTGAATCGTAAATGTCAAAGGAGAAAATGAATGTTTCAAGGAAACGTAAGGCCTATTCAGATCCTGCTTGTTGAAGACAGTCCTACCGATGCAAAACTCACCTTGACCGCATTGAATTTGGCGAAGGTCGCCAATACCGTGAGCCATGTGGAAGACGGCGCAGCGGCAATGGATTTTTTAAAACGGCAAGGAACCTATTCCGGTGCACCCAGACCCGACCTGATATTGCTCGATTTGAACCTGCCCAAGAAAGACGGCCGCGAGGTACTTGAAGAATTAAAAAGTGACCCAAACTTTTGTACGATACCGGTCGTGGTATTGACGACATCAAAAGCGGAGCAGGACATTTTGCGTTCATACGAACTCCATGCGAATTGCTATATAACAAAACCCGTGAATTTCGACCAATTCCTGGAAGTGATCAAATCGATCGAACACTTCTGGTTGTCGGTCGTGGTGCTACCGGGAAAAGAATAAAGACACCATGGTAATGAGGCCGATAAAAGTACTTCTGGTTGAAGACAGCCCAACCGACGCGCGGTTGCTCATGGCCGATTTGGTCGATGAGTCGGGAGCTTTATTCGACGTGGTATGGGTGGAATGCATGGCCGATGCGATCACGCAACTGCAAAAGCAAACCTTCGACGTTTCACTGTTGGACTTGTCTCTCCCCGACAGTTTCGGTATGGACACCTATGCGAAAATCCAGGAAGTCTGCCCGGTTCTTCCGGTGGTCGTGTTGACCGGTGCGGTGAATGAAGCCGTGGGAATCGAAGCGATTCGGCTTGGCGTGCAGGACTACCTTGTCAAGGGAACCGCCGACGGCAAGACCGTTGCCCGTTCCATACGGTATGCTGTGGAGCGAAAAAATGCCGAAGACGCGCTGAGGCAAAGCGATGCCAGATTCCGCCAGCTCGCCGAGGCGGCTTTTGAAGGACTGCTCATTCACGACAACGGCATAATCATGGATGCCAATTCCCCGCTCGCACAAATCATCGGCTACGACGTTGCGGATTTGCCCGGAAAATCGATTTATGGTTTTATTGACGTCAAATACCATGACTTGATGAAAAAGGAATCGACCGAGCCGTATCAGGTCGAGGCCGTACACAAAACGGGCATGAAGATTCCCGTCGAGTTCATGGCAAAACCGTTTATCATCGGCGACAGGAAAGTAACGGTTGCGGCGGTCCGTAATGTACTCGAGCGAAATTTATTGGAAGCGCAGCGCAAGCAACTTGCCGATGAATTGGAAAAACGCGTCGAAGAAGTCCAGGCTACCAACACTGCACTCATGCAGTCGCAACGGGCAGCCCTCAACCTTATGGAAGATGCACTTGAGGCGAGGAAGCAGACTGAGTTTGTCAACAACAAGCTCGAGGAAATATCCGAGCAGCGGGGCATAGCGCTTTCGATGCAGCAAAAGCTCGTGACGCGCTTCGAACTTCTTTCTCATACGGCAAGCAGTTTGCTGCAGTCGAGCGATCCGCGTTCGCTCGTGGAATCGCTGTGCCGCAAAGTCATGGTCCATTTGGATTGTCAGGTTTTTTTCAATTTTATCGTTGAAGAAAAAGAGAAAAAGTTGCGTTTGAACGCATGGGCAGGGATCCCGGTCGAAGAGGCGCGGCGCATCGAATGGCTCGAATACGGCGTTGCGGTTTGCGGTTGCGTTGCCCGCGACGGCAGCCGAATCGTTGCCGAAAACATACAAAATACGCCGGATGTCCGGACAGACCTTGTCAAATCGTACGGCATAAAGGCCTATGCCTGTCATCCGATTATGGGGCCCGAAGAAACGGTGCTGGGGACCCTGTCGTTTGGCACGAAAACGCGGGAATCGTTCAGCACCGACGACCTTTCGCTCATGAAGGCCGTGACCGATTTGGTGGCGATTGCCTTGACGCGTACGAACAACGAGCGGGAACTTTTACGTTCGAAGGAAGAATGGGTGGAGACGTTTAACGTCATTCCCGATCATATCGCAATATTGGACAATAAGCACCGCATTATCCGCGCGAACAAGGCCATGGCAAATAAGCTCGGGCTTTTGCCCGACGAGATCGAAGGCCTGTCGTGTCATATGTGCATCCACGGGACAAAAGACCCTATTTCCGGATGCCCGCATTCGATGCTGCTCAAAGACGGAAAGCAGCACGTTGCGGAAGTGTTTGAAGAAAAACTGGGCGGGAGTTTTTTAGTGAGCGTTTCGCCCATCGTCGATAAATTCGGCGTAATCAAGGGAAGCGTGCATGTGGCGCGCGATATCAGCGAGCAGAAAAAGCGCGAGGAGGAACTTTACAAATTAAACAGGACCCTTGAAGCGCTTTCGAAAAGCAGCCAGGCAATGACCCGGACCTCGGACGAGAGGGAATTTCTCGACGAAGTATGCAGGATCGTGGTGAACGACTGCGGCTACGCCATGGTCTGGATAGGCTATGCGCAGGACGACGAAGCGAAGACTATAAAACCCGTGGCCCATGCGGGGTTTGAAAACGGATATCTTGACACCTTAAATTTGTCGTGGGACGATTCCGACCGCGGAAAAGGTCCCACCGGCACGGCGATACGGACCGGCACCATCTCCAAATGCAGCGACATGATTAGCGACCCTTTGTTTGGACCTTGGCGAAAAGAGGCGACTAAGCGCGGCTACGCGTCATCGATTTGCGTACCGTTGACCATGTTCGGCAATCCGTTCGGCGCAATCACGATTTATTCGAGCGAACCGAATGCATTTTCGGAATCGGAATCGCGGTTGCTCGGCGATTTGGCAAACGACCTTGCATACGGCATTACGACCATCCGGCTTCGTGCGGCCCAGGCAAAATCCGAGGAGTCGTTGCGTAATGAGCATAATTTCATCAACACGATACTCCAGACCACCGGCGGACTTATCGCCGGCTTCGACACGCACGGCAGGATAAAAATCTTCAACCATGCCTGCGAACGGGCCACCGGATATTCGTTCAACGAAGTGCGGGACCGCGTATTTTGGGACTTTTTGCTTGTGCCCGAAGAAATCGAAGCGGTCAAACGGGTTTTTAATAATTTGTCAACGTTTCAGTTTCAAAGCGAATTCGAGAATTATTGGGTAACCAGCAACGGAAGCAGGCGATTCATACGCTGGACCAACTCCACGGTCGTGGATAAACAAGGGGATATCGAGCTTGTCATCGGCACCGGTATAGACATTACCGAACGTAAACAGGCCGAAATAGAACTCGAGCAATACAAAACCGATCTGGAACGGCTTGTACGGGAACGAACGGCCGCATTGCGGGCAAGTGAAGAACAGCTGATGCGGGCCAATGAAATGAAGCTTTTGGGGCAACTGACCTCGGGCGTCGCGCATGAGGTGCGAAACCCCCTCAACGGCATTATCGCGATTATGGGAGCGTTGTCGAAGGAACTTTCGGACAGCGACCATTTTGAACCGTATGTCAAGCACATGCGGAACCAGGTGACGCGGCTTACCGTGCTCATGGAAGACCTGCTCATGCTCGGGCGCCCCATACAAAAAGAGAAAATGATCCGTATTCCTTTTGTAAAATTCATTCGCGAGTCGATTGCGACCTGGCAAAGCGCCAGGCCGGACCGCAGCGACATCCGTTTCGACGAATCGGGATTGGAAAACAACGGCGCCGAGATTTTGGCAGATACCGCACGGCTGGAGCAAATGGTCGTCAATCTTCTCGACAACGCCACCCAGCACACCCCTGCCGACAAAGGCATCGACGTCATGATTTTCAAACCGGATGGCGCGGAAATACTCTATTGCGTCAAAGACCGGGGCGCAGGCATACCTGCGGAGGTGTTGCCGCGTATATTCGAACCCTTTTTTACGACCCGTAAAGGCGGTACCGGCCTGGGGCTCAGTATTGTCAAACACATCGTGGAAAGCCACGGCGGGACCATATCGGCGGCGAATAACGAAGACGGCATCGGGGCGACATTTACAGTGAAATTGCCTGTCGCCGCGCCGGGGCCGGATCCCGCATAAACGGACGCTATTTTCTTCGGTCCTTGAAAAAAACGCTTTTCCCCGAATAATTTGACGATTTGGCTGAGGACTTGAGCTCGGTGGCGATTTCGATGATCTTTCCGTATTCCGTAATATCTTGCCTGTTATTGGTCAACATCCCGATTGACAGGGTCATGATCGGGAACCGTTGCATGATTCCCAGACGGTCTTTGGCAACGATAAAACCGTTGGCTTTGTCTTCGTTCGAATAAAAACCGGGAATTTTGGAATCGAAAAAGGAGATGATCGAGTTGCAGCGTTCTTCGCCTTTATCAATATCACATGCCATGATAAAATCGTCGCCGCCCACATGACCGACAAAATCGTTGGGCCCGGCAGCTTCCCGCATTATCTCGGCGGTAAATTTTATGACATCGTCGCCCCGGGAAAATCCGTAATGGTCGTTATAGGGTTTGAAATGGTCGATATCGCAATATAAAAACGCGAATTGTTCCTTGTTGCGCAGCCGCTTATTCACTTCATACATAATACTGACGTTGCCCGGCAGGCCGGTAAGCGGATTTGCGGAAAGAAAAAGTCCGGTACGTTGCAGTCGGTTGTCGACACGGGCCAAAAGTTCTTCAATATCGAAGGGTTTGCTCAAATAGTCGTCGGCACCCAGTTTAAGGCCTTTAATTTTATCTGCGGGCTTGTCTTTTGCGGAAAGCACAATAATCGGGATAAGATAGGTCGTTTCGGTTTCCCGTAATTTTCGGCATACTTCGTATCCGTCGGTTTTCGGCATGGTAATGTCGAGCAATATGAGGTCGGGAATTTTGGTCAAAGCAACCGAGATGGCTTCGTCGCCGTCTTTTGCCCCCAAAACCTCATACCCTGCGTTGACGAAATTCACTTTGATAAGTTCGAAAACATTGGGATCGTCGTCCACGACCAGGAGCTTCTTGTTGTTCATGATAGATTGCCAGCCTTATGCAATAGGGTGGATCTCAGTGACCTGTTATTATTGACAAAAAAAATTGTCGACCGATTGTTTGAGATCGGCATACGAACTTTCGGATACGAGTTTACAAAGTGCGGGTATCGATTTCGGCTGGACCGAAAGCGTGGTCACGCCCGATCCGATGAGCTGTTTTGCCGTTTCGGGATCCGCGGCGATTTCGCCGCAAACCGAAACTTCTTTTCCGTGAAGCGATACCTGCGAACAAATGCTGCGGATTAAGGAAACCAACAGCGCGCCCGACTGGTTCCGGTACGGCTCGAGTTTGCCGTTCTCGCGGCTTGCAGCAAACAGGTATTGCGCCAGGTCGTTGGTTCCGATACTGAAAAAGTCGGCATACGGGATAAAAGGCGACAGAGAGAGCGCCGTTGAAGGGATTTCGACCATCATGCCGATCGGTATCGTGCGTTCGTCAAGTTGCTCTTTGCGGCAAATTGTTCGTATGATTTCCCTTGTTTCTTTCATTTCGGAGACCAGAGAGACAAACGGTACGAGAATTTTAATCGGCCCGAATTTGGCGGCCCGCACAACTGCGCCGGCATGGCTCTGAAACAGCGGTTTGTTTTCGAGCAGATACCTGATTCCCCTCGTGCCGAGCTGCGAACAGTCTTCGCGCTGCATTCCCAGATAAGACGGCGATTTGTCGGCCCCGATATCCAAAAGACGTATCGTTGTTGTTGCGCCGCTATTTTTTCCTATTGCTTCACGGTAAAAACCGCATTCTTCCTCGATTGTCGGAAGCCTGGGCCGCGACAGGTAGAATAATTCGGACCTAAGTAAACCGATTCCCTCTGCGCCGAGGCGTGCACCTTCGTCGATATCCTCCAAACTTCCAACATTGATTTCGAGCTTGATGGTTTTTCCATCGGTAGTATGCCGGGAATGCCGGACGCAATGGGCCGCAGTTTCACGGCGGCCCAGTTCCTGTTTTCTTTTGTAATGCGACAGGTCGGCATGCGATGGATTGACGATCACTTTCGCGTCGTAACCGTCCACGATAAGGGAGGTGCTGGACCGCACCATCGTGGAAATGCCGGGAATATTGGTGATTGCCGGTATTCCGAGCGATTTGGTGATAATAGCTACATGCGATACGGTGCTTCCTTCCTCGAGCACGATGCCGAGCAAATGCTTTTTGTCCAGCAGCACGATGTCGGACGGTAAAAGCTTTTCCGCCACCAATATGACGGCAGTGTCGAGGCGGCCGAAAGCGCCCAACCGTACATGTTCTATTTCCAAAAGGTTGCGAAGCAAACGGTAGTATACGTCTTGAATGTCAAGCGATTTTATCCGGAAAATTTCGTCGTGCAGGTCGTTGAATTTTGATTTAACGGTTTCGATTTCAAGGACAAGCACATGCTCCGCATTGACCCGTTTACGGGTCATAAGGGCCCTGACTTTATCGAGGAAAAGAACATCGGACAATAACAGGTGCTGGGCCGAAAAAATCTGGGCCGCTTCTTTTTTTTTCGACGATTCCATGGCGTGTTGCAACGTATGCAGTTGCTGCCGGCTTTTTTGTACCGCGCCGTCGAGCCGTTTGAGCTCGGCCTCCATGTTGTCAACGACAAACGAAAAACGTTTCGTCGCCTCCAGGTCTATTTGCTTTAAATGAAAAGCGGGCCCGATGGCTATTCCCGGCGATAATGAAACCCCTTCGTATTGCGCGGAACCCGTGACGGATTGCATATCACTCCGGTGCAGCTAAAAGTTTCTCTATGGACTGCAATAGTTCGGTTATGTCGAACGGTTTTGTCATATAGTCGTCGGCCTTTAATATATGCCTGCCGATCATTTTATCCCGCTCCGCATTCTTGGCTGTGAGCATGAGGATTTTAATCGATTGCAAATCGGAATGGTCTTTTATGATCTTGCAGATTTCCCATCCGTCCATCTGCGGCATCATGACGTCGAGAACGATAAGGTCGGGCTTGTCTTGCTTGATTAATTCCAAACCTTTAAGGCCGTTTTCGGCGGTGAAGGTTTCATACCCTGCGGCGCCGATATTGAGGGACAATAGGATCCGGATATTCGGGTCGTCGTCGACGATAAGAATTTTTTTTTGCTTCATGCGTGTGCCGTTGTTTCTAAAATTGATTTAGGGATTTTGAAAAAGAAGGTGCTGCCTTTTCCCGATTCGGATTCTACCCATATCGAACCGTTATGCGCCGCGAGAATTTGCCGGGCTATGAAAAGGCCGAGACCGCTTCCGCGGGTTGTTGCCGTGATTTCGTCGCGGCCCCTGTAGAATTTTTCGAAGATTTTTTCTTTGTCGTTTTCGTCGATCCCTTTTCCCCGGTCCGTCACGCTTATGATAATTTCATTGCCTGCATTTTTTCCGCCGACGAATATTGTACTGCCCGCAGGCGAATATTTCGCGGCATTTTCAAGGAGGTTTATTGCCACTTGACGTATACGGTCTTTGTCGCCGTTTATCTCGGGAAGATCCGGTGGAAATTTGAATTCGATCGGACAGGCGATCCGGTCTTTTAAAATGGCTGTGCATTCCTGAAAAAGTCCGACCATTGAAAAAGAAGAAATGTTAAGGGAGAAATTACCGGCTTCTATTTTGGTAATGTCCAGGAGCTCCTCGACCATGCGCGCCAGGCGCTTGCCTTCGGCTTCGATGATGTTTAAACATTCGGCGCGTTTTTCCTCGGAAAGCTTTAGATTCAAAAGTGTGCGCGAAAATCCGATGATGGAGGTGAGCGGCGTACGCAGTTCATGCGAAACCATTGACACGAAATTAGATTTCAGCTTATCGAGCTCAAGGAGTTTTTTGTTCGATTCCTCCAATTGATGCGTTTTATCTTTTATTTTATTTTCCAGGTTTTGGGTAAGATCTCCCAATTGAAATGCCATGCTGTTAAAGGATTGCGCCAGCTCGCCGATACGGTCGGGTGAGTCGTAGGCGACGCGAGCGGTAAAATCGCCTTTTGCGATCTTTTCCGCACTGTTTTTCATTTCTGTCAATGGATTGACTAAAAAACCGGAAATGAACCAGGCCAAAAGTATCGAACAAAGCAAAAGCAGCGTGTCTTCCCGGATCGTACGGAACAGGGCATGACGAATGTCGGCTTTTGCCGACCGGAGCGAATACCCGATATGCAAAGTCCCCATAAACGGCAGGTTGTTTTTTTGCAAAGGAAACGACCGTACGAAATACCGTAAATGGTTTTTCAAGATATCGTCGTTGGGCGACGGCGGATATACGGTATTTATCAATGCGGCATTGGTTGAGTAACGCACTATGTTTTTCGTGTCGGAAACGCAAATGAACTCGACGTCTTTTTGGGAAGACGCAAGATAGAGCATTTCGAGGAGATCCGGTTGGTTTCCTACGAGAAAATCGTTGATGACGTCGTCGACGAGCAATTGGGCCACGGCACTTAGTTTTGTCAATTCCCGGTCCGTGACGAAATTTTTTATCAGGATATTTTCGTTGAAAACGTCATACAGGTTGAGCAGTATTCCGAGGAGTGAGATGCCGAGAACGAGTTTCCCGCGAAAAGTAAGAAAAAACCCGTACCAGACCTTTGGTTTCATAAAAAGGCCTCGAACCAGTATTGTTAAATAAACTCACTCCGTACGGGCATAGAATCACCTATCTCCATAACGGAATACGCTCTTGCAATCGGTATATTAATAAAAAACGCCGGCAAAACAAATGTCTTGCCGGCGTTTTTTTATTGAACTTTTTTGTTCCGTCTATTTCTTGGCCGCAGATTGCGCCGGTTGAACCTGTTTCTGCTGACTTGCGGCATATGCCATAAGTTGCTGCCTAAACTGGGACGCACGCCGGTCGCCGGGATGAGCGTCTTCAAATGAAGCGATCACCGCGATGGCGCTGTCGATTTGGTTTTGCGAAAGATAATTCCTCGCAAGGCTTTCGAACCCGTTGTAATAGTTGGGATCGCGCTTGATGAGATCCTTGAGTGCGGGGATGGCGTCTTTACTTTTTCCTTCCATTTCCAGCACTTCAGAAAGCATTCTCATGAATTCAGGATTTTTAGGATCCGAAGCGACTGCCTCGCGGGCGCTTTTCTCGGCTTCGGCAAGTTTCCCGTGATTGAGATAGAATTCCTGCAGCAAAGCGCGCGGACGCCAATCCCAGGATACGATCTTGACGCATTTTTTAAGTTCCGATATTGCAAGGTCGAGCTTTTCGTTATACGCTTGCTGCTTTACCTGAAACGCCGCTTTTTTCTCGTCGAGAGCAGGGGCTTTTTTCGCCGCCGCCTCTGCAATTTGCTTTTGCAACGTATCGAGCTCGGCCTTCTGATCCATGAGCGGTTTGCGCAGGGATAAAGCCAATTCCACGAAACAAGCGGTGTAATTGGATTCCAGCCCTTTGGCGGCCTCGTCGACCGGGTCGTCGGTAATTTTACCGGTGCCGAAACGATAGACGTGATCGAGAAGGTATGCGGTTTTTTCTATATTGATCCGCTGGTCGGCCGGGGTCGGCGTCCGATTGATCCGGTATACCAAACCTTCCATTTGTAAATACCGGTCGAGCCCCATGAAATTGTCGTCGCCAACGGTGACGGCAAAATAAATGGGCTTGCGCCACCGATTCGAATCTACAATGTTAAGTACCATCTTGTCTTGAATGCGCATGGCGTTTTGCTGCTGGCGTCCGGGAATAAGGACTTGTATACCCGCATTGGGCAACGTATACGGCGTCGGTTCGGTAAACGGGTTGAGTTCCGCATTGAGCATGTCGATCTGCGCACGAGAAAACGATATCGGCACTTTGGGATCCACGTCTTTGAGTTGCTTAATGTACCATTCCGTATTGAGCAGGCTCAAATTGATGATGCGGACGTCCGTGCGTATGCCGAACGCTTCCTGCAATGCCCATAAGGGGAACGTATCGTTGTCGCCGTTGGTAATGAGGATCGCGTCTTTGTCGCAGGACATAAGGAAATTGTACGCCGCGTCAAAGGGCAGCCAGTTCATATGACGGTCGCGCGCCTTGTAGTTTTGCGTAAGGGGCAAGGCAGGCGAAATGAACAATGCTACGGCAAGAAGGGGAGCGACCGTGGTGCGCAAAACCTTGTTCTTGTTGGTAAACAGGGCCATGAGAATGCATCCCGAAGCGATGCCTACCCACATGCTGTAAAACATGAAACCCGCATTGAAAAAGTAATCGCGGACGCGGACTTCACGGTGCACGTTCGGCGCTGGGCCTTCGCGTCCGGCACGCATCCATGCAAGATAATCCTGATGTTCGGGTTTTGTACCGTCTGCAAAGTTCATATACCACGCCAAAACGAGTGTCGTCATCAAGGTGACCAAAATAAGAAGTACCGCAACGTTTTTATTTTTCCGGTAATAATAATACCAGGCGAAAAGCATGAATCCGGTTGGGATGAGATAAATAAGCAGTTTCAATATGCCTGCAGGCCCATCGGTTTCGAGGAAATTTTTCTGATAATCTTTGGGGCTGAAATGGAAAAACTGGGTGATATGGAAACCGCCGTACCCCATGTTGCTTTCGATGCCGAATTGGCGGCCTAAATCACCACGGCGCCAAAACGACCGCGATACCATGCTCTCGTTGCCGTATTGTTTTCTGTCGAGCGCATCGGTAAAGGATTGCCAGGTGACCGGATGGTTTTCATCGATTGACGGATTGAGGGCCGAGCGTATCGGCATATACAAATGGTTGGAAAATCCCACGACCGAGAGGAATGAAAACCAGAAGCAAAACTGCCATTTTCTCTGGTTTTGCCCATTGATAAGCATCATCAAAAACGTGACCACCGTGCTTATGGAGCTGACGATGATGAAATACGAAAGATTGTACATGAACGTTGCCATGCAAACGCCGACGAGCCAGAGCCGCCAGTCTTTGCGTTTTGTTTCGTCGGACATCATGATAAATAAGAATATCGCCGGCATGGTTATGCCGGAAATCATATGCATGCCGATGCCTGCGAACCCGACATAGGTGAGCAACAACAGCAGGCGGTCGCGCTTGGGATCTTTTGACTGCGACCAGGCAAGCGCAAGCCACATAGAAATAACAACGGGTAACAAACAGACATTGCTTTGTTCCGATGCTTCGAGCGAGCAGAACCAAAAGGTGTTGCTGAATGCGCACAATAAAGCGCCTGAAACGCCGGCGCAATATATGGAAATCCGTTTCCAGGTGGTGTCGGGTTGGCCGATGATGATGATCATGGCGCGAACGACGATGAGATAAATGAACATCGCGGTAGCGGCACTGCCGAGCGCGGTAACCAGATTGAGCCGGAACCCCGGGTCTTTGAGAAACGAAAGGAGTTGATAACATACTCTACCGATAAGAATAAGAAACGGCGTTCCCGGGGGATGCGGAATGCCGAGGTCCCCGGAAGCGGCAAGGTATTCCCCGCAATCCCACAACGCAACCGTTGGGCCGCAGGTCATGATATAAACTATCGACGCGACAAGAAAAACCAAAAACGCAAGCGCAGCATTCGTGTTCTTATGAGAAAACATACCTTGCCTTTCTTTATCCTTAAAATAGAGTTGTAGTTGCAATGTTTAATAATCTAACAAAAATACCTATTTAGCAGACCCGAAGTGAAATTCTTCCTGCTTGGGTTGAATTTTTTTTTTGGCTGCTTTTTTGCTGCATATTTTAAAATCGGCAGACAAAACGTTTTTCCGGGTAACCTGTTTTCCCAAAAAACGGTCTAATCCAATAACGACTAAAACCAATCACAAGGAGGAGCGTATGAATAGACTAGTTGTGTGTTTGGCCATTATTACGGTAATGGCATGGCAACAAAGCATCAATGCTTCGGAAGAGCAATATCAGGGCTTGAAGATCAGTACCGACAATACCACTCACATAACCTACATAGTGAACAAGAATTTACAAACATATTTGGGAATCGAAAGTGAATTCGATTTTAACCTTTCGCAGGAAGGAAAGCCCGTTAAAGGCTCTATTGTTTTTAAAAACGGCGTTGTCCGCGACATGAATCCGGAAGAATTGTCGCTGTATTTTGCCGAAGCCGGAGGTCCCAATGCGGTTTGGGATTACGGCAAAGAACACGGAAGGGTAACATCGTTTGCACTTGCCAACGAAAAACTGCCGAATGAAAGCTTCGGCAAAACTTCCCGGCTAATAACCAACGATGGGAAACGGTATATCGGACGCCTGACCAAAATGGCTGACAAAGCCGACGGGTATTTACTGGTGGTAGACGGCGCGTGCTGCGGCCCCTTGCCCTTTAACGCCAATACGATAAGCGAAATCCAACAAATGAAATAAACCGGTTTAAGTATTACTATTAAATTAACCGCGGGCCGTCCGGCATGAGGACGGCCCTTTGTTTTTTGCAATTATCTATTTTATGCACTACGCATCAATGCGGGCGGCCGGTTTGGGGACCGCGGTGTTTAAGATAAAAGAAACCTTTTCAATTGTTTCGGGTCTAATTAATGAATAATGAATTGCGGGTGGAAGAAGACCTGGTCATACGGTCCCGGCAGGGCGATAAGGAAGCAATACGGCAATTGCTTGTCGATAACAGCGTGATGATACGCGCGGTTATCGCTAAAATGACGCGTAATGCGGATTTGCAAAAAGACATCTTTCAGGATATCGTGATACGAATTATTAATAGTGTAGGCGGGTTTAAAGGAAATTGCAAACTGAGTACATGGCTTTATCGGATCGCGGTCAATGTCGCGCTTACGACTTTATCCAAGGAGAACCGTTCTAAAAAAGATCTGAATCTGGACGATGCGGGCCAGCACGTTTTAGGGCAAGATCAGACCATTGAGCTTGGCATTGAAAGAAAAGAGCTGTTTGCACAAGCGATGAGCGTTGTTGCCAAAATGTCGGAAAGCAGCAGGGACATTTTCTCCCTTTTCTATTTTGCCGACATCAGTATCGACGAGATCGCCAAGCAAACAGGCAAAAGCGAGAATGCGATAAAGGCGGTTTTGTTCAAAGGGAGAAAAGCCATTACCGAGCATTTGGAAAAAAAAGGATTTTTGGAAGCGTATGAAATGCCCCATAACTGAAAAGCAAATATATCTGTATTGCGATAACCTGATTTGCGAGAAAGACAGGGCGGTTGTCAAAGAACATATCGATTCTTGCGCACGCTGCGGGAAAATATACAACGCTGCGCGCAAAGGGCTTTCGGCATTTGTCGGGGATGCTTTTTTGGAACCGATGTTGTCTGAGCGCGTTGCACATGAAATAATAAACACGTCTTTACGTGAGAGTAAAAAACCAGTCAAAACCCGGATATTGCAATTTCCGAAAATGGCGTACGGTATTGCCGCAGCCGCGGCTTTGGCCGCTGCTCTTGGAATTTCGACGCCGCTGATTATGCACGCGTTTCATCCGGCCCATGCAGTGAGCCGGGCAGCGATCCCTGTGAAGGGATCCGCTGCGGCCATTGCCGACTCATTGTCGGGCGAAGACGTTCCCGCACCGGTTTCCCGGTCAAGCAAACAGAGCGGCGTAAAAAACAGGGAAGCCGATTACGGGGCGATTCGCGTTTTGATACGCCGCGGCAAATACGACAGTGCGATTATCGCCATACCGAGTTTCATTGCCGGGCATCCGAATTGGGACGACGCGGACATGGCATTCAGTGATCTTGCGTTATGCTATTGCAGGCTCGGGGCATGGGACAATGCCCTGGCCGCCTTTGCGAAAGTTTCGGCACTCACCAAAGACAGTCTTGTCCGTGAAGGTGCGTTGCATAGGACGAACAGCATTCTTTTTACCGAGCTTTCGCGTATCGACGAGGCCGACGCCGGCGTTGCAAAATACCTGGCGACCTATCCCCGCGGCACGTGGCGGGAATTGGAATACATTCTGTTCATCCGGATAAAAATTGCCAAGCACGATCGTGCGGAAGCGGTGACGCTGCTCAAGCGGTTCAAAATGGAATTTCCATCGTCGCGCATTGCCGTAAACCTGCATAATGAAATTAAACAGATGAACAAGGTCGCGACGATAAACAAATAGCAATGTGGGAATTATCTCTTACGAAGGCCTTTTAACCGCCACGCATTCCCGGATCACCCTGTTCAGTGCATAATACAGCGACGAAATCACCGTGATATGATACCCGTCCGCTTCGAGTTCCTCGGGAGCGGTGAGTAATTTTGTGCAGCATTTGCCGTTCTCGAACGTTTCGATGAATTCCTTGTTTTGCGCTAGGATTTTATAATCGCCGGATTCGAGCCCGACAAATGTAAACGGAATGACGGTAAGGGCCTTCTTGCCCGGTTCGGGCAGCGGCGCGGCCGCTTCCTGTGCACGTTGCTTTTGTTCGAGCCGTATCATTCGTGCCGTGGCATCGGGCAAAGCGTCGTTTACCGACATTTCGACCCAATCGAGGAGCTTCGCACGG
Organism: Fibrobacteria bacterium; assembly: GCA_037447435.1. Classification (GTDB taxonomy): domain Bacteria; phylum Fibrobacterota; class Chitinivibrionia; order Chitinivibrionales; family FEN-1185; genus FEN-1185. Next base: position 24,070 of record JBBIGR010000035.1, read on the forward strand.
ATGGCATGAATATCGGCAATGCTTTCGAACATGACTGCGTCGGGTGCCTTGGAGACCGCTTTTGCCAGGCTCGACAATTCCTTAAGATAGGCTACCCGTTGCGTATCGGGAATGTAATACATGATGACGATGTGCACCGGTTTATTGTCGGGCGCTCCGTATTCTATCCCGTTGGGAGACCAGCCGACGGCGCATAACAGTTCACCTTCGCGCTTGATCCGTACGTGAGGACAGCCGATGCCCTTGCCAAGCGCGGTATTGCCTTCGGCCTCGCGTTCCCGGACTTCCTTGACAATGTCGACACTCGATTGGATGCCGGGGATGGCTTCGAGCAAAAGCGCTAAAAACTCAAGCGCCTCATTTTTATCGTTTGTCGGTAATTCGACAAGCCGGCCTTCCTGTAATGCGTCTAATAGGCTTTTCATTTATACTCCCAACTTCCGGTGAACATACGACTTGATAAAATGAGTTATGGTCCCGTACAAGAAAAGGAAACCGGCGATCCATAGCCAGTAAATCGAAGGAAGCGGCACCAACCCCAGGTAATGCGCTATCGGCGAGTACGGAAGAACTGCGCCGATACCCATGACCGCAATGGTGGAGAACACAAGCAATATGCTCGGCCTGCTCTGGAAAAACGGTATTTTATTGGTACGAATAATATGCACGATCAACGTTTGGGTTAAAAGCGATTCGACAAACCATCCCGTGTGAAACAGTTGTTCGAAATAGGACTTCATGGCCGGGGATGTTGCGGCATGCGAAAAATCCCAGCATTTGAAAACGATAAGCATAAGGAAAAACGTCGCGTAATCGAATACGGAACTTATCGGCCCGATATACATCATGAATTTCCGTATGAAACTGATGTCCCATCGCTGCGGCTTTTTGATGAGTTCCGCATCGACGTTGTCGGTGGGTATTCCTGTTTGTGAAATGTCGTACAGGAGGTTGTTTGCCAGGACCTGAATCGGCGCCATGGGCAAGAACGGAAGAAAGTAGCCGCCGCCGATGACGCTGAACATGTTTCCGAAATTCGAACTGGCGCCCATTTTTATATATTTGATGATGTTTGCAAAAACTTTCCGGCCTTCTAAAATACCCTCTTCGAGAACGAGCAGGCTGCGCTCGAGTAAGATGATATCTGCCGATTCTTTTGCCACATCAACGGCCGTATCGACCGAAATGCCGACATCGGCCGCCTTGAGCGCCGGCGCATCATTGATACCGTCTCCCAGAAACCCGACGATGGCGCCCTGGGCCCGGAGTCCTTTTATGATTTGTTCTTTTTGCAAGGGAGAAAGACGGGCGAAAACCGTGGTCTCGCGAAGAGCTGCGGCAAACGATGCCTCGTCCATTTGTTCGAGCTGCGGGCCGGTGACGAGATGGTCGGCCGAAAGCCCGACGTCTTTACATACTTTCCTGGTGACGAGGTCGTTATCTCCTGTCAACACTTTCACCGTTACGCCGGATTTTTGCAATGCGGCGATGGCTGCCGCTGCCGTATCTTTGGGCGGGTCGAAAAACGCCACGTACCCGAGCAGGACAAGATGGCTTTCATCGGCAATGCCGAATACCTCGTGGGAAAGCGGGAATTCCCGATATGCGACCGCCAAAACCCGATACCCGTCGGCACTCAGGTCGCGATAATCTTCCAATAAGTCGCGTTTGATAACGTCGGCAAGCGGGTATATTTCGTCGTCGATCTGATAGCTGTCGCACGCAATGTATACGTCTTCGACCGATCCTTTGCAAATGAGTACGTGGGTTTCCTCATAATCGATAACCACCGACATGCGTTTGCGTTTGAAATCGAAAGGGATTTCGTCGACCTTGCGGCAGTTTTTTTCGACGTCGAGGTCTTCGTGGTTGAGAATCGCTTTGTCCAGAAGGTTGCGCAATCCGGTCTGGTAATAGCTGTTCATATACGCGTAACGCAAGACGTCGAGACTTTCCCGGTTGGAAACATCGACATACTTTTCGAGCACGACCCGGTCCTGCGTGAGCGTGCCGGTTTTATCGGTGCACAGGATGTTCATGCTGCCCAGGTTTTGAATTGCCTTGAGTTTTTTGACAATGACCTTTTTCCGCGACATGGCGATTGCGCCTTTCGAAAGGCAAACCGACATGATCATGGGCAGCATTTCGGGTGTGAGACCCACCGCAACCGAAAGGCCGAACAGCAGGGCTTCCATCCAGTCGTGTTTGGTAATGCCGACGATAAGGAAGGTGAGCGATACCATGACGATCATGAATCGGATCATGAGCCATACGAACGACTGCACTCCCTTGTCGAATGCGGTAGATTCCTTTGCCGCACTCAGGTTTTTCGAAATGCTACCCAAAAAGGTACTTTGCCCCGTGCGAACGACAAGAGCGCGGGCGGTTCCGGAAACGACCGTACTTCCCTGAAAGCAGGCGTTTGGAAGTGCCAGAAGTTCGGTTTTTTTATCGGACGGAACGAATGCGGATTGTTTTTCGATGGGCATCGATTCACCCGTGAGGGCCGATTGACTGACGAAAAAATCTTTGGTCGAAAGAATCCTGAGATCCGCGGGAATTATCGAACCTGCGGCGAGGGACACGACGTCTCCGGGTACGAGCTCGTCGATACGGACCTGGATTTCTTTTCCTTCCCGTAAAGCAATCGCCGAGGTCTGTACCAGTTTCTTAAGGGATTGTGCGGCGCGGCTCGAACGCTGTTCCTGGAAAAACGACAACGAAACGCTTAAGACGATCATGAGGCTGACCACGACGCCGGAACGGATATCGTTCATGAGGAACGATACGATACAAATGACAAGCAATTGAATGACCAGCGGGTTTTTAAAGCGCTCGATAATGTCGAGAACGATGCCTTGCTGCGGTGCGGAATTAAACGTGTTTAATCCGTAGGTGGCGGTGCGTGATTCAACTTCCCCAAGGGAAAGCCCTTGCGGAACGCTTGAAAGGGTTTCAAGCGCATGTTGTTCGGATGAATTGCAGAGGGAGTAAAACGCCGCTTCGGTTACCTGCAACGCGCCTGTTTCCGCATTTTTATTTCCCGTCAAAAATGGAATCTTCATATCGCGCAGTTTCCTTGCGGTATACGTTCCTACTCGAATCGTTGCAGACAAAAATAAATCTTTTAATATGGAAAGAGTACGAATCAAAAAAATAAAAACTATTTTTCAGATCCGAATTTTGTATGCAACGTTATAAATCGTATAATGTGGTCATGATTAAAGTCATCACCTATTTTCAATAAAACATACTAATCCGTTGCTTTGCCACTTTTGTGAAAAGGCGAAATACCATGAATTGTTCCCGACTTGCTTTGTTTCTTTTGATTTTTGCTTCTTCGTTGATTGCCAGCGATGCTGCATCGGACAAATTGCTGATTCAATTTTTCGGGTCTTCGACCTGTGAAGAGTGTCATGAGATACAAACGCTGTTGCTTTCTCCTTTGGCAGCCCAATACAAAGATCGGATGGATTTGAAAATCCACGACTTGGAAACGGATTCCGGGTTCCGGCTTGCAACGACCATGGAGAAAATCTATAAGGTTTCCAAGCCTTCGCCGCAGGAACTTTTCCTGCCGGACACCTTTTTTACCGGCTATGCCGACATCATGAAAAAAGGGAAACAATACATTGAAGACCGCATAAACAATCCCGCATTGTGGAAGACGAAGAGCTTGACATTAGATACAAATAAGGTGAGCGCTAAGGCTGCAATCGAGGAAAAAGTCAGCATGTTCACTTTTATCGGGCTGTTTGCCGCAGGATTTATCGACGGCATCAATCCCTGCGCCATCGCAACCATGATTTTTCTCATATCGTTTCTCGGCACTCAAAACCGTAAACGCAGAGACATACTGAAAATCGGGCTTACGTTTTCCGCAACGGTTTTCATCACCTATTTTCTTATAGGATTGGGCGCGTTCCGCGTGTTGACTTTAATGAGCCAATTTTATTGGCTTTCCCTGGGAATTCGAATTTTCGGCGTGGGGCTGGCGGTTTGGGTCGCCATTTGGAGCATTCGCGATGCGATCGTGTATTATCGCACGCGAGACACCAATGCCATGAAAGTGCAGTTGCCCAAGCCGATAAAAATGCTCATTCATTCGGTGATCAAAGATAATTTGTCAAGCAATAAAATCGTTGTCGGCGCCGTCATTACCGGGTTTATCGTGACGTTGCTCGAAGGCGCCTGCACTGCGAAAATTTATTTGCCGACCATAGTCCTTATGACCAAAGCCGTCGGATTCAAGCTGATCGGTTGGCTATTGCTGGTGTTTTACAATTTCTTATTTGTATTGCCGTTGCTCATCGTGCTCACTGCTGCAGCATACGGGCTTAAGTGGACAAAGCTGTCCAAATTCACCCAAAACCACATGGCGCTCATGAAGGTCTTGTTGGCAATTGTGCTTCTGGCGCTTGCGGCATTTATTTCGGTCGGCAAATAGGCATCAATCCGTTTTGCGTGCAAGTGTAATGGTAAAAGAGGCTTTAAATTGTTCGCCCGGATTTGCCATTTGATGGGTGGGGCCGTTATGGCCCATACCGCCTCTTCCGCCGTGTTTCCCGGCACCCATACCGCCGCCCGCACTCATTCCTTCTTCCGATGCGCCGCTTTCCGCCGTGTGCTGGACTTCGGAATCCCGGGAGGAAAGATTGGCTGTTTCACATTTCAATTGAATGACAGTATCTTGACCGATGCCGATTGCGAATTTGTTCGCGGAATCTTCACGCAAGGGAATTTTTGCTTCATAGACGAAATTGCCTTTTGGCGAATACTGTATACGCAACAGCAATCCGCAGGCATCGGCCTGGTTCAATTTCATGGGAAGCGTGTCGCTTTGCGTGGGGCCCAACACTTCCAGCTTTTCCAGCGACCGGTCGAAGAGGTCTTTCATTAATCCGTGCTCATGATCGGGGTTCTCTTCCATTGCCTGTTTTATTTCTTCGCGCGTCATACCGACGGGAAAATGTATCCCGAAAACCGAATGCTTGCCGGAATTTGTTTCGAATGTCATAGTAAGACCGTGACGGACAATTTGTTCGTTGATCGACCGGTCCCACGACGATATGCATAAGTAAAGAAATTTGTCATCGTTTTGCATGCCGATGCCAAAAGGCCTGTCGGGGATGTCTTGCAGGATTGCCTTCCACTCGTCGGGATTTGCATCGATTTTAATGTCCGTATTTTTCCAAACGCTGCTTAAAGGAAGCGAATGACAGTTACTGAAAAGGAGCATCGATATTGCCAAGACCAGCAATTTTGCGAAAAATTTCATTGTATTGTCTTTCAACGGGTTGAGTGAAATTGTATTTCAGGTATTACTGTATTAGACGATGAATGCGCGGCGGATGTTACCGGTTTTTATGCAACAGTTTTGCCAAAATACAACGTTTATGTGGACGAGCTTCTTTAAATCCTGCCTTGTTGATGATTTAGGCTTTAAATATTTCCGGCCCGCAAATTATTTTACTTTATTCATTATTATCGAATAATCCCTTTTTCAGTCAAAGGCAAAGAACATGCATCCTTATCGAACCCATACGTGCAATCAATTGAAGAAAACGGATATCGGAGCAAAAGTCAGGCTTTCGGGTTGGATACATTCCCGCCGCGACCACGGCGGAGTTCTATTCATCGATTTACGGGACAATTACGGGATTACCCAGGTTGTCGTGTATCCAACAGCAGCATTTCTCGATGAGGTTTCGCATTTGCCCAAGGAAACGGTTATTCGTTTCGACGGTGAAGTTGCTTTTCGGTCGGACGAAAACATCAACCCCAAACTTCCTACCGGGGAAATCGAGCTTATTGCGAGCGGTTTTGAAATTCTTGGCACCTGCGAGGCATTGCCGCTAAACGTTTTCCCCGAAGACGACGCGCCCGAAGACCTCCGGCTTACCAATCGCTTTTTGGATTTGCGCAGAAGTAAACTTCACCAGAATATCATTTTACGTTCGAATGTCATCGAGAGCATGAGGCGTCGCATGTGGGAACTGGGCTTCAAGGAATTCCAGACCCCGATTCTCACAAGCTCATCTCCTGAAGGTGCCCGCGACTATCTCGTCCCTTCACGCGTGCATCCGGGTAAGTTTTACGCTTTGCCGCAGGCGCCGCAGCAGTTTAAACAATTGCTCATGATGTCGAGCTTCGACAGGTATTTCCAAATCGCACCCTGTTTCCGGGATGAAGACGCTCGTGCCGATCGGTCTCCCGGTGAGTTTTACCAGCTCGATATCGAAATGTCTTTCGTCACGCAGGACGAAATTTTCAAGGTTGTTGAAAATGTTATACACGGCATCTTTGCCGAATTTTCTTCAAAGTCAATGGATGCGCCGCCGTTTATCCGTATTCCCTACCGTGAGTCTATGGTCAAATACGGTACCGACAAACCGGACCTTCGTATTCCTATTGAAATGCGCGATTGCACAGATATTTTTGCAAAATCAGGATTCAATGCGTTTAAAAGCGCGATTGAATCGGGCGCAGTGGCGCGTGCGATTCCCGTCAAAGGGATTGCGACAAAACCGAGGAATTTCTTCGATAAAACCGTTGATCATGCAAAATCGATAGGGTCCAAAGGTCTGGCATATTTGCAATGGCTCGATACGGAAGTCAAGGGCCCGATCATGAAGTTCCTCACGCCCGACGATGTGAGAAAAATCGAGGAGCTGTGCGGCGTTACCAAAGGAGATGTCGTGTTTTTCGTTTGCGATACACCGCAAGCGACCAACAGGATTTGCGGCGAAATGCGCGGCAAATTCGGTCGCGACCTCGAGCTTGTTGATAAAAACGCATTTAAGTTTTGCTGGATTGTTGATTTTCCTATGTACGAATACGATGAAGAAAATAAATGCGTGGCGTTTTCGCACAACCCGTTTTCAATGCCCCAAGGCGGGCTCGAAGCGCTCAATACCAAAGATCCGCTGGATATTCTTGCGTATCAATACGACATCGTATGCAACGGCATAGAATTGTCGAGCGGCGCAATACGGAACCATCAGCCGGAAGTAATGTACAGGGCTTTCGAAATCGCAGGGTATTCCAAAGAAACGGTTGATCAGCGTTTCGGCGCAATGATCAATGCGTTCAAACTCGGTGCTCCTCCGCATGGCGGAATTGCTCCCGGTGTCGACCGGATCGTCATGCTTTTGGCCGATGAGCTAAACATAAGGGAAATTATAGCGTTTCCGATGAATCAGAAGGCGCAGGACCTCATGATGAATTCGCCTGCTCCGGTTTCCGATAAGCAATTGAAGGAATTACACATCAGAGTGGTGGAGCAGGTGCAATAGATTGGAAAATTGTTGTTTGTAAATTTCGGACGCGCATCAAGAATGTTGGTGCGCGTTTTCTATTCGTGGTCTTCCCGGCGTTCACACTGCGTGCATCGTATCGTAATTTTGCTTGTTTTCAATCGCCTTTTCATATAACTTGACATATTCTAAAGCGCTTTTATTCCATGAAAAATCTTGTTGCATGGCGTTTTTAATAAGTTTTGTCATATGGTGTTTTCGATCGTAATAGGTGGAAATCGCCCAGCCTACGGTATAAAATAACGATCTGCTTGAAATGTCCCAGAACTTAAATCCCGTACCTTCGCCGGTTGCTTCATTGTAATTAATAACCGTGTCGTCGAGGCCCCCGGTTGCACGGACAATTGGAAGCGTGCCATAGCTTTGCGAGTAAATCTGGTTCAGCCCGCACGGTTCATATTTAGAGGGCATGAGGAAGAAGTCGCATCCGGCTTCGATAAGATGTGCCAGCTTATTGCTAAAGCCGATGAATGAACCTGCCTTACCGGGAAAACGTCTCGGCAGATCTCCGAAATAGCTTGCAAGACCGCCGTCTCCGGAACCAAGAATGACAAATTGGACATGCATAGTTTTTAAAATGTTTTCGATGCAAGCGGCAATGTGATCGAATCCCTTTTGGTCGACGAAACGGCCGATAGTACCGATGAGGGCAATATGATTATCTTCAGTAAGAAGGAATTCTTTTTGCAAAGCCCGTTTACATTCCGATTTACCGAAAAGATCTTTATGGGAATATTGCGAAGGGATAAGGTTATCGTTTGTCGGGGACCAAATCGAGTAATCGGCACCGTTCAATATACCGCGGTAATTGTCGCCTTTATTTGAAAGGTATGGCGCGAGTCCGAACCCGCCGTACGGTGTCGTTGTTTCCCTTGCATAGGTCGGGCTCACAGTGTTGACGACATCGGCAAAATGAATGCCGCCTTTTAGCATATTGATTCGGCCATACGATTCAAACACTTCAGCAGTAAATAATGATTTGTTAAACCCCATGTACGACCAATGTTCGGAGGGATAAACGCCTTGATATGCAATATTGTGCAGCGTAAGCACCGATGCAGCTTTGCCCAGTAGAGGGTCATTCCAATGCCAGGTTTTACAATAGGCCGGGCAGAGCGCGGTTTGCCAGTCGTTCGCATGGATAATGTCGGGCGAAAAGTTGATGTCCTTACAAATTTGAAGAGCTGCGCGCGATAAAAAAGCAAATCGTCGGGGGTTGTCTGCGTAGTCGTTCATGTTGTCATCATGGTACAGTCCCGATCTTCCAAAATAATGATTATGCTCCACCACATAAACGGTGACTCCGAAATCGGTGGTAATGCTTTGTATTCTGCACCATTCGCAGACGCCGCCCATCCAAACGCCGCATGATGAAAGCACGGTTGTCAACTCGTAGCCGTGATAGTTGATGAATGCGTATTTCGGGATGACGACACGAACATCGTGGCCCATTTTTTTAAGTTCCAGGGAAAGAGAGCCCACTATGTCGCCAAGTCCGCCGGCTTTGACAAAAGGTACCATTTCCGATGCAACCATAAGCACTTTGAGCGATGCCGCGGTCGAAGAGTCAGGAACGCTTTTTTTCGCTCTCGCAACAGTTTTTTTTATCGGAGCTACGGTTTTAGTCGTTGACTTTTTAGGAGGTTTTATTTTTTGCTTAATGGGGAACTATCCTTTTAAAAAGGCACCATATCGGATTAATTATAATCCTAGATCACGAAATTTAAGGATGTAAAGCCACTGATAATGCGGACCTTACCCCAAAAAACTGCGAAATTTAAATTTCTCAAAAGAAGATAAAAATAACCTGATTATGGGGCAAATGCAATACATTGCCTTGCTTTTTGTACCCTGAAGAAAAGAAAAAAGCCATCGGTACATTTAGTACCGATGGCTTTTGAAAATCAATACCGAAACTATCAGCAGATAAATAGCATTTCTTTGTATTTTGGCAATAACCACAATTCGTCCGGCATTTTTGATTCAAGATCGTCGACATGCTTACGGACATGTTCCATCAACGGTTTAAGTTGTGAGAAATAAATCCGTGCTTTGTCCTCAAGTTCTGTGGACTCCGCCTTTTTAAGCAAGTCATTCATCTTTTTAAGATTTTTCCGAACATAAAGAATGTCTTCGGTGATTTCCGTAAACAATTCTTTACGGTCCTCAACGGCACCCTCGGGCATTTTAATGGACTTGTCTTCGGAATAATCCAAAAGCATGTCCAATCCGTTTGCAACGTCGCTTTGGAAGGTGAATGCGGGCGGAATCACTTGCGTATTAACCATTTCGGATAATGTTCGTGCTTCGATTTCGAGGATTTTGGTATACATTTCAACCCAAATGTGATAACGGGCAACCATTTCGACCCGAGATAAAACACCGTGTTTTTCGAACAATTCGATATTTTCAGGCTTGATAAATGCTTTAAGTGCTTCCGGAGAAGACGGTTCATTTTGAAGACCGCGACGTTTTGCCTCTTCAACCCATTCCTGAGAATAGTTGTTTCCTTCGAATTGGATATTCTTGGTCTGCTTTATAACACGTGCAAGAACGGCAAGAACAGCTGCTTCGAAATTCTTGGTTTTTTTCTGTTCATCCTGAATCATGAGCGCGATTGCATTCATGGATTCGGCGACAACCGTATTGACAACAGCGATTGAGGTGGAAATGTTAATGGAACTTCCCAATGCCCGGAATTCAAATTTTGCGCCGGTAAACGCGAACGGTGATGTACGGTTTCTGTCCGATGTATCCCGAATGAACTGAGGGAGAAGACCAACGCCAAGGTCGATAGTGTCGAGTTTTTTGACTTTTTTAATTTCACCTTTTTCGATTTGTTCGAGAATTGCCGAAAGTTGTTCACCCAAAAACACGGAAACGATGGCCGGCGGTGCTTCATTTGCGCCAAGACGGTGTTCGTTGCCTGCTGTTGCAACGGATGCACGAAGAAGGTCTGCATGATTGTAAACAGCATGGATCACGGAAACAAGAACGGTCAAAAATTGAAGATTTTGTTCCGGTGTTTCCCCGGGATTGAGAAGGTTATTACCTTTGTCATCTGCCAAAGACCAATTCAAATGTTTCCCACTGCCGTTAATTCCGGCAAAGGGCTTTTCATGTAAAAGGCAAACAAGCCCATGGCGGCGAGCAACTTTTTTCATGATATCCATGAGAAGCTGGTTATGATCAGCTGCCATGTTAGAACGTTCGAAAATCGGTGCAAATTCATATTGATGCGGCGCAACTTCGTTATGACGGGTTGTCACCGGAATTCCGATTTTATAAGATTCTTCGGCTGCTTCATTCATGAAGTTAAGGATGCGTTCCTTGATGGAACCGAAATACTGGTCTTCGAGCTGTTGCCCCTTGGGAGATGGTGCACCGATAAGCGTGCGTCCGGCCAACTGAAGATCGGTCCTGAGACGGTAATACGCTTCATCAATGAGGAAATATTCTTGTTCGGGACCGCAGGTTGAAAATACTTGTTTAGCATTGTGCCCCAAAATCTTGAGAAGATTGACCGCAGCCTTATTTACAGCAACATCGCTTCTGAGCAGCGGTAATTTTTTATCAAGAGCTTCACCGGTATAGGAAATAAAAATACAGGGAATGCACAAGGTCTTTCCCAGTTCAACTTCAGAGATAAACGCAGGGGAAGAAGGATCCCAAGCTGTATAGCCGCGTGCTTCGAATGTCGCACGAATTCCACCAGAGGGAAAGGAAGATGCGTCGGGTTCACCTTGAATAAGTTTGCTGCCGGAGAATTTCTCAACGACTTTGCTCTTTCCTGCGATCCCGATGAATCCATCGTGTTTTTCGGCAGTGAGACCGGTCATTGGCTGAAACCAATGAGTATAAGAAGTGGCACCTTTAGCAATAGCCCATTCTTTCATGGCGTTTGCAATTTCGTCGGCTTGTTTAGTGTTGATGACAACACCGGTATCCTGCCATTTTTTGAAGGCTTCGAAAGTTTTTTCAGATACTAATTTTTTCATGACTTCGTCGGTAAAAAGATTGTCACCGTAATAGCTTGAAACTTTGGGATGTTTTTCCCTTTCGGTGATGTCACAACTGCAAATACCCGTTGCGATGTCGGTTCTGATACTCATAAAGGTCTCCTTTTACAAGGGTTAAAAGTGAGAAAAATCCAGAAAATTATTATCGAGCTTTGTTTCAAATAAGACGTCGAATTGTTAAATATATTTTACGTGTTTTCAGGGAATCAATAAAAAGAAAGGTAAAAAAAATATTGATACAATAATGTATTTTATTGCCTTGTGTCAATGCGTGCGATGACCGCGTTAGGGCCTTTTTCAAGGAACTGGCAATGATCGGGGCAGATTAGGGAAAGTTTGACATCGCCGGGATGCTTGATATCAGGTAAAACGAGCGGTTCTGTTTTAATTTCGGTAATATCGAATCTCCGGGTTTTGGGAACCATTACGGGGATTATTAACGGCGATAGCGCGATTTTTGCTTTTGCCATGTCTTTTAAAAAAGCCCCGCTCGTAACGAGTTTTACCGGTATGTCAATTTCCGTCATACGGTACGCTTTAATTTTAATGGAATGGGGAAGGATTTGAGTCACAAGGAGCCCGGAAGGTTTATTTTGCAAGCTTCGCTCGGAAATCGGAATATCCACGGTGCCGTCGCGTAATTCACTTAAATCAAGAGCGACGGCCAGGGTGATCGGATCAAAGGAAAAATTCCGTTCCGGTCCGGACAATGAAACTCTCGCTTCGGCAAGGCCCGGATCGTCGATAATAAAGTCGGCCGGAACATTTCGACATTCAATCGGAACCGAAAATGTTCGGTGAATAGTTGCAACTCTATGCGCAAAGAACCACCACAGGCCGAAAGCAATTGCGAGAGCGGCAATTTTTAGGCCTGGATTTTTTGTAAGCCATTGCATTTTCCGATTGGATGATTGTGATGGATGGACGCTTTGATAAAATGCCGTAAGCCGTGTTTTTAAAGTAACCGGCGAATCAAGTTTGTCAAGTTTTCCTTGCTGGGCGATACAGATTGTTCCTCGTTCTTCAGATACTACGATGATAAATGCGTCGCAACGCTCCGAAAGGCCCAAGGCTGCCGCATGCCGAGTGCCGGCACGTCCCCCTTCGACGACATTCTGAGAAAGCGGCAAATAAACCCCATAACGTTCAAGAGACTCGCCTTCAACAATTACCGCGCCATCATGAGTAGGCGACTGTGTGTTGAATATTCCATAAAGGAGAGGCGAACTTATTTTCCCATTCAAGAGTACGCCACCGCGAATCTGCCGTTCAAGCGGTTCCATGCCTTTGATGACGATGAGCGCTCCCACTCTGTCGTCGGCAAGTTTTGCAATCGATTCCGTAAGGATATCCACAGTATAATTCGATGCAATAAGGCCGTGCTTGGTATTGAAAAATTTCATGGTGGCTAACCGTTCAAACATTCTTCGAATATCGGTATGAAAAATTAAAACAAGCGCGACTAGGATTGCGGTAAGCCCGGCGCTAAATAATTGGGAAGTTAGGTACATATCGGTTTGCCGGGCAAGGATATAAAGCACCATAGCAATACCAATGGCTATAGCCAGCGATCGTGACGCTTGTTGTTTAAGCCACGCCAAACCAAAGTAAAGGACAACGGCAATAAAGGAAATATCCAGAAAGTCGGCTATGCGCATAATAAAGAAATTACAACACGCACAGATGAAAAAAGAAGCATGAACTTTCTATCGAATATATTGCCGTTTTGTTTGTATTTGTAAATATAGGGCTACCTCACATAAATTTCGCTTGACCAAGATAATCGGATCAAATAATTTTAATGAAAATTCAATGGCAATATCACAAATTTTTCAAGGAGAAAACAATGGCACATACTATTACCGATGCTTGTATCGCTTGCGGAACCTGCATTCCGGAATGCCCGGTCGAGGCAATCAGCGAAGGCGATCCGATTTATCTTATCGACGCTGAAAAATGCACAGATTGCGGCGCCTGCGCTTCCGCATGTCCTGCAGAAGCAATTAAAGGCTAATAACCTCGGTACATTTGGAAAAAGCCTTTCCTGTTTTTGCAGGAAAGGCTTTTTGCTTGCCTCCAACACTTGCTCATCAATTTCCTTAACCCGTCCCGATCTACCCTAAGCTAATTTTAAAGTATGAGCACTTATATTCTTTTGTTAGGCAAAGTGACGGATTCCGATGCGAAGCTTTGCAAGGCCGTCGCTTCCAAATCTTCTATCGATTTGCAAATCAGGCTAAACACCAGCGATGTTGTTATTGCCCAGGAAGCCGGTTTGCCCTGCGGATGTATTTCGTTTTTGGAACCGAACAGACAGAAAATTATAGATGTGTTCGGCGAAATGCCGCTTGGCTTTGGTCAGGAAATTCCGTTTTTCCAGAAAATCGAAACAGAGGATGCGCCGGTCGATCTTTTAGACTTGCCGATAGACGGATTTTTTCAAACCCCTCTTGCCGCACTTTCCCTGTCGAATATTATTTCCGCAATGAAACGCCATGGTTCCTTGCTGAACCAAAACCGGGAAATCATGGGCGAAATCATGAAATACCGCAAACAGAAACGGCAATTGATTTCAATCGCAACGTCGATTTCCGTTCACAGCGATTTGGATAATTTACTTTCGAGTATACTCGCGGAAACAAGGGACATCGTCGGTGCAGATGCCGGAAGCATATATATACGGGAAAAAAACGGTCCGGGCGGATCGTTTACCGATAAGATACGTTTCAAGATCTCTCAGAACGATTCCGTCGACATCGGACACAAATCGGAGGAATTCGTCGTTCCCATAGACCAGACAACGGTGGCGGGTTTTGTCGCCGGCACTGGGCGGTTGCTTAATATCGAGGATGTCTCCCAAGAAACCGGAAACGTTCCCTACAAAATCGGCCGGAAAGCCTATGAAAAGAAATTTGAATACAGTGTTAAGTCCATGTTGACCGTGCCGCTTAAAAATATGGCCGGCGAAGTAGCGGGTATTGTTCAACTTATGAACAAGAAATCCGATACGTCGGTGCGGCTTCATTCTCCCGCCGATACCGATCAGTACGTCGTACCGTTCACGCTTTCCGACGAAGATTTTATTCTGTCAATCGCTTCTCAGGCCGCGGTTTCCATCGAACGGGTACAACTGCACCAGGAGATCAAAAGCATTTTCGAAGGGTATCTGCGTTCCTCTATTGCCGCCATCGACGAGCGGGACCGCGTCACCTATGGCCATTCCCGCCGAGTCATGGGGTATGCGCTTGCTTTTGCCGATGCGATAAACCATGCGGGCAAGGAACTGTTCGACGGGGAAACCTTCGATGAAAACCGTAAAAGCCAATTCCGTTTTGCGGCATTGTTGCATGATATCGGCAAAATCGGCGTACCCGAGGCCTTGCTTACAAAAGAGTCTCGATTATCAAAAGAGGCGATGGACACGATATGCTTGCGGCTGGAATATGCCGGCGCCCGCATGAAATGGGCCGCGCACCCCGTCGCCGACGCGCCCTGGGAATCGCAAGAGGCCTTAGACCTGGACGGCGAATTCTTAAAAAAAGTGAATGGCTCGGGTTTTCTGAGCGATACCGATTTAGCGCGGCTAAAAGCAATCGCACAGAAACAGTATGTCGACGTTCACGGCGTCCAAAAGCCGATTCTCACCGACCGGGAATTTGAATGCCTGTCGATTCGAAAAGGGAACCTTACCGACGTCGAGCGGGAGCGCATAAATTCCCATGCCCAGGCAACACGGCGGATCCTTTCGCGTATTCCCTGGACAAAAGAGTTGTCGGCGATTCCGGATATAGCATGCCATCATCACGAAAAGCTCGATGGCTCCGGGTATCCCGACGGACTCACGGAAAAAAATATAAGTTTCGAAAGCAAGGCTCTTGCCGTTATTGATATTTACGAAGCGCTGGTGGCGCAAGACCGGCCCTACAAACCGAAAATGGCGCCGGAAAAAGCCATAGAAATTCTACGGGCCGAAGCAAACGCGAATCACCTGGACGCAAAAATCGTTGCATTCTTCGTGTCGTCGGGAATTTACAAAATCTTTTTAGACGAACAGTCAGATGCCGCTTTACCTCAATAATATTTCCCTTGCCGATAAAACCACCTTTAAAATCGGCGGTCCCGCCCATACCTATGTGCGGCCGCGCGACGAGCAGGACATTATCGAGAGCGTCGGGTGGGCGCGTTATCACGCCATGCCGTTATTGCTTTTAGGTAAGGGCTCGAATTTGTTGATAAGTGATAAGGGCTGGCCGGGCCTGGTCGTCGACCTGACGGCCCAAAGCGGAATCTTGTGGACCGATGCCGTGGCAGAGGTCAAAGGCGGCGGGCTTCTGCATTCGTTGGTCAAGGAAATGGTCGATAGGAAATTATGCGGTCTCGAAAAACTGGCAGGCATACCGGGCAGCATCGGCGGTGCCGTAATCATGAACGCGGGAGCTTTTGGCCAAAGCGTTTCCGATTGCCTGGAATCGGTACAGTATATCGACGCCAAAACCCTGGAATGTAAAACCGTTGCGGCAGCGGATTTGGAACTTTCATATCGCTCAACAATTCTGAAAACCTCCTCGGCGATCGTTCTGTCGGCCCGGTTTGGTTTTAGGCATGACGATGCCGGCCTTGCCGCAAAAACTTTTGCGGAAGTTATTGAAAAAAGGAAAAATCGGCATCCGCTCGATATGCCGAATTGCGGCAGCGTTTTCAAAAACCCGCCGGGCACCACTGCAGGAACACTTATCGAGCAGGCGGGCTTAAAAGGAGTGAAATTCGGCAACGCCCAGGTTTCGACAAAGCACGCTAATTTCATTGTCAATTGCGGCAAAGCTACGGCGGCCGATGTTCGCTCTTTGATCGCTCTGGTACAAAAAACGATTTTTGAAAGAAACAAAATTCTGTTGGAACCCGAAGTAGTGTTTGCCGGCGAATTTGCGGAACCTCTTTTTATTCCGTAAAAAATTTGCCGTCCCTGCGGCATTTTTGAATCCATTCCGTATATTCGGCATCACTTTGCGCACTGTGCTCCATTAACCATCCGGTAAGAAAAATCGACAGCGCAATAGGGTTCAAACTGTCGGAATCGAAATCGTCGAGGAATTTTACAAACCGGTTTCCAGCGCTTTCATGATCCGATTGATGCATGCTGAACCCGGGAAAATTGTAACAGCGCATCAAATATTCTTCACTGGTGAAATGAAAAAGCAAATACCGCTCTATCTCTTTGAGCAGCGTTTGCATAAAGGCCCTGTCCGTTACAACCGGGACTTTTTCTATGCGGTCGAAAAGCGAATACAGATAGTCGTGCTGAGAGTCCATTTCGGGCAGGCCCAAAATGTATCGTTTTGCTTCCTCTTGCATTTCATTACCTTGCAGTTAAAAGGTGACGTAAAACCAAATTATATTGTATACTGCTATAAAGGCAATGAGCGCCCAATCATTAAATCTATTGATTAAAAATCGAGGTCCGCTTTGCGTGCGCAGCGGGAAAAGGAGACAAAAATGGGTTCATCACCGTCAAAAATGTCAGACTCGAAATTTTTTGATTTTGACCTCGATCACAAATATCTGTTTTTCCGGCGGACAAAAATCGTCGCAACCATCGGACCCGCATCTTCGACGCCGGCACTGTTGCATCAGCTTATCGCCAAAGGGCTCGATGTCGCACGAATCAATTTTTCGCACGGCACTGCCGAGCAGCATGCCGCAACGATCCGTCTCATACGTAAAATCTCCAAAGACCTTTCAAAAACCGTGGCCATACTCGGCGACCTTTGCGGCCCCAAGATCCGTGTCGGTGAATTTGAAGGCGGCAGCGCCGTGCTTAAAGACAACAGCGTCGTCACGATTACGACAAAGCAAGTTTTAGGCACCGCAACGCTCATTCCCTCGCAATACGCGGGAATCGTGAAAGACGCCGCGGTCGGCCATTCGATTTTGCTCGACGACGGAAACCTTGAAGTGAAAGTGCTGGCCAAAAAAAACGGCGTGCTCACCGCCCGGGTCGTCCACGGCGGCGTGCTCAAAAACCATAAAGGCATGAATCTGCCGCAAACCGAACTCAGCGCCGCCGCACTCACGCAAAAAGACAAAGACGACGTGCTGGTCTGCATAAAAAACCGCATCGATTTTGTCGCTCTCTCGTTTGTCCGGAAAGCCGCCGACATTCGGGGGCTAAAAAGTTTTCTCGAAGAAAACGGGTCGCAGATGCCCGTTATTGCCAAAATAGAAATGCCGCAGGCTTTGTGCAATATTCAGGACATCGTCGAACTATCCGACGGCATCATGGTCGCCCGGGGCGATTTGGGGGTCGAATTGCCGGCCCGGAAAGTCCCTATAATACAAAGTAAACTTATCGATATCGCAAACGCCATGAACAAGCCGGTCATCGTCGCGACGCAAATGCTCGAAAGCATGATCAACAATGCGCGGCCGACGCGTGCCGAAGTCACGGACGTCGCTGCAGCCTGCTTGGAAGGCGCCGACGCGGTCATGATGTCCGCCGAAACCGCCTCCGGAAAATTTCCCCTGGAATCGTTCGAAACCATGGATTCGATTCTACGGGAAACCGAAACGCATCAGTTTTTCAGTCAGGGCGGTTCTTTCGACCATGCGAGGCATGAATTCGGAAACAATCTGCTCGACGCAATCGGAGAGGCCGCCGCCCAATTGTCGCGCGACCTCATGGTGCGTTGCCTGTTCGTACTGACCGAATCCGGGTATACCGCCAGGATGATTTCATCCGACCGGCCCGCAGCGCCGATCATTGCCTTGACACGGTCGGAAATCGTGGCGCGGAAAATGAATTTGTTATGGGGCGTTTATCCCCATCATGTGGCCAATGCGCTTAACACGCAAGAGTTTCTCGAATACGGCGAAACAGTGTTAAAAGACCTGAAACTTGCCAAGAAAAACGATTACGTGATCCTGGTTTCGGGGCTGAGCGATATCCATTCGAAACCGACGGCGATAATGGTGCATAAAATTCTCAATGCGTAACGTCCCGTATTATTCCTAAAGGAACCCGACAGCCGATGCCGTTTACTTTAAAAGATTATGTCGACATTAAAGAGCTTGCCAAGGGCGGAATGGGCAAGATCTACATTGCCACGCAAAAATCGCTCAATCGCCGTGTCGTCATCAAGGAAATGGCCTGCGGTCTGCTCAAGGCCGACAACGAAATAAAACGCTTCGAAAACGAGGCGCAGGCAGCCGCGGCATTGACTCACGATAATGTCATTCGGATATACGATTTCGGCGAGGAAAACGGGTCGTTTTACATAGCCATGGAATATGTCGAAGGCGCGGATCTCGACAAATTCCTGAAACAGGCCGATTTTCCCAAAGAAATCGGTATGATGATAGTATGGCTCGCGGTCAAAGGGCTTGCCGACGCCCATGAAAAGGGCATCGTGCATCGGGACGTGAAACCGGCCAATATCCTGGTTTCCAAAAGCGGGGCGGTCAAGGTCGTGGATTTCGGTTTGGCATATGCGGGAACCCAATCCGGACAATTGACAACCACCGGTGCGATCGTCGGCACTCCGGCGTACATGGCCCCCGAACTCGTCAGCGGCGAAGAAT
The DNA here is from genome assembly GCA_037447435.1 of Fibrobacteria bacterium. GTDB lineage: Bacteria > Fibrobacterota > Chitinivibrionia > Chitinivibrionales > FEN-1185 > FEN-1185. The sequence continues at coordinate 42,980 of JBBIGR010000035.1, forward strand.
CCCGGGACCCCTGCATGGACATCTGGGCAATCGGCATCATCCTGTACCGCCTGGTTTCGGGCGAATTCCCGTTTACCGGCGACAATGTTCCGTCAACGCTCATCAGCATCATACAGAACCGGGTAAATCCCGTCGAGGAATTCGATACGACATTGCCGCAGCCGATAGCCGATTGCATCAATGCGTGCTTGATAAAAGACCATACGAAACGGCTTTCGAAATTGAGCGCCGTCAATTCGTCGTTGCAGGATTATTTTTTCGAAATCGGTGTAAAAGACCCCATCGATACGATACGGCGGTTCATCGCCGACCCCGAGGAGACAAAGGCGGAACTGAATGCGCAGCTGCTCCGGTATCATATGGCCAAAGGGAACCAGCTTTCGACGATTGCGCGATACGAATTGGCGAAGTCGCATTTCCAAAAAGCGCAAAAAATGGATCCGGCAAACGGTGAAATTACCTCGGCCCTGCATTCGTTGGAACTGTTTATGGGCTCGGTTCTCAACAGCCAAACGACCAAAGTCACCAAAGACATAGTCTCAAAAGTCAGGGAAACCAAGACCGGCAATAATCCCAAAGAACGTCATGTCCCGGTTTTGCTCGTGGTATTGTTCGTGTTTTCCCTCTTGCTTTTTTCAACAGTCCTCACCGCTATCGTCAGGCCCGATATCTGGAACATCATCACGAATAAGGCCGGCGGTTCGATGCAGTTTTTATCACAGGGCATAACCAGGGCGAAAACCACGATACACGGAATCAGTCAGGTCTTTCATTCTTCTCAATCGCCTAAAGCAATAACGCCCCTCAGTGGAAAAAAAAACGGGGACCTCGGCAACGAGTCGAAACTCCGTAAGCCCGACACCGTCATCATCCGCGATACCGTTAAAGTGGATTCCGGTTCGCACGGCCCGCGCAACGATTCCGTCCGGGTGGGCATAGTGAAAATAGAAGTCATACCCCCGACATCGGTTGTAAAGGTCGACGGAACGCTGTTGAAAGCGTCCCAGTTCAAAGGCCTCACGCTTCCCGCAGGTCTTCATCAATTCCTTGCTTCAAGCGACGGCTACGCGCCGTCCACCACAAGCGTTTCGATTTCCGGGAACGATACGCATCAGGTCATCATCGGGCTAACAAAAGAGAAAAAGTGGGGGGCGATGGAAATCATTTCCGACATCAATGCCGAAATTTTCGTTGACGGCGAATTCAAGGGAACCACGCCGACGGGTATTCCCCTGGCCCTTGTCGAAGGTGAGCACACCGTTGTTTTCAACAGGGCCGGATTCAAACCCTATGAGAAAAAAGTCGTGATCGTCCGCGGCGAAACTAAAAAAATCCGCGTCGAATCAAAATCCAAATCCTCAAAGTAAAGGTCCGGCTTCGGCCCTGCAATTACATGCTCACCGCGGCGGTTTGGGAAAAAACGGCGGCGGTACCGGCGGCGGCGGAAGCGGCAGCCCAGGGGCAGGCGCAACGTTCACGGTCACATGCTCCCTGGTATGACGCGGCGGCGGAACCGGTTCCTCCGAATAATCGTCGTCCTCGTCCGCAATAGGGATGCGGTCCAAAACCTTGTGGGTGCGTTTGTTGACACGTACGATTTGATTTCCCGCCATATAAAAACCGATCCCGGGCGGCGGCGGCGGAAGCATGGGCATTAGGCCCGGCGGAACCGGCGCGAACATCCTAAAAACCGACGGCGGCGCAGGTTCGCCGACCACAATATCCACATGCCGCATTTTCTTAAGTTGGCCAGGCGGAATTCTGTGATGTTTGTAATAGGTCACCACCACGTCCCGGTCATCGTCCGAAAACCGGTCGACCACAACCCGTTTCTCAACAACGACGACCTTTTTTCCATGATGCCAATCATCATTATCATAATCATCGTCATAATGCTTTTTTGCAACAACATTTGCCTGCAATCCAAGGCAAATAAGCAACGTTAAAACCGTTTTCATGCATGCACTCCATGGTTAAAGTAAGTTATCAATGGTATAAAATACGTCCAAACTATGATTTTGGCGATGAAATGATGAAAATGTTTTTTGTTTCATGGCATAATAAAGATGAAAATGATACTATTGTAATAATCATATAAATCACCGTTTCTGCAGGATCATGACAATGGCGACAATCGAAGAATTCATCCGGCTCTCAACTACGGATTTGGCCCGCGATCTGACCGCGGAATTTGCATCATTTTGCAATGTTTCGGAAGCAATCGCGACCGCTGTTTTGGAAAACAAGCCCCATAATCTCGATCCCGGAACCGATATCGATCGGTTTTATGCCAAATCAAATGATTTTCTTGTTAATCTCATCAGGGCCCAAATTTCCCTGAAACATCTCACCGGACGCGTTGCGTTCGTGGTGCAAACGCTCGGGTCCGGGCAAGGATTGGATGTTCTTGACGTCGGCGGCGGTTTGGGCAATTATTGCATCGCGCTTTCCCGCGCAGGTCATCGTTGCGTGTATGCCGATATTCCCGGCGTCATCATGGATTTCGCCAGTCAGCGATTCAATTCGCGCGCCTGCGCTATCGATATTTGCGACGTCAGGCAGCTTCCCCAAAAACGGTTTCAAGCCCTGCTCAGTTTCGATGTGCTGGAACATCTCGACGATCCGATCGCCGCAATGGTCGATTATGCCATGCATTGCGCCGAACACGGCCTGCTTTTTTTAGCAGCGGATTTCATGAATTTCGGCGAGCCGTTTCACCTCAGGAAAAACTTTTCATACTCATTTATCTATGAGGCCCTGTTGCATGATCTCGGCTTCGATCTGGCGTTCAACGGCGGCATGGATCCTCTCGAATCCATCATGAAAGCGGGCATGAGAGTGTATACCATGGAAAGACCGTCCGACGACAGGGACGCATTGCTCCGAAAAGCAAACGATCATGCGCGCGCCGCAATAGCCGACTATGCCTCCTATTTCCAACAGGAGCTTTCCCGGCTTTCGTAAAAAATCATTGTCGGTTAAATCGCGATAACCTTAATCGATGATGACCCAAACATGTCCTCTCCGCAGTCTCCAATGACCGGGAATCCACACATAGCGATGCCGCACCCAATTCCATTTCCAATGGCCGTTCATCCACACCGCATCGGGATGCGGCTGCGCGGGTACGACATAACCCACCGGCGGCGGTGGCGGCGGCATTGTTGCAACACAACTCATCTCCGCACAAAACATGCTCAGTAAAACAATCGCACATACTTTTCGCATAATAAGCCTTTCCGAAGCAAAGGTGAAAGTGTCGGCTTGGATTACGGCCATTCAATATAGTATGGTTAAAAATATCATAAAATTGTATTCAAACAGCCATTATAAAACTTTTCCGTAGACCTCTCAAAAATTATCGGGCTGCCATAATTTCCCCTGTTTTATTTGTAACATTTTCCCGGTTTAAATCGTTGTATATCCGGAACAAGGGATTTTTACCAGCCCACTTCACCTAACAAAGGAGGGCGTATGAGCGCATTGCCGGGATTTACAATAGGCGGATCGTACGATTCGGCCGAAGAAATGGAAGAAGATGAAGCTGCACAGAAGATCTTGCCGTTATCGGAGTTTCTGGAAAAAATCCGGTATCGGGCCGATATTTTCAATATGGACGGCGAAAGCAAATTATCAACCGTGGAATCGGTATGTTTGCTGCTTGCGATAGCCTCGGGTCTTTTCATGTCGACACTGGAAATTACAAAAGCGGTTTCGGATCAATTTTTTCCTGCCGATAAACCGTTGCCGACCGGTTCGGTAAAGCTGACGACGCAAACGGTCGAAAGGTCCGACCGGCCAAGCAAAATGCCGCCTGCGTCGAATTTTGCAAAACGATCGCTTAGGGCGTCTTTGTCGCATGCGCCGTCGACCCATGGCGGCGTCGGCGACGCGAATTCGCGTATAGCAAGAGACAAGGCGTTTTTGATGCTTTCCCGGGCCATTGCCGGAAAAACCGGGAATGCGGTGGGGGTGGGGACGGCTTTATCGGGCCTGGAAAGCGGGCTGGATGTCATATTGCAGGGGATAAATACCTTAAAGCAAGGAAGCAACGGCGGCATCGGTCGCACGCCGGAACCGGGCATAGGAACAATGCCGGGATACGGCGTTAGCGGCCACTTCGGCGACGGAGACGGTCAAATCGGCGATCTGCTCGACGGTTTGATGGCCGGCGACGAAACCCCGCTGGTCATGAAAAAACGCGACAATTCCGATCTGTTGCAAATGCCAAAAGCGCAAATGACGAATATCGCGGCGATAGTCGGCGGCCGGTCCAAATCCACCATCATGGCGACGGTGCTTTCCAATTTGCCGGCGATCAGGTTCGCGTATAACCGCTGGCTGCGCAAGCACCCCGGGCATACGGGTAAGCTCACCCTGAAATTCGCCATCGACGAATTCGGCACGGTCGTTTATTGCGAAATTGACAATGGGTCGCTTAACGATTTGGAATTGGAAAGAGAGGTCGTCGCTATTGTAAAATCGTGGAAATTCGGGAAAATAGACAAGCCGGGAGATATCACCGAGGCCATTTACCCCTTGGTTTTTTCAATGTAAACGCCCTGCGGCGGGGGCCTTTTGCAATAAACATTGGTAAACACGGTCGAACAATGTATTTTCCCATTATCGTTTATCGACGTCGCAAACAGACGGGGTTGTGTTTACCGTGGACAATGATGAAATCAAATCGCTCTATGCGGCGCATGCGAAAAGCGTGTATAATTATATTTTATGGATGACACGAGATGCCGACCTCGCCCGCGACATTTTGCAGACCGTTTTCATCAAGGCCTGGCAAAGCCCGACGTTTCCGTCGCCGCCCGAAGAACGGAACAAATGGCTCTTTACCGCTGCAAGAAACGGGTGTTACGATTCGTTCAGGTTCAAAGCGCGGCACAACCATTTCAGGTCGCGCTATTCCTATGCGTGCAACCATGAAAACGACGATGCGCACGACGGCGTGTTTTGGGAACTCCTTGCGCAATGCACGCAAACCGAACGGAGCATACTGTATCTGCATCTCAAAATGGGGTATTCGTATGCCGAAATCGCGCCGATACTCGATTTATCACAGAGCAATGTGCGCGTCAGGGTTTGCAGGGCAATGAAAATGCTCAGGGAGCATTTTACAAGGAGCGGACGACATGAGCGCTAACGGACAAAATCCGACGCAAAAAGAAAAAGACATCATCGAATCGGCGCTCTGCGGCGATTCCGGGAAATTGCCCGGGCCTCTCGATGCGAACGATGAGGCCTTTGCAAAAGATATTCTCGAAATAAAGGCCGGCCTCGCCGCTCTCGAAGACGACGAACCGCCTCGCGACGTGTTTCCCCTGGCTCCTTCCAAATCCTCCCATCATTTCGGTTCCTGGATGGAATCCTTGCCGATCGATTGGTACGCCAATCCGTTCGTTCTGGTTTTCGGGTTCTTCATCGCCATGGTCTTTTTATATGTCGTCATGATTTTTGTTTTTAAAGGGTAACTTGTTTCGCCGTCAACGGGTTTTGTCAAACTTTTTCAAAATAGGAAACGACGATGTCAACGAATAACCATTTTCCCTTGGTTTAAAACCCGGTTTTCCCCTTTTACGGAATAAAGGTAAACACCTCTGCCAAGCGGTGCGCTCAATCCGGCGCCGTTACCCGCGAAAACATCCGCATTACCCTCCGCGGTGGCCATGACTTTTCCGCTAAGACTATATGCGGTAAAGGTCAAATTGCCGATATTGGCGTTCGGCCATATCCGAACGTGCGCATTGCTAACCGGCGATACCGTCATGCCGGATAATTTATTGTCAATCACAAAGCTTATCGGCTGGGCAGTATGCACCGGCACGGGCGCGGTATAGGAAACAACGGTCGATGTCGTGGTCGCGACGGTCGATGTCGTTGTGGTTTTGGATATGGAAAATCCCGTATTGACCGGTAATGTCGTGTCCAGCCAACTATACGTGGTTATATCGGTTTTACTCCCCGATGTAAACAAAGCCCCGAAAAAAGTCGAATCGGTCTGCGAAGTGACTGTTTTAAACCGCAAGGCATGGCTAAAAGTTTGCCATGGAAGCGCGAGCGTTCCCATTCCGTCGAATGTCACGGTCTTCGTCGCATCGACTTTCGAGATAAATTTTACACTCGCAAGCGTTGTCGTATCGACATATCCGTACGTGTCGGTAAAAGATTGACCGTACGAAAGCGAACGCAACGCCGAAAGCTGCGGGTTTGTATACACCAAAGTCCTGAGACTGTCGGCAAATCCGAGGAAAATCAGGCTGTCGCCCGCTATCCTGTAATAAAAAAATTGGGACATTCCGCCTTGATTAGTAATAGCATCCGTTGCCGTCGGAAAACTCGCGACATACGGCGTCGATGCGGGGGTTACTTTCATTGCGCTGAAAACGCTCGTGTCGCGGGGCTTAACGGTCGGCGCCCAGGCAACATTCGTTCCGGCACTGCCTTCCGACACGCCGGCGGTATCGCAGTTTATGGTTCTTACCTGGCCAATTGTAAAGGAACTATAATTAAAAGGCTGCGCCAAAACGTCGGTTACCAACGCAAAAATTATTCCCGCCGAAAATGAAATAGAAATAGCTTTCATACGTCCTCCTTGATCTGATTTTCGCAGATATTGGAATCCAGAACATAAAAAAGCAATTATAATGCCATTAAAAAAACAATCGTTTATACGGCAAACCCTAAACAACATCTTGGCATGCATTTTGCATTTATATAAGAAACCCAATCGGTATTTCGATCTTTTGCGGCATATTTACATTTGCAGAAAAGGGACTTTTTTTTACAACCATAGAGGGATAAAGCATGGAAAAGAAAGCTTTGGTAACCGGAGCGAGTGAGGTATCGGAAATGTATTTGCGAAAAAACTGGCACAAAAGGGATATACGATAACCGGCGTGGCCCGGAACGAGGCCAAACTGAAAGAGTTGATTCAGACCCTCGGGCCACAGCATTCCTATATCGTTGCGGATCTTTCCACCGAAATAGGTCAGCTTAAGATTTCCCTGGAACTGAATGCGAACAAGTACGACCTTCTGGTTAATAATGCCGGCGTAGGCATAGTCGGCCAATTCGCCGATACGCCTTTGGAAAAACAAATCTCCATGATGCGTCTCAATTGCGAAGCAGTTGTCCGATTGGCCCATGCGTTCTTGCAAAAAGCAAAATCCGGCGATGCGTTAATCAATATTTCCTCGGCAGTGGCATTTACCCCTATGGCGTCGTTCGGTCTTTACTGCGCGACCAAGTCCTTCATAACCTCGTTTTCCGAATCCCTTTGGTATGAACAAAAGGCAAAAGGGGTTTTCGTCATGGGGTTTTGCCCGGGAATAACCTCGACCAATTTCCAGGTCAATGCCGGAGGCAGGGTAGAAGACCTGCCTAAGAACCTGGCGCAAACGCCGGAGAAAGTGGTGGACAACGCCATGAAAGCGCTTGCTTCACGCAAGAAGCCGACGGTGATTTCCGGTATGAAAAGCTGGATGTTTGCAAATTCGTCCCGATTCATGCCCCGTAAATCATTTGTCAATATGTTGGGAAAAATGATGTGAACGTATATTTTTAAAGGGAATGTTTTACACTTTAACAAAGGCGGTTCTATGAAATCAATTGTCACTGCAGTCGTTTTCGCACTGTTTGCCAATGCGGCCGTTGCCGCACCAAAAACCGATCCGATGGTCGATAAGCATTTACCGACCTTCACCGTCACAAGTGCCGATCTTAAAGACGGCCAAATGCTGGGCGTCGCACAAATGAGCGGCATCTTCGGCGCAGGCGGACAAGACAAATCCCCCGAGCTTTCCTGGAAAGGCTTTCCAAAAGAAACAAAAAGCTTTGCCGTAACCGTGTACGATCCCGATGCGCCAACCGGAAGCGGATTCTGGCATTGGGCGGTAATGAATATCCCGGCTACTGTCGACAACCTCCCCACAGGGGCCGGTTCTCCTAATTCGACAATGCTTCCCCCCAAAGCCGTGCAGTTAAAAAACGACGCGGGGTTAGCGCAATTCGTGGGCGCAGCACCGCCTGTCGGCCATGGCGTCCATCATTACATTATTACGGTATATGCGGTTGATGTCGATACGCTCGACATTCCTACCACCGCCACCCCTGCGTATCTTGGGTTCAATCTCTTTACGCACGCATTGGCAAAGGCGACAATCGTCGGCAAGGCCGAACGGAAAAAGCCTGTTGATAAATAGTAGGATCCGGTCACGCGGCAACGGGCCGGCATGGCGCCTGTTGCCGCGCGTCTTATTTTCGAATTCTTTTATAATGGCTTTTAACAAGAGTATTTAAATAAACCTCGGTTTTAACATGCTCGAAACGCAATTCGTTTTTCATGGTGGCAAAGAGCGGGATTCCATTGCCGAGTATAATCGGAATTCTGGTGACGATCACGTCATCTATCAAATCTTTTTCCAAGAAACTTTGAATCGTTTTACCGCCGTCGATATACACGGATTTAAATCCTGTCGAGTCCAGTTTTTCTAAAAGGTGATCCGGTTCGCCTTTTATCAATTCCGCCTTGGAAATCAATTTTTCCGGAATTGCGGTCAACGTGTTGCTGAGGACAAACACCTTTTTTGAATACGGCCATTGGTCAAACGATACCGCCGTTTCAAACGTTTTTCTGCCCATGAGCACCGCATCGATTTGTTCCATGAAATCCTTAAATCCAAAATCCGTATGTTCGGGATTTGGCACTTCATGAAGCCAATCCAAATTGCCGTCTGTTTTGGCAATATATCCGTCCAAACTGGTTGCGATATATACGAAAGTTCTCATATGATTCTTTGGTCAGTTCGCGCTGAATGTCGCCGCTTATTCCGCTAGTAAATTGTATTTGCCCAGCATGTGGGTCAGTTTGTCCGGGTTGGTTACGGTAAGGCCTATTTTAAAACGCTTGTCTTTTATCGAAATGATGAACATTTTGTTTCTTTTATGTCTGTCAAAGTCCAACGGAAACCAGGTGTTTAAGTTTCCCGAACCCCATATTCTCCATTTGCCGTTCTTTATATTCGGGGTCTCAATGGAAATCGATTCGATTTCATTAAAATCAATTCTTTTAGAAAGTGGAATCGGAAAATAATATTTTTTAATGACAATGCTGTCTTCAAAAACATCCGCATAACCGTCATGGTACTGTATGCTCATTCTTATTCTCCTTCCGTTTAAAAAAATGATAAGACTCGAATATCTCAATATACCATCTGGACAAACAAAAAAGTGGTCCGTTATTTAAAAGTGCTTTGCGGTTATCCTTATGAAATGCCCTATTGCTGCGAAAAAATCAATTTGGTTGTGTCGATACCAAATTCTTTTAAAGAATTCAGGTATTGATCCAATATTTCTTTTTCCATTGTTTTTTCGCGGGACAAAATCCATGCGTACTTCTTTGAACTATAAACCAACGCGTACTTATAATCTTTATCTAATTGTATGATTTTATAGTCGCCGTAAAATGGGCCAAAAAACGATACTTTAAGATAACCAATGGTTGGGTTTCCGGCAAATTTTGCTTTTCCTGTTGCTTTTTTTACGGCATTCGTTTTACTGTCCGTCCCTTGGTTTTCTACCTTAACGGTACCGTTTTCCTTTAGAGAATATGTGGCTGTAACGTTGGTTAAATTCTTTTCAAAAGAAGCCGGAAGCCGGGCGATTTCGTACCACAGTCCCAAATACTTGGCTAATTCAAAATCATGTATGGATTCCATTTTTATTTCACCTTTCCCTAAACAAAAAAGTGCGAGTACGAATATTCCGATAACGTTCGAAATTTTTCCCATGAATATCTCCTTTTGTAAAAATGCCGGCCAAACAGTGAGGTATCATGTTTAATTTATTTTTCGCCCACTTTTCAATTTCTTTTTCTCCAATATCTTCTTCGCTGTTTTAGTCGGAAATAGGTTTGCATAGTTTGTTTGCTGCCACTGTACGATTTTACCGAGGCAATCCCGGCAAATATCCGCCGAATGCTCCGCATCGATTTCCAAATGATTAAAAACCGGACTATAATTATTGATTTGCAACCCGCATAACGTACAATTCATGCTTATTTCCTTTGTCCTCCTAAAAATGCTGTACATTGTTTACATTATAAAAACCGTAACCGGAAACCTATCGATCAATGTATCGCATAAAATTATCCAGATTATTAAAACCGTTTCTTTTATAAATTCCTTTTCCCGCTTTGCTTGCTACCAGGTCTACTCGTTTAATTCCATTGTTTTTGCAATGTTTTAAAATTGTCTTTATTAATTTTTCCGCATATCCCTTTTTTCTGTATTCTTTATCCGTATAAACACTGTGAAGGTAGCCCGTGTCCGTATTCTCATCATACGGTGTTGGAACAAGGCTTATAAATGTTATTGCCGCACTCGCCACAACCTTTCCTCTAATTTCAATTAACCAGGCAAAGCAGTTTTTGTTAATTTCTTTTTTCAATTTTTTTATATAATTTTGCTTCATTCTATGAATTGAAGTCTCATTTATTTCTATTTTATCATAATTAAATATTTCACGAAACATTAACTCATGATGATCAGCCAAAACCGGAATGTCCTTGAGAGCTGCGGTTCTTATCATTTTATTTTTTCCACCTCATATAAAGCTGATTTGCCGGCGACGTTTAATCGATTGGTTATGATTGTAATTCACGTATGTTAAAAATAACGTTTATACTGGAATTCGGATTTATATTTTCTTGTTTATAGCCAAGACTTATTAAACTACGCCATGTAAACTTTGGCAAAACCTTATATCTAATAAATTTACGACTATTATTGTTTACAACTTCCAAAATAAGGCAATTCAGGTTATAAATTATTCTACCATTTACAATTTGGGTTTTATCAATTATGATTGATTTAACGTCTTCAGCCTTAAAGTATGAATTATCAATTCTAAAAAAACCGTTTTCAAAATATAGATTGCTAAGCCTGTTTGGAGCTTTCGAATATGAAATTGAAGATAAAATAAAAACAAATAAAAAAATGAGCCAAATTACTATATAAGAAGAACCCGTTCCATAATTTAAAATAATAACGATTGGAATTGCAAAAACAAACAAAAAGAATCGAATTGCACGTGGTACGGCAAAAAACAGATATCGATTAAAAAAGCTGCTGCTAATTAGTTTCTTCATTATTATTGTATAATATGTCGCGAATCTGCCGGTGATGCGTTCTGGAAGGGACTACTCCCGCCAAATTCCGTCCCCTAACCGGCAATGCTTTTGAGTTTTCTTGCCTTTTGTATTTTAATAAATTTCTTCAAAGTGTATCCAATAAAAGCAAGTCCAACAAGGCCGTTCAAAATCCCTATTATTGCGTTCGGCAAAATTATTCTCATAACGCTTCCCAAGGCCGAAACCAAAGAAAGAAACACAAATGTAGATATTATGCAACCAAAGGCGAATAATTTTGTATTATTATCCTTTTCTTGATTAATTCTTGCGCTGAATATTCCAGTCCAAATAAGTATTGTTAAAGGACTTGATGCGGTTAACAGTAATGCGGTTGAAAAGGTATTTAAATTTTGACCAATTATTTCCGAATGATTTTCTTGAATATTTAAATTAAAGCAGCTATCAAGAATCATTTTAATCCCAAATACAAACAATATCGAAATCCCCAAATATTCAATTATTTCTTTTGTTTTGCCATTTTTAATAAATTTCGATATACCATAAAGCGCAAGTACAATATATAGTGCGTCAATTATTGTAACGCCAATTACTCCAAATTCCGCATTTTGAAATCCTTTTCTTGCTGCCACGTTAAGGATAAATAGGCAAACCGGTCCAATTGCCAATTGAAGCGAAATACCGAACGTAAAACCTTTAAATATATTTCCAATGCCGTTATTCATAAATACGACCTACTTTGCCGGTGACGCGTCTTCGCGAAGTACCGAACCTAAGCACTGTGGTAAAGGGAATGCGTTCGTCAACTACTGTCCTTAAAGAAACCTTTCGGCCACTGAGCTTGTCGAAGTGCGCGCATGTCCGCCGGTCAAAATTAAGCGATTAGTTGGCCGGTATTTATTTGTATGCTATTTTTAATTTATTTGCAGATGATAGTAAACTTTTATCGCGAGTATATATTGTACAATTTGAAATTAAGGCAGACGCCAAAAGATGCACATCGACAAAACCCATTCCGGTACCAAAAAGTCTATGTTGATCAAGAAACAAATAAAATTCTTCCTTGGTTATTTCTTGAACCAAAGGCAAAGCATTTAATAAAGTAAAAATCAATTTCCGGTTCTTAAAATTGCCGCAGGCAAGTTCACCAATTACGAATGAATGCGTGGCAACTTTATTTTCATTTAATAAAAATTCAAGGTTGCTATCACCCAAATTAAAATGGTCTATCCAAACTGAAGTATCTACCAAAACCATATTATTTTTCAATTCTTCGTCTTTTAATATATTTAACACCATGTTCGCTTCCGCCCAATTGGGCCAATCTTTTACTGCTTTCTCTAGAAATTAAAGACTGCAAACCTAATTTAACTAAAGATGTTTTTTCTTTAATTCCCGTTAAATCAGAAGCCTTTTTAAGTATTGCATCATCAATTATTAATGTTGTTCGCATAAATTTTCCTCCTTATGCATATAAATATGTATCAAATATGCATACAAACCAAGAAAATTCCGCTGTTTCCCATTCGGCTAACATGCGTATTACCGTGTCGGTGACGCGTCTTCGCGAAGTACCGAACCTAAGCGCTGAGGTAAAGGGAATGCGTCCGTCAACTACTGTCCTTAAAGAAACCTTTCGGCCACTGAGCTTGTCGAAGTGCGCGCACGACCATCGGTCAAACTTGAACACCTGGTTATGCGGCTTTTCTTATTTCTTCCGATTCGTATTCTGGGAACATAATAATGGCGGGATGTACGTTGAAAGCATGCGCAAGCTGTTCTGCCCGTCTTTTTCCTATTTCTACTCTGTTGTTTTCAAGAAGACTGATATTTGTGGCATTTATTTTGCAGCGTTTTGCCAGTTCTTCCTGAGTCCATTCCTTTAATTCACGAAGCATCTTGATCACTTCGCCGGTAGTTAAAACAGCATGCTGTTTGGCAGGTCCGAAATCGTTTTTATTAATTTTATTCATTTTATTTCTCTTTAATATTCATGTGGATTAATTTCGAGTACAAAGACGGTTACAATATCTTCCTCCCCTCTCTGACTATATTAATGAGACCATTTAATGCTCTGTGCTAAGTAACACCGA
>JBBIGR010000036.1:0-55870 GCA_037447435.1 Fibrobacteria bacterium
ATAATTTAGTTTAATTAAACCGGGAAAACGGACATGATCTCAGAAACGGCGGGCCATTGACACTCAAATTGCTGATGTCACTTTACGAGCTCAGGCTTTATTATGGTATTCTATTGAATTTAATGGTGCTATTTGGAATATTAAAAGAGAGGAAAACGATTGTGTACATTTTGAATTTAGTTAAAACTCCCTCCTTTATCTTATTTGTTGGATTAGTTTTCTTTTTTAACAACTCTTATGCACAACCAGTAAACTTAAAAGAGTCTTTTTTTCCCCTAATACCTGGTTCGTATTGGGTTATGCAGGATACTTTTTTTTCCAAAGATGCCGAGCAAAGTGCCATAGAAGGAACCGGAATAAATTCGAAAGAAACTAAAACCGACTCAGTATTAGCGGTTATGAAATATAAAAATGGGTATAAAGTTCAAATGCTTTCCCGAATTGGAATAAAACAAAAATCAGAGGTAAAATTCGAATATTTTTTGGATACGAATCTTTTTGTTTACGAACCAAAAATAAAAAATGATTCAGTTACATTAGGATTACCAATTTGGAAATTATTTCCCAATCATAATGACACAGTTTATGAATTAGCTAGATCAAATCGAATCCTAATATTTGATTCAGCTAAAAATGATAGTACGATTTTGCTATTTCCAAAATGGAAAAGCAAAAATGAACAGGCATCGTATTTATTCAAAAAAGGAGTCGGGCTAGTAGGGCAAATATATCCTTCATGCGCAAATAGACTCATCGAATACCGCATCGGAAATGGGCCTGTGATAAAAAAGCATTGGCATATGGAAACACCACAAGCCAAATGATTTTCTAATATTATGAATTATAAATATTTAAACATAACCCGTTTAAAGTTTTTTTTTATAAAACACAATCGTTTTTTAGTATTACAATTATTTACATCTATCATATTTTCCATCACTTATAATGCTAATTCCGAATTTAATAGTTTCAATGATACAAACTCCTATTTCCCCCTCCTTCAAGGGAGTTATTGGATATGGCAAGATACGGTTCTAAGAAAAAGAAATTCGTTTGAAATATCTGAAGAAATAGATCCTCGTTCTTGCTATACGATAGACTCGGTTATTTCGGTTAAAAACACAAATAGTGGTAAAAGAATTGCAGTTAAAAGAAAAATCATAGCCGCTTCGGAAGATACTTTCACATTTTTTTACAACATAGATTCTAACGGAACAATATGGTCGTCGAATTCATTAAAAATTGCTAAAAGTAATTTAAGCCTTGGCGATACTCTTTTAAATGAAATTCGGACGCGCTATATTATAAAAAATCAAAAAGAAGATTTGGCCATTGCGGTTTCCAGCTTGGAAAAAGTTTTTTTTCGGAAAAGAATTGGTATAACAAATCGACTGTACAGTACCAAAAAAGGGAAAAACCTCATCGAATACCGCATCGGGAATGGGCCTATAATAAAAAAGCACTGGCTTATGGAAGCCTTGCAGAACAAATAATCGAAACAGAAGCACCCACAAATTCACAGAAAAATTATTGCAAAGGATGTGCCTCATATGCTTCTTGCGATTACAAGGAAAAAGCAAAAATATAATAACGTTTTTTTTGTAAAGGCATTTTATTGCTTTTTATTTTTTGCGGTTTTGGCAAAAAGCCAAACACCAGGTTATCAACAACTCCTGCCCATAGACGAATCTGATAAAAGCCAAAGTTTTGCCGCTTTCAAGGGCAAACTCATACAGACATGCTCGACAAAAGACAGTGTCGCTTTATATTCCATACTGTTTAGCGACATCGTATCTTCTTTTAGTGCCCAAGGATCCGGACTTGTTGCTTTTAAAAATGAATGGAAACCATTTGAAGCAAATTCAGAATTCTGGCCCACCCTCGAAAGTTTACTTAAAAGAGGATGTACTTCCGAAACGGAACATAACAAACAGCTCTTTATTTGCCCCTATTCATTTTCTCGTTTTCCAAACAATATAACCACCGGAAATCATATTTTATTATATGGGAAAAATGTTCCTGTTTTTAAAAAGCCCGACACCTTATCAACTGTTATTTCCAAAGTCGATTATGCAATTTTGGAAGTACGTGCCTCAAAACCCAAAGGTTGGGTAAAGGTTACAGGTTTTGGGTTGCCTGATACCGGATATACTTTTTCAAAAAACATTTATTTTCCTGGTGACCCACGAGTCATTTTTGAAAATAGAAACGGTAAATGGGGAATCTCTACTTTTATCGCCGGTGATTAAATCTACTCATACTGAGGAACATGGCAATGAAACTTCTCTGCTGGAATGTCAATGGGATACGGGCTGTTGCGAAAAAAGGCATGATCGACTGGCTGGTTAAGGACGATGCCGATATAATTTGCATTCAGGAAACAAAGGTTTTTTCGCCGGAGGAACTCGACGAGGCCATACTCGCACCGGGAAAATACAAATCGTATTGGAATGCGGCGCATGAAAAAAAGGGCTACAGCGGCGTGGCAATTTATTCGAAAACGGAACCGAAAAAAATCGAAAAAGGATTCGGAATAAAGGAATTCGATACCGAAGGCCGCACCATTATTGCCCATTATGAGGATTTCACAGTTGCAAACATTTATTTCCCCAACGGGAAACAAAACGAAACGCGTCTCAAGTACAAAATGGACTTCTACGATGCGTTCCTCGATTATTGCGACAATCTCACCAAACAAGGCGTTCCGCTCGTCATGTGCGGCGACTACAATACGGCCCATAAGGAAATCGATTTGGCCAGGCCGAAGGAAAACCAGAACACGTCGGGCTTTTTGCCGATTGAGCGGGAATGGATAGACAAATACATCTCTCACGGCTATATCGACACGCTCCGGATGTTTCACGAAGAACCCGAACTGTATAGTTGGTGGGACATGAAAACAGGTGCCCGTGCACGCAACGTGGGCTGGCGTATAGACTACTTTTTCGTGAACGAAACGCTAAAGCCGAAAGTCAAGGACGCGTTCATCGTCAAAGACGCCATGGGATCGGACCATTGCCCTATAGGAATAGAATTAAAGATGTAGGAAGCCCGTGACCTCTTCGCGGTCGTGATACAATTGCTTTATCGCAAGGACGGGTTTCTTATTGGTTTTTGAAAGCTCCGACATGATGATCTCACGGCATCGGCACACTTCCTCGAAGCGCTTTTTCATGGGCAATTTCAAATTGAAAATCGTATAGCGGCACCACTGTTTGGCAACCCACGATCCGGCAAGCTTTGCAATACGCGACGGTTGTTCCACGATATCGCTCACCATCCAATCGACCGGACGCTTGGGCGCATAGGTAAATCCGTCGCCCCGCACATGCTGCACCAATCCCGAGGCCAATAATTGCTGGTCCATTTTGCCGTTGTCCACGCCGATAACCTTTATGCCCCTATTGACAAACTGCCATGTCCAGCCCCCCGGCGAAGCGCCGAGATCGACAGCGGTCATGTTGCTTTTCAAATAGTTTACATGTTCGTTGTTCGGCATGAACACGTAAAACGCCTCTTCAAGCTTCAGGGTCGATCTGCTGGGCGCCGCAGACGGAAACCGGAGACGCGGAATACCCATATGCCACGAGGAAGCGTTTTTGACAAGAGAATATCCGGCATAAGCACGGTCGGTGGCTATGAAAAACACGTGCAGCCGTTTGGTTGTCGGGGGCGTTTGCGGTTGGTTCCCGATGGAAATACCCTGTTTGGAAAGCTCCGAAAGAAACGGCTGATACAATTTTTTGCATAACCCGCTTAAAAGCTTCGCTTCATTGGTGTCTGCGGTTTCTATAAACACGTCGTCGAAACCGGTATCGATACCGACGATCTTTTCGACAACAGGCAATACCCTGTTCCCTTTTGGCAAAGGACCGATTTCGTCGGTCGCGCAGAACATCTGGCGGCAAAAGCACAGCGACGACAGCAAAACGGCATCAACGCATTTTTGGGCCTTGCCTGCTTCACGAAAGCGAATGACCACATAGCCGCTTGCGGGCGTCATCGATACGGTCTTGATTTCGCCGATTTGCTTGGCCCTCAGGCAGAATTCCGTCTCGCATTCTTTTTCAAATCCCGGTCTGCAATACAGGACGATCGAATGAAGCATGGGACCGGCGGATTCATTATGCATTTTGATTTCCCGCTTGTGACAACATGGATTTGAATTGGTCTTCCGACAAAACCGGCACGCCGAAACTTTGCGCCTTGTCAAGTTTGGATCCCGCCTCTTCGCCGGCAACGACAAAATTGGTTTTTCTGCTCACGCTGGAGGAAACCGTTCCGCCGAGCGATTCGATTTTGGCTTTGGCTTCTTCCCGCGAAAAGGCCGACAACGTTCCGGTCAATACGAAGGTCTTGCCCGAAAATTCGGAAGCCTGTTTGGGCTTTTCCATTCCTTTACAGTTGACACCGCAAGCGCGGAGCCGTTCGATCAGCGCGACATTTTCTTCTCTGTCGAAAAACAGGCGTATGGATTGTGCGACATTAGGCCCGATATTTTTAAAGGATTCAAGTTTTTCCACAGGCATGGCCACAAGATCGGCAATGTCGCCGACTTCCAGGGCAAGGATGCGAGCGGTTTGAGCGCCGACCATCCGAATTCCCATGCCGTGGATAAGCCGGTCCAGCGAATTGCTTTTTGCAGTTTCTATTGCCGATACGATGTTTTGGGCAGACTTGTCTCCCAAACCTTCGAGAGCCGCAATTTGCTCGTGCTTTAACACGAACAGGTCGGCAATATTTTTAATATGTCCGGCTTCTATCAGTTTGGAAATGAGCGCAGGCCCCAGATTTTCCATGTTCATTGCCGCTCGCGACACGAAATGCGACAACGACGCGAACAATTGCGCGGGGCAGGAATTATTCACGCAACGCAAGGCAACCTCGTCCTGCTGGCGGACAAGCGTTGCCTTGCACGACGGACAACAGACCGGTTCTGGAAACGCCGCTGAACCGGGCAATCGCTTATCAAGAATCACCTTGATGATTTTCGGGATGATTTCCCCGCCCTTTTCGATGGAGACCGTATCGCCGATGCGGACGTCGAGGCGGTTGATTTCGTCGAAATTATGCAACGTCGCGTTTTGTATCGTTGTCCCGGCAAGCAGCACGGGCTCAAGTTTCGCGACGGGCGTGATGACCCCGGTCCTGCCCACGTTTAATTCTATGTCGATGACTCTGGTCAAAGCCGATTGCGGCTGATATTTATAGGCAATGACCCAGCGAGGGCTTTTGGCCGTGCTGCCGAGGATTTCCTGTTGGCTGAGGGAATCCACTTTTATCACTACGCCGTCTACCGGATAGGGCAACCCGTGGCGTTTGCTTTCCCATAATGAAAGAAACGACACAATCTCGTCGGCTGAGCGCATTATCGGAGAATGGACCACGGCCGGAAAACCGAAAGCCTCAAGCGCGGAAAGGTTTTGGGAATGGCTGTCGGCGTGTTGTTGCGAAATAAGATAATACGCGACGAAGCTGAGGTTGCGGCGCCGAACTTCTTTGGGGTCCAAAAGTTTCAAGGTGCCCGACGTCGTATTTCTGGGGTTTTGCATGGGTTTAAACCCGGCCTCAACCAGGCCTTCGTTGAGTGCTGCAAAGTGGGCGAATGTCATGAAAACCTCGCCCCGCACTTCGCATGACACGGCTGAAGGCAAGGACAAGGGAACCGATTTAACGGTCCGCATGTTCGCGGTCACGTCGTCACCGGTGACCCCGTCGCCGCGGGTGACCGCCTGCATAAGCTTGCCGTTATCATAAATCAACGAAGACGCAACGCCGTCGACCTTGAGCTCGCCGACGAATCCCACGTCCGATGTTCCGGACAATTTATACACCCGGTCAACCCATTCGCGCACGTCGGTTTCGGAATACGTGTTGTCTATGCTCATCATGGAAACGCGGTGTTTGACTTTGGCAAATTCCCTGGTCAGGTCATTGCCCACCCGCTGGGTCGGCGAATCGGCTGTCACCAAACTTGGGTTCTTTGATTCGAGGCGTACGAGTTCGGTGTACAGCTCGTCGTACTCTTTATCCGAAATCAGAGACTCGTTACGGCCGTAATAGGCTGTATCGAAATGACGGATTTGGTTCTTGAGAAATTCGATGCGGGAAACATCGTCTGCGATATTTCCCGCATGCGTTTTGTGTGAGGAAGATTCGGGATTTGTAGACATGCGCGCGTTAGGACGCAGGGTTTACCAAATCCTCAAAAACCAGGCCTGCGGAGCCCAGGACTCCTGCGTTTTCTTCGAGCTGGGCAATTTTCAAATCGCAACGGTCCCAGATTTCGCCCCAGCAGTAGCGGGGGATAAAACGGGACACAGTGTCGATGATTACCTGGCCGGCCATCATGACTCCGCCGCCCAAAATAATGCGGTCGGGCGAAAGTCCGTTGATGATAATGCCTATTGCCCTGGCGAGCATATCGCACATTTGTTCGTTGACGCTGCATGCGACAGGATCGTTTATCTTGACATAATCGTAAACCATTTTGGAAGTTACCGACTGTGGTTTTTTTGACACTTCATGGGAAAACTCGGTCTGTTTATCTTGAGGGAGCCCTTTGCAAACCCGAAGCGCCATTTCGACGATGCCTGTTGCCGAAGCGTATCGTTCCACACAGCCTTTTTGTCCGCAATTACATTGCAAACCGTTCGTTTCGACGCTGATGTGTCCGAATTCTCCGGCCATGCCGTGCGTACCTTTATATAACTGATTGTTGAAAACCAACCCCGAGCCGATTCCGGTTCCGAGGGCAAGACAAACCATGTTTTTTACGCCTCTGCCGGCTCCGAATCGTGACTCGGCAAGAGCCGCAACAGTGACATCGTTACCAGCAGTTGCCGGCAAATTGAATCTTTTTTTAATAGGCTCATACAGGTTCGTACCCTTCCAGCCGGGAAGGTTTTCCGCACCGCCGATGATATTTCCTTTTTCATCGACAAAACCCGGAGTACCGATACCGACACCGATTATATGGTCCTGGGAACCTTCTTTTTGAATGACATGATCTATAAGCGTCAGGATATTTTCAAGGACTTTTTGACCGCCTTTATTGGCCTCGGTCGGGATTCGAGTCACATGACGACCCTCTCCCTTTTTATTCATGACAATACCCTTGAGATTTGTCCCACCTAAATCAATGCCGATAGCAACCCGTTCCATCATTTACCCCTTTAAATTAGCGCCTCATTAAAAACGCCGGCAAATAATATGCATGCGCCCGACCCCTAAAATAGAAACGAATAAAATAGCACCGTGCAGACCAATAAGGAAAGATCAAATGGGGAATTTTTTTAATTCAGGTAGGCGCTCTTAAGTTTGCTGAATAAAATATCGGCGCTAAACGGTATCGCAAGCACAATTCCCTTTTGAGCCGCCAACGTTTTAATAGGGAGAGCTTCGGGAGTTTTTGTACACAAAAACACCTGAGCCTTGGGTTGCATCGTCTTGACCGTAGTGAAAACATCCGTCGCCATTTTCCAGTCTGTCGGTAAATCCATGTCGAGGATGAGGTTCCGTGTTTCGGTCGAAAGGCAATATTCTATGGCCTCTTCGGCATTTGAAAAATATTGCACCTTGTGGTGTTTTTCCAGTGTCTTGATAAAGCCGTCGAAAAAGGGGCTTCGCGACGCATACACGACAACCTCTTTTTTCTCAACCTCAGGTTCGGCGTCGGATTCGATTTTGCCTTTTTTACGTAAATGACCCAATTTATCTAAAAGTTCCTGCCGATTTCTTTCGAAATTCTGATTCATTGGATACAATCCTGTCTTTAATTTTGGTATGATGATAAATTGTATCTCAAAAAATTAAAAAATGCAATATGGTTTTCAATATTTTACAAAAAAACAGCATGTATTTTTGACGTATGGAAAAACCTCAAATCCGAATCATAACCGACGGTCCGCATACTGCCGCATTCAATATGGCAGCGGATTTGTTCGCGTTGAAACAATGCGAAACCATGCCGATGCTTATCATACGATTATACTCATGGAAAAGGCCCTCAATCACGCTCGGCATCATGGAAAAACCCGGACAAACGCTGGACTTTGCCGCAATGCGGCAAAACGGCGTTTCGTGGATAAAAAGACCCACGGGCGGCAGATCGGTTTTGCATCATGAGGACCTTACCTACAGTTGTATTTATTCGAACACCGTTGATTTTCTGGGAAACGATCTGATGGAATCGTATCGGATAATTTCAAATTGCCTCATGAAAGGCTTGTCGTTTTCCGGTATAGAATGCCGGCCCCACGATTCTCCTTTGGATAATTCGCTGGCAAAAAGCCAGGCGAAACTGCCTTGTTTTTTAGCGCCGAACCGTCACGAAATCATGGTCATGGGGAAAAAGCTTGTGGGCTCGGCGCAGAAAAGAACCGCTTCGGCGGTGTTGCAACACGGTTCATTGCCGCTAACGTCCGCCTTTCGGCGTTTGCCCGATTATCTGCAATTGACATCCGAAGAACGCCGGCGCCAAAAGGAATTGCTTGACAACAAAACGATCTGCATCGGAGAAATCGAACAAAGCGTATCGGACACCGGCCTGGCCGATTCCCTTGTCAAGGGATTTTGCGATATATTGTCCCTTACAATCCGCCCCACCTCGTGGTTGGACGAGGAAGTCGATGCCATCGAAGCATTGGCCGCTTCCCCGGAATTCATTACGAAATGGCAAACATAGTTTCCGACACTTCTATTATTTTTCCTGTCTTGGTCTAATCGGACCATTACTCGTGAAAAAAGCAAAAGATTAAATAGAACCAGTAATTAAGGAGCGGATGATGAAAAATATATTGATCGTGTGTACCGTTTTTGCGGCATCTTTACTTCTGACAAGCTGCGGCGGCAAGTCCAAAGCTTCGGGCACGCTTGAAGCGGTCGACTATGCGGCGGTGCAGGCAAAGGCCGAGGCATTTACTCCTACGACCGGGACGTACGGCGGAGAAATCATACTATCCTCGTTTTCAGACCCCAAATCATTTAACCCAATCACTTGCACCGAAGTAACCACCAGCGATTTCACCGGTTATATGTATGAAGGGTTAGTTCATATCAACGGCGTGACGTTAAAACCGGAACCCGGCCTGGCATCGTCGTGGACCGTATCGAAGGACGGTTTGACCTGGGTGTTTTCGATTCGCCCGGGCGTGTTATGGTCCGACAGCGTCCCGTTTTCCGCGTACGATGTCGAATTTACATTCAATAGCCTCGTGCTGAGCGATTCGGTCAATCCCAACTCGTCGCGAGATATGTTCACCATCGACGGCAAACGTCCCCAGGTTAAGGCACTTGACAGCACAAGAGTCCAATTCGTATTGCCCACGCCGTTTGCACCGTTTTTACGTGCAATGGCCCAGGAAATCCTGCCCAAACACAAATATGAGAAATATGTAAAAGACAACAGTTTTTCGAATGCGCTTGGAATCCAAACGCCGCCGGATTCATTGGTCGGCACCGGTCCCTTTTTGATCGAATCGTTCGTTTCATCGCAAAAGGTGTCGTTTAAGCGAAATCCGTTGTATTGGCAAAAAGATTCCGCCGGAAACCGCCTGCCATATCTGTCACGCGTAATTTACACGATAGTACTCGACCAAAACGCCGAACTGTTGCGGTTCAAACGCGGTGAAATCGATTATCTTAAAGCAAAAGGCGAAGACTTCCCCACGCTTAAAAAAGACGAGGCGCACGGTAATTATACGGTGCATCGGCTCGGGCCTGCATCCGGGAGTTTTTTCGTGTTTTTCAATCAGAACGCGCAACGAGATCCAAAGACCCATAAGCCGTATGTCGATTCGGTGAAACTTTCGTGGTTCAGAAACCCAAAATTCCGCCAGGGCGTCGCGTACGCTCTCGACAAGGAAAGTATGATTCGTATCGTTATGAACGGTTTGGGCTACCCGCAATGGGGACCGATGAGCCCTTCCGAGGGATACTTTTACAATCCGAATGTCGCCAAATATCCCTACGACATCGCAAAGGCCAAGGCAACCCTCGCCGAAGCCGGTTTTACCGATAAGAACAACGACGGCATCATAGAAGACAGCGCGGGCCATCCCGTCGAATTCTCTTTTGTTACTAACAGCGGGAACAACGTGCGGCTCAAGCTCTCGGAAATCATCAGAAAAGATTTTGAAACATTGGGGTTCAAGGTCCATTTCCAGCAAATTGAATTCAACAGCCTGATACAAAAAATCGACAATCCTCCCTATGAATGGGATGCGATAATGCTCGGACTCACCGGCGGCGTCGAACCGCATATGGGCAAGAACGTATGGCATTCGACGGGATCGCTTCATATGTGGAACCCGCGCCAACCCAAGCCGTCGACTGCATGGGAAAAGAGCATCGACAGCATTTACGACGCTGCGGTCAAGGAACTCGACGAAACCAAGCGGAAGGCATTGTACGACCGCTGGCAGGAAATCGCCGCAGAACAGTTGCCGCTCATTTACACGGTGCTTCCCGAACAGATTTTTTGCATTGCTAATAAATTCGGTAATATAAACCCCTGTCCCAACGGCGGAATACTGCACAATATCCAGTGGGTTTACCGCTTGCAACAGGCACACTGACCCCATGCTCCGCATGGGATAAGTTTATTTTATATATTATCTACGCGAAAAACGTAGATAATCCAGATATAGGTACTAATGCGCGACGACCTGATACGCAGAACTCTGATTTTCGTTCCCCAGCTTTTGCTGGTGACGTTCATCACCTTCCTTTTTATCAATATGGCTCCCGGCGATATCCTTGCCAAATACCGATTCGACCCGCGCATTTCCCCGGCATCGGTCAAGGAAATCGAGCACAAGTTTCATTTCGACGAACCGGTGCTGGTACAATACGGGTACTGGCTCGTGCGCCTGTGCCATTTGGACCTCGGGTATTCTTTTTCGCGTGAAGCAAGTGTTTCCTCGGTAATCGTGGAACGCATGGGGAACACGCTTTTAATGTCGTCATTCGCGCTCATTTTTACCTGGCTCATCGCGTTACCCCTGGGAATTTTTGCCGCTGTCAAGCAATATTCCTGGGGCGACAGGATCTTGTCGTTCATATCCTATTTCGGCATGTCGCTGCCCGGCTTTTTCCTGGCGCTCTTGCTTATGTTCGGCATTTACAGCCTCAGCAACATGTCGTTCGGCGCGGCAATACCCATAGGCGGCATGGTTTCCCCCAATCACGACCAGATGACTTTTTTCGGACAGATTTGGGACCATATTCTCCATCTTATCCTGCCGGTCATCGTGCTTACCGTGGGCGCACTTGCAAGCCTGCAGCGTATCGCACGGGGCAACATGCTCGAAGAATTGCGGAAGCAATATGTGACGACCGCCCGTGCAAAGGGCCTTCCCGAGAACCAGGTAATTTACAAACATGCATTGCGCAATGCGATAAACCCGCTTATCACGTTGTTCGGATTTTCCTTTTCCGAACTATTATCGGGCGCGGCACTGCTTGAAATCATCATCAATTGGCCCGGACTGGGAAGTCTTATGCTCGAGGCGGTTCGGTCCCAAGATACGTTTTTAGTCATGGGCAGCATGCTCATGGGCGGCATCATGTTAATTATCGGAAACCTAATCGCCGATATTTTATTGGTCATCGTGGACCCGAGGGTGCGTTCATGAACATGTTCAGAAATCAACGTTCGCTTCGGAAATTACTGAAACACCCCCTGGCCGTAGCCGGCTTTGTCGTGTTGGTAGTGTTTTACTTTATCATGTTTTTTGCCGAATTTATCGCTCCGTACGGGTTCGACAACAGCAAACGGGACAATTCGTTTATTCCTCCCAGCAGGATCCATTTCGTTCATGACGGCCATTTTTCGGTTCGGCCGCTCATTTACCCCTACTCTTATACGTTTAATTCCTTTGCCGAGCGCACCTATGTGGAAGACAAGACAAAACCGTACTATCTTTCTTTTTTCGGCAAAGGCGATAAGGTTAACTTATGGGGCTTTGTTCCTATTTCGCATCATTTGTTCGGCGTTGCGAATAATCCCGACAATTGTCGGATTTACATAATCGGAGCCGACGGTGTCGGGCGCGACCTTTTTTCGCGCATCGTGTACGGCTCACGGATATCGTTGACAATAGGCTTTTTCGGCGTGGCCATTACGTTTCTTTTAGGCTTTTTATACGGCGGTATTTCGGGATATTACGGCGGCAAGCTCGACAGCGCGCTCATGCGTTTTGCCGAATGTTTCATGCTTATTCCGAGCTTTTTTCTCATGCTGGCCCTGCGAAGCGCGTTCCCCATGAAATTATCGTCGTCGCAGGTATATCTACTCATTGTCGTCATCATCAGTTTTATTGAATGGGCCGGTCTTGCGCGTATTATCCGCGGCATGTCGCTTTCCATTGCAAAACAGGATTTCGTGAAAGCCGCAAAAGCGCTCGGCGCCTCGGATTTTCGTATCATAGTCCGTCATATACTTCCACAAACACTATCGTATGCCATAGTCGCGGTCACCCTGACCATTCCCCATTATATACTCGGCGAATCGGCGCTCAGCCTCATCGGTTTGGGCATTCAAGACCCGCAAGCCAGTTGGGGCAATCTTTTATCTGCGGCAATGAACGTTTCCGATATCCAATATCACCCCTGGGTACTTATCCCCGGGATATTCATTTTCCTCTCTGTCATGGCCTTCAATTTTATCGGCGACGGTTTGCGCGACGCTTTGGACCCCAACCGCTAATCGCAGTTTCCATGAACGGTACCGCAACACTGAAAAGCCTCCTGTATGGCCTTTATTGCCGTCTAAGAGACTCGTGGTCGCATACAAACACATGCGGCAAGGTTTACGAGGCTTACAATTTTAGCGGCTCTGAAAGGCTTTGGTATGATGCATCAGGCTGGTCGACGCTCAAGCGGGCCAATGATTGGCTGCCTTTTTCATCCGAGGATGTTTTTGCGGATTTTGGTTGCGGCAAAGGACGAATTCTTTTTTGTGCGGCAAAGTTTCCATTCAAGAAAATAATAGGAATAGAATTATCGCCGGCACTATTAGATATTGCAAAAAAAAATGTTCTGAGAAATTCAACCCGCCTTGTTTGCAAAAACATTGATTTCATATTGGCAGACGCAACCGATTTCGTCATTCCAAAAAATTTGACCATTATCTATATGTTCAATGCTTTTAAAGGAAGCGTATTTAAAAAGGTAATGGAAAACATCCATTCTTCTTATATTAAAAACCCGCGAAAAATCAGGCTCATTTATTTGAACCCCAGAATGCATGACTATTTAATGGAATGCGAATGGATCAGGTTGGCAGTGAAAGACGGAAAAATGAATATTTACGAAACAGCATAAAAAAAAGCCCGCTTCCGTTATTACACGGAAAGCAGGCTTTTTATGGCGGGCTGGACGAGGCTCGAACTCGCGACCTCCGGCTTGACAGGCCGGCGCTCTAACCGACTGAGCTACCAGCCCTTCCTGTCAATTATCAATTTATTAAATGGGCGTTGTAGGATTCGAACCTACGACCCTCTGCTTGTAAGGCAGATGCTCTATACCAACTGAGCTAAACGCCCGATCAATCTTTAGCTGTTTTCTTTTCGTCTTTGCCCCGAACAATAATGGCAATTGGCAATAAAACGAGGTAAACGCCTACCAGAATAACTGGAGCAACGCTGAGGGACAACGGATTGGTTACCGGTCCCTGACCAAGTAAAACATAGCCAAGAACGAGCAAAACAAAGCTCAGGCCTAACAATTTATAATTTAAAGATCCAAACATATTTTTTCGCTCTTCGAAAAGGATGTTTAAAATTAGTTGATATATTGATCTGAGTCAATATCAAATTTTAAGACTTGACATTATTTTGTTTTTTTCTTCCTCTGTTTTCGCATCCCGAAGCGCGGTAATGCGCTCATTCGTGATTTTAATCGCATCGTTGATCAAACCCGCCAAATTCTGCATTTCATCGCCTTTTCGCAGGTAAATCTTTTCCGTGTAATTACCTTCTATCAAATTATGACAGGCTTTTTCGAATCTGAAAATCGGGCCTGCGAGTTTATGCGAAAAGAAAATGGTGAGTAAGGCGATTTGCACGACAATAATGAAAATACCGATTCCGAAAATAAGCAGCAGCGACGACAGAACCGCTTTTCGGTATTTCGTATCGCTCGAAAAATCACGTATGTAATTTTTGAGGGTAATGATAAGGGCCTGATACGCTTCCACAGGAGGGTTTTGTTCGTCCTGGAATTGCACGGCTATTTTGTTTTCTATCTCATCTTTAATAATGCGAGTGGTCGTTCCCACAATGCTCTGCGATGCGGAATATAATACAATAAGAAAAAACGCCAGCATTATCAGCATCGGAATGAGCAACGTCATCATATACCGCCCCTGCATTTTGCGGTCTATAAAGAAATGCTTTCTGACAAAGCCCTGTTTGTTGTTCACCGGCACTCTCCTTATTTATTGGGGTCCCTTGAATGAAATATACCTTGTAAAATCGGCATAAAGCCATCGACAATGCTGTCCAGGTCTCTCAAAGTCAGATCGCACTGATCAAGTTGGCCCGAAACGAATTTGTCGCGAATGATTTTACGGACCAATTCCCGAAGCAATTTAGGGGAACTGGTGCCAAGGCTTCTGCTGGCAGCCTCAACCGAATCCGCAAGCATGATGATGGCATTCTCCCGTGTTTGCGGCACCGGACCGGGATAACGGAAACTTTCCTCACTTACCTGATTATGCGGGTCTTGCGCTCGCGCCTTTTCGTAGAAAAAGGAAACCGTGCTTGTCCCGTGATGCTGTAATATCGCGTCCTGTATCACTCGGGGCAATTTGTTCTTTCGTGCAAGCTCGACGCCATCCTTGACATGCGAAGAAATTATGAGCGCGCTCATGGTCGGCGCGAGTTTCGTATGCCTGCTCTTGTCGTTGGGCATGGTGTTTTCTATGAAATAATCCGATTTTTCGATTTTACCCACATCGTGATAATAGGAAGCGACACGGGCAAGCAATGAGTTCGCACCGACCTTTTCGGCGGCCGACTCGGCAAGGTTGCCGACTAAAACGCAATGGTTATACGTCCCTGCGGCCTCGATCGACAACCGTTTGAGCACCGGATTATTCATGTCGGAGAGCTCAATAAGCGTCATATCGGTGGCTATATCGAAAAGGTTTTCGAACACGATTGCCGACATCATGACAAGAAACGTGGAGACGACGCAATTGATAATTGCAAGACCGCAGTTTTGCATCATGCCCATAATTGACAAATGATTGCTTGTTGCGGAAATAATCGCAATCAGAACGGCATAAATTAAGAAAACCGGCACGATTGCCTTGATAAAATCCCATCGGTAGCGGATTTTTTTCGTCGAATACCCCGCCATGATGCCCGTGAGCAGCGCGCATATAAACATTTGTAAATTAAACCCGAGGGATATCCCGAAAAATACCGCGGTAAAAAGCGACACCAGGAAACTGACCCTGAACCCGAATAAAATCATTGCAAGCATGGCGCCCACCGAAGTTGGAATCAAATACTCCAGCGTAAGAATCCCGACATCCCCGGCAGATTCGAACAGGCGCGGCGCTAAAAAGAGGCTGAGTCGGGTAATGATGATTTGGAATAACACAACCGTTGCAATGGCAAAGGCATATTTCGGATCTTTCCGCACATGAGCGTGATACCGGTGCATGTAGGTTGCCAAAAACGTCAGCGTCAAAAGCAGCAATAATAATTTGCCGATATTTGCCGACTGGGCGCGCAACCTGCCGCCTTTATGAACGATTTGGTCTTGACTTATACTCAACGAATAAAGCCGTTCGACGATGTCCGCGGTCACGACCTGATGCTTCCGTACGATTTCGGTTTCCATTACGACTTTTCCCTTGACAGGCAATACTTCGCCGATGGCTTTTTGCCGCCGGCGGTTCGTTTCCGCCATATCGACAATGACGTTGGGTTCAATGATCGCATTGAACAGTTCGTACAGCGCCGAAATTGCCGTTCCATCGTTTTTCAGGGTCTCTCGCTGCATTTTAATGATTGATTCGAGAGCAATTTCCCGCACCACAAGTTCCCCTGTGGGCAACGTCGATTCCGACTGACCTTTTTTCAGGGTGACAAAGTCTTTGTCGTCGTAGACCACGTTATCGAAGGTCGTATTGAATTTCGATGCAAGCGCGTCCCGTTTCTCTGTTGTCGGAACGATGACAACATTGCAAATGCCTCTATTCACGATACGGATCGCTTCGCCTATCGCAGGATCGACAATATGGGGCGAACGACGCAAATAACGGATAGTGCTTGCCGACAAACCTTTGCCGAGCAAATTGACAAGTGTTGCAGCCACGGTGTCGGACGGCGGCATGGATGCAAGGGACGTGATCGCAGGCCGGAGTGCGGAAAGCGTCCGTTGCATTTTTTTTGTGACGCTCATATCCTCATTGAGGACCAATAAGATCTTGTTTGATGCATCTCTTTGTTCGATTGCAAGTTCGTCGGGTTTCTTGAGAATATCAAAAGTAAAAGGAGCGATTATCGTTTCCTTGGCAATATCCCCTTCCCGCGGCAAGTCGAAAGAATGCGTGCTCGTGGAATAGGGAAAAAACAAAACGCAACCTGCCAATAAAAACGCCAAAATGGCCAAAGGCTTCGGCACTAGTTTCACCAGAGGCGAAACAGCGTCCGCCGCGCGTTTGATTGCCTTGGTTCGCATCAGTGCGGAAACGGTCAGGCCGTGTTTTTCACAAAAAGCGACAAATCGGGAGAATATCGTCATATTTTTTTCATGGTATCAACGAAAAAGGCCTGGACCGGCATTGCAGTCCAAGCCTGAATAATTCCCAAGCCATACCCTAGCGCGGGATGTCCAAAACCTGGCCGGGAAAAATCAGATCGGCAGCACGCGTGTATTTACATGCGTCGCCTTTCCGGCCTTTAAAACTCGAATATTTCTTATCGATCAACGACTGGTTCGCCCGGTATAAATACGGCCATTTTGCCTCATCGCCGAAAACGTTGCCGTAACCGGCAATCCTCGACAAACATTCCCTGTTCTGGGGATCGAGTTTCACGGTATAGGTATTCTGTTTTTCCGACGGGGCGGCGGCAACGGGCGCGGCAGCCAATTGCAATCGCGACTTGACCTGATCGACTAGTTGGTCGAGGCCTTTTACTTCATCCGCAATTTTCCATAAGTATGCCGCGGGTTTAGCTTTGACAGCTGCGACCTTGCTTTCTTCCACGGCTATGTCTTTTTTACGTTTTGCCAAATCCTCGGGACTTATTGCAAGCAGTTGGTCCAAATCGTTTTTAATTGCGCTAATGTCCGATTCAATGGCAGCAACATCGGCGTCGGTTATTCCCAACAGCGCAAGCTTTTCCTTTTGAATATCCGAAAGTTTTTGCGTGAGCTCCGCGATTTGCTGTTTGTTGCTTTCGACTTTTCCCTGTTCGATGGCAATTTCTTCCTTTGCCGACTTTTCGCGTTGCTGTACCTGGGAAAGCTGGTCCTCATATTCCTTGTAGGTCATTTCACTCTGCGCCGCAGCAGACGCATGTAAACATGCAACGCATATGCTCATTGCCAGCAAAGAACGGAAAAAAGTAATCATAACGATGATTTCTCCTTAACAACTAATTAGAAATTATCCGCGCTTTCTGCGCGGATAAAAACCTCAACTCCAGCATCGGTTTTTTTTTACTTGCCTAATTTCTTCTTGATGTCGTCGCGTTCCTCTTCGCTTTTCTTGAGGTCCGCTTGTTTTTGTTGCAATTCGGCGTCAAGACGCATGCGTTCCTGTTTCAATTCGGCAAGTTTTTTTTCAGCACCGTCGGCAGCGCTCTTGGCCTCATCGAGCTTGGATAATTCATCTTTGCTGGGGCGCTTTGTGCAACCGGTATTCATACCGCACAAAGCGACCATCGATGCGACGCAGCAGATTTTAACAATGCTGGATATTGTCATTTGTCATCACCTTTTTTTTGCTTTTCCGCTTCGAGCTTCATGCGTTCCTGACGGACATCGGAAAGTTTTTTTTCTGCGCTTTCCGCGGCCGATTTCGCTTCTTCCAATTTCGCAACATCATCTTTGCTTGGCGCTTTGGTACATCCGATCATGGATCCGCACATCAAGCTTACGGCAATGGTAATGCAACTTACAACTTTAATGGCTTTCATGAAAACGTCGTCCTCCTTTAAAACAAACCCCTTGAAACCTTTTAAGATATAGGTAAATAATAGTATGTATAGAATGGCAGAGTCAAGGAAAAACCTGAAAACAATCGACTTACAAAGATTTTTCAATTGAATTGCATGGTTCCCCGTAGTTAGTTTATCCTACTATGCAGATTTTAAGGACCGATTTTTCATGACCACTTCAATTCCGATGTCATCTCCCGGAGACGATCATACTCCATTGGACAGCGCTGAAGATATTCTCCGCAAATACAATGTGGTCATGCCCGATATTTCCCAAAAACTGGGTCATAACCGCATCATCGAAAAAATCGCCGAAGGCGGCATGGCAAACGTCTACAAAGTTTGGCATGAAGAATTGGAAATCGTTCGTGCGGTTAAAATCCTTAAACCCGGATTTGACGAGGAGTCCAAGAAGCGGCTTCGCACCGAAGCAAAAATATCGGCGCATCTTCATCACCCCAACATAGTCGAATTATACGGCGTCAATTTTTGGAACGAAAGCGTTCCCTACCTTGAAATGGAATTCGTCGACGGCTTGTCGCTCAAGGAATTAATCGAAAAAGAAAAGCGGCTGCCGTTCACGGTAGCCATCGCCCTCATACAGTTCGTCTGCAACGCGCTTCACTATGCGCATAATCAGGTTTTTACGCTGTACGGCAAACCGTATGAAGGAATCGTGCATCGCGACATCAAACCCGCAAACATTCTCCTTACCCGTAGCGGCATACCGAAGCTTGCCGATTTCGGCATTGCGAAACCACTTGACATAAGCTTGCATACGGTGGGGCAAAAAGTGATGGGCACGTTTACCTATTTGAGCCCCGAGCAACTCAACGGCGAACCGCTCGACCGGCGAAGCGACATTTATTCGCTCGGGATCGTCCTTTACGAATGCATAACCGGGGAAAAAGCGTTCCCGCAAAAAACGATAGCCGATCTTATCCGCGAAAAGCTGAGGAATCAATACAGGAAATTCGACAGCTTGGGTATAATGATTCCCAAAAAGCTTGAACAAATAATAGATAAAAGCATGCAGATTTCTCCGGATAAACGGTATTTGGACGCGGAGGAATTCGCGGCGGACCTTTCCGATGTTTTAAAAAAGGAAACGTCCGATTCGCCGGAACGCATCCTTGCGCACCATCTTACCGGACAAATCGACATCCCGTTGCCTAAAAAAAGGAAAAAGCATTTACCTGTGCTGACGATATTCTTTTTTGCCTTTATCCTTGCGCTTGTGGTCGTGAGCGCGATATTACTGGCCGAAGGTTTGAAGGATAAGCGAGAACATGTCCGGGAAGAGCCTTTTCATGTAAGTCATCCCAATGTACCGGTACAAGGACGCGAGGCAAATTTCGGCCTCCCGTTGCCTGATACGACAAAAAAGGCGATAGCCACCGACACGCATTCCACGGCCGGCGCTTCGGCGGGGCTCAATTCCGTGCCCGTAAAACCGGTTTCCCAAAAAGCAACAAGCGCGGATCCTTTATCGTCCGGAGTAACCGCGTGCATGCAGCAGCATTTTTCCGAAGCCATTCCGCTTTTGGAAGCAAGCCTCGGAAAAACGCTTGCCGATTCCCAGAAAAATCTCGCATCTATTTGCCTTTTGGAAGCGTATATCGGCGTCAACAATCTCAAAGGCGCCCAGCGTATCGTGTCCCATGGAGCAATCAACGACGGGCTGTATTATCTGCTCTGGGGAAAGTATCTATACAAAACAGAGCAGCTTTCCGCTGCGATAGATGCGTTTTGCAAAGCGCAGACAACCCCTTCGGCCTACAAAAAAGACCTTCGGAAAGAAGCCACCTATTTGTGGGCACGCGGACTGGAAGAGGCATATACGGCAAAACCGAATGCCGAAAACAAGCGATTGGCCATTCGCGCCTGGCAACAATTTCAAAATGCGTTTTGCACAAGTGCCGACCATTTGGGCCAATGCAAGGACAGTGAAGACCGTCTGCGAAACCTGACTCAGTGATTTTCGTATTTTTTTACTGCGGTATTGTGTAATTTCTCGGCAAGTTCTTTCCAGGACAGCCCCGCCGACGATTTTGATTTATTATTGATTAATTGGAACCGCATCGAAGCGGCTTTGCTCGCTATTCCGTCCGTGTCATCCCGATCGCCGACGACGAGAACATCCTGGGGCAAAATCCGCCATTGTTGGGCTATTGCGACAAAAGGATCTTTATGGGGTTTGAGCGAGCCGAGCGATTCGCTTGAAGCAAGCGTATCGAACAACGCCGTGGAAATTTTAAGCTTTGCAAGCCGCTCAGGGACTTTGTCATAGTCCGAAAGTACGGCAAGCTTAATGCCTTTTTTTCTCAGGCCGGTCATAATTTCCGACAGCCCTGGCCTATTGCCTTTGAAAAAGGGCATGATCGAAATGAAAGCATCGTAAAACGGGCCGGTTATCCAGTCGGCGCATTCCTTTATCGAGGTTTTTTCCTGTTTTGAAAGCTCGTCGGCGATAGCATGAATCAATGTATCCCGCGATCCGACGGCTTTTCCGGCAAACGATTCACGAATGCGAAGAAATTTCGGCAACCGATTGCTGCGGGGAAAAAGGGCAAGGTAAAACAGGGGTTTCATGAACCACGGCATGTCGTATAAAGTCCCGTCGAGATCAAATATGACGCCGCCGATTTCCCCGAAAGAGGGTTTGTCCATTGTGGTTTTTTCGCCCCTTATTGCTGCAATGCGTCTTTTCCGGCCAAATAAATATTATCAAGCAATTTATCGAGCAAATCGAACGGAGTCGAAGAAAACGCGATCCGAATAATGCTGCCTTGCGCAATGATTCCCGTGTCATATTTCGCAAGCAGGATTTGCCTCACCTTTTCGGCATTGCCGCTGTTGAGCCTGACGCACATAAAATAACCCGAATTGAACGGGAGCGGTTTGAATATTTCCTCATATTCCTTATGTTCGGCGAAAATGTCCCGCATTTTTTCGTATCGACGCCTGAGCACATCGAATTTTTCGTTCTTTTCGGCATGGTAGCTTTCGTTTTGATATGCATTGAGCAAAAACGATTGGCCGAGGTTCGAGGCATTTGAAATGCTTCCCCGTATGGCGCCGGCGATTTTCGATTCCAACGCACTGAACAATTGGCCATTACCGCCCTTGATACCGAACGTCACAAAACCGACGCGAAAACCCCAAACGTAATCTTCCTTTGTCGGGCCGTCGAATTTGACGCAAAGAATGCGCTCATGCGCCTTGGCAAGCAACGCAAACAAGGACTCGCGCAGAACCCCTTTTTCAAACACGAGCCCGAAATAGGCGTCGTCTATGAACACAACCAAATCATCGCCCTTATTCGCGGCATCGACAAGCACATCTTTTATTTGCAGCGCTTCCTGTTCGGTAACGGTATAACCGGTCGGGTTATTCGGGAAATTCAGCAAAACGATTTTTTTGCCGGTAGGCATTGCGTCAAGTTGCTGTTTCAGCCCCGCGACATTGTACCGGGATCCCGAAAACGTTTCATAGGTCGAAATAGCGGTTCCGTACGCATGAGTAAAGACCAGGTCGTAATTTTCCCAGTACAAATCCGGGAGAATGATTGTGTCGTTTTCCTGGCAAAATAAATAGCCGGCCATAGAAAGACCGTGCGTGAGCGCGCTGGTCACGACCGGAAGGCTTACGATAGTTCCTTCCAATGACGGATTTTTCTTAAAAAGCATCGAATTCCAATGCGAGCGGATCTCGGGGCGGCCGTAACTTGGCGCATAAGAAAATATGTTTTTCTTATTTTCGGCGATTTGTTTCCAAAGCGAAGGCAGGCACATCGGCGAGCCGCTGTCTTCGAGCGCGGTGCCAATTGTCGCATTGATTTGTTTTCCCAATGCTTGAGCCGATTGAGCCAATATACCCTGTTTCGGGAAAAAAATCGTTTTTCCCTTTTCCGAAAGCATGTTGAAAACATGCGGATTGTTTGACTTGATTTGCTCATTCAATTCAATCGCCTGCGCATCGAGTTTCATCGCAATTGCCCCTTCACATGAAAAACTTTTTTGTACAAAAACAGCCAAAGATCCGTGACATGAAGACCGATCTTTGGCTGAAGCCGGTATAAAATAATATCCCACCGCTTTTTGCAAGAAAAAAAAACACTTAATTGAAAATTTTCTTTGGAACATATAATTTCACAACATGATTACCGTGGCGTTTTTAAATCAAGGTTTCCTTATGCAAAGGGAAATCATATCGGCTTTGCGGCAAACAAGAGACATTCGTCTGATTGTCGTATCCATTCCCGATGTTCCATGCGCGATCGAGGCACGACAGGCCTGCGATGCTTTATTGCAACAGCAATGCAATATCCTGTTTACCGTCAATGATTGGGGGCTCGACGCCGAAGGGATCATACGGAATTTCACCGCGTTGCACAACATGCTTCATTGCAATTGGTGTGCCGACGATCCGTTTTTTCATCATATTTTTCACCATAAAGCTTTGAGTCCGATTGCCAACAGAATAGATTTTATTTCCGACCGATCGTATGTGCAGCCGCTTCGGAACCTGGGGTTTAAAGCCCATTTTTGTCCGCTTGCGACAGACCCGGCGATTTTTTATCCGATACCGGATGCCGCTATAAAACGAACAGCCTGTTTCGTGGGCAATTCCTATAACCGGCAAATCGACGGGTTTACCCAAGGAAACGAATCGTTCATCGACGGCATTATCCCCTTCGTCACATCCCTTCTTCTGGAATATACAAACGACCACGGCATCGATTTATCGGCCCGGATAACCGATCACATTGCTCTCTCGGCGCTTCCCGCCCAACTGTCTAAGGAAAAGGCAGTGTTTATCGTCAAGCATATCGTGAGCTATTTCTATCGGAAACGGCTCATCATTTCCTTATGCAAGCAATACCCCGACTTCATGATTTTCGGAGACGAGTGGTGGCTTATGGACTGCGATTTGCAACGCGTGTCGACGGCGGTCGGATACTATGTCAATTTGAGCCGGACGTATCAGGAAACAAAAATCAACATCGACGTGAATCGCGTTGTTATCCGGGAAGGCCTGACCCAACGGGTTTTCGATTGCCTGGCGGCCAATGCGTTTGTCATCACCAGCAAAAAAACCATTGTCGATGAATTATTTGAAACAGGCGGGGACAAATCGGAAGTCGTGATGTTCGAAAACGAGCGGCACCTTAAGGAGCTTATCGACTATTATGCCATCCACGATACGCAACGGCAGGCAATTGTCGACAGAGGCAGGGCGCGAGTGCTTGCCCGGCACACCTATGGGAATCGGATAGCGGAAATATTCTCGACAATAGGGCAGGATATTTGATATTACTGCAATCCGCCTTTAAAATTGAATAAACACGAATCCGGATATTTCGCCTTTTCCTGATAAGCGGACAATATTCCTTTGAGCAATTCGGCGTCGGGATTTACAAAGCTTAAATCGATGACAAAGGAATTAACACCCAAATCCTCGAGGTAATCCCTTTTATTAAACAGGCAATACAGCTCATGAGCCAAGCTGTAATACAGCCCGTGTTTTTCCTTGACAACGATTTTCCGTTCGAGCCGGTCGGCGATCACGCTGTCGACCGCGACCGCAGGTTGCATGCGCGAAACGAAAAGCTGGGCGTGCCCGAACAAATATACCATTCCTTTTTGAGAATAAATATCTTTGATGTTCATCGCATCGTCTTCGGGAGAATAGGCGAATTGCCCGAGCTTTAAAGCCGAATACGCATTGACGCTCACCTTGTTCGTCGCATACAGCAAATAATCCGCGCGCATGCGCTTCACGCCGCTTTCCAGTACGATATGCGAAAGGTTTTGACACATAAGGCCGCATTGACCGTCTTTACACAACGTCTGAACGATTCTTCGCCATTCGCCGAGATCGCCTTCGGCGATAAACGGCGGCGGTTCGATATAGGCGGCGCGCCCCAGGCGTTGCCGATGGAGGTTGGCGTCGAGCGCAAAGCCGTGCATTTCAGCTTTGTCAAACGCGCATATCACGCCGCCGATGCCGCCGTCGGTCAGCAGATCGAGCCACGCAAGGGAATCGATTTTGACGAACAAGCGACGGTCCCGGTTTTTGTCGAATTTATCCGCGTCGCGGAAACTGCGCAGCAACGAATACACATTTTTGTACTGGTCGACAAATCGTGTCGGATTCACGTCGAGTTTCGCTTCACTCTTGCCTGTAACACTCGCCCTTCCGATGCAATACAAAGAATCATTGGCAATACACTCGACGGCTTTGTCGAGTTTGAGCGTTATTGCCTCTCCCGACACGGAACACGATTGTACCTGAACCATGATCCCTTCTCCCCCGTTTTGGGGTTGAATTCTCACCAGATCACGGTCATTGAGGGTTTCCTTGGATAGAACGCGCATCTCGCGTTTATGCGCGTCTACCGACTCTATTTTCCCTATGTATATTCCGGTACCGGCAGGATTTAATGCATCGATAATTCCCGTTTGCCTGAGTCCCCTGAGGAACAATTGGGTTTTCCGTCTGCCCAAATCATGACGAAGCATTTCCTTGGCAACATGGATTTTTTGCGGATCATCGATTGCCATCCTGTATGCGGCGACAACCGTTGACACGTAATTTGCCCCTTTCATCCGGCCTTCGATTTTTAAACTCTTTACCCCTGCGGCAATGAATTGGGGCAACAAATCGATTGCGCTTAAATCGTTAGGAGAAAAGAAATAGCCTTTATCGTCTTTATTGTGCGGATCCATATTGTCGAACGAGCGTCTGCAAACCTGAGTGCAACGGCCGCGGTTGCCGCTTGCACCGCCAAAAAAACTCGAAGCCAAACACATTCCTGAAAAGCAATAGCACAACGCGCCGTGCACGAATATCTCGATTTCGCACGATTTAATCGCGCAAGCCTTCGCAATTTCCTCCATGGTCAATTCCCGGGCCAAAACCACCCGTTTCATGCCGATTTTTTCACAGGCAGTCACGCCGGCGCTGTTATGGACCGCCATCTGAGTGGAAGCGTGCAATTGCAATTTGGGAAACGCCTGGCGGACTATTGCGGCTATTCCCATATCCTGTACTATGATTCCATCAACGCCGATTTGCTCGAGTTGATAGAGCAAATGAACCGCCTTCTCAAGTTCCGATTGCTTTACAAGCGTGTTAAATGCGACGTACACTTTCACGTTCCTGCTATGCGCGTACGGCACCGCATATGCCAATGTTCTGGTCGTGAAATTCCGCGCGCGCATACGCGCGCTGAATGAGACGAGCCCGACATAGACTGCGTCGGCACCCGCATTGATGGCGTCAACAAAACTCTCCAAAGTGCCGGCAGGAGCCAATAATTCGATTTTTTTATTCTTGCTGTTCGATTTCATATGCGGGTAAAATACTAACCCCACGCTTGGCTGGGGGATAAGTTTTAATTTTGATTTTATCTGCGCATCATGAATAAATTTTCCTTCCCCTTAGTTAAGGGGAAGGTGCCGATGGCGGAAGGGGTTCACGTCGAAGCTTCGAGGAATTAAACCCGCCGTGATTAAAATATAGGGAAGCGAACGCCGATGCGAATGCCTAAATTTGACCCGGGAGTTTCCGGCGGTGTCTCACGATCGGTTGCATTTTTCTCATAATTGATAACTTGGGTCGCGTATTTGTTTCCCGTTGGGAAATTAGAATCGGTAATTTCCTGTTTCGACGTCATGAAGCTCATGGCTTCACAATAAATTTCTCCGTACAATATCATGCTGGTACCAAGCGGGTAATCGGCACCGAGCGCACCGACAAATACGATTGCCGGCCAGTTGCTGTCCTTGATTGTCGCGTGATATTCACCGGCGCCCGTAGCATTTTGGGTCACTTGAATAGACGAAAATGCGAAATCCAGGCCTATGCCGAAATTGGTATACACGTCGATGAGGTCCAAAACTTGAAACGACGGCTTTAACAGGGCTTTGATCCCAAGGGTTGAAAAAGAAAATTCCTGGGTAACTGAATTGGTGAGGGCACCGATCGTAGTGATCGTCTCTTGTTTAATTCCCGGTACTCCAAAGCTATAACACACCGATGCCTGGCCTGCCAAATGATCCATCAAGCGATAGCTTGCGCCGCCTTCTAATTTTATTCCTCTGCCGAAATTGAGGAAATTGTCATCTTTTTTTACTATGCTGCCGTTGGTGGTTGTTTGTGACGGCCCCACGTCTCGTCCGCCAATGCCGATTCCGTACCCGGTAGTAAGGAACAAATCGAAGGTTTCCTTGTCGCCTTTATTTGCAAAAGTTAAACTGCAGCAGGCAACGGCAATGGCGATCACGGTCATGATTTTTTTCATATCATCTCCTTAACTGAGAATTAAGCGTAAACCCGGTAATTGATATTAGGGAATATATTGTTATGAGATTCAAGGAGCGCAAGGAAATTTTCGTCGATGGCGTCGGAAATCACTTCCTCGTATAATCGGTTGAAATTTGCAATATGCTCTTTAGAACGGCGAACCGCATATTGCACCATAGTGCCGGTTTTCATTATAAATGCCCAGTCGCTCGATTGTGCCAGTAAAAGTTCACGTGCCATTTGATTGAGTGCGCGGCGCAGCCCCTCGGTCGCCTGCGGATATTTCTGAGCGAGCAAGGTCATTCGTTCTTCCATTTTGTGAAGATGCCGGTACAACCAGTCGTTGCTTCCTTCGAGCCAGACTTCGGAATATCCTTTATGGCCCCAGCTGGAAAACGACGGGCTGCATATCTGGTTCCTGGGGTTTTCGGCTAAATAATCGGACGGTGTGCATAGAGCGACGGTGCTCTGGTCGAATGCGATCTTGCGAATGAGAAAATTGAGCCAGTCGGGACCTTCGTACCACCAATGCCCGAAAAGTTCGGCATCGTAGGGAGCCACGATGATGGGACGCCGGTCCATGATCGAGGCAAGGTATTCGACCTGTTTTTCACGGTTGAACATGAAATTTCCCGCATGCAATGCCGCTTTTTCCTGCGCAGCGATGTGATTGTACGGCTCTTTGTTGTCGGTTTTTCCCGTTATACGATAATATTTTACGCCGGTGTTTATACGGATGCCGATCGGATCGATATACGGTTTGATATAATCGATGTCCAGATCAAACCCTATATCACGGTAAAATTCCCGGTAATCAACGTCGCCCGGATACCCCTCCTTCGAGCTCCAAACCGATTTCGACGATTCGATATCGCGCCCGAACGCCGCAACATGCGTTCCCTTGCAATACACGGGAGCAAAAACGCCGTATTTTGGCCGGGGTTCGGCAAAGAGAATGCCGTGCGCATCACTGAAGAAATACAGGATTCCCGCATCTTCCAAAAATCTTTCGACACCGGGAAAATATCCGCATTCCGGAAGCCAGATGCCGATGGGGTTTCTACCGAAGAAATCATGATACGATTCGACGGCGACATTGATTTGCGCGCGTACGGCCGAAGGGTTGAATTGCATGGTGGGCAAAAACCCGTGCGTTGCGCCGCACGTGATGATTTCCAAAACGCCCAAGTCCTGCAACCGTCTGAAATTCTTGATAATATCGCATTGATTGACATCGACGAATATGTTTTTGCACAGCCTGAATTTATCGCGGTACATTTGCGCCGTTGCGTGCATGGCCGGATCGCTTTTGGTGCGGATGCATTCCTTTTCCGACAATTCGATGAGCTTGGTGATGTGCTTGACATACCGTTCCTGCAGCAGGGCATCGGTCAGCATCGAGGCAAGCGGCGGCGTAATGGACATTGTCAATTTAAACGGCACCCCGTCGCTCACCAGATTTTCCAATATAACTAGCAACGGTATATAGGTCTCGGTCATGGCTTCAAACAGCCAATTTTCCTCTAAAAAATATTCGCATTCCTGATGGCGTACATACGGCAGATGCGCATGCAACACCAAGCAAACATAGCCTTTGGGGCTGCCTTTTTGTTGCATAATACCGTTCATTGAATTCCTTACAATTCTATTTTTTTTATGCGATGGCGCCGGAACCCGATCCGGACCCCAAACCGCTTTCGCCGCCAATTATCGTATTTTGCAGTAAATCGGTTTCTTCCAACCGTTCGCTGGCGCCGATGCTCCGGCGAAGCGATTGCGTTGACAACCGGATAAGTTCTTCGGTGTCGGCCGTGGTCCATTCTTCATCGGTAATTGCCGAAACCCCGGTCCGGGGCATGGCAACCTGATTCGATCGCAGGGCCTCAAAAAAAGTCCCTGTCGGCAGCATGAGCCCCACTTGAATCAAATAAAGTCTGCCCGGTTCCCAAACTTTTACGTACCAATTATCGGCATTGAACGGGATATCGAGGTCGACGAAGCGCCACGCGTTATTGCCGTCGAATTCTATGTCTGTAATATCCGAAACCCGTAAAATCCACTTTGCAGAAGCAAAAACTTGCTCTCCCAAAACCGTTTGTATGCCTTTTATCGTTTGAGGCGTAAATTCCCAAAAAGCAAATATCCAAAACGGGTCCCGAGGCAATGCCCGCATATAGGTTTCATTATATCGATCGGGAATATCGTTGGAAAAAAAATATTTTGGACCCAAAAGCGGCGTTTTGCCCTGCAAAACAGCAGACACTATGGATTTTTTACCGATTTTAGGCTGGACCGTCGACAGTTCTTTTTTGGGGCGTGGTGTTTCGCGTCGTTTTTTAACGAGCACCTTTTTCGGTGAAATTTTAACGGCAGCGGTTTTGGCTACCGGTTTTCTTCGTTGTATTCGTTCTTTTTTCCGGGTTATAACCGCTTTTTTAGGCGCAACCGACTGTAATTTTTCTTTGGATTTAGCGAGAGTTGCGGCAACAGGTTTTGCACTTGGAACAGGGGTCGGTTTGATTTTCTTTTGCAAACTAGGCGCAGTGTTTTTTTTAGGCACTGCTTTTTTGACTGCAGCTGTTTTAGTAATTTTTGATTTGACAACTGGTTTTTTCACCGCGACTTTTTTTGCCGCCAAAACCGGTTTTGCGCTTTTAACTTTCGGCTGAGCTTTTACCTTTGCCTGCACCGTGACCTCACTTTGATTGCGATCAATAATTGCTTCTGGATGACTTGTTCCACTTTCTGCCGCCGTTAAATCCGATACCGAAACGAATGACGTCCTCTTTTAGATCCGGATATAAACCGCTGGCCCGACGCCCGATTTCCAAACCGACATCGAGCATACCCGAACCTTTACCAATTGGAAGCCCTGCGCCAAGCGACAGCATCGCCTCATATGCCTGGTCTGCAGGAAGTTGCGTGTATCGCACGCCAGCCCTATATCGGATTATTTCATAATATTTTGGAGTAAGGATATTGGGAGCCGGTATGAATTGCGCGCCAAGTGAAAATCCGGCAACCGTGGAAACATCGATGTCCGTCTCGGTCTGTGCCCGATCCCAGAATGTCAGCGAAACATCGGCTGCAGCAAGCCATTCCGGCGAAAAGTCGTAGGCGCCGCCGATAAAAAGCGACGGAGGCATCTTAAGGGTAAAGGTACGACGACCGTCGGTGTTGGCCACGG
Organism: Fibrobacteria bacterium; assembly: GCA_037447435.1. Taxonomy (GTDB): domain Bacteria; phylum Fibrobacterota; class Chitinivibrionia; order Chitinivibrionales; family FEN-1185; genus FEN-1185. The sequence goes on from JBBIGR010000036.1 coordinate 29,680, forward strand.
GAACGGTGCTGTTAGTAGGGTACACTGCAGAATCGGCCTTTGCATCGCTTTTTAAAAAGTATTCCCCGCTTAATCCCAATCGTAATTTTCCGAGTAAAACCGTGACGCCGCCCCTAAACCCGTCGAATGTCGCATTCGTTTTCGTACTATCGCGAGACGGATCGTCCTGTAAAAGAGTGTCGCCGTCATTGAATAACCGTAGCGATTCCACCGTCGTTCTTGCCGATGAAAAATATGCCCGTTCGTATGAAAGACCCAATTGAATGATTTTTTGCACTGTGACGCCGTATCCTACTTGCCAAATAGAAATCCCGCCTTCTTTTGTCATGCCTTTATAATAATCCGCGTTAGTCTTGCCGTTGTAAGGAAATGCGGTGTCGTATCGAACAGAAAGCTGTTCATTCACCCGTTGATCGTATGCCAATCCCAATGTTCCGAATTTACCCAGCGGAATTCCGACTGAAATTTGACGGGGCAACACGGTTGCCACATCGCTAATATGGGATGAGTCCGACAATTTCATAATATCCGCAGTAACAAAAGCCGAAAGCACGGTTTTATCGATGCTTGCCAAATTGGCAGGGTTGATCAGCATGCCGTTATAGTCGGGCAATACGGCGCAAGAGGTTCCGCCCATGGCAAACGACATTCCCGAATTCGCCTGAACCTGGTTCCCAAAAGGGAATGAGGCACCGATGATCGATTGCCCGAAAATGTGCGTCAATAAACCTGTACAAATACAAATGAGAGCTGATTTAATCTTCATTGCATCCTGCTATTTGTGTGGATTTGAGAATAATGATCTGAAATGTATTTCCGTTTGCGACTTATTGAATGTTATACGACTCCATCGCTGGTCCGGTTTGACAAAAAGGTAAAGGTACAGGACATCCGGCATTCCGTTGTCCAACCAGTTCTGGAAATACGGCCTAAGCGACAAATTGATTTTCGCAGATGATTTATCCAATTCAACGGTATTTATTCGCAATGTATCCATGAGTCCTTTGGACGTAATCTGGTAATTCAACATTGTATATTCGAGTATTCGGGACGTATCGGTAGAGTCGGGAACCTCAAAAAGTGGTTTAGCTACCCACAGCGAACATGCGGCATCCTGAGAAATCGTAAATTTTTTTCCCATGACAGGCAAAAGAGAATCACGTAAAGGTTTCATATTCACGGGAATTTCGACAAACCTGTCGGCCTCCCATGAAGCAACAAGCGAATCGTCGGCTGCATTTGCTTCAAACACCGTAATATCGTTATACGGGCTAACGAGTGCGGTTGAATCCCGCGCCGAAGTATCTGATTTGCTCGTATGATATTTCAAGAGGAATTGAGGGTTTGTAAACCGTACCAGTCCTTGCTTATTGTCAGCCTTAATGCAATAGGCCCTCTTTTCGTAAACCGTAGAATCGGTGGAGGTATCACGAATCGCGTCTCGAAGTTCTGCCAAAATTGCGGGCGGCAAAGGAATAATTAGAATAGAGTCTATTCGAGGCCGGAAGGTTATCGTTCCGAGTAATTGGGGCACCGTTTCTGAAAGCGTGTCGTAGTGAACCACATTATTTGCATCCCGTGTCGAATCTATAATCTGTACAGAATTGGTGGATGGCAAAAGCTTAGCAGGATCGAACTTTGAACCATGTTGCTTAGTCGGACAAGCAAATATTGAATCGGTTACAGTTGCATTACTATCGGAAAATGCTACGGAATCGGCATGCGACCAAACATGATACATGCGTAAATAACATTCGTAAGCGCTACTGTCGTAGGAGCCGGTAAATCTGGTTTTCCCGCCATTTTTAATAATGTCATACATATTCAATTCAACGTAGCCGATCGAGGACTCATTAAATAATGAGCCGATTGTCAGATTCGACCGGTGTACACCCGAAACCAGAGAATCGGCAGTATTTCCTTGTCCGCCAACGACCATGCTCCTTGTGCCTGATACCGGTAAATCGACATGAACCTGTTTGAATCCGTTTTTTAAATCCGTTACATTGGGATCGACATCCGTGATCACCTCTTTACCGACACTTGTATAGGGCTGAAAAAGGTTTGAGCAGGAAATCCCGGAAAAAAGTACTGCCGCAACGGCAACCGATAAACAGAACGCTTTGTTTTTATTCATTAATATTGGCCGATAGTAAGATTTTGAAAGATATAAATGGTATAAACAGTTTGATAATATAGGTTAGCTATGGAAAAATGTCAAACCTTTATGCTTTGATTTTGTCCCGTATAAAAATCACACTACGTGCATTCTAATTACTATATTTTATAAAAAAGAAAATATGGGAAACCCTGTTATATGACCTCTTTGGTAAAACGTTCGAAAGATTGCAAAGTTCTTGTTGTTGACGATGAAGAAGTCATATGCATGCTCTTTAAAACCGCACTTATGGATCTGTGCGAAGTCCATACATGCCTTAGCGGCATTGCGGCATTGGAGCTAATAGAGAAAAACGATTTTGATGTTGTCGTTTCCGATCTTTTCCTGGGCGACATAGAAGGCATAGAAGTATTGCGGTCTGCCCGGCAAAAAGACAATTTTACCGAACTTATGGTTATTACCGGTCACGCCTCACTCGAAAGCGCGGCCAAGGCGATTGAAATCGGCGTTTCGTCATATTTAATGAAACCCATTTCCATCCTTGATTTAAAAATCCAAGTCGAAAAAGCCATAGCAACTCGCCTTTTCCATTTAAAAAGCGTTTTGCTGATGCAGCAGTCGGACGTCATTTCTCCCGACATCAAAGGACATATTCACGACATTACCTCGTTGTTCAACTTTTCACGCAAGCTCATGCTTTCATTGGAAATTCCGGAAGTCATGCGCGTTATTCTCGATGAAATAAATTCCCATCTGGATACGGTTTTTTGTGTCATGGCGATACATTGTCATGACGTCATGGAAATCCACGCAATGCCTAAAAGCGGAATAATGGACCAAACCACGCTGCGAAACAGCATTACCGATAATTGGGACTCCGTTTGCAGCGCTATCGATCGGGATACTTTTAATAAAGATGAAATTCCGGTCGAATTATACAGCGGACGACAGGATTCCGATTTCGCGTATGACGCGTATGAAAAGACAACGCCCATCAGCATCCAATTGTCCGTTATGAACAACATTATCGGCACGTTGAGCATCTTCGGGAAAAAAGGGTTCGTTCCCTCCCCCGACGAATACCAGTTTCTTTACGTGTTCACATCATTTGTATCGTCTATCGTGGAACACAGCTGCGTCGACATGCATGCGAAACTGCAAGCCAGAACCGACGGGCTCACCGGCATCGCGAACCACCGGTCGTTTCACGAATCGCTTTCGCGGGAAATCGCCCGTGCGGACCGCACGTGCACCGTATTCGGGCTTATCCTCATCGATATAGACGATTTCAAGAAAATCAATGATACGTACGGCCATCTGGTCGGCGATGCGGTGATCAGGAACCTTGTCGACCGTGTCCTTACCATGACTCGGAAAGCAGACACCTTTGCCCGTTACGGCGGCGAGGAATTCGGCATAATCCTTGCCGACACCGGCATCGACGGCACCCGGATCCTCGCACAGCGCATTTGTAAAGAAATTGCGGGAACGCCTTATATGCACCCTAAAAACCCGATCCATTACACGATCAGTTTAGGCCTTTCTTTGTACGATGGAAAAAACCCGCGCCAGAAAAACGCTTTAATCGCCGATGCGGATAAGGCACTATACAAATCAAAGGCCGACGGCAAAAGCAGGATTTCGGAAAATTAATACCTTTATGACACCTGTGCTTTTTCGTATTTTAATTTCATTGTACAGCTTCATTTTTTCTTGCGGTGCAACGCTCGCCAGAGCACTTCTGGCCCCTTTTCCGTTTGTCGCGTCGTGGGAAATTAAAAAGCGATGGCAAGGTCCGAAGCCGCTTACCGCAATTACGGGCGACGTTGTTTGGCTCCATGCCGCATCTCTTGGCGAATGCAAAGTCCTCATCCGGTTTCTGGACATCCTGCGGGAAAAAAACAATGCGGATTTCTATTTGGTAACTGCGACGACAAAAACCGGTTTTTCCTATTTATCAGGGCATCGGGCGCCGGATATCGTATCCATCGGCTATTTACCGATGGATACGATCGGCCGCATGAAAAAAACGCTGCAAACATTCAAAGTGAAACGGCTGTGGCTCGTTGAAACCGAATTGTGGCCAAGCATGATTTGGGCGTGCAAATCGATGAAAATTCCCCTGGGAATCATAAATGCCCGCGTTGAAGAACAGTCTCTTGCAGCATATAAACGATTGGGATTGTTTTTATCGCCGCTTCTTACCTACCCCACTATCGTTCTTGCGCAAAATGAAATTTACGCCAAACGGTTCGAACAATTGCAAATCCCGGCCAAAAACATACACGTAACCGGGAACATCAAATCGTATGTTACTGTTCGACAATGCCCCGCAAAGGACCGTGCAACTTTACGCGCAGCATTGCAATTGTCCGAGTCCGAGCCCTGCATAACGTTCGGCTGCATTCACGCCGAAGAAGCGGTTCACCTTAAAGCAACAATTGACATGCTTGAGGAATCGGGTTATCATTGTAAAAGTATAATCGTCCCGAGATATTTACGCGAATCAAACGCGATAGCAAAAGAATTCGGCGTGACCACTCCGATTTTAACCGACATCGCAACGGAAAAAACATGGAAAGTGTGCGTGATACATAAAATCGGTATCTTGGACGCTCTGTATAAAATTTCCGATGCGGCTTTTATCGGCGGCACTTTCGATACTACCGGTGCGCATAATATGTGGGATGCGGCTCAATTCGGAATTCCCGTTTTTTTCGGACCCGACATACACACGCAACAGGAAAGCGCGAAAACCCTGACCCAAGCGGGCGTCGCATTTGCCGCTTCGTCGTCTGCGGATTTGGCACAGGCAATACGGTCGGTCTTACTAGACAATCATAAAAAGTTTCTCAATAACCTGGACAATTTCATGAAAACGACAAATTCAAAAAGCAACACCGTTAAAGATCTTATTCCATGAGCACAAGCCACATCATTAACGGTTTCACTCTTTTGTGCGGCGACGATGCGGTTATGCGCGAGCATATGCGGAGTGACATTATTGCGGCAGTTAAGACTGCCCACCCTGACTCGTTGGTGGAACGGTACAACCCGGGCGACGGCGACTTCGCCGCATTTGCCGAAAGCGTCATTACGCCGTCGCTTTTAACACCGATGCGTACGTTTTTGATATCCGAATTGCATTTACTCAGCGAAAAGGATCTTGACATATTATCCGGGCTTTTCGGCTACGACCTTCCCGATGCTTGCGTGGTCATGGAAACGGAAAAAACAACGGCCAAAAAATCAAAAGACGCTGCGCCGTCGAAAAAATTCCTTTCTTTTATCGAGACATTGACCGCACGGCTAAAAAAGGAACCTTCCCGATTTTCAATCCAGGAATTCATTCGCCCGCCGGATTATAAAATGACGGAATGGGTGGAGACACATGCCCCTCTTTTGTGCAAACGGAAAATTTCGAGACCGGCCGCCGAGCACCTGGTGAACCTCGTCGGGGCCGATACGTCGCTTCTTTATTCCGAGATGCAAAAAATCGACTTGTTTCTTGATGAAAAAGGCGTTATCGACAACAAAGTGATCGACGCGGTGTGCGGCGCGACGCGAACCATGACGCCGTTCGAGCTTGCAGCCGCGCTCGGGAAAAAGGACCTTGGCCGCGCCATGGAAATCATCGATTCGATTTATGCCCAAAACGTATATTTGCCCCTTTTCGTTTCGGCAATTTTCAGGCAATTCTGGTCTATGTTTCGCATCCGTGAATTTGCAAAAACAAATTCCGATACCGTAAAAAGATTCAAGGCGTCCCTCAAATCCTACAACAAGGCCGCCCAGGAAGAATGCGGCGTTTTGATAGGAGTCGCCGCAGGTTTGCTTTCAGAGAAACAGTCTCGGAGCGTATACCCCGTGTTGGTCAAATCCGGCATCGTGGACCACGCAATGGGGTTTGAACCAAACCAGTATCGCATGATTTTTTCGATGTTGCGGGATTACGACATCGGGCTCAAAACGGGAAAAGCCGATAATTCGAAAACGGGGTTCGAAATTTTCTGCTACGGAATTGTCAGAGCAGAAGCCGCATGCGCGACGCCGGGATGGGGCTCTGGATCATGAGATACTTTTTTAGAGTCGAATACGACGGCTCGGCTTTCAGCGGTTGGCAAACGCAAACTAATACGGCGACCGTTCAACGGAATTTGTCCGACGCTTTTAGTACCATAACACGACAGCCGTGCCGGGTGGTCGGCGCGGGCAGGACCGATGCGGGCGTGCATGCACGATGCCAAGGTGCGCATGTCGACCTGCCGGCGATAGAAAAAATCGCACGACTCGAACATTCGGTGAACGCAGTGCTGCCGAAAGAAATTTCAATTTACAACATGCAAGCCGTTCCCGATACGTTCCATGCGAGGTTCAGTGCCAGGAAACGCTCGTATAATTTTTTTCTGGCCGATCGAAGACACCCGCTTCTTTCCAAAAGGGTTTGGTCGGTTTTCAAGAAAATCGATTGGGATATGGTGCGGCAAAATATTCCGCACTGCGTGGGCACTCACGATTTTACGGCATTTTGCGCATCGAGAACCACGACTGAAAATATGACCTGTACGGTGGAAAAGGCATCCTTGTCCTCCTGTGGCGATATGCGGGTTTTTTCCATTAGTGCAGACCGGTTCATTTACAAAATGGTACGATCGCTCGTGGGAACGCTCATTGACATCGGTCGCGGAAAAACATCGCTTGGGCTGGACGAAATTTTAAAAAGCAAAAACAGGAAACTGGCCGGGGAAACCGCCCCTGCCTGCGGGCTGGTCCTTGATTATGTAGCCTATGATGAAATTTCCGATACCTCGCTTGCGTCATTATATTAATATATGGTAACGATCGTTTTTTCTTTTCCGTCGTAAGGATATAATACCAATGAAAAAGAACCGCACAATCGATCCGGGCGAAAACGGCAAAGCCGCCGTCACCGTCATTCTCGTCGTGTTCTGCCTCATCGCCGGTGCCGTCATAGGCGGCGAAATCATCCGGCGAATGTATACCGGAGCGTTCCTTTCGAACCCGCAGCAACAGAATTCCGAAAGCACGACCGCCCCATTACTGCAAACGCAGCAACAACGAATCGACGATGTCGGCCTGAGCCGCAACAATTCCATCGTGCGGGCCACCTCCAAAGCCGCGCCGAGCGTAGTCGGCATCGTCGTGACCCAATTACAGGTTGTCAACAAGTCTTATTCGTCCGACGATTTTTTCGACTTTTTCTTTGGTCCCGAACTTGTTCCAAAAGTCCGGGAAGTCGAGCGAATGGGTTCGGGTTTTATATTCAGTAAAGAAGGCTATATCCTCACGAATTACCACGTTGTGGAAGGCGCGCAAAAGCTCTTCGTGACGCTTGCCAGCGGGACGCAATACGAAGGCAAAATCATCGGCGTCGATCCGCAAACCGACCTGGCTGTCGTTTCCGTCAATGCACCGAACCTGCCTTGCTCAAAGCTCGGCGATTCGGATAAGCTCATGATCGGCGAATGGGCGATTGCCATCGGCAATCCATTCGGATTTTTCATTAACGACGCCCGTCCGACCGTTACGGTCGGCGTCATTTCTGCGGTCGACCGGAATTTTGCCCCTTCCGAAGGCGTGTATTACCAGGGAATGATTCAAACCGACGCAGCGATCAACCAGGGAAATTCGGGCGGACCGCTGGTCAATGCCCTTGGCGAAGTTATCGGCATCAATGCGTTTATTTTCACCGGGTCCGATAATTATCGCGGATCAATCGGCATGGGGTTCGCGATTCCCATCGAGCGAGCGAAACGCGTTGTCCATGAAATTTTAACATACGGTAAACGCCGCATGATTTACACCGGAATATCGGTACAAGATCTGACCCGCAATGTCGCTGCGGCATTGGGATATGCAAAAAACGAGGGTGTCGTTATTTCGGACATAGCCCATGCAAGTTCGGGTGAAGCGGCAAAACTGCTCCGCGGCGACATTATCGTCCAAATGGGTAACCGAACCATTTATTCGTCAAAAGACATCGGCGGTTTTTTCCTGGATTACTTCGTAGGCGATACGGTAACCATCACGTTTATCAGAAAAGGAAAACGGATGGAAACCAAAATCGTTTTATCCCAATATAAGGGACAGCCTTAACCTGATGATGGTATCAAATAACTATATTTAAAGCAGTAACAAGTATCGGCACATCAGACAGTATGAAGAAAAGGAAGGTTTTATGGCGGTAAGTCTCAAGGAGAGGAATTTCTGGACATTGGTGCTTGTCGTCATCGTGGGAATACTCATCGGTTCCTATCTCGGAACGCTTTTTGCCCTGATCCCCGGCGGAAGCAATGTCGTAAAAACATTTTTTACCTATAATTTCATCTCATTCGGCATCGGTTATCCGCATCCGTGGTATATCGATCTCGCGGCGGTAAAATTTCAGCTCGGTTTTGAAATAAAATTCAATTTACTATCTGTCATCGGCGTTTTCGTCAGTCTCTACTTTTTCAGATGGTATAAGTAAAAAAAAAGGACGGTTCATGAGGTTTTTCGATTCTCCGGTTTCGGAAGCGGTTTCTCTTTGTCAAAACGGCGACCGCCGGGTTTGTGATGTTGTCGAACAATCGTTGGCTCAAATCAAAAAGCAAGACGAATCCCTGCACGCTTTTATTTGCACCCGTCCCGAAGCCGCAATTGCCCGTGCACAGGAACTCGATTCGATGCCGATCGATTCCCGGAAAGGCCTGCCGCTTTTCGGTATGCCGATTGCCATAAAAGACAATATCTGTACCAAGGGAGTAGCCACAACGTGCGCTTCACGAATGCTCGAGAATTTCGTCCCTCCTTACGATGCAACGGTCACTGAAGCATTAAAGAACGCCGGTGCAGTTATCATCGGTAAAACAAACCTCGATGAGTTTGCCATGGGCGGAAGTACCGAAACCTCGGCCTTCGGCATCAGCCGTAATCCGCACGACCCCAACCGTATTCCCGGCGGATCAAGCGGCGGCAGCGCGGTCGCGGTTTCCGCAGGAATGGTTCCGCTGGCCCTGGGATCCGACACCGGCGGGTCTATCCGTCAACCAAGCAGCCATTGCGGCATTTGCGGCCTTAAGCCGACATACGGCCGCGTGTCACGCTACGGACTTGTCGCATTCGCATCGTCACTCGACCAGATCGGCCCTATGGCTGCCCATGTCCGCGACATCGGCCTCATGCTGTCGGTGATTTCCGTTCCCGACAAACGAGATTCCACTAATGCCCAAAAGCGGTTTACCGACGGCGAAGACCTGTACGGCGGATCACTGAACGGGCTGACAATCGGGATTCCAAAAGAATATTTCAGCGAAGGACTTTCGTCTGAAGTCCGTAATGCCATAGCCAAAACGATTGACGCAATGAAATCATCGGGATGCAAGTTTGTCGACGTCTCGCTTCCGAACCTCGGTTACGGCATCGCGACGTATTACATTATTTGTACAGCCGAAGCGTCGTCGAATCTGGCCCGCTACGACGGCGTCAAGTACGGGTATCGAAGCAAAAACCCTTCGTCGCTCAAAGACATGTATCAAACAACCCGCAAAGAAGGTTTTGGCGCGGAGGTTAAGCGTCGTATCATGTTGGGCACGTATGTTTTGTCTTCGGGATATTACGATGCCTATTATCTGAAAGCGGCCCGCGTGAGAACGCTCATTTCCCGGGATTTCGATAATGCCTTTGCAAAATGCGATGCGGTCATTTCACCGGTTACCCCCACGCCTGCGTTTAAAATCGGAGAAAAATGCGATGACCCTTTACAAATGTATCTGACCGATATTTACACCGTTTCAGCGAATTTAGCAGGCATTCCGGGTATTTCCGTTCCGTGCGGTATGCACAACGGACTGCCCATCGGCGTGCAATTCATGGCACCGAAATGGCGCGAAGATACGCTTATTAAGCTCGGCCATTCGGTACAAACAACCGTGTCCGTGCAGTAGCAATGTCGGCACCCCGGCAAGTCCTGAAAACCGGTATTATTCTTTCGCTATTGTTATTGATCGGTTGTGCGCCGTCGGCTCGTTACGGCGGAGCCGATGACGGTACCGACCATTATTACGTCTCATCAAAATGGGATTACCGGACCAATTACCATATTCCGGAAGATCGTTTACGGAAAATAATAAATTCCTATATCGGCGTCCGGTATAAAGACGGCGGCATGTCTCGCAACGGTTTCGATTGTTCGGGTTTTGTCGCCGTTGTTTTCAGGGAACTCAATCGTGCCCGTTTACCGAGATCGACCGGAAAGTTAAAATCGTTGGGAAAACAGGTTTCTCCCGACGATGCGCGCGTCGGCGACCTGGTTTTTTTTCGGGGCGGGGTTTTCGGCATGATCAATCATGTCGGCATTTACTTGGGAAACAGGACTTTTGCACATTCAAGCTCTACGCGCGGCGTTTCGTATGATAAGCTTGACGATGATTACTACCTTGAGCATTTTGCCATGATAAGGAGAATTTTCTGATGAAAATCGCTTTCGCAGGAGAAAAGGGCGCTTTTGCCGAGCTCGCAGCAGCACAATACTTCGGTCCGAAACATACGCTTTTTAACGTTCCCGATTTCGAGGACGTTTTCGGTGCTGTGTCAAAATCACGGGCCGACCACGGCATTATCCCCATAGAAAATTCTCTGACCGGAAGCATCCATCAGAATTACGACCAGCTATTAAAAAGCAAGTTGTCTATTACCGGAGAAATATTCCTCCGCATCAGTCATTTCCTCATCGCGAATCACGGCGTAAAACCGCACAATATCAAGCGGGTTTATTCTCACGCGCAGGGATTGGCCCAATGTAAAATCCATTTGAAGAAATTCAAGGGCATCGATTGCATCCCTGTTTCCAACACCGCCTATGCGGTCAAAAAAATAAAGGACGAACGGTTGCTCGATGCCGCTGCCGTCGCTTCGTATCAGGCTGCAATCGATTACGACATGAACATTCTAGATAAAAACATCGAGGACAACAAGGCCAACATCACCAGGTTTCTCATCGTTTCAAAAAAACCGAAAGCATCTTTTCATTCGTCAAAGGCGTTAAAAACGTCCGTGGTCTTTTCCTTGAAAAATATGCCCGGCTCTCTGTTCCGAAGTTTGAGCGTATTTGCACTCCGAGATATCGATCTCGTCAAAATCGAATCACGGCCGGTCCACGGCAAACCCTTCGAATATTTGTTTTACCTCGACTTCGACGGCGGCAGCAATCAGGCAAGTCAGGCAAACGCCCTGAACCATCTCAAAGAAATCACCATGTTCATGCGCGTCCTCGGCTCGTACGAAAGAGGAAAATTGGTAAACCCGGAATACAGGAAACGATGAAGCCCCAAAGAGACAGAGTTTATTGCAAATGGCGTCGTGAAAAATCCAAAGGTAAAAAATCCGGTTTCTTAAAATAGGAATCGCTAAACCGAGAATTGTCATTTTTAAGAATTTTTAATTTGGGAACGGCCCAAAAATTCTTGAAAATGACAATTTACAGGGGTTTATTCTGGCGTAGGTTTTGCTTTATTAAAAAGTGAAAACCAATCACCATTCCTTAGGAGGATACCATGATTAAAACCGCCATTATCGTTGGAACAACAAGGCCCGGCAGAAAAGCAGATGCTGTGGCTCGCTGGGTTTTAGACATTGCAAAGAAACGTAAGGAATCCGAATTTGAAATAGTTGATATTAAAGATTACAATCTTCCCTTGCTCGACGAGCCAATGCCGCCATCTATGGGTCAGCATAATAATGAACACACGAAAAAATGGGCTGCAAAAATAGATCAATTCGACGCATATATTTTCGTAACACCAGAATACAATCACGCGACATCGGGTTCATTGAAAAACGCCATCGATTTTCTCTATACTGAATGGAACAACAAAGCCGCAGGATTGGTAAGTTATGGATCGATCGGCGGAGCACGAGCCGCCGAAAATTTAAGATTGATTATGGGTGAGCTTCAAATTGCCGATGTTCGCGCACAAGTCATGCTGTCGTTATTCACGGATTTTGAAAATTTCACCGTTTTTAAACCGGCAGCAATGCATGAACAATCACTCAATACATTGCTTGACCAACTTATCCCTTGGGCAACGGCGCTTAAGACTGTCAGAAAAAAGTAAGCACAAAGCACGCTGTAAAAAAGGACGGGGAAATCCCATGGATTTCCCCGTCCTTTTACCTGTTTAACGCACAATCTATAAATATCAACGATTATTTTTCAGCAATTCCTCGGCATGCTTTTTCGCAATTGCCGAATCGCCGCCGAGCATCCGGGAAATTTCCCCGATTTTTTCCTGCATCGACAATTTCTTTACTTGCGTCACGGTCCGGTTTCCCTGGACTTCCTTAAACACATGGTAATGATTGTTTGCCACCGATGCGATCTGATGCAAATGGGAAATGCAAAGTAGTTGATGTGATTTGCCAAGTACGATAAGCGCCTTTGCAACCTCGGTTGCAAGCACACCGCCGATACCCGAATCGATTTCGTCGAAAATAAGAATAGGAATATGATCGTGGGCAGCCATAACCGTTTTTATAGCGAGCATAAGCCGTGAAATTTCCCCGCCCGACGCAGTTTTTATGAGGGGCAAAATCTGTTCCCCGGAATTGGTTCGCACCATAAAAACCGCATCTTCGTAGCCATGCGGCAAAGGTTCGGTTGTTTCTATGAAATCCGTGCGCCACAAACCGCCGTTAAATCCGAGTTTCGCCATTTCGGCGGTGATGGCCTTGTCGAATAATAACGCCTGTTTTTTCCTGGCATTGGACAGCAATTTTCCCGTTTTTTCGCAATCGGCCAACGCGCTTTGTACGGTGTGAAGCAACACCGTCCTGTCGGCATCGATATTGACAAGAGCATCAAGGTCGGCTTTTAGGCTGTTTTGTTTCACCAGCAAACCCTCGAAATCGCAATTGTATTTTTTCTTCAGCCGTTGGATTTTTGCCATGCGTTCATTGACGCTATCGAGCCGGGACGGATCGATACCGGCGCCGTATTTCTCCAAATAATCGCCGCAGAACGATTCCAATTCCGAAAGAACCGACCCGACCGATTCGATTTCGCGCACCCACGGCTGCGCCGCAGTATCGAACCGTAAAAGCGTTTCAAGGTTCTTTTTAATCAACCCAACGTGCTGGCTCAACGCCGTTTCGTCTGAAGAAAGAACGTTGTTTATCGTCGAAATGCATTCTATTCTTTGTGCACTTGAAGAAAGCAAAGTGACTTCTTCCGATAGCTTTGCTTCTTCATTTTCCTCCAGCGCGAGGTTTTTGAATTCGGAATATTGGAATTCAAGAACATCGCGTTTTTCCTTTAAATCCGCACACCGCTTGTCGTGCTTAGCCAAAACCTCACGGGCCGCTCCGTAGGAGGCAAAGGCTTTTGCATACGCTTCGAAAACAACTTCGATTGCCGGCAACCCATCGATGGTTTTAAGAGCATTTTGAGGATCTAAAAGTGATTGATGCTCATGTTGCCCGTGGAAATCGATAAGTTGGTCGCCGACCGTTTTCAGAACGGACAAAGGAACCGGTACTTGATTGATAAGCACTCTGTTTTTTCCGCTTTTCGAAATCACCCGGCGGACAATACACACTCCCCCATCATCGGGAATCGCATTGTGTTTAAACAAATCCGACAGCCGGCGTTTCATAGTGCCTAATTCGAAGACGCCGCTGACTTCGGCTTCCTCGCAGCCCCCGCGGACATGTTCCGTCGAAGCTCGTTCGCCGAGCAACAGGCCGATGGCGCCGACAAGAATGGATTTTCCCGCCCCAGTCTCACCGGTAAACACGGAAAATCCCGGTTCGAATTCGACCAGGACGTCTTCAATGAGAGCCAGATTTTTTATCCGCAATTCCTGTATCATGAATTATTCGTTCCCATCGGAATCTTTGAAATCCTTGCCCCAACCGAGTTTTACCCGTAAACAATCGAAATGCGACCGTAAGGAAAGTTGAATTAAATTCGTCTGATCGCCGCAATACGATACGATGACCTCGTCTCCGCTTTTAAGCCGCATAGTTTCTATGCCGTCGGCACTGAGCATAACCTCCGCCGTTTTTTGACTCATGACCAGACGGACGTCGCGCTCGCACGATAAAATAAGCGGCCGTTCGGTTAGAGAATGCGGACAAATAGGAGTGAGCAAAAACGCTTTAACGTCGGGGTCCATGATCGGTCCGCCGGCTGCCAAAGAATATGCCGTGGACCCGCTCGGCGATGCGACGATGAGACCGTCGGAAACGAATTGGGAAATGAACTGCTCTCCGCTGTAGGCTTTTATGGATGTCAATTTCGGCATATCGAAACGATTGATGAATATATCGTTTAAGGCTCGCATTGTTTTTATTTCAAAACCGTCTCGGATAACCCGCGCTTCCAAAAGCATTTTCGCACTTGTCCGATACTGGCCGCGCACCATTTTTGCCAAGCTGTCCTCAATGTCTTCCGGCCCGATGTCGGTGAGAAAACCCACACCGCCCATATTGACGCCGATAACCGGTTTTCCGGAAAATTGCGATAAATGGACGGCGGATAAAAACGTACCGTCACCGCCTATCGAAACCAACACATCGCTTTGGGCTAAAAACGCAGTTTCGTCGGTACTGATCGACTCCGAGCGGTAATGAAGGGAAAGGCTCGGATGAAAATGCACCGGAACCTTGCTTGCCTTCGACCATAGAGAAATCCTGTCGAGCATGGCGTAAATCTTTTGCGCCTGTTTGAACGCCACAATGCCAAAGGAGGTAACGGGAACCATTGACTTTCCTTCCTTTTCCCAGATCCGTTGCTGTGCAACCGGATAGTTGTAGCTGTGATCATATCTACGCATCCCGCGAAGATAATTTCTATTTAGCTACTAATTACAAGATCGCCCCTTGTTCGGCAGCACCTGACGTACCGCCCTTTAATTCACATAAAGAAAGAACCATTTCGGCAAAACGCGGCCATCTGCGGACAATCGACTCGTCGTTGATTGTCGAGGTTCCCATGCAATGAAGCGCGGCAACGGAAGCTGCTGCCGCAAGCGGAGCGCATAAATGATCGGCGATGTCGAAACCGTCGTATTGCCTGCCGCCATCGATTACGATACCGTCGGGCATTTCTCCGTATCGCATGCCCGCTGCTTTAACAACGGATACTATTTGTGCTATGCCGTCGGGATCATCGTTGCGAAGATCTTCTATGCCGCGAAAAACCGATTGGCCTTGCGCGTAAGCGGCAATGACCACCATAGCAGGCAATTGTTGCGAAAAGGAATAAAGGGGCAGGCATTCGACCTTTCGACCGGCTAATCCCAGTTTTTGCACCGAAATCGTACCCACGGATCCGAACGAAGTCATACCCGTCTCCTGCATGGCAACGACACCGCCCATTTTCTTGACCAGAGCGAGCGTCTGGGAGTTCCACGATTCCAATCCGGCATTCTCCACAATAAGACTACCGCGCGGTACGACGCATTTCGCTGCAAGGACAATAGCACACAGCACATCGTCGCCCGGTACCGTGATTTCGCACGGGCCCTCTTTTCTTTTTGAAAAATCGCCCGTGACGTTGTATAAAATCGGCGCTGCGGGTTTCTTACCCATTTGCATGAAACGGATTCTTCGGGCTATTGGGTCGTCGTTCTTATCACGCAAGCTACTTGAAACCGTCAAATCGAACCCGAAGGCAGGAACGATATTTCGGAGGGCGCTTGAAAATGCCGAGTCGGTCGTCACCGTCAATTGTTTTTGCAATCCCATGGCAAGGCCTAGAAGCAAATGCATCTGGTCGGCATTTTTAACGGTGTCCTTGACCCGGAACCGGTCTTCATTGCTTAAAGATAACACCGTTGCGCCTTGCTGATTGGCGATATTCAAGGTACAACCGCATTCCGCCGTAAATGCGGTCCAAAGGTCCAGACGTTTTTTCGGCAGAGGATCTATAATAAGCGTCTTTTTACTTCCCAACAGGCAAAACACCGTAAAATCCCTATAGGGAATTTCTTCGTAGGCAAGCGTTATTGGTCCTGCGAAATCCATGTTTAATGGAGATACGGTGCAGCAATCGTTTTCACCAGAAAACGAAGCATGCCCTTCGAACGCCTTTTCCCACCAAGGCATAAACGGGATGTCGTCAAACGGGGTTATTTTCGCATTTACCTTTGCCGCAATGGCCATGACTATACTGACGAAAAACAAATCACTTGAGGGTGGAAGTCTGATCGCACCCTTCATTTCTTTTGCCGGTTTAATTGTAAGCACGCTGCTATTGCCTTTCCCAAGCGGAAATGCCGAGGTCTTTAAACAGGTTGACGGCTTGTTGCGCGATAGCTTTACTTTCGAATGAAAGCCTGATGGTTCCCGCATCGTTTTCCCGTACCTTGAGCACTTCGATATCTTTAATGTTAATATTTACTTTTGCACATGCGTTGGCCAAATTCGCTATCATGCCGGGCTGGTCTTTCACCACGACAAAAACATCGGAAAGCGGCCGGATAAAACCCTTATTGAAAGACGAGATGCCCGAGCGCGTTTGCGCGGCCGAATCGAACGCATTTCCCAGTGTCTCGGAATCCAAGCGGCTTTTCATTTCCGACATCATGGCAATGAATTCATCGATGATGGGACCGATCTCATTTTTGTTGGTTGCCAAAATATCGTGCCACATGGCATAAGGGGCCGAGGCGATACGGGTCATGTCGCGAAATCCGCCAGCAGCCAGGGTGAGCGTCCCCGAAATACGTTCGTTTATTTTTGCCGCAAGGTTAACGAGTGCAACTGCGAGCAAATGCGGAACATGGCTAACGGTTGCCGCTATCGTATCGTGAACATTCGGGTCCAAAACCACATGCCTGCAGCCGAGGTTTTTCTCGAGAAACTCGGAGAAGTCTTCAAGCCTTTTGGCGGAAACGCCCGATTGCGGAGTAACTACGTAAATCGCATTTTGAAATAAATAGGGGTCTGCGGCCGACGGCCCGTGTTTCTCGGAACCGGCCATAGGATGTCCGCCGATGAAGTCCACATTTTCAGGTAAAAACCTGTTCGCACAGTCCATGATTTGCGCCTTGGTGCTGCCGACATCGGATATGATGCAGCCGTTTTCGGAAAATTTCATGGTACCGAGGCGTTTGATGGTTTCCATAATGGTAAATATCGGCGAACATAAAAAAAGACAATCGGTACGGGGCAACACCCGTTCGAGTTCGTCGTAGCCGTATCCTTCGTCAATGCATTTGAGCGCCAAGGCCGTTTTTATGGCAGCCGGGGACGACAAACCGATGATTCTCCCCGCGTATCCCGACGCTTTCAAAGCCAGCCCCAAAGAACCGCCGAGCAGGCCGACGCTGTAAATGGTAATTACTTTTGGAGAATATGTCATAACCGAAGGTTCCTTGAATCAAGCCGCCCCAGCAGATACCGCACTTCGCCTTCTTTAGTCAAAGGAATCACGTAGTCGCGGTAAAAAAGCTCAATGATGCGGGGATCAACGACATGACGGATATCGGCATTGACCCGTTTTTGACATTGCGCGACCTTTTCCCGGATCCGAGCCATGATTTTTTCCTCGACTTCTTTTCTTGTCAGAAGAGCAAGAAGCCCTTGTTTGTTTTTTGCGTTGATGAGATCGCCGTATTGTTTTTTTCCCGACAAATATTTGCTTTCCGCAACATACAGCGAGCCATAGTGGATACGTCTGGCTATCGCCTGTAAAGCATATACATCATGCTCGACGCTGGAACCGAAATGACCGTCATCGCCGCGACGACAGATTTTAGGTAAAATAAGCGAATATGCCTGAAGGATTTTGTCCCCCAGATTTATCGCATTGCTGTTTCGTAAGTACAGCCCGGTCGACGGGATGGAAAGCTTGCGGCGCGCTTTCGGAAGCCGGCTGCAAAACGGACGTTCCTCGGGCAGCAAAAATCGGCCGAATAAAGCATCCATTTTCTCCTGATGACGAAGACGTAAAGAAAACAAACTTTCGTCATGGGCGCCGTCGAAGCCGCTTTTGCCTTTTTCATATGCTTGCGGATTATGCTTAAATTGTGCCCTGTCTATCAATTTAAAGATAATCGTTTCCTCCAGGCTTTCGAGCGTCTCCGCAATTTTCACGAGATTAAACGTATTGTTCATGAAATAATTGTTCCAAGATGGGTCGGTAACTTTTATAAAGACTCCAATCAAAATAATAGATTTGCTGTTTTTATATTATATTTAAATAGTATGAAAAGGCACTTTGCGCTTTAAAATCCGAGGAGACTTCCATGAAAAAATTGCTTGTGCTCGTTGTCCTCGCTGCATGCGTTGTTGTTTTTTCCAAGTCTGCCCCTCCAACCGGCCCCTTGGCAACCGTAGACAGTGAAGAATTTGATGCCGGGACCATAAAGGCCGGCGGTACCGGAATTCTTAAACATGCATTTAAAATTAAAAATACCGGAGACAGCGTCCTTGTCATCCGGGATGTGAGGCCTGGTTGAGGATGCACCGTGGTCGGTTTCGACACGACCATCCTTCCCGGTCGGGAAGGCTCAATTACCGAAGAAGTTAATATCGCAAAAATTCACGGCGGAGCATTTACAAAATGCGCCACCGTCACTTGCAATGCGAAAAACAAGTCCGAATTCAGGCTTTGTCTGAAAGGTGTTGCCAAAGAAGCGTTACACGTCAACCCTCAATACATTGCCTTGAAAAAAGCCGAGGGCAAAAACCAATACGAGACGGATTTGCTTTTATCGTCGGAAAAATCGGACCTTGTTGTCAAAAATGTATCGTTCGTATCGAATTCGCAGCCGCAGTCGCTACCCGCAGGGCAAAACACCTGGCAAAATAAATTGCCGGTGTATTGCAACTTTACGGTGAAAAAAGCTGCGAAAGCTAAGGATGACGGTGAATGGGATTATATAGTGACAATCACGATATCTTCGGATTTTGCAGAAAATCAGAACGGTGATTTTGTGATTACGACCAATCATCCGGATGCTTTGGAAACAAAAATACCGGGTATGATCGAGGCGAGCACCACTATAAAGAAGTAACCGAAATCCTGATTCTCGTTAAAAAAAAGCCGGGTGATAAAATCCCGGCTTTTTCTTTAAAAAGGTATCGTGATGGCTTATAAATTTTTGTTCGGCCCGGTATTGTCCCGACGTCTTGGAATATCGCTCGGCGTCGATATCGTTTCCGCCAAGACCTGCAATCTGAATTGCGTGTATTGCGAATGCGGCGAAACATCGTGCCTTTCCGGCGAAATAACGGAACACGTGCGGATTGCCGACGTGATTGCCGAACTTCAATCGTTTTTATCAACGTCGCCAAAGCTTGACATTATAACAATAACGGGCAGCGGTGAACCCACGCTCAACAGCGGCCTCGGCGATCTCATTCATTTTTTAAAAACGCACTTTTCCCGTTATACCACGGCGTTGCTTACCAACGGCACCCTACTGCACGATAAAGACGTTTCGGCCGCGGCGATGCAATTCGATTACGTACTCCCCTCTCTCGACGCAGTTTCCAACAAAGCTTTTTCATTGGTAAACAGGCCGCACGGCGGCCTTTCGAACGAACAAATCATCGACGGTCTCATCGCATTTTCTCGTTTATATAAGGGGATATTGTGGCTCGAAGTCTTTATCGTACCGGGAATCAACGATTCCCCGATCGAACTGTCGCTTTTGAAACATGCTGCTGAAAAAATCAATCCGACCCGCGTGCAATTAAACACGCTCGACCGGCCGGGCGCCGTCGACTCTATCGTACCGGCCTCCCACGACCAATTGCTTTCCATAGCGCATTTCTTCAAGCCTTTGCCCGTTGAAATCATTTCACGGCAATACCAAACCACGGGAAACGCGGCGGTAGAAGGCGACCTTCGCGCCGCGATTCTTGAAACATTGAAACGAAGGCCGCTTACCATAGAAGACATTGCAAAGACTACCGGTCACAACATCAACGACATCACCTCGACATTGTCCCTGTTATGTCGATCGGCGGACGTTGCTTCCGAAAATGTGGGGGCGCACCGGTTTTATAAACTTACAAAGTAAAATGCCCGTTTTTGTAGATGACCGTTTCCGTTCCGTCGAGCATATGCGCAGTCACGGTCCGGTTCGACGTCGCGATGATGTCGGTATGTTCGGTTGAATGGTTGAACCCGAGCTTTTCATAATCCTTTTCTTTCATGGCAGCCATATCGCCCGCATAGGTGTCGTGATACGATTTTCCGACGGCAAGATGCGTGTTTCCGAATTTTCCGCCGAAGTTCTCGTCGAAAAGCGTATCGGCCATAAATTTCGTGATTTTTGAAAAGTTCGTGTCCGTTAATGAAAATTCGCCTATTTTATTCGCGTTTTTCTGTTTGATCATCTCGTGAAGGAGTTTTTCGTTTTTAGCGGCGGTCGCCTTGACGATTATTCCGTTTTTAAACTCCAAACGAATGTCTTTTATGATGTTGCCGTACCGGTACAGGGGCAAATCGAAAAATATTTTTCCATTCGTGCCGCGCCAATCGGGGGAAGTGAAAATCTCGAAACTGGGAATATTCCTGCCGCTTCCGCCGAGCCATTTTCTTTTTTCCCCCAGCCGTATCCATAAATCTGTTTGTGCCGCGGTCACGTGCAAACGGTCTATCGGCAGTTTATTGATTTTAGTTAAGACGGTCTGAATTTGCCTGAAAACCGAATTCCATTTTGCAATGGGCGCGGAATCGTTTAAAAAACAGGCCTTTTGAATTTGAGCCCAATATTCCTTGAGGCTCAGTCCCGCCTCTTTGGCCATGCCTTCGGTACCATACGTACACAAAGTCCAGGTAAAACGGTTTTCGTCTTCTTTTTTGTCTAGCCAGTCCCGAAACGGCCTCGCGCTTTTGTTCATCAATATGACTTTTCGCGGGTCGGCATTTTGCATCAGCATCGGGTCGTTTTCGGCAATCACGCGGACCCAATGGTCTATGGTATCGGCAAGACCGCGATAATATTTTTGGGGAAAATACGAAATTTGCTTCTCGGAACCTTTGGTGATATGAAGCAACTTGAATTCGTCGTCTATAATGTTAAGCAATGGGTTTCCGCCGCAAGAAAGGACCGTGCCGTACAATGCTTTGGCAAGCGGTATCCCCGGCGTCTGCGTGACGATATAAACCACTTCGCCCGGCTTTATTCCTTTCCCGCTGTTGAGCGCGAATTTTATGAGCACATCCGCATATTTTTGCAGGATTTTAGGTGATGGAATAAACATGATCATCCTTTTTTTAAGGTTTTGTGACGGAGAGGATCGATTTTTTATTCTCGAAAACTGCCTTTACTTTCATCAATTCGTCGGGAATGGCAATATGCTGCGGGCACTTGGGAACGCATCCGTTGCAACGTTGACAAAGTGATGCCCTTCCCCGGTCTTTTTTTACCAGCAATTCCTTTTTATTTTTCGCAAGGTGCCGGTAATTTCTGGTGATGAGCCATTGCACGATTCTCGATGCGGCTTTTCCCGTCGAGCCGAACGATTTATTATTGAGCAAGGCAAAATTCTGGGGAATATCGACACCGAAAGGACAAGGCATGCAATAGCGGCAGGCCGTGCAGGGAACAATGATTTTTTTCTTGAACGTAACGGCCAAATCGTCGATGACGGAGCATTCGTCCGGTTTTAAAATTGCAACCCCCGAAGCGTCGGCGCTTGCACAGTTTTCCTCCACCATTTTTTTGCTGTTCATGCCGGAAATAACGCAAGAAACCTCTGGCCTGTTCCATAAAAATTGCAAAGCCCAATCTACCGGCGTCCGTTTGACCGGGGCGTTATTGATAATTGACATTGCCTCCTGCGGCGGATCGGCTAATTGTCCGCCTTTCAGCGGCTCCATGACCACAACCGCAATGCCTTTCTTATGCGCATACTGCAACCCTTCGGTCGTGGCCTGCAATGCGGTATCCATATAATTATATTGGATTTGCGTCATTTCCCATGGGTAGAAATCGATGATCTGTTTAAAAACCGGCAGCGTATCGTGGAATGAAAACCCAATGTGCTTGATCCGGCCTTCGGCCTTTGCTTTTTCCATTTTATCTATGAGGTTCAGACGCTTTAGTTTTTCGAATTGGGTCTGATCGAGCATGTGAAACAAATAAATGTCTAAATGATCGGTTTTAAGGCGTTCCAATTGGGCGTTGAGGTATTTGTCGAAATCGTCGGTGTTGCGAACCAAAATCATGGGTAATTTGGTAACGAGTTTGACTTTTTCCCTATACCCGTTTTGTAAAGCTTCTCCCACGATACGTTCACTGTTGCCCATATGGTACATCCAGGCGGTGTCCAGATAATTTATCCCCGAGTCGATTCCCTGCCTGATTATTTCGATGGCGAGAGGTTGATTGACACCCCTGAGGAAAGTCTTCGTGGGTAATCGCATGCAACCGAACCCTAAAGCCGAAACCTCCCACGGCAACGATCCCATTTTCCGATATTTCATCCTGCCTCCCATTTTTCCATTTGTATTGCGATCAAGACTATAAAAATTATTTTGCGCAAAGAGGAGCCGGATTGTTTAATTTTTGATGATTTTATAATTCCCGACCGATATAATAATAGAGAGCAATCCATTTTGGACCATACTAAGGACCCGACGTGACTTTCTTCAGTCAATTTTTAATCGTCATTGCCTGTTTTGTGCCTCTACTGGCCCAATCGTCCTCGGCAAAAGACTGGTTTTTGGATATAAAAGGTGAAAACAGCGGTCACACCGTTGCCAATTTTCTTTCGCTCCCCATTAGTGCAGGCAGCCTTAGTCTCGGCGAGGTCGCCGCAACCGGCTTGATGGATGCAACCGATATTCCGCTTTATCCCGCCAACACCGCTTTATTCGGGTTTCAAAAGGTTGCCACGACGCATTGCGAATGGCTCATGGATACGCGTATCGAATATGCGGGGGCTTGTTTTCCGATCATCGACGTCGGTACCGTCGGCACCTATTTCAGGATTTTCACACCCGGGACTTTCGAATATGCCCGGACCATAGACCAGGAAGTATCTCATCCGTCTATGGTCGAATACGCCGCAGGAGTTTCCTTTGCCTCTTATTTCATGGAAAAGGCGCTGTCGCTGGGCGCGACGGCATCTTATGTGGAAAGCAGGCTCGACCAAACACTCGGCAGAACGGCAATCATTAATGCCGACGCCGCATACCGGCCGTCGCCTATTGTCAATTTGCATCTCGGAATTTCCAATATTGGCCCGCCGATCACCTATGTTGCGACCAAAGAGCCGTTGCCTGCGCAAATCGATTTGTCTGCCGAATGCCACCCGCTTGCCCTGTCGGGGGATCTGCCCGATGTTTTCAACATGAACATCGGTGCGGGCGCACGAAAAATCAGCGATGAGCCGTTATGCGTCGGACTTGGACTGTCGGCAAGTTTTTTTAAGCAATTCTCGGTTCGCGCAGCCTACGATTATACGATCGGGGCACACACGTCGATCTCAGGGCTCAGTGCGGGCGCCGGTGTTGAACTTGAAAAATACGGCGCAGATTTCGGCTGGAAATATTTGTCCGAGGATCTGGGTTCGATTTGGGGAATCACCGTAAAAATGAATCTGAAGGAAATGACGAGAAAAACCGCGGAAGATTATTATCGTACAGCAGAAAAATATTATGCGAAAGGCAACGTCTGGCTTTGCGTATTTAACGCAAAAAAGGCGATAAAACTCAATCCGAACATGTGGAAAGCCCATGCACTCATAGCGCGGGCGAATGCGCTCGAGCGCAGGGAAAACAATCTTGAAGCCGCCATCATTTACACCGGAAACGACAAAGGTCAGATTTTACCCATGGCACTGCCCAAAGGCATGATGGGCGGATTGGCTCGAAAGGCGACCATTATCAATCAACTTGCCGCCCAATTTCCGACCCATATCATCATCGATTGCGGAAATGGAATAACGCCTGCGTCGCATCCGTTAAAAGCCAAACTGATGCAACGCTTTTACGACCGCGTCAAATTCGACGCCGTTTCCGTGGGCGACCAGGAAATGCGGTACGGACTCGGGAAACTTTATCCCGCGATTAATCAAAGTAAAACGCAATACGTCTTCACCAATCTCATCAGCAGATTCGGACTCGGAAATGTGGAACCGAAAAAAATGATAGCTAAAAACGGTTACGGATTCCAATTTCTCTCTATCGTGGCCCCGGCGTTATTGACGCAGCAAAACGAACGGGAAAAGTTGTTCGTGCCCGCGGACGAGATTCATCATCATCTGGCGAAAAGCGCAAACGTCCGTATTCTTGTTTCACACGATAATTGGGAAAATATGGCCGCATATTCAAAGGATTTACAGCCGGGCGATATAATTATCGCCGGAAACATGAAACAGGAATTTTCAACACCCATGAAAATCGGTCCGGCATTGGTGCTTTCTCCGGGAGAATACGGCAAATACGTGGGGTATTGCATCATCCGCTTTTCTCCCGAGGGAAAAAAGATTATTTCGTGTGAAAACCATTTGATTGCGGTCACCGAGGATATTGCCCCTGATCCCGCAATGGAAGCGGATGCTAAGGCGATTGCGGCAAAGGTCGAAATCGATTCCGCAGGAATAGACGACTCGATACTTAAAAACGGCGAAACGAGCGGCATATTCGCCTTCTGCTCCAATAGGAATGACGTCAACGCCATTTACCTGAAAGTGCTAGCAAAAAACGCGGAATTTCCGCTGACCAGCGGTGCTGTCGCATGCGGCGCCCCGATTGTTTCATTTGCCGCAAGTAAAATCGCATATCTCGAGAAAAATGCCGATTCCTCTTGCCCGAGACTATGTATTATGGACCTTAGCGGAACCCAAAAACGCAGCATTCCCATGATCTCCTGCCCGAAAGGTGCGGCTTTTTCACCCGACGGCCAATGGCTCTATTTTTCAGCAACGCTTGCAGACAGCACCTCCGATCTTTTCCGCATGAAGTCCGACGGTATGGTCTTAAACCCGGTCATTGCATGGAAAAATTCGAATGAAGGCGAAGTGGCTTTTTCCCCAGACGGAAAAAGTATGGCGTTCGGATCGAATGCAAACGGCAAATGGCAATTGTTTATTTCCGATCCTTACGGGCAAAAACCAATATGCATTACCGACGGAACCGGCGATTTTACCTCCCCGAAATTCAGCCCGAACGGTAAACTCATCGCATTATTGTCTAATAAAACAAGTTTCAACGGAACAAAAGACCTGTGGGTTTACGACCCCGCGACGTCAAAATTGATTGCATTGACACATGATGCGGCAGCCAGGGAGTTTTGCTGGATTTCGAATGAAACCATTATCGCCTCATGCGGGAAAGATACCACCGGCCTTATTGCGTTATCCGTCTTTTCGCATGAAAGCAAAATCGCCATTTCATCGGGCTCGATAAAAAACTATAACGAGAGAAGCCCGATGCTGATCAATGTCGGCCATGGCCAGAAGCTGGTTTACACGAAGGAATATTTCGACGGGAAAAGGAAAGTCTTCTGGGTAAATACCGACGGTACAAACGACCAATGCGTTATCGGCGGCGAAGCGTCGGATTGGTTGGAATAAGAAGCGACATTGCCGTTTTGGAAATTATATGGTATACTTAATATCGAATTGGATTTCTCAAGGAGATCGTATGGGTAAACTTATGGTTCTTTTAGCCGGGATTGTTTCATTGATTGGATGCTCAAACGACAATCAAATCATTATTGAAAACAAAGCGGATTATCCGATTTATTTTACTTTCCGGTCAAGTCAAAACACCGTCAACCCTAACGGGCAAACGACGATTTCCGACATTCCCAATGGTGACTATGCTGTTGCAATAGGAATTCAAATACCGCCTTCTGGGGCATCGAGCTGGTCCGTGACTCCCCCTTCGGCAACATTTTCATTTAATAAGAAATCAACTAAAATCCGTACGGAATTTTACTCGACTTTTGTAAGCGGAATATATGCTGTCACATGGAATTACTCGTCGACCGATCCGGTCACAAGCACGTCGACAGGCATAACCTCGCCTTAAAAACGAATTAGGTTTAGGTCAAGTCCTAAAAAATGTTTACAGTTTTTTGTTTTTAATTGTGTGTATTGTGT